>DKPO01000027.1 GCA_002471225.1 Porphyromonadaceae bacterium UBA7332
ACTTTTGATTACTCTTTAAGTTTGCTTTTTTTGTTTTGAATTTCAAACGCAATCGGAACCGCGATGAATAGAGTTGAATAAGTACCTGTTACAATACCTACCATCAAAGCAAAACAGAAGCTTCTGATAATGTCACCACCTAAGATGAACATACATGTTAATACGATAAATGTACTTAATGATGTACTGATCGTACGAGCTAATGTAGTATTCAAAGCATCGTTGATTAAAGTTTTGCGATCCACGTTAGGATGTAAACCAATAATCTCACGGATACGGTCAAAGATAACCACGGTATCATTTACCGAATAACCAATTACAGTCAGAACGGCTGCAATAAACGACTGGTCAATCTCCATAGAGAACGGTAACCAACCGTGGAATAACGAGTAAACACCGATAATGATCAATGTATCGTGGAATGCTGAAGCGATTGTACCTGCTGAGAACGAAATGTCACGGAATCGGATCAAAATATAAAGACCCATACCGATCATTGAGAATACAACAGCCCAGATTGCTCCGGTTGTAATATCTTTTGCAATTGCAGGACCTACTTTCTGGATACTCATAATATTATTTTGAGTAAATCCGTCTAATGTAGTTTCACCTAACAATGGTTTCAGACCTTTGTAAAGTTTAGCTGTGATTTCATCATCAACTAATGGTGATTCATCTGCAATTTTGTAGTTAGTTGTAATACGAACCTGGTTGTTTTCACCAATCGTAATAACGCTTAATGAAGCACCGTCAAACTCTGGAGACAAATCTTTTTGAACCTCTTGAGTATTTACCGGATTTTCGAAACGTACGATATAGTTACGTCCACCAGTAAAGTCAATACCATAGTTCAAACCTCTAACGAAGAATGAAATAAGGAATCCACCTACAACGATCGCAGAGATAACATATCCTTTCTTACGAAGTTTAACCCAGTCAATCTTAGGGTTAACCAACATGTTCTTGCTGATAGAAGTTGTGAAAGTAAGGTTTTTGAACCATCCTTTAGCAAGACCTCTCTCGTAAACCAAACGAGTTAAGAATACAGAAGTAAAGAATGAAACAACCAAACCGATGATCAATGTTGTTGCAAATCCTTTGATAGGACCTGTACCGAACATAAACAGGATGATAGCTGTAATGATTGAAGTAAGGTTGGCATCAAAGATCGCTGAGAATGCATTGTTATAACCATCTTCAACCGCTTTCTTCAAGTTTTTACCATTACGTAATTCTTCTTTCGCACGTTCGTAAATCAATACGTTCGCATCGACAGCAACACCTAACGACAGAACCAGACCGGCAATACCCGAAAGAGTAAGTACAGCGTGGAATGACGCCAGGATACCCATAGTAAAGAACATGTTGAAAACAAGTCCTAAGTTAGCAATGATACCAGGTACGATACCGTAAACTGCCATCATATATACCATTAACAGGATAAGTGCAATCACGAATGAAATAGCACCTGCGCTGATAGCTTCGTGTCCTAAAGAAGGACCAACAACTTCTTCCTGAATGATTTTAACTGTTGCAGGCATTTTACCTGACTTAAGTACGTTTGCTAAGTCTTTCGCTTCTTCCGGAGTGAAGTTACCGCTGATAGAAGATCTACCATTAGGAATTTCACCATTTACACGAGGATAAGAATATACATAGCCATCCAAAACAATAGCAACCGATTTCTTTTCGTTTTCACGAGTAATACGAGCCCACTGTTTTGCACCTTCCTGGTTCATAGACATAGAAACCTCTTGTCCACTTCCGTTCTGAGCAAAGTCAGCTCTTGCATCTGTAATTACGTTTCCGCCTAAAGCCGGTTCACCGTTTCTGTTTGATGCTTTAAGAGCGATCAATTGGTAGAACTGTCCTTTTTCATCAACTGCTTTTACACTCCAGTTTAATTTAGTACCACGCGGTAATAAATCTTTAACTGCTTTTGTATGTAGCATCTGATTGATAGCTGTTGTATCTTTATAGTGAGCGTAACCTACCACCGGTCCCGGAGCAGGAGCACCATTCTGCATTAAAGCAGGCTGAAGTTTAGAGAAAAGAGGATTTCTTCTTTCGTATTCAGCATTATCAGCAGCTAATTTAGCTTGATCTTCATTTTGAGAAGCTACTTTATTCAAAATAGAGTCAGCAGCTGAAACAGGAGCTTCTTCTTTTTTTGCCTCAGCTTTAGTAGTATCAACCGTTGCTTCAGTTGAAACTAACATATTGTTAGCCATCTGAAGAGCAGGAAGAATTTCTGCACTTTCGTAAGTTTCCCAGAACTCAAGGTTTGCGCTACCCTGAAGAAGTTTACGAACACGCTCCGGTTCTTTGATACCCGGAAGCTCAACAGAGATACGACCAGCTTGCTCCATACGTTGGATGTTAGGAGCAACAACACCGAAACGGTCAATACGTGTACGTAGAACGTTAAATGAATTGCTGATAGCACTTTCCAATTCTTCATTAAGAACTTTAAGAACTTCTTGATTTGTTGAATTAGAATTGATTTTATCTTTTAATTCGAATGTTCCGAAAATAGCAGCAAGGTTCCCGTTAGGGCTAACTTTTTGGTATTCCTGAGCGAAAAGGTTGATATAATCTTTCTCACCTTTAGCATTTCTGATGTTAGCTGCAGCAATAGCTTTGTTGAAGTTTTCATCCCTGTTGTTACCAGAAAGAGATTTTAAAACGTCACCCACGTTAAGTTCCAGGATAACATTCATACCTCCTTTAAGGTCCAAACCAAGGTTAATCTCCATTTCACGGACTTCTTTGAAAGTATAGGGCCCCCATACCTTTTCCGTCGAAAGCGAATCTAAGATGTAGCTTAGTTTCACTCGGTCTCCTCCTGCAGTCTGCTCTGCCTCATTCATGTACTTATTGGCTACGAATGTAAACGATAAGTAGAAAATACATACCAGAGTAAGGAGCACTGCAAAAACCCTAACAAATCCTTTGTTTTGCATTTTGATGTACTTTTATTCTTATTGTTAATTAATTGATATTTTTCTAATAGTCCGCAAATATATCCTTTTTTTCAATTTATAACTAACAAAATCCAGCCTTTTTATGAACAGTCCGGCAATATAAAGAGGAGAAAATGATACTTTTCTCACTTTTATTGAGCTAAGTTTCATTTTCTCCTCCCGGATATTTATAAAATAATCAGTTTGATTAATTTAAACCTCTATTTCGTAATAATGCATCAGGGTTTGGTTCCGCTCCTCTGAATTTTAAATACAAAGTCATAGGCTCTTCGCTATCTCCTTTCTCAAGAATATTTTTTCGGTAAGCCTGCGCTACCTCCTGATTAAATATTCCTTTTTCAACGAAAGCATCAAAGGCATCTGCATCTAATACTTCAGCCCATAAATAACTATAATATCCGGCTGAATATCCACCGCTGAAAATATGATTAAAGTAGGTGCTTCTGTATCTTGGTGCAATCTCCGGAATTAATCCGATTTCCTCTACGATCTGGCTTTCAAATTGCTGAGGATCTATTTTTTGAGATTGACTGATTGTATGCCATTTCATATCTAAGATAGCAGCTGCTACAAGTTCGGTTGTTGCGAAACCCTGATTGAATGTAGCCGCTTTGTTGATCTTTTCAATTAAAACATCTGGAATCGTATCACCCGTAGCATAGTGTTTTGCATACATTTTTAATACTTCCGGATGTGTAGCCCAATGTTCCATTATTTGTGAAGGTAATTCAACAAAATCGCGGGATACATTTGTTCCTGAAACAGATGGATAAGTTGAATTGGCCAGCATGCCGTGTAAAGCATGTCCGAATTCGTGGAATAATGTTTCTACTTCATCCAGTGTCAATAATGACGGCTTATCTCCTGTTGGTCTTGTAAAGTTACCTACATTTACGACGATAGGTCTGATATCTTTGCCGTTTTCTTTGTATTGCTCACGGAAATTACTCATCCATGCTCCACCTTGTTTTCCTGCTCTCGGGAAGTAGTCAACCAATAATACAGATAATAATTCGCCATTAGAATCTTTTACTTTGAACGCTTTTACTTCATTATTGTAAACTGGCGCATCCGTAATTTCTTCAAATGTGATTCCCCATAATTTGTTAGCTACCATAAATGCACCGTCACGTACATTTTCAACCTGGAAATAAGGTTTGATCTCTTCTTCATTCAGGTCATATTTAGCTTTACGTACTTTTTCGGCATAATACCACCAGTCCCAAGGTTGAATTTTTATATTTGCACCTTCTGTATTAGCAATTGTCTGCATTTCAATAACTTCTTCTTTAGCTTTCGGTACAGCTTTCGTCCATAGTTTAGTTAGCAGTGCCATAACATTATCTGGTGTTTTGGCCATTGTATCGTCTAATACGAAGTCAGCGTAAGTCGGGAATCCCAAAAGATTGGCTTTGCGAATACGTAAATTCGTTATTTTATTAATGATCTCGTTATTGTCGTACTTGTTTCCGTTGTTAGCCCGATTAATATAGGCTTTATAAACAGTTTCACGAAGATCTCTCTTATCGGAATATTGTAGAAAAGGAATCCAGCTAGGATTTTGCAATGTAATTACCCACTTGCCATCCAGATTACGACTTTTAGCATCTTCAGCGGCAGCAGAAATGATATCAGCAGGTAAGCCGGCAAGATCTTCTTCGTTTTCAATGACTAAAGCAAAGTTGTTTTTTTCGGCCAAAACATTTTCTTCGAATTGAAGTGTCAGGACTGACAATTCTTTGTTAATCTCTTTCATTTCTTCTTTTTGTTCTGCAGAAAGAAGAGCTCCGGATCGTACAAAATTCTTGTAATAGTTATCTAATACGCGCTTTTGTTCAGGAGTTAGATTTTCTGAACTTTGATTTTTATGGATAGTTTTTACTCTCTGGAATAACTTCTCATTCAAATACATATTATCATCATGTTCAGAAAGCATAGGCATGATATCTTTAGCCAGAGTCTGAAGTGAATCATTGGTTTCAGCAGAAGTTATATTGAAAAAAACGTTTGAGACTTTGCTTAAGAGTTTTCCCGAATACTCTAATGGCTCAATAGTGTTTTTGAATGTAGGAGCAGATTCCTGATTAGCTATAGAATCAATTTCTTTTGTATGCTGTTTGATCCCGGCTTCAAAAGCAGGCATATAATCTGTTATTTGAATCATTTCGAAAGGAGGAATACCGTAAGGTGTATTCCACTCAGTGAAAAAAGGATTCTGTTCTGTCTTTTTTTCTGTACAAGCAGTTGTCATAATACAAGTAGTTGCAATACCAATTAATAAATTTCTCATAATCTTAAAGTGTTTAATTTATGGTTTTAGATTTCGATTATTTGAAACTGAAATAACAACTGATCGGATAGTGATCAGAGTGTTTTACTTTGCCGATTTTACAATCATAAGCTTGTAAAGAATCGGAGTATAATATGTGGTCTATACGGAAGTAGAAGTGGTTTTCAAAATACGTGATACCCAATCCGTTTCCTGTTTTTACAAACGCATCTGATAATGATTTTCCTTTCATTTTTCTGTATGCATAGGAGATAGGGGTGTCATTAAAATCACCACAGATAATAATATCAAGATTGCAGTTGTCAATATCTTTCCGTAGCATATTGACCTGTTTCGCCCTTTCAAGGAAAGCGCGATCCATCTTCTTTACAATCTTTGCATTAAAATCATTCAGTTTTTCGGTGCTGAATTTCTCGATCAATCCTTTATAGAATTTACGGTCTTCTGTCGTAAAACGATTCGATTCAAGATGGCAATTAAATAGTCGTACTTTCTTTCCGTTGATTTTCAATGTATAGGCTATGGCAGCATTTGCTCCGTCTTTTCTGAAACGATATGGTTTGATATCCGAGATCGGATATTTGGAAAAGCAGGCAAGGCCGTATTTATGCCAGTGATTATCCGTGATCTTATAGACATGATAATAAGGATATTTCTTTAATCTTTTTCGGATCTCTTCAAATCGCAGCATGGCATTATTATCTGAATATCCAAACTCCTGCAGGCATATAATGTCAGCATTCTGATCAGCAATATATTCTAAGGTCGGATTCTTTTTATCTTTATCTCTCTCTCCGAAATTAAACTGGCGAATATTGTAGGATAAGAGTTTGAAACTCTCAGGTGGTGGTATTTGCGTGCTGTAATTAATCGGGAAATAAGTGAATAAAGCGGTTGCCGAAACGAGCAGAGAAGTTATGGATATGAGAGAACTATACCATTTCTGTTTGAGTAGCCAGTATATTAGAAATAAAATAGTGCCTACAGCCAGAAATGGAAAGCCCATCCCTAAATATGATATATAAGGGATTTTATCCGGAGGAATCCTGTCACTGAAAGCTGATACAATCATTAATAGCGCAATGGCTAAATTGATTGTAAGCAGCGTTGAGTGAAATATAATCGATATTCCTCTGAAGATGCGATTTCCTTTTTTATTTTTTATCATGGAATTAAAGTCAATTCTTTTTGCTTTCTTCAAATAAGCGTCTTTTCTCAGGATCGCTTAAGCTTTGATATCCCGACTTTTTTACTTTATCAAGTATGGCATTGATTTCATCTTGTGCATTTTTCTTACGGTTCCGGTACTCCTGATCCGTTTCAAGAGGAGATCTTCTGTTTACTTTAACCTTAAGACGATTTTTGGGTTTGAACAGATTTACAATCTGATCTATGATCTTATTGATATAGCTGGTAATGTCTTTACCCGATCTCCAGTTTAATGAGAAGATATATCCGGCTAATGCTCCACCTAAATGAGCAATGTGACCTCCGGCATTATCAGAGGTAATACTGATCAAATCTAAAAGAACGATTACAAGAGCAACCCATTTAAGCTTGATTGTTCCTAACAAAAAGAACTGAAGATTCAGATTGGGTAATCTGAAAGCTGTAGCTACTACAATTGCGAGAACTGAAGCGGATGCGCCAATTAAGGTACTACTGTAACGTGCTGCTTCAAAGTATGGAAATACGTTGTAAGATATCAGAAATATAATACCTCCGAAGATTCCTCCAAGGAAATAAAGCCCTCCCAGCGTTCTGGGATTGAAATGTGCTTTAAATATTGTTCCAAACCAATACAACCACAACATGTTAAACAGGATATGCAGGATATCCTGGTGGAAGAACATATATGTAATTAAAGTCCATGGTCTGAATATAAATGTTTGTAGATTTGAAGGTAAATAGAAATATTCAAGAATATGGTTTATTTCACTACCAAAACCTAATAGTGTACCTATAACTTTTAATATGGAGGCTAACAGAAAAATCAAAACATTGATATAAATCAACTGAATTAGAATCCCGCCCTGTTTAAACTGTGTTTTTAAATTAGAAATAAAATGTTCCATTGTTGTTGTTTCCTTTTTTCTTCCAATATAGAATTAATAAATAGCCAAATAGCATACCGCCCAAATGAGCGAAGTGAGCAATATTATCGCCCTTGATTCCGGTTAGATTGCCAACTCCCATAAATAATTCCAAAACGCCATAGAATATTACAAAATATTTCGCTTTGATAGGAATGGGTATAAACATAATATATAGCGGTATATTCGGGAACAACATTCCAAATGCTAATAATATGCCAAATACAGCTCCTGATGCTCCAACGGTAAGTAGTTCATTCGTGAACGTCGCCATATCCGGGATCATAGGCATATGTGAAACATAATTAGAGATGATAAAATACCAAACTATCTGTTGTATTATGGCAGCTCCGATTCCGGTTGTAACATAGTAGAAAAGGAACTTCTTACCACCCCAGAACTGCTCCAGTGCACGGCCGAACATAAAAACGGAGAACATATTGAAGAAAACGTGTCCGATACCATTCGGATCGTGCATAAACATATAAGTGAATAATTGAGTTACATTGAAATCTTTAGCTTGAAAATAATGTAGTCCAAACCAATTATAAGGATCAAAATGAATACCGAATTGTTTAATTAAAATAGAAGGCAATGTTATAGAAGCCAGCCAAACAAGAAAGTTTATGATAATTAAGTTTCTTGTTACAGGAGGTAAAAAAGAGTTCTGTCTGAAATAATTCATAATCTATTTATATATTATGTTTGTTCATACTAACAGTAAAGACTGTTTGATTAGTTTATTACGTCTGTTTATAATATGCAAACATACGATTTTGTTCTGATTTTAGCTTAATTTTAAGCTTAAAAATGGTCTTGAACAGATAGCATAGATATTTAGAGTTTTCATTTTATAAAATAGCAACTATTATGAATGATACAATTAAAATTCTGATTTGCGGATTAGGAGGTGTCGGAGGGTATTTAGGTTCGAAACTATCTTATTATTCCTCATTAGGGCATAAAGAAATTTCGGTATATTTTCTGGCAAGAGGCAAGAATTTACAAGCGATAGAAGAAAATGGAATACTCTTAAAAGCGAAAGATTATGAGATTCAGAGCTTTCCTAAGCTGGTAACCAATGATATAAAGAAAATGCCAAAGATGGATTATGTCTTTCTTTGCACTAAATCATATGATTTAGAAAATTTGTTAAGTGAGATAACTCCATTATTGCAAGATTCGACTATTGTAATTCCTTTCTTGAATGGTGTTGAGGTTCATGATATTCTAAGTAAAAGGATCAAATCGGGTATTATGAAAGGATGTGCTTACATTGTTTCATATGTTCAATCTCCCGGAGTAATCGTTGAGACCGGAAGGATAGCCCGGTTTATTTGGGGACAAAAAGCAGTAACCTATGAAATGCTTCGATTACAAAATATATTGGTTGATGCGGGTGTTGATTCCGTTCTAAGTACAGAAACAGATTATGCCGTTTGGGAAAAATTCTCGTTTATTTCTCCGGTAGCTACATTAACGTCCTATTTAGATATTACTTATGGAATGATCGCAGACAATGCTATTTATCAGGACTTGCTGAAAGACTTATTTAAGGAGTTCAGAAAGGTTGCTTATGCTTGCGGTGTTTCATTGCCTGAAGTTCTGTTTGAGAAGCATTTGCTTAGTATAAGTAAATTTGATGCGGGTACAACCACATCCATGCAGAGAGATTTTGCCGAAAAGCGGTCTACTGAGCTGGAAGCATTGACCGGTTATATTGTTGAGAAAGCGAAGGAGCATCAGATCGAAATTCCTTATTATAGTGGGATGTATGCTTATCTGAAAAGTAAATCAGGTAAATAATCAGGATAAAAAAAAGCTGTTTGAATTACTCAAACAGCTTTTTTTGCAGGTATGTATTTGTTATTCTCCAATAACTTTTTTGTAGTCGGCAATAGCTACTTTATGGGCAAGATTTGCCTGAATTAAGTTGCTGCTAGCCTGAATCCATGACAATTGAGATTGTAAAACATCCAGAATTGTCAAACGACCTTCATTATAACTGAAAGTATTGATATCCAAACTTTGTTTTGCAATATTCAAAGACTCCATTGCTATACGAATTGCTTCTCCTGATTCTTCAACACTTGTAATCGCATTGCTTAACTCCAAAGAGATCTGGTCTGCAGTTTGTTGAAGATTTAATTGCTGAATAACAACATTCGCTTTCGCTGCCTTAGTTGAGTAGAATCTGTCTCCACCATGAAATAGAGGAATTTGCACACTTGCAAATAGCCCGTTTTGCCAGGTCTTGTACATGAATACATTCTGATTGCCATAACCCGCTTTAGCTCCTACATAAAACTTAGGATTCGTTTTTGATTTAGCAATATTCTTATTTTGCTCAGCTAATTCAATTTGTTTTTCAGCAATTGCAAATTCCGGTCTGTTGTCAAGAGCTTCATTAACGGTAACAAACTCCGGAATCGGAATTTGAGTATTGATAGACTCCGATGCTGAGTTATCTGCATTCGGTTCAAAGCCCATCAATATATTCAAGCCCTGATTAGCTATCAGATATGATTTTTTTGCATTAGTCAAAGCTACTTCAGCCTCTTTCAAACGTGTTTGTACCATTAATAAATCAGTACGGGCGATCAATCCATCTTCAAATCTTTTGCTGATAACATCAAACAGACTTTTAACAATGCTATGATATTGTATCATTGTTTGATACATATCTTTATTAGCTGCTGCAGTCCAGTAAACAAGATCAGCTTGATAAATGATGTTATTTAATGTTTGATCTTCAGCCAGAATTGATATTTCTTTTTGAATTTTACCACTTTTGTTAGATGCCCATGTATAACCACCGTCCCATAGATTTTGGCTTAATGTAACACCTGCCTGATAAATGTGAGGAGAACGTCCTCCTTTTTCAGCTTCTCTCAGATTATAGAAATAATCTCCCTGAAAATCAATCGCAGGTAAGAAACCAGTACGAATGCTTTTACGCTTCGCATCTGTTGCTATAATTTGTTCCTGAGCTTTTTTGATATCCTGGTTGTAGTTCAAAACAAGTTCTCTGTAGTTGTCAAGAGATAGTTCATTTTGAGCATTAGCACCCCATGAAGCAAGTAAAAGAGCTACAGGAAGAATATATTTGAATTTCATAGATTCAATATTTTAGAATAAATCCGGAGGTTCTACCCTCCGAATCTAATTTATGATTTAATGCGTAAAACGATACAGTATGTAACAGGTAAAATGAACAGAGTCAATACCGATGCAATAAGCAGACCACCCATGATAGTCGCAGCCATACCTCCGAACATTGCATCAAACAACAACGGAGACATCCCCAGAATTGTAGTACCTGAAGCCATTACTACCGGCACAATTCTTGATTTAGTTGCAGCAATTACAGATTCCAGAGGGCTTAGTCCGGCTTCAGCTTCAATACCAATCTGATCGACCAGTACAATTGCATTCTTAATATTCATACCGACTAGTCCCAGAAGACCTAATGTAGCAAAGAAGTCTAAGCTTTTGCCCGTAACAACAAGTCCTAATACGACACCAATGAAAATCAGAGGCAGCATTAGCAAAATGACAATCGGTTTGCGGTATGTTTTGAATAACAATAGCAAAGTAATGAAAATCAAGATACCAGTTAATGGCATGTTTTTAGCAAGAGCCTCGTTAGACTCATCCTGACTTTCTTTTTCACCGTAGTACTTCATTGAGTATCCTTCAGGAACTTTAATTTCGTCCTGAACGCGATTCCACAATGCTTGTTGACCAGCAATCGCATTTTCACCACGTTTAGGGTCACACTGAGCCATCATTAAACGATCACGGTTGTAGCGACGGATCATCCAGTATTTAAAATCGAATTCGGTATCCACAGTTACTTGTTCAAGCGGAGTGGTTTGTCCTTGATTTGTAAATACAGGGAATGTTCTCAGGTTATTCAAAGTCAGGTTTGAAACATCCTGATCCTTGATTAAAATAGGCATAAAGCGGTCGCGTTGGCGGAATTCTCCAATAGGTAGCCCATCTGTAGCTATTTTCACAGACTGAGCCATTGATTGGCGGGTAACACCTAAACGTTGACCTTTTTCCTGAGAATAAGTAGGAATCCATGTTCCTGCTTTATTGTGCCAGCTGTTGCGAATATTCGTGAATTCAGGCATATCACGCATGATATCCATTACTTTATTCGTTAACATTTCCAGTGTATCAATGTTTTGACCGGTAAATCCGATCTCAATTGTACTTTCCGGAAGCGGTGACAACTTGAATAATGAAGAGCGAACAACAATATTCGGATAAGTTTCGCGAATATATTTTTCGAATTCCTCTTCATAAGGAATGGTTAGTTTTGAATCATCTAATTCAATCAAAATGTTTGCAAAGTTATCAGCCGGACCGAATGATGAACTTGCAAGATAATAACGCAATGGACTACCACCCATTGTAATGGAGACATTTTTTACATGAGGCTTACTCATCAGATCGGCCTCAATTTTCTTCATGTCTTTTTCTACAGTACGGATATTGTAACCTTCAGGCCAGAATAAATCTGAACGGAAATAGGGTTTATCCATGCTAGGGAAGAAGTTTTGAGGCATAATACCCATTACAAATAATGCAAGGAATAATGCACCAATCATAGAGCAAATAGTCAACCAGCGTCTTTTGATTAACGTACGAAGCAGAGCTTCAAATTTTTGATAGAATTTGGAGCCATAAGGATCTCCGGTGTCTTTATCATCTTTTTTCAGGATAAAGTTACCGAATGTCGTCGTTTGCGATAAGGCTAAAACCCAGCTTAACAATAATGAAATTGCCAATACAACGAATAAAGGTTTTACGATTTCAGCAACAGCAGACGGAGCTAAATACAATGGTAAGAAAGAGAATACAGCAATAAGTGTTGCACCAAGAAGTCCCCACTGAGGAATAGTTGCACCATCAATAAGAGCTTTCGTTTTCTCAACGCCACGTTTCATTGCAATCTGTGCATTATCTGTCACAACGATTGCATTATCTACGAGCATACCCATGGCAATGATAAATCCGGCAAGAGACGTACGGTTCAGACCGACACCCATAAATTGCATGATTAGCAGTGTACCACTAATACAGAAGATCAGTGAACTACCAATAAGAATACCTGCACGAAGACCCATTACCATCATGATGATAACGATAACGATAACAAGCGACTCAACCAGATTTAAAATAAATCCGTTATTAGCCTCTTTTGCAATGATATCTTCCGGATATAGAGAAACAACCTGAATACCTTCCGGAATTTGAGGAGAAAGAAGAGCCAAACGCTCACGAACTAATTCTCCTGTTTTTACAACGTCTCTTTCAGGGTCCGTTGAAACACCGATAGCAACGGCTTTTGTTCCATTAACCCGCATTAAGTTTTTAGGAGGTTCCATATAGCCCATTTCAATTTCAGCTATATCACCTAAACGAATGAATTGACCTGAGTTTGATTGGATCAATTGTTCGCGAATATCATCTAATGTTTTATATGTTCCATCCGCAATGATTTTCATTTGCAAATCACCAGCTTGCTTCATACCTGTGCTCACAATCTGATTCTGAGCATTGATAGTACGGGCAATAGCATCCGGATTAACCCCCATATTCGCTAATTTAGAAGAAGAAACGAATACGTTTACAACTTCGTATTGATCTCCAAACAGACCAACCTTTTGTACACCATCTACAGTAACTAAGGCTTTTTTGATTTCTTCTGCCCAATAGCGAAGGTCACTATTTGAGAAACCATCACCTGCAGATAAACCAAAATAAATACCGAATACATCACCGAAGTCATCGGATACAGTAATGGCAGAAGCTCCCTGAGGAAGTTTAGGTTGGATATTCAGAACTTTACGTCTTAACTCATCCCACATCTGAGGAATTTCATTTGCTGGTGCAGATGGAATTAACTCTAGAGAGATTTTAGACATACCATAATATGAATCGGATTTAATTTTATAAACCCTGCGCATACTTTGGATTTCACGCTCAATAGGTTCTGTGATGAGTTGCTCGACCTCTTGAGGTGTCGCACCCGGGTATTGAGTCAGGATAACGCATTGTTTAATAACGAAAGGCGAATCCTCTTTTTTTCCTAACTTGTCAAAAGCTAATACTCCACCTATCAATAAGATAGCAAGAAAGAAGTATATGATCTTTTGATTTTTTATCGAAAATTGGGCTAAATTCATTTTCTGTGATTTAATTAGTAGTTAATCAGTAAAACGTCTAACTTACTCGATTATTTAAGAACTTTCACGGCTTGACCGTTTTGAATGTCATAAACGCCGGCAGAGATAACTAATTCGCCTGGTTTAAGACCCTCAAGAATCGTTACACGATCAGTACCGATTAATTGACCTTTCTTCACAACTCTTTCTGTTACTTTGGATTGGTTAGTGTCTAATACATAAACACTTGTTTTTGAATTGTTAGGATCAGCAAAGATAGCAGATAGAGGTATTGAAACAGCCTCAGATTGATTTAGCTCTACAGAGAATAAAACCCGGCATGAGAATCCTGGTTTAATTTGAGTTTTAACTTCATCAAATGCAGGATCGTCCATCCACAATGTTATTGGAATACCTGATCCGTCAGGAGACATGTCTAAAATTTCTTTTACTTTAGCTTTGTATTTTTTACCAGGAAGAACATCGAATACAACATAAAATTCTTTTTTGTCTTCAAGTAATTTCCAGCTGTTGTCAGATACAGTAAACCAAATGTATAGATCACTTGGGTCAACTAATCTTACGATAGGTTCACCGGCTTGTACTTTTTGGAAGTTTTCTACTAATTTACGCTCAATAGAACCTGAAAACGGAGCATAAAGTTTCGTGTCCTGCATTTTGTACTGCGAGTTTTCATAGTTTGCTTTTGCTCTTTCGTAATTGATACCCGCATTCTCTAAATCTTGTTTTGAAATAGCCTCTTGTTGCATTAAGCGTTCATAACGTTGTAATTGAACTTTTGCAGCCTCGTAAGCATATTTGTTTACATCTAATTCCAAGATATAGTCTCGCGGATCAAGCTCAGCAATTAACTCTCCTTTTTTTACACGTTGACCACCAACAACATTTAATTTAATAAGTTGTCCCGGTACGCGGAAAGCCAGATTACTGAAACGATCACTTTGCACTACACCCGCATAGTCTTTATTTATCTGTGATAAAGACTCAACAACAGAAGCCATAACTGTAGGTGTATAGTCAAGACTTTGTTCTTTTTTCTTTCCGCATGAAGTTGATAATAAAATCAACGCGAAAATCGGGAAATAACGAAATTTCATAATCTCAATTTTTGGTTTTAGTTATTTATATTCTCTATATTTTCTCTCTATTGTAAAAGTGTTGTTCGTTAAGTAGTTATGTAGATTAAAAAATCCTCATAAATTTTATGGATTGCAAATCTAATTGAATGTATAGGATTAGAAAATACCTAGTTTTAAATTTTAACTATATTAAAAATGAAAAGCAGGATATCTTCGAGATTTTAACACAGTTTTGCGTTATATTGATTAAAGTGTAAAATGTAACAACTATTAAATCAATCGTATATAATAAAACAATTAATCAGACGAAATAGATTAAAGCTGATACGTTATTTTTGGCAGAATATTCTTATGTTCTATGTATCCATGTCAGGATATAGTGATCATTGCTGATATAATGAATACTTCCTTTCCAGAAATCTTTCTCTTTGCAGAATTCGGCTTCGATCTCTCCAATTTTAGAATGTGTAAAATTCTTTATTTTTAAATGCTTTTTGAAGTCAATCTCGTTTGTATCGATTGCTTTAAATAAAGTTTCTTTTGCTGACCAGAATATCATGAGGGCCTCTGTACGAACTTTACCCAAAGTAAGAGGCTTTTCATCATCCGATAAGAATTTATTTTCAATCCGGGTGACTCTTTCGGAAGGTACTTCAATATCAATACCAATAAATGGTTCAGTTGATAGTAATACCGCAGCATAAGCCCCTTGTGTATGAGATATGGATATGTATAAAGTGTTGTTCTCTATATAGGGTTTTCCGGATTCTGTGTAGTTGATAACAGGGATATATCCCAGTATCTCCAGTATTAATCGTCTAACGGACAAAAATTCAATTTTTCGGGTATTTGACTTAAATCGGTTGACTTGCTCACAAATATCCGGATATGCAGAAAGCGAGGTTAGAAATTCATCCTCGCTTTCAGTTATTTTCCATATGCCGATTTGGAATTTATCTTCTTGTATATGTTTTATAATTGGCATTATTCAGGTGTAATAGTGAATTTGATACGTAGAATACGATGTTTATCCATCTCCATAACCTGGAAGTTACAGTTCTTGTGAGTAATGATTTCCCGTCGCATCGGAAAATCTCCTTTTATTTCAAGAAGTAGTCCTGCAAGCGTATCGGCCTCACCGATAACATCCTCGAAATATTCTTCATCCAAATCAACAACTTTATAAAAATCGTTCAAAAGTATTTTGCCTTCGAAAATATAGTTGTTCTTATCAATTTTGATATAGAGTTTATCCTCGTCGTCATACTCATCACTGATGTCACCTACGATTTCCTCCAGAACATCTTCCATAGTTACCAGGCCGGCAGTTCCTCCATATTCGTCAACCACAATGGCCATGTGTATTTTTCTTTTCTGAAATTCTTCAAGAAGAGAATCGATCATCTTACTTTCAGGGACGAAATAAGCAGGCCTGATTAATGTTTGCCATTTGAAGTTATCTCCTCTGTCCAGATAGGGAAGTAGGTCTTTTATATATAAAACACCTTTTATGTGGTCATGAGTGTCTGCATAAACAGGCATTCTGGAATATCCAAGTTTGATTATCTGATCTACGATATCACGGAATTTACTATTGATCTCTATGGCAGCCATATCGAGACGTGATATCATAATTTCACTAACCATCTTATCACCGAAGTTGATGATTCCTTCAAGTATATCCTTTTCTTCTTTTATTTCATGGGATGTCAGTTCAAGAGCATGAGAAAGCTCATCCATCGAAATGTTGATATTTTTTTTGATGATTAATTTGTTGACAAATTGTGTTGATCTTACCATGATGGAAGATACCGGTCTGAATAGGGTGCGCAAAAGCATCAGAACCCCTGCTGATCTTCTTGAAAAAGATAAAGAGTGATTCGTAGCATATATTTTAGGCATAATTTCTCCAAATAGTAATAACAGGAATGTCAATATAACTGTTTGGAAAATGAATTGTAGCACTGGTGCTTCTCCAAAATACAGAACCTGGAGAAAAAATACATTAAGCAGCATAACAATAGCCACATTGACAAAATTATTCGCAATGAGGATTGTCGCTAATAGTCGATCAGGTTTACTTAAAAGGTTAAGTACAGATGTGTCTTTCGGATTTTTGTCTGAATCCAATTCTTTCAGGTCGTTAGGCTCAAGTGAAAAAAAAGCAACTTCGGAAGCTGAAATAAAACCCGAAGCTAATAATAAAAATACTGCAACTGTCAAAGAGACAATTGAACCGAAAGTTGGTGTAATAAAATGAACGGAAGATAATATTTCCGTAAACGAATCTGAGTCCAAGTATATGAATATTTAGTTTGACATAAGAATGGAAGTAGTTGGGTTAAACCATTACTTCCATCCAAATATTTAAAGTTTTAGAACGGTAGATCATCTTCCGCCGTATTCTGTTCAGGCTGTTGTACAGGTTGAGTCTGTGCAGGTTGCTGATAAGTATTTTGTGCAGGTTGATTATTGTAAGCAGGTTGAGGAGAAGCAGCACCTTCGGCACCTGATCCGTTATCTCTTTTACCCAATAACTGCATACTGTCTGCAAATATTTCAGTAACATAGCGTTTTACGCCATTTTGATCTTCGTAGTTGCGAGTGCGGATTTTTCCCTCGATATATATTTGAGAGCCTTTACGTACGTATTTCTCTGCAATCTCAGCCAAACCTCTCCAAAGTACGATATTATGCCACTCAGTTCTTTCAGGAACCTGGACTCCGGTTTGGGTAGTATAGCCTCTTTCCGAAGTTGCAAGTGTAAGAGAAGCCACGGCAACACCATTATCAAGATAGCGTACTTCAGGATCTTTCCCTACATTACCGATTAATATAACCTTGTTAACTGACATAATGAATATATTTTAATTTTTAAATTCAGATTAATAGCCCAAAAGTATGAATTCTGATATTCTTTTGCAAATAGATGCTTAAATAAATTGAACATTTTATTATTCAAGAAGTTTGTCGATAGCTTTACACATCTCTTCAAACTCTTCCGGCTCGAATAAACGGGTTAGCATCACTATTTTACCATCTTTGCCGATGATGATATTTCTTGTGATTCCAGCGTTCTTTTCAGCATATTTAAAAAAGATTTCGGATTTCGGATCCATTCCGACCGGATAGGTTATTCCTGTTGATTTTACCAATTGCTCAATCTTCTCTTTGGTCTCACCTCTGTCGATTGCAAACAAAGCAAAATTCGGGTTGTTCTTATGTTTTAACCAGATATCTTTTTCGATAAATGGCATCTCTTTACGACAAACACCACACCAGCTGGCCGTAAACTGTAGCATAACGATTTTTCCTTTCAAAGATGACAATTGGATTGTTTTACCATCTGTAAGTTCCATCGTGAAATCAGGAGCCAGTTCGCCGGTTTTGACAATGTATCCTCGTTCGTTATCTTTGTTTTGTGCATTGATATTTAAGTTGATAGCCAAAAATACTATCAATACTAACCCTATTTGTGAAATTCGCTTCATAAGTTTAAATGTTTTAGTTCAATACATTGTTCGGTTTGCTTTACAAAAATATCTATTTTTCGATATACTTCTGATTTTTTGCAGGCTAATTTTGTTCTCCTTTTTATGTTTTCTATTATATATTAAATCATTTCAATAGAAAGCTCATAATGCCTGGAAGCTTATATTTGGAACATCTTCTTATCTTTGCAGATGCTTAATAACATACTAAACTAAAATATTATTCAAATCCTAAGTAATCTATGAAGTCATTTAAACTACCTAAAGCGGCTAAAATACTACTGGCGATATTAGGGTCTATAATCAGTCTGATAATAATTGCCACGATTATTGTCATAAACTTTGTATTGACTCCTGCTAAACTTACGCCGATAGTGCTTGATCAGGCTAATACTTATTTAAATGCAAAGGTCTCTTGTGAGGCGGTAGATATTACTCTTTTTAAAACCTTCCCTCAGGTAGGGCTGAGATTGAAAAAAGGAGAAATAATATCAAATGCATTACATGATTCTGTAGCAAACTCACCGCAGGATTCACTATTGAAATTCAATACGTGTATAATTGCAGTCAATCCGTTTGCCTTGCTGCAATCCAATGAGATTAAGATTAATAATGTATTGATCGAAGATGCAACGATCTATGCATACAAAAATAAAGAAGGTGCAGCCAACTGGGATATTGCACTGACGGGTGACACTGTTCCGGTTCCAACGGATTCGCTCCAAACGGATTCGATGTCTTTTAATGGTAAAGTAGATATACAGAATATTCAGATAAGCAATGCGAACCTGACTTTTGATGATCGATCTACTGAGCTTTTCGCAGATTTGCGTAACTTTAATTTTAAGGTTTCGGGTTCATTTTCTGATATACAAAACACGCTGTTGCTTCATCTGGACACGCGTAATATCCTGATTTGGCAGCAGGGTGAGTTGTTAGTGAATAAGATGGGCTTTGCTTTGGATACACACCTGTTTATTGATAGAAGTAAAGGTCTTTATACACTTAATGATACACAACTTGAAGTTAACGGGATTCAATTGGCTGCAAATGGTACGATCGTAAAAGATTCTGTATCATCAGAACTGGATGTCAATATGAATTTCGGACTTAATGTACCAACGTTAAAGACTGTTCTTGATCTTATACCCAAATCGATCGTAAAAGAGAGTGTTGATGTTACTGCTAAAGGTGCAGTCGCAATAAATGGAACACTGAAGGGTGTTTATGGACAAAATAAACTTCCTGTTTTTGACGTGGCGGTCCTGATTAAAGATGCTTCTGCTCAATATAAAGGAATGCCTTATGGGATTGATAAATTAGATATTGATCTGAAAGCTTATCTTGATTTTGAAAATAAGTCAGAGTCTTATCTCTTATTGAATAAGTTCTCTTTCGCAGGTGCATCCTCAAAACTGAATACTGCATTTAAGATTAACTCCATACTTCTGGATCCTTCGGTAGAGGGTGATATTAATGCTAACATCAATTTTACGGATTTAGCAAAAACGTTTCCACTTGAAGAAGGTGTCGAATTACGAGGAATTGTTGACTCTAAATTGAAATCTACATTCAGGGTATCGGATGTCAAAAACGAGAACTGGGGTAAAATCGGATTAGCCGGATCATTGAAAGTATCGGATATTGCGATCATTAGTCCGAAAGATACTTTTGACTTACAGGTACGCACTGCGGGATTTGCTTTTGGGGCAAATAATGCAGATACAACGGTTCAGCAAGGGAAAACGTTGTTAAATGCGATTGTCGGATTTGATGGTTTTGACCTGAAACTAAAGAATAAGTTGAAAGCAAAAGCAAATGATGTTGCTCTTCATATTAAAACATCTCCATTAAAAGATACGACCATGATAGCTTCTATGAGTGCTACAGTCGGTTATTCGTCATTGGATGCAACATTAAATGATTCGATCACGATTCGTACAGGAGCTGCAAAAACGACAGTTAGTATAGCACCATCAAAAAGAGATAAAAAACTACCGTTGATCTCTTCGTCTATGAAGTTTGATTCTTTATATGCGGCAATCGGTGATCAGCGTATGGGGCTTCAACTTGCAGCCTTTGATGTGAAAAGTGAGAAAGCCGGGAAAGACTCTAAGCACTGGATTAGTACAGGGGTATTAGGTTTTCAGAATCTAAAATTATTTACACCGGATTTTCCGTTAATCATATCTATGCCGGCATCTAAATTGTCATTAGGTAACGATGCGATTACGTTGAATGGAGCTAAGGTTCATATCGGATCTTCAGATATGACTGTTACGGGACAAATTTATAATCTGAAGAATGTCTTTTTTGATAAAGCAACGCTTTACGGAAAAATGTCTGTTGCCTCAGATTTTATTAATTGTAATGAGATAACGAAGGCTTTGGAAATGGTTCCCGAGAATCATGCGGCAGCAGCTGAAGTAAAGAACGAACCCGTGGCAGAGGAGCCGATGAAGCTTTTTGTTGTGCCCGATGGTATTGATTTTGTATTAGATATAGATATACGTAAGGTTCTTTTCGGTAAGTTGGAAATCGAAAATATAAAGGGCGAAATGATTATTCGCAATCGGAGTATTGAGTTAATGGATTTGAACTTACACACCATGTCGGCAGATATGAACACTACGTTAGTGTATAGTACAAAAGATACAACAAGTGCTTATACCGGTTTCGATCTGAAAATGAAAGATATTATTGTAGGTAAATTAGTGGAGTTTATTCCGGCATTGGATACATTGGTTCCGATGTTACGTTCAATTGACGGACGTGTGAATTTTAATATTGCTGCTGAAGCGAGACTTGATTCAACGATGTCTATTGACATTCAGTCTATACAGAGTGCAGCCAAATTGAAAGGAGATAGCTTGGTATTAATGGATGGCGAAACATTCTCACAGATATCAAAAATGTTGAGATTTAAAAACAGAGAACGGAATGTGATTGATAGTGTTTCTGTTGATTTGATTGTTCGTAATGGTCAGATTGAAATTTATCCGTTCCTTATAGGTATGGATCGTTATCTGGCTGCTGTAGGAGGAAAGCATAATATTGATATGACCTTCGATTATCATGTTTCTCTTTTGAAATCTCCGATTCCGTTCAATGTAGGGGTTGATATAAAAGGTTCTATGGATGATTTTAAATTCAAAATCACCAAAGCACGCTATAAAGATCTGAAAAACTCAGTAAGACAAAGTCCGGTTGATAGTGCAGGCTTGTCTGTGCGTAGCCGGATGAAAGAAGTGTTGCATGAAGAAGCTAAATCGATACAGCTGAAACGAGAGATCTCTGATAAGCAATTTAATCAGTAATAATATAAATATAAACGCATTTATCCATTTCAAGGAAATGGCATAAATGCGTTTTGTATGCAATAGTGATAAAAATGGGGGAATGGAGAAGTTATTAAAACGTTATTTTGTGGATGCACCCGGAGCAATGGCTTTGGGTTTGTTTTCGTCATTGATTATAGGCTTGATTTTACAGCAATTATCGAAGCTGCCATATTGTGAGTTTCTGTCCATAGCTGATACTGTTTTGTCTGCAAAATCACCCGTAATCGGAGCTGCCATCGGGGTTGCGATTGCGTATAGTTTGCAGGTTTCGCCGCTGGTCTTATTTGCCTCTTGTGCGACCGGAGCGTTTGGGTATATAACCGGAGGACCTGTAGGTGCTTACCTTGCATCTCTGACAGGGGCTGAAGTTGGAACATTGATATCAAAACGCACTCCGTTTGATATTTTGCTTACGCCGGCTCTTACGATAGTAGTGGGAATGTTTGTTGGTAAATGGGTCGGCCCTTATATTCATGATTTTATGTTATATCTGGGTTCAGTTATTAATCAGGCGACGGAGTTGAATCCATTCTTTATGGGAATAATTGTGTCAGTTATTGTAGGTATGGCATTGACTATGCCTATCAGTTCGGCAGCTCTATGCATAATGCTTAATCTGGATGGATTAGCGGCAGGTGCAGCTACGGTTGGGTGTTGTGCTCAGATGGTCGGTTTTGCGGTGATCAGTTTTCGGGATAATGGTTTTCAGGGACTTATATCACAGGGGCTTGGGACTTCTATGTTGCAAATTCCTAACATTATTTGTAAGCCCCGGATCTGGATTGCGCCTATATTGACATCGGCGTTGCTGGGACCTCTTTCTACGATTGTCTTTAAAATGACAAATAGTTCGATCGGAGCCGGTATGGGAACAAGTGGTTTAGTCGGACAAATAACGACTTTTATTCAAATGAAAGGCTCTATGCCTGATATGTATCTGATCGGGCTGATTGTCTTAATACAGGTTCTTTTACCGGCCATTATAGCTTATGCTATAGATAGTCTTATCCGACGTCAGGGATGGGTGAAAAATGGCGATATGAAATTAATAATTACGTAGTTATTAGCTAATAGGTTAGTTGGGTAAATAAAAAAAGGTTTTATTACGGAATAGGGAAAATGAAATATAAAGATTTAACAACAGGAGGAATAGCTGCTAATCTGATAGCTCTTTCGGTACCGATTATCTCGGCTTCATTTATACAAATGACATACAATCTGATTGATATGTTCTGGATTGGTCATTTTAGCGCTGAAGCGATTGCTGCAATTGGGGCTGCAGCTTTTTTTGCATGGATGAGCAGTGCTCTTTCATTGATTACAAAAGTAGGTGCAGAGGTGACTGTCTCTCAATCGCTGGGAGAAGGGAGTAAATCGAAAGCATGTAAGCAAGCCTTATTCGGTTTTTCCTGGTCGGTTTATATAGGATTGACTTTCGCATTGCTGTTATTGTTTTTTGCACCACAGGCAATCGCATTTTTCGGACTGGATGAAAAGGTGAGTGAGGAAGCAATTGTTTACTTACGCTGGATTAGCCCCGGCTTTTTACTGACATTTATCAATCAGCTTTTTTCAGGTATTTATAATGCATCAGGTAATAGTACGCCACCTTTTAAAATAAATGCATTTGGATTAATCGTTAATATTATTCTGGACCCATTGTTGATTTATGGTTTGGGGCCTATACCTTCGTTAGGTCTGAAAGGGGCAGCAATAGCAACATCTCTGGCTCAGGTAGTTGTGTTTTTGGTTTTTGCTTATCGTTTTTTTAGCAATAAGCGTTCACCGATTGGGAAATTGACATTAGTCAATCCGTTTAAAGATGTTATGGGTTTTAATCTGTTACGCGTCGGTTTACCTGTCGGTGCTCAGAATTTGTTTTTCTGTTTTATCTCGATGTTTATTGCTCAATTGGCTGCAACATTCGGAAAAGAAGGCATTGCAGCTTATGGTGTCGGAGCCCAGTTTGAGGCTATTAACTGGATGTCCGCCGGAGGTTTTTCTACAGCCTTATGCGCTTTTGTTGGTCAGAATTTCGGAGCGCATCGTTATGATCGGATTAAAAAGGCATTTGCTTATACAACCCGCGTAGCAGGAATGATCGGATTATTCGTTTCAATCGGATTCTTTTTGTTTGGAAATGAGTTGTTTAGTTTATTTGTGGCTGATGCCCAAACGGCTTTGGTCGGCGGAGGTTATTTGAGGGTGATCGCAATATCTCAATTGTTTATGATTTTAGAAATCGTATCAACCGGAGCATTTAACGGATTGGGTAGAACCATACCGCCGGCTATCGTAAATATCAGCTTTAATATAGCAAGAATTCCTTTGGCTTATCTTTTGGTATATACGTTTGGTATGGGTATAACGGGTATTTGGTGGAGTATATCATTGACCACTGTTATTAAAGGAGTTCTTCTTTATATCTGGTATAGTCGTTATGCATCACAAAAAGTACGTGAGGGTATTTAATCTTTGAAATGATCATAGTGAATGTTTGTATAAAGGATTTTGCTTTTCTCTTGGAGTTTGATTTTCAATCAGCACTATCGACACTATCAGTACTCGTGTTTGTAAATAGGTGATAGATAGATGTATAGGATTATCTTTTTTGGTGTCGATTGGGTGCTGATTGGTGTCGATTCAAACAAGTGAATCGACACCCTTTATGTATTGATACATAGTTGCTTATCTCTTTGGTGTCGATAGTGTCGATTCAAAATCAAAACTCCGGGTAGAAGTTATCCGCATAGCTCTAAAAAGAAACGGTGTATCTCTCAAAAGATACGCCGTTTCTTTTTAAAGATATACCGTTACTTTAGAAAGATACACCGTATCTTTTTCGGGTAATATGGACGTATTTGCGTCTAAAAACAAAGGCATTCGGAGATGACGAAATGCGTTCGTTTTTCGAATGAAATGCCTTTGTTTTCCCAGCCAAATGCCTTCGTTTTAGCGTTGTTCCTGGCTAACCGGATTTTGATACGTATGAAAAATATTTTACATACGTATGTAAATATATTTAGATACTAATGAAATTTTTTTTTAATACGTATCTGGGTTGAATTCAATTATATCGATTGACTTAAACTGGAATTGATTGACAGATCTTGAATGTCGATAAATATAAAGATGCCTATATTAGGATATTTTTGTATGGAAACAATTTCTATTATAATCTTTGGCAGATTACATGAATATCTTTTTATTAAAAATATTTATTTAGAGGGATGTGTAATGGGCTTATGCTGTGCTAACAATGGAATAAGTAGTTGCAAAACTTTATAAATACTGATCTATTTGTTATATTTGTAGCAGAATAAACTGAACTCAATTTATTATTAACCCTTAGGATTGTAACTAAATGAAAATTTCAAATTATTGCTATGTGTTAGGGCTATCTATGATGGTAGCATGTAGTGGGGTGAAAGAGAAAACGAATTTGAATGTGATACCTTTACCACAAGAGGTATATGCATTAGGCGGAACAACGGAGATTAAAGCTGGAGATAGCTATTCTATTATTTGTAATGACTCTATCTTTGCGAATACGGCTACAGAACTTAACTCCTTGTTGAGCGGAGTATATGGACTTACACCTGCTGAAAAAGGTAAGGTTTCAATTGTATTGACAAAAAAAGATATGCCGAATAAAGAAGCGTATCAAATGGAGATCAATGACAATAAAATTACGATTGAAGCCCCTGAGAGTGCAGGTGCATTCTATGCGTTACAAACTTTAAAACAACTACTTCCTTTAGTAGAAGATTTTAACGCAAATGGCGCTATCGTACTTGAAAAAGTTCAAATCAATGACTTCCCTAAATTTGCGTATCGTGGTACTCATTTAGATGTCGGCAGACACTTTGTTACTGCGGATTCCGTAAAACGTTTTATTGATATTCTGGCTATGCACAAAATGAATACATTTCATTGGCATTTGACTGAAGATCAGGGATGGAGAATTGAAATTAAGAAATATCCGAAACTTACTGAAATCGGATCTCACAGACCACGTACCGTTATCGGGCGTAATTCAGGCGAATTCGATAAAGTACCTCATGGTGGTTTCTATACTCAGGAAGAAGTGAAGGATGTTGTGAAATATGCAGCAGACAGAAATATCACAGTTATTCCGGAGATTGACCTTCCGGGCCATATGTTGGCAGCTTTGGCTTCTTACCCAGAACTTGGATGTAAAGGTAAAGGTTATAAAGTAGAAGAAACATTTGGTGTTTTTGATGATGTACTTTGTGCAGGTAATGCTAATACATATACATTTATATCAGATGTGTTGGATGAGGTGATTGACTTATTCCCTTCAACCTATATTCATGTGGGAGGTGATGAGTGTCCGAAAGTAAGATGGGAGGCTTGTCCCAAATGTCAGGCTAAGATTGATGAGTTGAATATTCGCAATCCAAAAGATTCATTGGATCATCATACTGCAGAAGAAAGATTACAAGCTCATGTAATTAAATATGCAGAAAATCATTTGAACTCAAAAGGTCGTAAGTTGATCGGTTGGGATGAAATCATGGAAGGTGGTTTGTCTGAAACGGCTACATTGATGGCGTGGAGAGGTTCAACCTATGCTTTTGAAGCAGCAGCTATGGGTAATGATGCTATTCTGACTCCGGGTTCTCATTGTTATTTTGATCACTATCAGACAGATGATCAGGAGAATGAGCCATTAGCTATTGGCGGTTGTACAACTTTAGAGCATGTATATAGCTATGTGCCGGTAGCGGATACTGTTTCGGCAGATATTCGTAAGCATATTTTAGGTGTACAGGCGAATCTGTGGACTGAATATATGAAAAATTTCCGTCAGGTAGAATATATGCTTCTTCCACGCTTAGCAGCATTAAGTGAAATTAACTGGACTGATGGTGAGAAAAACTATGAAGATTTCTTGTTGAGATTGTCTAAATTGGCAGAGAAATATGATGAGCAAAATTATAATTATGCCAAGCATATTTTTAATGTACGTTACTTCTTCAATCGTGATTCGTTAACATCGGCTCAGACGTTGGCAATGGAAGCATTGAACAATGCAGATATTTTCTATACAGTTGATGGAAGTGAACCTACTCGTAATAGCTTGAAGTATACAGAACCTGTTGCGATTGATCGCACAATGAAAGTGAGAGCAAAAGCATTTACACGTAAATCGGAATCGCAAGAGAAAGTTCAGGATTTTGTATTCAATAAAGCGACAGCAAAACCGATTGAAACAAAATACGCATCTCATAAAGCTTATACTAATCAGGGTGCAAACACATTAAATGATGGTGTTACCGGTCTGATGAATTATAAAGCAGGACGTTGGATGGGATATAACGGAACGGATCTTGATGCTACAATTGATTTGTTGAAAGAAGAGACAATTGATAAAGTAAACATCCGGACTTTGGTTGTAACAGGTGACTGGATTTTCCCTCCGAAAGCTATTCGTGTTTATACATCGAAAGATGGAAAAGATTTCACGTTAGCTAAGGAAGAGGTAATTGTTCAACCGACTAAGCATATCAGTGAAATAAAAGATCATGAAATTGCATTGAATGAAACTACAGCAAGATATGTAAGAATTGAAATGGAAAGCCAGAAAGATATGCCTGAATGGCATGCAGGAAAAGGCAAGCCTTCATTCTTGTTTGTTGATGAGATTTCGATTTTGTAATTTACCTAATAAAAAATGCGTCTTGATATCAATCGAGACGCATTTTTTATTCCATTTAAAATACTAAAATCTTAGCATTAAGTTAGTAGCATTAGAATTTAGATCACCCATTAGATTTAGTATAACAATCTTTTTTCTCTCAAATAAGATTGTATAGCAGTTTAATAATAATACATTAATTCTGCATCAGCTTTTGCAATTTGTCTTTCTCCCTCAAAACCTTCAATCGATACCTTTTTTTCGTGTATTAACCAATCAAGAGCTGCTTCGAACTCCATTTCTGATAATTTAGTTAATGATCTTAGTTTGTGGATTGAAAAAGCTTCAGCATCCATTAATTCTTTCCAAATTAAAGCTGCGTTAAGAACAATTCTTTTCTTCATGACAATAGAAATTTTATATGTTAAGAGGCTTCTAATATATTTCAACAACAAAGGACTTAAATAGTTTTTGAAAAAGGAATTATGATAACATATTTAACCTTTTAAGTGTTAATTTGATTGTTGAATTTCTTTTTGTACTGTTTTTCGGTGTTAAAATGGACGGTTTTTGTTTCATCGGGTATCAAAATGATAATTGAAGCTTTTATTTATCCGATAAATGGCTGTAAAAATAGATAGAGGATCATAATGTCAGGGATTTTAGGTTTCCCTATGATAGAATCATTATCTGAATCGAGGTAGAAGGCCGTATATCTACATGTTTATTTGCTTTATATTAAGAGTAGACGTTTAATATGTGAATATTTTTAGCATTGTGATTATTTGATTTTATATGTTTCAAATGATTTATATGATAAGTAATGCGGGTAAAATAGCAATAGAAATATTTGTTTTATTTAAAATAGATTCCTGTTGGAAAATTATTAATCAGACTAATGTTTTTCTTTTAAATTCTGAATTAAATAAGCAGCTTTTTACCAGAATATAGATGTGAGCTGATATTATAAATAATGTTTAAAGATGATTTTTCAGGTCTCTGAAATTATATATTTTAATTATATAACCTGAATATTTTGATGAGAACAAAATATTTTTAACTTTGCGACAATTTGCTATCTATAGATTACAAAATGGATAATTACATAGAACATGAAGGGGTTGTAGTTGCTGTAAATAAGGAGAATGTTGTTGTGAAAATCATACAAAACTCTGCTTGTTCCGGGTGTCACGCTAAAGGAGCATGTAGTGCAGCAGACAGAGCCGATAAAGAAATAGAAGCTATAGCGATGGATTCAGAAAAGTTTCACGTAGGGGAGAAGGTTCTTTTACGTGGTTCTGATCATTTAGGTAGGCAAGCTGTTTTAATAGCTTTTGTCCTGCCTTTTGTTCTGATGTTGCTAATGATTTTGCTTCTGATGTTTTTATTTGCAAATGAGGGGGTAGCCGGTTTAGGAGCTATTTTTGTATTAATACCATATTATGCGATTTTATATACGAGAAAAGATAAACTAAGAAAGAAATTTGTATTTCAAGTTCTCAAACTTGATGGAAATAAGTAACTTAATATAATTAGCTATGAATTTGATTTTGATTGCTGTTCTTTTATTGGGAGCAGTGGGAGCTATTGGTGCAGTTATCTTGTTCCTTGTTGCTCAAAAGTTCAAGGTTTACGAAGATCCCAGGATCGGTCAGGTAGAAGAAGTTCTGCCCGCAGCAAACTGTGGGGGATGTGGATTTCCCGGCTGTAAAGGGTTTGCCGAAGCTTGTGTGAAAGCTGATAGTCTGGAGGGATTATTATGCCCTGTAGGCGGAGCTGATGTAATGGGTAAAGTCGCAACTATTTTAGGAAGAGAAGCTGTTGCAGCTGCTCCTATGATTGCGGTTGTCCGTTGTAACGGGACATGTGAGAACCGACCTCGTCTTAATAATTACGATGGGGCAACCAGTTGTGCGGTAGCTTCAGCTCTTTATGGCGGAGAAACCGGATGCTCGTTCGGTTGTCATGGATTGGGGGATTGTGTGAAGGTTTGTCCTTTTGATGCAATTCATATAAATCCAGAGACACAACTTCCGGAAGTGGACGAAGATAAGTGTACGGCTTGTGGTGCATGTGTGAAGGCTTGCCCTAAACTGATTATAGAACTTCGTAAAAAAGGACCTAAATCTCGTCGTGTTTATGTAAGTTGCGTGAACAAGGACAAGGGGGCCATTGCGAAAAAAGCATGTAACGTTTCTTGTATCGGTTGCTCTAAATGTATGAAAGCTTGTCCGTTTGAGGCAATTACGATCAGCAATAATCTTGCATATATTGATTACAATAAATGTAAGTTATGTCGTAAGTGTGTAGATGTTTGTCCGACACATGCTATCCAGGAACTAAACTTTCCTCCTAAAAAGAAAGAAGAACCAGTCGTAGAGACGAAAGAGAATTAATGAATTAAACATAATAAGTGCACTTATTGCACTGTAAGATACGAAGAGATATGTTGAAAACATTTCGCATTGGAGGTGTGCATCCTCCAGAGAATAAATTGTCTGCAGGCAAACGCATAGAAGTTATCGGTCTTCCTAAACAAGTAGCTATTCCGCTATCTCAAAACTTAGGAGCGCCTTCTGTTGCTTGTGTTGCTAAAGGTGATGAGGTGAAAGTGGGAACACTGATTGCTAAAGCCGGCGGATTTGTATCATCAAATATTCACTCATCTGTTGCGGGTAAAGTTGCTAAGATTGATGAGATTCTGGATGCTTCAGGATATAGAAGACCTGCTGTATTTATTGATGTAAATGAAGAGGAGGTTTGGGAGGAGTCCATTGACAGATCAGAAACACTTATTAAAGACTGCCCGCTTTCATCTGAAGAAATAATTAAGAAAGTAGCGGAAGCCGGAATTGTAGGTCTGGGTGGAGCTACATTTCCGACGCAAGTAAAATTATCGCCACCTCCGGGATCGAAAGCAGAAATGCTTCTGATTAACGCCGTAGAGTGTGAGCCTTATCTTACATCGGATCATGAATTGATGATGGAGAAAACCGAAGAGATTCTGGTTGGTATTTCAATCTTGATGAAGGCTATAAAAGTTGATAAAGCGATTATTGGTATAGAAAATAATAAACCGGACGCGATAAAATTAATGACAGACAGATGTCGTCAATATACCGGTATTTCTGTTCAACCTTTAAAAGTTCAGTATCCGCAAGGAGGAGAGAAGCAATTGATTGATGCAGTAATGGGTCGTCAGGTCCCAAGCGGAGCTCTTCCTATTGCTGTTGGCGCCGTAGTACAGAATGTGGGTACAGCTTATGCTGTATATGAAGCTGTGCAAAAAAATAAACCTCTTATTGAAAGAGTCGTTACTGTTACAGGTAAATCTGTAGTAAAACCATCAAATTATCTGGCACGTTTAGGTACGCCAATATCAATGCTGATTGATGCAGCCGGCGGATTACCTGCAGATACAGGTAAAGTAATCTCTGGTGGTCCGATGATGGGTAAAGCATTAACTAGTATTGAAGTGCCGGTTACAAAAGGATGTTCCGGTGTTTTGATTATGCCGACCTTGGAAGCGCAAAGACAAAAAATGCAAAACTGTATTCGTTGTGCTAAGTGTGTCAATGTGTGTCCGATGGGATTAGAGCCTTATTTGTTGATGAGCGTTGGAGAGCGTGAGATTTGGGATCGCTCAGAAAAAGAACGTGTAATGGATTGTATTGAATGCGGTTGTTGTTCGTTTACGTGTCCGTCAAATCGACCACTACTTGACTACATACGTATAAGTAAGTCTAAAGTTGGTGCTATAATCAGAAGTAGAAAATAACAGGCGAAGTATAAGTAGAATACTTGATGCTAAAAATCAAAACTAAAAAATGGAAAATAAATTAGTTGTTTCACCTTCACCACATGTACATGGCGGCGATTCGATATCGAAGAACATGTATGGTGTACTGATTGCGCTTATACCTGCTTTCATCGTTTCACTTTATGCTTTTGGTTTAGGAGCATTGATTGTGACATTGACGTCAGTAGTAGCGTGTATGTTTTTTGAATTTGCGATTCAGAAATATCTTATTAAAGGTAATAAAACATTATGTGATGGCTCCGCAGCATTAACAGGTGTTTTACTGGCATTTAATTTACCTTCGAATATTCCATTATGGATTGTTATTATCGGTGCTTTGGTGGCTATCGGTGTTGGCAAAATGTCTTTTGGAGGTTTGGGTAATAATATTTTAAATCCTGCTTTGGTAGGTCGTGTTTTCCTTTTGATTTCCTTTCCGGTACAAATGACAACCTGGCCAATAGCTGATGCAGCTAACCGTTTTACAACGATGGATGTTGAGACCGGAGCTACTCCGCTTTCACTTATCAAATTTGGTGCAGCTGATCAGGTAAATGTATGGGATGCAATTACAGGTATGATTTCGGGTTCAATGGGCGAGATCAGTGTAATAGCTCTTTTATTGGGATTGTGTTATATGTTATGGAAAAAAATTATTACATGGCATATTCCGGTATCAATATTTGCAGGAGTTGTGGTCTTGTCTCTTTTGACAGGTCTAAACCCTCTGGTACAATTAGCAACAGGTGGTTTAATGTTAGGAGCTATTTTTATGGCGACAGACTATGTTACATCTCCGATGTCTCATAAGGGAATGCTTATTTATGGTTTTATGATCGGAGCGATCACTATTATTATCCGTAAGTTCGGAGCATATCCTGAAGGGGTGTCTTTTGCTATTCTATTAATGAATGCAGCTACACCTTTAATTAATACATATTGCAAACCAAAACGTTTCGGGGAGGTTAAGAAAAATGGCTAAGTTAGAATCATCATTCAAGAATATGGTGTTGGTGTTGACGGCCATCACTTGTATTGCAGCTGCAGCTTTAGCTGGAGTTTATGAATTAACCAAAGAACCGATCAATCAATCTAATCTTGCAAAACAGATTAATGCGATTAAAGCGGTATGTCCTCCATTTGATAATGATCCGATGGCTGATAAAATTGAGTCAAAATTACCAGATGGCTCAATTATTACAATTTATCCGGCAAAAGAAGGCGGTAAATTTGTAGGAGCGGCTGTTGAAACTTATACAATGAAAGGATTTAGCGGATATATTAAATTAATGGTTGGTTTTAATGCAGACGGATCAATTAATAATTACGCGGTATTACAACATGCCGAAACTCCGGGATTAGGTTCTAAAATGCAGGAGTGGTTTAGTAATACAGATAAACCCTCCCAAAGTATCATCGGAAAAAATCCGGGTGTGAATAAACTGACTGTAAGTAAAGACGGAGGTGAGGTTGACGCCATCACGGCAGCTACGATCAGTTCACGCGCTTTTCTAGATGCAGTACAGAGAGGTTATGATGCAGTAAAAGACCAACTAAAACAATAAGAGTATGAGCAAGATTAAAATATTAACAAACGGATTGGTTAAAGAAAATCCGGTATTCGTATTGCTTTTAGGAATGTGTCCGACTTTAGGTACAACCTCTTCTGCAATAAACGGATTGGGTATGGGACTAGCTACAGCATTTGTTTTAATGTGTTCAAACTTTGTAGTCTCGCTTGTTAAAAACATAATTCCCGATAAAGTACGTATTCCGGCATTTATCGTGATTATTGCGACATTTGTGACTATCGTGCAATTTTGTATGCAGGCATATCTGCCATCATTGTATGATAGCTTAGGTCTGTTTATTCCTTTGATTGTAGTAAACTGTGTGGTTTTAGGTAGAGCAGAATCATTTGCGGCTAAGAATTCACCGGTAGATTCTATTTTCGATGGTTTGGGAATGGGATTAGGCTTCGCATTGGCATTGACCATACTAGGAGGTGTCCGCGAATTCTTAGGAACAGGGCGTATTTTTGATATCGCTATTTATCCGGAATCTTATGGAGCACTTGTGTTTGTATTAGCTCCCGGAGCTTTTATAGCACTTGGATATTTGATTGCCGTAATCAATAAATTAAAAGCTAAGAATTAAGAGTTATGGAATATATTATGATTTTTATCGCAGCAGTATTCGTAAATAACGTAATTCTGTCGCAATTTTTAGGAATATGTCCGTTTTTGGGCGTTTCGAAGAAAGTAGATACGGCTTTGGGTATGGGTGCGGCTGTTGCATTTGTAATGACTATTGCTACTATTGTAACCTTCCTGATGCAGAAATATCTTTTGGAACCATTTGGTTTGACTTTTATGCAGACGATAACTTTTATTCTTGTTATTGCATCATTAGTCCAAATGGTAGAGATTATTCTGAAAAAGGTTTCTCCTCCATTGTATCAGGCTTTAGGTGTATTTTTGCCCCTGATTACAACGAACTGTGCTATTTTAGGTGTTGCAATTATAGTGCATCAAAAAGATTTGTCTCTTTTGAACTCTGTGATTTATGCAATTTCAACAGCTATCGGTTTTGCTTTAGCAATGGTGCTTTTTGCTGGTATTCGTGAGCAGTTGAGCTTGACAAAATTGCCAAAGGCTATGGAAGGGACTCCGATTGCTTTATTAACTGCCGGATTATTAGCATTAGCTTTTATGGGATTTGCAGGTATCGCTTGATAATTATATTAAAATAAATAAAGGCCATCCATTCGGATGGCCTTTATTTATTTAGTGACTTATTGTTAAATTGTAGTAGATACAATATTGCTGTTATGTAGTTAAGTTAAAACTATAATGACTGTTTATTTATTGGGCTATTTGAGAGTATTGGGGTGATTAATGAAGTTTGTTTTCAGGTATGCATACCTTTAACTTTAATAGATATATTACTTCTTTTGAATGTTTATAATATTCTGATATATAGCTGTATAATATTTATGTAAAGTTTTTATTTCGTATGTATCAAGTATTCATTAGTTATTTATTTGCCATTTATAATTGATTGAGCGTATTTTGCAATATAATTATTTACAGAACAGACTAAGACTTATGAATATCAGGGAAAATTAAACTCTCAAAAGAATACTTACATTACATAATAGTTCAATATATTACATTGTTTTATTTTTCTAGCCCAAAAGATTAATCTTTTGGGCTTTTGTTTTCTAAATAATCCAATTTAAAAGCTTAATTTAGCAATCTATTTATTCAGTAACTAAAAACAGGTAAACTCATTACAATCAAATGGGGCAATTTTTATTGGGGTTAAAATTCACGGTTAGTATACTAACTTTTATTATCTTTCTAACTGGCTACTATTGTATATTAAAATATTCTGAGAATGAAAAGGAAGAAAAAGCATTTGCACAGTTGCTTGTTGTGTCTGCTTTTCTTGATTTTTTAGGAGTTATTTTTAATATACCCTATTTCTATGATGAGATAATGTTTTATCCAATTAAACTCTCTGCCAGTTTTTTATTTATAGCCAAATTGCTTGAATATTATTTTTTAGTAGGTATTCCTGCGTGGTTTACTACTAAAAAACAAAATTTTGCGAATGAATTCTTATATCTGGTTTTATCATTATATGCAACTGTTTATATTCTTAATTATTATTCCATATCACCTTATTCGGAAGTAGTACTTGAAGTGTTTAATGCTTTTCTCATTGGAATATCTATGTTTTATTTTTTTATGTTGATGTTTATGATGAGGTCACTTTTATCTATTCTTAATAAAGTGACACATTCGCACGCATCAGAAAGTCTAAGCATTAATGTAAAATGGGTGCGATTAAACACATTCATGTTGTATATACTGGCACTATGCTATCCCGTTTATATGATTGATCGGGTAGGATGGATACAATTGATTGTGCAAATCGTTGTATTGATCATTTTTATGTTCCTTATCAATCAAAATTTATTTAGGGGAACGTATAAGGATTTGATCTTGTTTTCTCTGAAACTAGAAAAAAAGAGAGGTTTAATCTGGCAATATAGTGAAAGTAAATTTGATATAGAGGTGGTGCGTGAGAGTATAGATTACCAATCTTACTTTTATTTACTCGAACAGTTTGAGTCTCAATATGCGTTTGCAGATCCTGATTGTAGCTTGGATTTTATGTATAACTTTTTTGATAAAAAGTATGATAAGCGTTTTTTATCTGAGTTGATTTACCAAAAGGAACAGATCTATTTTTTGTCATATCTACAGCGGTTAAGAATATATTATGCCGTTGAAATGATTGATTCAACCCGGGATCTGAGCTTGAAAGAGATTGCGTTTAAAACCGGATTTGGCTCACAAGCAGCATTCTCCAGATCTTTTTCATCTGTAATGGGAATATCCCCATCTGAATTTAGACAAAAAAGTACATTATGAGTACAATGCTGCAATTTATTATTCAAGTATCTTTCTTCCTGTTTTTATTATTAGGTTTTGTAATTCTTCGTTTCAAAACCAATTACAATTATGAGCAGCGTATATTGTCTCTGATCGTATTAGTACGTTCAATATCTATAGTAATTGCGGTTTTAAGTTCTTCTTTCTACCATGGGCGGGGATTATTAAATCCGGGATTGTTGGTCGTTTCTCCTATGGCTAATGTTTTACTTATTATATATATATTCAAAACCATATACAGAACGATAAATATAAATAGAAAATTACTGTCTCTATTTATTCCTTATGTATTGATAGGGGTTTTCTGGTTTCTTTATCAGGAGCATGAGAATTATTCACCACCGGCCATTTATAATCTGGAAATGATTTTTGAAGTTATATCTCTGGATACATTGATAAGGATCTTAATGTTTAGTTATGTTATTCTTATTAATATAGTTTCAATTTATATTTTGATCGGGATGTATCAACAGGTTAATACGTTTTTCTCATCGGAGGATAAAGTTAATCCCCTCAAGTGGCTTAAAAGTTCAATTATACTATTGCTTCTTACAGTGATTATGTTTGCTATCAGAGCATTTTGCCTGAATAATCTATCAATAATTGCCTGGTTTGTTGTGGCTACAGGTGTTTGGTTTGTGATTATTGAAAGAGCCGTCTTTAAATATACTCTGATATTACCTGCGAATATTGATTTTAGGATACGATGGAGCTATTATTTTATTCCTCAGGTTTATGATGCAGCGTGCAGGCTTGATACGGTAGAAGATAAATATATTTATGAGTTGATTTGGAATGATATAGATGCATGTATGAAAGAAAAAAAACCTTTTCTAAATCAATTGTTCGTTTTATCAGATTTAGTTTCGATGCTGGATAACAGATATTCTAAACAAGAAATTTCAGATGCCGTAAATAAATACTCACGCCAGACCTTTATGGCATTAGTCCAGCAATATAGGATTAAAGAAGCTGTAGAGCTTATCAGGTCAAATGATCATTCGTTAAAAGAAATCGCATTTATTACCGGATTCAGTTCACCAACTTCATTTTCGCGCTCATTTAGTAATGTGCATGGTATATCTCCAAGAGAATTTAAGAAGAGTTTGAATTTAAAACAAAACAGGGATTAACCAATATATTTGATTAATCCCTGTTTATGGTTTTATCGTGGAGATACTACAAATAACACATTGCCGTTTTTATCAACAAAGCCATATTTGTTTTTGTCTACTTTGATTACGCTTTGAACTTCATTTAAAGCTTTCAGATATTCTGCTTCTAATTGCATTTCGGGACAAGCCATACGTGTCGTCATAACAGCCGGAAAGCGAATTGCTGAAGGATCAGAATCAGATAATTCAAAATTTCCGTTTGTTCTGTTACATGATCCTTTACCTTGTAAGCGATTATTGGAAAAATTTAATTCGAGATAAGGAGTATTGTCGGAAACCGAAATATTTTTTCCATTCAACTCAACTACATTCCATGCTCCGTTTAATTCGGTAACATTAACCGTGTTGTTTTTCGTTGTTTTCTTCGCACAACCACAGCCAACAATTCCCAAAGAGGCAACAAATAAAGTTGCGAATAATATTTTTTTCATATTCAATTAAATATTGATTGTTTAAATAAGATGCTACTCTAATTAGTATTGCTGCATTTTATTTCTTTTTTTCATCATCTTGTTTGATTAAAACCGGGTAACTGATACGGGTGTGATAGATGATTTTTAATTTTTCGATGAAGCATCTTTTTACAATTTCCACATGTTGAAAAGTAATAGCAGCATCTTTAAACATACCTTCAGCAATTTGTGTGTCAATAATACGCTCTACCAATTCGCTAATACTTACTTCTGTATATTCTTTTAAGCTCCTTGAAGCTGCTTCAACCGAATCGGCCATCATCATTAAAGCCAGTTCTTTCGAAAAAGGTTTTGGTCCGGGATAGCTGAATTTGCTGTCATCAATCTCTTTATCGGGATACTTGTTTATAAATGAATAGTAAAAATATTTAGCTTTACTATCTCCGTGATGTGTCTTGATAAAGTCAATAATAGGTTCTGGTAAACCAATTTTTTTAGCAATTCGTATCCCATTATTGACATGATCTATTACGATTTGTGCACTAACTGCATAATCCAACTTATCATGAGGATTCACACCCGTTTGATTTTCAGTGAAAAAAACCGGGTTCTCCATTTTTCCGATATCATGATATAAAGCCCCTGTACGTACCAGTGCTGCATTTGCATTAATTCTTAGAGCAGCTTCAGCGGCTAGGTTTGAAACTTGTAGAGAATGCTGGAATGTACCAGGGCATACCTCCGAAAATTCACGTAATATAGGTAAATTGATATTTGAGAGTTCTACCAGTGTAACATTCGATACAAACCCGAATGTTTTTTCAAAAATGTATATCAATAAATAAGTGAACAAAAGTGTAGCGCTATTGATAAAGAAGGCAAGGAATATTCGCCAGTTTAAACGACTCCAGTCTCCATCCTGATGCAAAGTGTATGCTGTATAAAAAATACAATAAGTGAGAAAGATTAAACCAGCACTTCTAACTAATTGAGATCTTTCTGTCAGATCTCTAAGAGAGTATATCGCAGTCATACCTACAGTTAGTTGTAGGAACAGAAATTCAAACGGGAACGGAGCCATGAATGAACAAATCAAAATAGTAATGATGTGCGTAAACAAAGCTGTACGAGAATCAAAAAAGGTTCTGACAACAAGTGGAACGATAGCAAAAGGTACAAAGTAAACACTGAATAATCGAAGCTTTGATATGGATGCTGTAACAAGAACCATTGAGACAATCATGATCAGTATGAATAGGACCATCTTCTTTTTCTTAAAAGCAGCATAACGAAATAATCTTAAATACAAGAACATATTTAAGAAAAGACCTATAACTAAAAGAATTTCACCGATAAAAGTCCACACTTGCCGATCAATACTTCCGCTTCTTTGTTCAGAAACCTTCTTTAATGAGTATAAAATGGCATAGGTTTTTGGTGTGACGATTTCACCTCTGTCAATAATTCGCTCATCGGCCTGGACCATTCCTACTGCAATAGAAATCCGGGCAAGCAAATCATTCTTGGATTGGTCTGATTTTTTTGCATCATATTCCAGATTCTGCGTTAAATAGTTGGTTATATCAAATGATTGAAGAATGTTTTTATTTAATTCTTCAGGCGCATTGCGGATAATCTTTTCGTAGGCTTCACGAACGGATAAGATTTTATCGATAGGTACGGGTACACCACGAGACCCTTTAATGATCATAAAGGAGGATACGCCATCTTTTAAATAGGTTTCTTTTGTTTTACTGGTTATAATACCATTCTGATATATTGTTTCAAGCTCATTGCGTAAATAATTATAATAACCGGCACTGGCTTTCATGTGCATGATGGTATTATAATCTGTTTTGAGCTTGTTTAACTGCGAATTTTGAATCGTATCATTAAAAGTAAAATAAGGCTGAAAGTATTTCAGAATGCTATCCTGTTCTTTTTTTATTTGCTCATCTGTTTTAAAGATTGGGAAATCATAGGATGCAGTCAATAAACCATAATGCCATGGTTTTCCTTCTGCAAAATCATATCTGAATTTACCTTCTCTCGGAAATACATAAAGGATAAGACCGATCGCAACAATGAACATTCCGATCCGGAATAATCTATCGTCAAATCCATCAAACCATTTCTTTTTATTGTTGTCCATTACTCTAATATTAATATTATGCCTGCAAATGTAATGTAATTACTTATATAATGTGAAAACAATGAAAAATGAAAAAAGTTATTCAGTTATGCTTTGAATATTCAGATAAAAGTATAAATTTGCACCATGAAAGTATAAATATGCAACATATATGAAGAATCAGAGATTAGAAGCGATAAAAGATATTATTACACATACTAAAGTTGGTAGTCAGGACGAGATCCTAATGCATTTAAATGAGCGTGGCTTTACTTTGACACAGGCTACTTTATCCCGCGATTTGAAGCAAATGAAAATAGCGAAAGTGCCTAATGATCAAGGAGGGTATATTTATACGCTTCCTTTTGTTTCTTCACGTGATACTTATATTTTAAAAGAAAATAAATCGACTTCAGTAACAGAAATTACAATAGAGTTTTCCGGAAGTTTAGCCGTTCTTAAAACTAAGCCTGGTTATGCGGGTGGTATTGCTTCAGATATTGACTCAGGAGCACCGGAAGAAATTATAGGAACTATTGCCGGAGATGATACAATCTTGTTAATCCCGAAAGAAGGTGTGACAAGAAGCCGAATAATCGAAACATTATCTATTATTATCCCTAATATAAAAATCGTTTGATTTAATAAAGTGATGAATCCTAAAATAAAGGTAGTCGTAGCGACCAATGAACATATTCCTTATGTTGATATCATTCTTGATACAATAGAGAAGGCCGCAAAAGTAAGAGGAACAGGTATTGCCAGAAGAAGCAATGAGTATGTTTCTAAAAAGATGGAAGAAGGTAAAGCTATTATAGCCCTTACGGAAGAGAATGAATTTGCCGGATTTTGCTACATTGAGAGTTGGGGTAACAAATCTTTTGTAGCTAACTCAGGATTAATCGTAGTTGATAAGTTCAGGGGTATGGGTTTAGCTAAAGCGATTAAAAAACGAGCATTTATGTTGTCTCGGGAAATGTTCCCTGACGCGAAGATATTCGGTTTGACAACGGGTGCTGCTGTAATGAAAATCAATGCGGAATTAGGATACAGAGCCGTTACTTTTGCAGAGTTGACGGATGATGTAGCATTCTGGAAAGGATGTGAGAGTTGTGTAAACTATGATATTTTACAACGTTCTGATCGTAGATTCTGCATGTGTACAGGTATGCTTTTCGATCCTCTTGAATTAAAAAGAAAAGATGTGATGGAAGGTGTCAGCCATGCGATTGAATTAGTCTAATTAGAATTTTTACTATTGAATACACACCAAGCTTTATTGAAGGCTTGAAAAAATATTTGTTATTATGAAACCAAAAGTAGTTCTGGCATTCAGTGGAGGTTTAGATACTTCCTTTTGCTTAAAATATTTAGCTGTAGAAAAAGGGTTTGATGTTTATACTGCTATTGCGAATACCGGTGGATTTAATGAAGAAGAATTAAAATCGATCGAAGAAAAAGCATATAAATTAGGTGCGGTAAAACATGTGACGATTGATGTTACTCAGGAATACTATGAAAAAAGTATTCGTTACATGATTTTCGGGAATGTACTGAGAAATGGAACATATCCTATTTCAGTAAGTTCTGAACGTATCTTTCAGGCAATCGGTATAATTGAATACGCTAAAGAAATTGGTGCAAAATATGTAGCTCATGGTAGCACGGGTGCCGGAAACGACCAAGTACGTTTCGATCTGACATTTCAGGTTCTGGCTCCTGAAATTGAGATTATTACTCCAACACGTGATATGATCTTAACACGTGAGTATGAAATCAACTATTTGAAAGAACATGGTTATGTGGCTGATTTTACAAAAATGGATTATTCGATCAATAAAGGCTTATGGGGAACCAGTATTGGTGGAAAAGAAACATTGAAATCTGATCAGACATTACCGGAGGATGCCTATCCATCGCAAATGATTGCCGACAAACCGGAAACCCTTCGCTTAGGTTTTGAAAAAGGTGAAATTTGCAGCATTAATGGTGTTCATTATAAAGATAAAGTAAAAGCTATTCAGGAAATTGAAAGTATTGCTTCTAAATTTGCAATAGGCCGCGATATGCATATCGGGGATACTATTATCGGAATTAAAGGACGTGTTGGTTTTGAAGCTGCAGCACCATTGTTAATTATCAATGCGCATAAAATGCTTGAAAAACATACTTTGTCTAAATGGCAACAATACTGGAAAGATCAAATCTCGACCTGGTATGGAATGTTCTTGCATGAGGCTCAATATTTAGAACCAGTGATGCGTGATATGGAAGCATTCTTACTAAGTTCTCAGGATCATGTAACAGGCGAGGTTATTGTTGAATTACATCCTTATCGTTATGTATTGGTAGGAGTGGAATCAACGTATGATTTAATGAAAGCTGATTTTGGTGAATATGGTGAGGTAAATAAAGCCTGGACAGCAGATGATGCTAAAGGTTTTATTAAAATGATGAGCACACCTTTGAAAATACATCAATTTGTTTCTGAGAAAAATAAAAAGTAACTCTAATATAAATACCGGGGGTATTATTCTAAAATAATACCTCCGGTAAAATTCTATACTAATGATTAAAGTAGGTATTATCGGAGGAGCCGGATATACAGCCGGCGAACTAATCAGACTTTTAATTAATCATCCTGATGCTGAAATTATGTTTATACATAGTACAAGTAATGCAGGTAAGAAAATATATCAGGTACATTCAGGTTTAATGGGTGAGACAGAGTTGGAGTTCTGTTCAACTTTTGATCTTACAACCATAGACCTCTTATTCTTTTGTACTCCGCATGGTCAATCCCGCAAATTTATGGAATCGAATGCAATACCTTCAGAATTAAAAATTATTGATTTATCTAATGATTTTCGTTTGGAAGAGGAAGGTAATGAATTCGTTTATGGATTGCCTGAGCTAAATCGCAAGTATCTGAACAGAGGAAAATATGTTGCTAATCCTGGTTGTTTTGCGACTGCTATCCAGCTGGCATTATTACCTTTGGCAAAGAACTTGTTGTTGAATAATGAAATTCATATTACAGCTATAACAGGGTCAACCGGTGCCGGACAAGGATTGAGTACTACGTCTCATTTTAGCTGGAGAACGGATAATGTTTCTGTTTATAAACCTTTTACACATCAGCATTTAGCCGAAATTCATCAGTCTCTGAAATCTTTACAAACGAGCTTTAATTCATCTATCAATTTTATACCTGTCAGAGGTAATTTTACAAGAGGTATTTTTGCATCGATTTATATCGATTGTCCTTTAGATTTACCGGAAATAGAGAAGTTATATGAAGATTATTATGATGATCATTCATTCACGTTTATCTCTAAAGAGAATATAGACTTAAAACAAGTCGTAAATACTAATAAATGTCTGATTCACTTAGAAAAGCATGGTAATAAGTTGTTGATTCTGTCAGCGATTGATAATCTTCTGAAGGGTGCTTCGGGGCAGGCTGTTCATAATATGAACTTACTTTTCGGATTGCAGGAAAAAGTCGGATTACACTTGAAACCATCGGCGTTCTAAATAAAAATATAAAGAATGAAGTTATTTGATGTTTATCCTTTATTTGATATTAATATTGTAGCAGGTAAAGGTTGTCATACATATGATGATAAAGGAAATGAATATTTAGATCTATATGGCGGACATGCTGTTATCTCAATCGGACATACGCATCCTCACTATGTAAATAAAATTTCAGAGCAATTAAATAAGATTGGATTCTACTCTAATTCAGTTATAAATAAACTTCAAACGGAGCTAGCAGAATCATTATCTGAAGTTTCCGGATATCCAGATTATACATTGTTTTTAGTGAATTCCGGAGCTGAAGCGAATGAAAATGCATTAAAACTGGCCTCTTTCTTTAATGGAAGAAAAAAAGTAATAGCATTCGATAAGAGTTTTCATGGACGGACATCTGCTGCAGTAAAAGTAACGGATAATCCTAAAATCGTAGCACCGGTAAATGAAGGTTTGGATGTAGCCTTTATTCCGTGGGAAGATGAAACAGCATTTCTGAAAGCTATTGAAACAGAGGAGTATTGTGCTGTTATTATTGAAGGGATTCAAGGTATAGGAGGTATTCGTATCCCATCTGAAAAGTTTCTGACATTAATTCGTAAGAAGTGTACAGAAACAAATACGATTTTGATTTTAGATGAAATTCAATCTGGATACGGGCGAAGCGGGAAGTTTTTTGCACACCAATATACAAATGTCAAGGCGGATTTGATAACGATGGCCAAAGGTATGGGGAATGGATTCCCTATCGGAGGGGTCTTAATAAGTCCAAAATTTGAGCCGGTATATGGAATGCTAGGAACAACGTTTGGCGGAAATCATCTGGCTTGTAGTGCAGCATTAGCTGTATTAGATGTTCTTAAGAATGAGCAATTACTTGAAAATGCATATGAGATCGGTCGTTATCTAATGGATCGATTGAAAACTATAAAAGGAATTAAAGAAGTAAGAGGACAAGGGTTAATGATAGGCCTTGAGTTTGATAAACCAGTCAAAGATATACGTACTAAACTTCTTTTTAACCATCAGATCTTTACCGGTGCAACCGGAACACACATTATTCGCTTGCTTCCACCATTGAGTTTAAGCAAAGCGCAAGCTGATCAATTTTTGACTGCGTTTGAAGACGTTTTACAAACACTTTAGTTTAAATCTTTTATGTAAAGCGAGGTTCTGTTTAGCAATAGGATCTCGCTTTTTTATTTGAATAATATAGAGAATAGATTTTGTAAACTTTTTGTAAATTAGGCGCGTTAAATAATATACATATAATAATATAAAGGCTATGAAAATCGCAATTATCGGTGTAGGTAATATGGGTGGGGCTATATTAAAGGCTCTTAATCAGGGTGAGTTAATAAATCCGGGTGACATTATTGCCTCGGATCCTTCGACTAAGGTATTAGATCATTTAAAAATGGTAGCACCTAATATCAAATATACATCAAATAACCAAGAAGCTATTGATGGAGCGGGGATGGTAATTATTTGTGT
>DKPO01000025.1:0-20744 GCA_002471225.1 Porphyromonadaceae bacterium UBA7332
GTATGGACGGGACTCGAACCCGCGACCCCCTGCGTGACAGGCAGGTATTCTAACCAACTGAACTACCACACCATTGCTCTTTTGAGTTGTTGTTTCTCTCAATTGCACTGCAAAGGTAGGGGATTATTTTGAATATGCAAATAATCAGAGTAACTTTTTTTCATAAAAAACACGTCTGATAAGCTATTGTGCTGGTCTTCAGGAAAGTGTTGATGTAATTTTTTTTATGCAACACTTACAAGTTTAACCTGGAAGATAAGAGTTGAGAACCCTTTAATCATTCCATCACCACGGCTTCCATATCCAAGTTTGTATGGGATGTATATTTCCCAAGTTGATCCTGCAGGCATGATCTTAAGGATTTGCTGCCAACCGTCAATAACTTCATATACGCGGAAAATAGCCGGAAGTTCGTCTTCAAGGTTTGAATCGAATTCACGACCATCGATAAGCCATCCTTTGTAGTATACCTGAACGAGTGATGTCGAGGATGGAATAGCTCCATTGCCTTCTTCTATAATTTTATACTGAACGCCGCTTTCTAATTCAGTTACCTCCGGGTTACTTGCATTGTCTTTTAAGAATTGGATATTTTGATCTTTATATCCTGTATTTTTTGCTTTTTTCATTCGATTTGATTGCTAAAATGAATAAAAAAAAGGAGTCTCATTTCTGAAACTCCTTTTTTATAATTGGTGCGGATGAAGGGACTCGAACCCCCACGCCTCTCGGCACTAGATCCTAAGTCTAGCGCGGCTACCAATTACGCCACATCCGCTTGACGATTACGGTTACAAAAGTAGTGCTTTATTTTATATCTGCAAACTTTTAGGTAATTATTTTTCAAAAAAAAGTGGAGCAATTCAGGTTGCTCCACTTTATATTATTGATTATCAGGGATTGGTCCTACAACGCCACTTCCGATAATTGTTTCTTTAACTTGAGGTTTTCCATAATAGAAAACACTACCTGAACCAACAATCCGGCTTTTTAGGTTTTTAGAAGCATAACAAAATATGTTACCGGAGCCAGCTGTTTTGGTTGAAAGGTCTTCAACTTCGAGTTTCTTAGCTCTGATATCGCCTGATCCGGCAATAGTATAAGATCCTGTGTTGGCATGTCCGTTCAAAAGCATGTCGCCTGATCCGGCTAAGTGCAATTTGATTGATTGTACCTGAATATCTTTGGCTATGATCTGACCACCACCACCAACTCCTAATTTAAGATCCGGGGTTTTGATCGAATTCTGTAATTCAAGGACTCCGGAACCTTCTACACTGGCCTCACTTAATCCTGATGAATAGACATGGATCGTTATATATCCGTAATCGACAGGCATATTGTTGATGAATGAAATTTCGAGCCGATTCTTTTTGATGGAGAAATCCAACAGATGGATAACGTTCTCTTCGCCATGGATGCGAATTTTGCCGACGGAATCAGGATTTACTTTATAGTAGACATTTACTTTAGGCCAAACTACCAGATGAGAGAAATCAGATGTTTCTTTCGTGATAGTTACATACTTGTTGTTTCCGACTAACTTCTTACCGAACTGGGCTGAAGCGTTGAACGAACTTAACAAAAGCATTAAGGTCAGGAATAAATAAATTCGTTTCATAGCTTATATTTTTTGGAGTGATTTTTTATTTCGAATATTATAGCGGATAAATATAGTAATATTTGAAATAATAAGATGGGGAAATAAAAAAAAGAGTTTCGATCCGATAAAAAAGATCGAAACTCTTTATTATAAAGTGTTTATTTGTCTCAATTATATAGATAAAATACGAAGTGTATTTAATAATTCTCTATTTATTGGTTTTTCATTCTTGATAGCTCTTGTAAAAGGAACATATACAATCTGATCATTTTGAATCCCGATCATTACATTTCTTTGTCCTTCTAATAAAGCGTCTATAGCGGCAGCACCCATGCGGCTTGCTAAAATACGATCATTTGCAGAAGGTGAGCCTCCACGCTGTAAGTGCCCCAGAATAGAAACACGCACATCATATTGAGGAAATTCTTTTTTTACACGTTCTGCTAATCCGATTGCTCCACCGGTAAGTTCGCTTTCGGCAACAAGAACGATGCTGCTGTTTTTTGATTTACGGAATCCGTTTTGAATAAGTTCAGCTAATTGATCTTCTTCTGTTTGCATTTCCGGGATGATAGCTGCTTCGGCCCCGGATGCTATTGCCCCGTTTAGTGCAAGAAAACCGCATTCTCTTCCCATTACTTCGATAAAGAACAGACGATCATGTGAAGATGCCGTATCTCTGATTTTATCGACAGCATCCATGATTGTATTTAATGCAGTATCATATCCAATAGTAGTATCTGTTCCAAACAAGTCGTTATCAATAGTACCCGGAAGTCCTACGATAGGAATATTAAATTCTTCAGCAAAGATGCGTGCGCCGGTTAACGATCCATCTCCACCAATTACAACTAATGCGTCAATTCCTTCTTCCTGCATTGTGTTATAGGCAATCTGACGACCTTCTTGCGTCTGAAACTCTTTACAACGCGCAGTTTTTAGTATAGTTCCACCTTGTTGAATGATATTACTTACGTTCTGTGTCTTAAATGGCACAATTTCGCCAGTGATTAATCCTTTATAACCTCTGTAAATTGCTTTTACTTGAATTCCGTTGTAGATAGCGCTACGAGTTACTGCTCTGATGGCAGCATTCATACCCGGTGCATCACCGCCGGAAGTCAAAATACCGATACATTTAATTGCCATAGCTAATTGGTTTGATATATGTCACGAAATAGTTTGGACGATGAGTTTGCACTTATCGTCTTTCATGAGTTGCAAACCTACTTAATTCGACGCATTACTACAAGACGTGAAAGGGTTTTTATAGATATTTTTTTATCCTAATATCTACATATTACAGAAAAGAGTCGTAAATACACGATTCTGTAATATTATTTGTCGGATGGTAGTGCAGGGTTCGGTTAACACAAGCCAGAGAGCGTGCAATCGATCTGACAGTCGATATATTATGAGAAACCAGTATTATCGTCGATTTCTTGTTTATTTCCTGAAGTAAGTCATACAGTTTCACTTCAAAATCGCGATCAAGATATGAATTGGGTTCGTCCAGGACCAGTATTTCGGGTTCGGATATAATAGCTCTGCCGAGCAGTGCCCGCTGTAACTGTCCTCCGGATAGTTCGCCCAGAGGACTTTCAGCAAAGTTATTCAGCCCAACCATATTTATAATTTCAGGAACAATCTCTTTTTGTTCCTTGCTTAATGTGAAAAGGAATCTGTTCTTAGGTGTTAGTCCTGATTGAATGAGTTCTTTTACGTTTATAGGAAAGTCTCTGTCAACCTGGTTGTGCTGCGGTAAGTATCCAATTTGCAAATGGTCAACTTGTTTGCCTTCTCTGAAGAATTTGAGTTGTCCGTTCATTGGTTTAATCAGACCCAAAATGACTTTGAGAAGTGTTGTTTTTCCTCCACCGTTTGGTCCGATAATACCTAAGAAGTCTCCTTTATTTATAGTTAAATTGATTTTGTTTAAAACCGTCTTGTTCTGATATCCGGCACTTAAATCTTGTATTGTTATTTGTTTATTCACGAGCAAAAGCTTTAGCTATGCGAATCATCTCTTGCTGCCAGTTATAGTTAAGAGGATCAATCTCGATGATCTGCGCTCCTGTCTCCTGAGCAATGACTTTCGCATTGTTAGTATCAAATTCTTTTTGAACAAAGATAATTGAAACATTGTTTGCGCGAGCGGAATCAATTAAACTTTTCAGATGATTAGGAGTTGGTTCTTTACCTCCTTCTTCAATGCTTAATTGCTTTAATCCATAATCGCGGGCGAAGTATGCTAATGCAGGGTGATAGATCATGAAGCTATCACTTGTTTTGTTTTTTAGTATTTCCGTAATCTGAGAATCAACCTGATTGACCTCAGTTACTAACGAATCGAGATTGGTCTTATAGTATTCTTCGTTTTGGGGATCAAGTTCTACAACGGCTTTATACATGTTTTGTAATAAAACACGCATTTCTTTAGGTGAACTCCAGTAGTGTGGATCAGCTGTTGTTAAATCCTCGAGATGTTCGCTGTGATCATGATCGCAGTCTTTGTGTGCGTCTTGATGTAAGCAAATATGTCCTCCTTCAATTTCATTGACATTCTCAGATAAATCAAATACTTTTAATTGTGGGTTATTATGTTTGATTTTATCCATCCAGGCAAGTTCAAATCCAAGGGTGCCTATTTTCATATAAGCATCGCTGTTACCAAGTTGCATAACGAGGGAAGGGGACGGGTCATAAGATTCGGGACTGCTACCTGTCGGTACGACACAGAATACATCGAATTTATTACCGGTCAACTTTTCTGCAAAATATTTCTGAGGCAGAATTGTTACGGCGATCTTAGGCTTCTTTTCTGTAGAATTTTTGCAAGATATATGTAAAAGAATCAAGCTTGAAAATACCAATAAAGCTGATAGTATGTACTTTATATTAGACTTCATAGTTTTTAAATAAATTAGATTGCAAATATATATTTTAAATATTCGAAAAACTTATCATTTAACAGATTTATAAAATCAACTGTTAATAATGAATCTGTAATTAAGACATGAAATCGAATATAAGAAATTTCTTTAACTCTTTATTTTAAAGATGCAATTTACCGGAAATAGCTGCAAATGGGCATTAGATAAATAAAATGATGATTTTTTTTTATCAAAATATTGTGTTGCTATTTTGTTTATTAATAGCTGTTTATGTGTTTAATTTGTAAATTACTGAAAAAACAGAAGAAAAAAAATAAGCTAAAAATTTGCAGATGTAAAAAAAAGCACTACTTTTGTAACCGTAATCGTCAAGCGGATGTGGCGTAATTGGTAGCCGCGCTAGACTTAGGATCTAGTGCCGAGAGGCGTGGGGGTTCGAGTCCCTTCATCCGCACCAATTATAAGTGAGGAGTTTCAGAAATGAAACTCCTCACTTTTTTTATATTCAATTTGCTCCGAATGTTTTAGTTAGTCATTCCTATTATTTGTATATTGGATGCCTGAAATAATTAGGAGGTTTATATAATGAGGAAAAGTATCTTATTAAGTCTTATCTTATCATTTTTATGTATTGTTTCTGTATCAGCCCAGCAAAAAACGTTTGAGCCGATTGAATCGGATTCAATAGAGATTTTGCGAGAGAAATACGGCAATCAGAAAATATATCCGGGGGCTTACGAGAGTCAGTTTCTGTTAGCATTGAAGCATTATCCCGAATTAAAAGATGTAACTATAAAACTCAAATTCTCGAAAGAAAAAACAACTATGGCTTGCCGGCCGGATATAGGATCTCTTTTCAGAAAAAAAAGAATCTATCATGTATATATAAATGATAAATCCCAATTTAAAGGAATACTGCTTGAGGATGTACCTTTCAATGCTCAGGTCGGAGTGATTGGACATGAATTAGCTCATATAGTTGATTATGAAAATAAAAATATTTTTCAAATTATAGGTACGGGTATCGGTTATCTGTTTGGCGGGTACAAGAAACGACTGGAGCACCGGATTGATTTGATGACTATTGATCATGGTCTTGGATGGCAGTTGCATGATTGGGCCAAGTTTGCTATGTATGATTCCAAAGCAACTCCAAAGTATAAACTTTATAAGAAGAAGATTTATATGGGTCCTGAAAAAATATTGACTTTGATGGAATAAAAAACAAAAGAGTCTGTTCCGGTATTCGGGGCAGACTCTTTTTGTATTTTAATCTAATAAATCTTTCAGATGGTTTTCCAGTTCATGTGCATCAAAATTTGTCGCAATAATAGTTCCTTCTTTATCGACTAAAAATACGGCTCCTGCGCCATTATCAATTCCATATTTTAACCAGATCTTTCCATTCTCATTCAACTCGACAAGATTTGTCCAGTTGAATTGGTGTTTGTCAATAGCATGGAGCATCGCATCGGTATTTTTTTGTTCACGGGCAATTCCAACGATTGTGAAGCCTTTATCCTTATACTTTTCCAGAATTGGAATAAATGTTTTGGTTTTGCGAATACAAGGTCCGCACCATGATGCCCATAAATCAATTAAGGCAACCTTTCCTTTGATGTGATCCGATAGTAATACCTTTTTACCATTGAGGTCGGTAGCGGTAACATCTATATATTTACCTCCTTTCTTGAGTTGACTTGCTGCGATCATAATATTGATCTTTTTAGTCATATTGTTTTGGGCAAACTCTTTTTGAAACTTACTGTTGAATATTTCAAAGCATTTGTTTTGATCAATATGTTGATCTGAATATTGAATAGAAGAGTAGATTTTTTCGTATAATAAGGTGAGTGTTGCTTCGCTACTATGTTTATTAATCTCATTTAATATCCAGTTATTTTGTTGCTTTCTTATAGCAGAAACTTGATTGGCCAGAGCAATGCCTTTATCGCTGTATTGGGTTTCATTAGTGAAAGAATCCCTTACTTTATATAGTGAGTCTAACTTATTTTGATCGTCGGTGGTTCGTAATGCATTGATCCACTGAGTATATAAATCAGAGTATAATTCATTCTTTTTATAAAGAGTTTCCTCTTGATCAGACAGATCTTTCATGCAAAAAAGACTATCAGACTGTTTTTTGATTTTTTGATATTCACTATTTAGTTCGGAGCCCTTAATTATATTCCGGCTATATTCTTCTGCCGGATATAACTCAAAATTAACTGTTCCGTCTTCCGTTATAAATCTAACCGAATGAAAATATCCTTTATTCAATTCATCTTCAAATATAAACTCATACGCTTCAGGATTTTTTGTTTGAAATGTATATTCGAATTCATTGTTAATAATAGGAATAGTGATTTTATCTGTTGTGCGGGGATCACTTAAAAGAGGCAGAAGATATAGTTTTTTTGATTCAGGTCTGTCTATGACTTTTCCTTTGATTTTACATTCGGTTTGTGCCAAAATACTTAATGCGGAGAATCCCAGGACAGCTAATATAATTTGTTTTTTCATTAGAATAGATTTTTAATTTGATGCAAATATATATTTTTTTACAATATACAACGATATAAATTCAAGGTTGAGCATGCGTGATTGTTGCGCTAATAGATTAAAGCTAAAAACTTTGCTTATTTTTGCGCTCAAATTTACGAAGATATGAAAAAGCGGACAAAGATATTATTTTCAATTATTGGGGCGATATGTGGTGTGATATTGCTACTTTTAGTAATGGCCTCGCTATGGTATAATAAGCCTCTATCAAGCCAAAAGAATGTAACGTTGTATGTGACTCCAGATATGAATGTTTCTCAGTTAATGGATACAATTCAAAGTAAGTCAGATAAATCTTCTTTTTTAGGCTTTAAATGGATGGCAAAAACTATGGGATTAACAAAAGATGATTTAGTTCCTGGTTTTTACAAATTATCGAAGAATGAACCTTTTTACCGAAGTTTTTTGCAAATCAAGCGAGGGAATCAAACTCCTGTACATGTAATATTTAATAATATTCGTACGAAAGAGCAATTTGCGCAAAGAATGTCCCAGCAATTACATCTGGATGCGGATTCGGTATTGTATTTGCTTAATGACACTGCTTTTACAGCAGAATTAGGATTTAATCCGCAAACGGTTCCGGCTATGTTAATACCTAATACTTATCAATTTTATTGGTATACATCGCCAAAGGAATTATTGCGAAAGTTGAATAAAGAATATATGCGTTTTTGGAACGATGATCGTAAAGAGAAAGCTAAATTGATCGGTTTGTCTCCGATTGAAGTTGCGACAATAGCCTCTATTGTGGAAGAGGAAAGTCAAACTCGTTCCGAACAAGCTCGAATAGCCGGGTTGTATATTAATAGATTAAACAGAGGAATGCCTTTGCAAGCTGATCCGACAATTAAATTTGCACTAGATAATTTTGAGTTGCGACGGATATTGAGCGGACATTTAGATGTGGAATCTCCATACAATACATATAAATATGCCGGCTTACCTCCCGGACCTATTCGTATTCCGGCCATACATGTAGTTGACGCTGTTTTAAACAGAGAGCAGCATAACTATATTTATATGTGTGCGAAAGAAGATTTTTCCGGAGCTCATAATTTTGCTGCTTCATACGAGGAGCACCAGCGTAATGCTGCTAAATACAGAAGAGCTCTTAATCAAAGAGGTATACGCTAATCTCTTTGATCTAAATTGTAATAATTACAAAGTTTTACTTTGCATCCGAGATTAAAACATTTATCTTTGAAGAAATATAAATATTTGAGAAATGAAAGTAATATATAATCCCAAATGCAGCAAATGTCAGGCGACATTGGCACTTATTCGCGAAAACGGAGTGGAACCTGAATTGATTAATTATCTGGATGGCGTTTTAACTATCGAAGATATCCGATCAATCCATGAAATGCTGGATGCTCCTATTATGGAAATGGTGAGAGAATCAGATCCTGTATTTGAAGCAGCAATTTTAAAAAGAGATATGGAAGAGGAAGATGTTTATAAGCTATTGGCTGAAAATCCAAAAGTAATAGAACGTCCGATCGTAATAGAAAACGGCAAAGCAATTGTTTGCCGACCTCCGGAAAAAGTATTGGCATTCTTTAAATAGAAGGAAAGGGAATATCTTAAATTGATATTCCCTTTTTTGTTTTTCTATTAATATCGTATAAAATATGATACTTTACTTATGAAATAGAATAAGTGTGGAATAAAATATCTATATTGCAACGAACCTAAAAAACTTAAAGCTATGATGTTATTGACAATTACCGATTTAACACTGCCAATTGCGAATCCGGTACTTAAGTTTTTAATAATACTAAGTATAATCTTGTTCGCACCATTATTACTTAATAAGCTGCGGATTCCACATATTCTGGGACTCATTATTGCCGGGGCCATTGTCGGTCCTAATGGCTTCAATTTAATATTAAGAGACAGCAGTATTATCTTATCAGGTACTGCCGGATTATTGTATATTATGTTCTTGGCAGGGTTGGAAATAGACTTGACTGAATTCAAGAAAAACAGTTCGAAGAGTTTAGTATTTGGTTTGTTTACCTTTTTGATACCTATGACTTTAGGGACATTGTCAGGATTGTATATTTTGAATTATGGCTGGATGACATCAATCTTATTGGCTAGTATGTTCGCCTCTCATACCTTGATAGCTTATCCGATTGTTAATAAATTAGGAGTAATAAGGAATCGCGCAGTGACAGTTACTGTCGGAGGAACGATGATTACAGACACACTGGCTCTACTTGTTCTTGCAGTTATTGTAGGGATGACGCAGGGTGTTGTCGATACATATTTCTGGATTAAGCTTTCAGTGTCGATTTTAATTTTTGGCGTCGTCGTATTATTCCTGTTTCCGATAATAGCTCGCTTTTTCTTTAAAACTTTTTCGGATAGTGTATCTCAATATATATTCGTTTTGTTCATGGTTTTCCTTGGAGCTGTTTTTGCAGAACTAGCAGGGATTGAAGCTATTATCGGGGCCTTCCTTTCAGGTTTGGCTCTTAATAGGTTAATTCCGCATTCTTCTCCATTGATGAATCGTGTTGAGTTTATCGGTAATGCTATTTTTATTCCATTTTTTTTAATTGGAGTAGGTATGCTGATCGACTATCGGGTATTTATTTCAGATACGAAAACGTTATTTGTCGCTCTCGTTATGACTGTCGTGGCTACTGTTTCCAAATATCTGGCGGCTTATGCAGCTCAAAAAACATTTGGTTATACCAAAAACGAAAGATCTCTGATTTTTGGATTAAGTAATGCCCAGGCAGCGGCTACTCTGGCAGCAGTCTTAGTAGGTTATAATGTGATATTGGGGACTACTCCGGACGGTACGCCTATTCGTTTATTGGATGAAAGTGTCCTGAACGGTACTATTGTGATGATTTTTATAACCTGTACAATTGCATCCATATCTGCGCAGCGTGGTGCGCATAAGTTGTCTATGCAAGAGGGACTTGATGAAAAGAAAAAAGAAAAAGAAGGACAAAATATACTGATACCTCTTAGCAATCCTCTCCATACAGAAGAGCTGTTCTCTTTTGGTAATGCTATTTGTGCGAAAGATGGTTTAGGTAGTATATCTGTGACTAACATAATTGATAATCAGGAAAATGATTCACGGCAGTTACAGAATGCCAAAAAGATATTTGAGCGCTCTACACAGATTGCTTCTGCATCAGAAAAGCAGGTTAATACCATACTGAGATATGATACCAGTTTTTCGAATGGAATTTTAAGTCTGATGCGTGAGTATGATATCACCGATCTGGTTCTTGGAGTTGATACCAAGCAATATCTGATGCATGCGACGTTAGGGAATATTATTACGAAAGTAATTAAAGAAAGTAACGTAAATACATTTGTTTACCGGGCTAAGCAACCTTTATCCACAGTGAAGAGGCAAATTTTGATTATTCCGCCTAAAGCAGAACAGGAGTTAGGTTTTACTTTCTGGATGAACAGGGTTTGGCGTATGGCTAAAAGATCCGGCGTAAAGCTTGTTATTTATGCACATCCTGAGACATACACCGTAATTCGCAAAATGAATGAAGATATGCCTGTTGATATAAGCTATGTTCCGCTACATTCATATCGGGATATTCTAATTATATCCAAAGATATCCGGATTGATGATGGTCTTATTTTTGTATTAAGTAAAAGGAATAATCCTTCTTATGATGAAAATATGGATCATATACCATCCTATATTGATTCTTATTTCCAAGAGATGAATTTTATCTTGATTTATCCGATTCAACAGAATGGAAAGACTGGTGAAATAAGGGATTTAATAAATCCATCCGGAACAGTTGCTCTTTCCCGGATTGAAGATCTGACTGATACTTTAATGAAAAAGGTTAAGAAAACAGAGTAGTTCAGCATAAAAAACAAAGGACGAATAATTTAATTATTCGTCCTTTGTTTTTCTATAGAGAATAGAATTTGGTGAAAGCGGCAATAATATAAGTGTGATCTTTAACTCCTGCAGTTTCTCTTACAGAATGCATAGCCCACATTGGATTACCAACATCTACACCTTTCATTTCCATCTGAGTCAATAAGATATTTCCTAATGTCGATCCGCCAACCATATCTGAATGATTAACAAATTTCTGACAAGGAATATTGGCTAGTTTACAAATGCTCTCGAATACAGCAGTAGATTCACCGTCCGAGGTGTATTTCTGATTTGCATGAATTTTAATAACTGGTCCGCCGTTCATTAGAGGTTGATTTGTCGGATCATGTTTCTCCGGATAGTTTGGATGTAAAGCATGTGCCATGTCAGCAGAAATCATGAATGAATGATCTATTGCACGATAAAACTCAGTCATTGATCCTCCGAATGCATATACCATTCGTTCCAGGATGTTTTTAAGAATCGGAGAAGCAGCTCCTTGCTTAGTTCCGCTTCCTACTTCTTCATTATCAAAAATAGCAAGTACTTTGGTTTGCTTACAGTTTTCAGAATTCAGAAGCGCCTTTAATCCGGCATGAACCATGGCCAAATCGTCGAGTTTACCTGAAGAAATAAACTCTTCATTTAATCCGCATAACTGGCCGGCAGCATACTCATATAAAGTAAGATCAAAATCAAGAATGTCTTCCTCTTTAATATTAAGCTCTTTGGATAATAGCTTAATCAGAAAGTTATTTTTTTCAAAGTGATCATTGATCAAAGCAATTACAGGTAGCATATCTTTTTGTTTGCTGATTGCTACTCCATCATTAACAGCTCTGTTTAAGTGAATCGCCAAGTGAGGGATTATCATTATCGGACGATCGAAATTAACAAGCTCCGTAATTGGCTTCAATGGATTATCTCCTTTAATTATAACCCGACCAGCCAGGGATAACGGACGATCAAACCATGTGTATAAAATAGGACCGCCATAAACTTCTGTATTTAATTTCAGGTATCTGCCTGCTACAGTCATTTCGGCATTCGGTTTAATTTTAAAAGACGGAGAATCAGAGTGAGCACAGATCAATTTAAATCCATCCTCTTCAATTTTACCTGTTCCGGGGATAAAAGCAAAAAGAGAGGAATTGTTTTTTGTTACAAAATATTTCCCATCTTTTTTCAGATTCCAGTTATCTCCCATTTTCAGATGTTGAAACCCATAAGCCAGAAGTTCTTCTTTAAGGGTTGAAATGACGTGATAGGTAGATGGACTTTGTCCTATAAAGTTTATCAGATTTCTTGCATTCTCTCTTTCCATATTTGTGTTTAGTTAGATTTATATTTAAGATGCAGATTATAGTTAGAGCGCTAATCTACAAAATACTATTCGGATTTTTAATAATTCTGCACAATATCTCTTATAGATTTTCGGTAACTTTGCACTTTGATAAAAATTGAAAGATATGAGTAATAAAAAAAGTATCATATGTAAAGATGCATATGGTAAAGGATTACAAGCCTGGTTTGACGGACAACGAAATGCGAAATTTACGGTTTGGTGTGATATAGCCGAAACTGAGAAATGGGAAATCGGTGTTTTCTTCCGTACATATAAAGAAATGCCTGAACTAGAGAAGAAAGCCTTGGATCTATGTAAAGGAAGAGTATTGGATGTAGGAGCCGGTGCAGGTAGTCATGCTTTATATCTTCAGGATAAAGGTCTGGCTGTTGATGCTCTTGATATCTCCGAAGGAGCTGTTGATGTAATGAAGCGAAGAGGTATCGGGAATGTAATCGAAGGTGACTTTTTTACGTATGCGGCATCTGAAAAATATGACACGATTCTAATGCTTATGAATGGTATCGGTATCGTTCAGAAAATTGATTGGCTTCATTTGTTTTTTCAACGCGTTAAAACATTACTAAATGAAGGCGGTCGTGTGATAGTTGACTCTTCTAATATATTATATATGTATGAAGAAGAGGATGGAAGTGCTGTTATTGATTTGAACGGAAAATATTATGGAGAAGTAGAATATCGAATGGATTATGGTAAAATGAGAGGTGAAAAGTTTAACTGGCTATTCATTGATTATGATACATTCGCGGAATATGCAACTCGCTTCGGTTTTGTTTGTGAGAAAGTCTATGAAGATGATCATTATCTTTACTTAGCAGAATTGAGACTCGTTTAATTTGATATTATAATTATTTACATACTATATTCGAAATGAAATTGCAAGATCGTATCTTTAATAAAGACTGGAACTTAATCCATCCACAAAATAAAGTTTTATCTACTGATGCTGCCTATGTTGCTTTATGCAATGAGCTTTATGAATCCCTTCGTGGAATGCAGGAGCACGCTAAGATATCAAAAGCGTTATTACGAACATGTGCGATTAATGTAGCTGCTTACCTTGAAGATATTGTTTCTCATATCGGTTTATGGAAGGCTTTTCAGACTAGATATTCGGCGACTTACGATAAACAGATACCCTATTTTGATGTAGATGATGATTATATTAAGGATGAGGTGAATTTACAAGATATTCAGTTTATCGTTTGGTTCACGATTCAGAATTCTGTAAATAAGGACTTCGTGTTCGATCCTTGTGATCAGACGATTGCTTATATAGCCAATAAGTTCTATCCCGTTTTGTTAGATGCTTATGAAACCGTTCCTGAATCAGAGGAGTTACATCAATGGGTATGGACGGATGCGATTGATAAAGATTCGGGAGCATATAATGATCTTATATTCTGGTTATACGAACAATCTTACTTATTCTCATCCAGCCGTTATAAATACGAAAATGAACTGGAGACTTTTGTGAAAACCTATTCAGGGAAAGTTTCAGACAGAGAAATCCAGCATTTGGTTTTAGGTTTCCATAAAGAACAAATGTTATCTAAGCCAATCGGGCCTTTGGGATTAACTACATCCGAATGGATTGTAGCAATGGCTGAAGTAGCGGATAAACGTAAAGTGAAGAAGCTTAATGATATTCAGTTTTTATCATCCCGGTACTTTCAAATTGCTTCTGAAACGACAAAATCATATGTGATTAATTCCTCAGAAGGAGATGAAAAATTGAAATTAGCTAAAGAGACATTTCCGTCTTCATTGAAATTGCAAAAAGGAGATTGCTTCAAATCTGCTTTGATTTATTTTAATGGATCATGGCATATACTTCATTCGCTGATTACAGTAACGGAAGAAGATTTTCTTAGTCAAAAAGATCTGACTCAAAAACATAGACAAGATGCAAAAGAGTCGAATGACTTGTTTAAAAGCGTAGCCGGTAGAAGAGGTGTTTTGTTTTATGAGTCATTTAATAGTTTTGTTACAGATTTCACTGTATATGAACCTTATTTATCAAAAGTAGATCCTGAAGTATATAAAAATATACTTGTAACGGCTACTCCGGAAGAAGGTTTGACTATAGCTCCGGGTGTAGCTTCTTATATTAAAGATCCTAAGAATACATTATTTGATAAAGATCTGACTGCCTCAAAAGGTATTGATCTGATTGCATTCTCGTATACTTGTCCGGAGTCATTGTTAAGAATTCTCTTTAATGGAAAACGATTATCGGAAGTTCAATTTGTTAATTCAACAGATCGTAAAGCTAAAAAGCGATTACAGGAAAATATTGAATTTACAGCACGTGCCCTGAGAGGTTATCGTGTATAGTTATAGGAAGAAAGGGTTGCGAATCTTATATATATTCGCAACCCTTGTTCTTTTTCATTGCTTACAATTAGTAATAAAAAGATTGGTTTTAATGATATAGTATAATTAATCACCTGTAGAATGTGAGTTCTGTTAGATTTTGTTATTAAAATACTTTAAATAGTATAGGAGTGTGTTTTTATTTTATCTGCATAAAATTACGTATTTCCCACCAGATATTTTTTTTTCTTCCTTAATCGAAAATTTTTTCTTAAACGTCCTTCTTTTGATTTAATACAGATAACGAGTTAACTAAAATTATTTTCATTAGGAAAAATGATGCTTATTTATTTCCTTATATTAATCCAAATTTTTCGAAAGGTTTACTTTTTGAATCTTTATATCCTCTTCTGGCTTTTTGTTCGTTTATTTACAATTTGTATTCTATGAGTATTATCTTAATGTTTGATAGTTGCTTGTATTATTCTTTAAATTAATATGTTATGTGTTGTGGTTAATCACGAATTATAATTTTAGTTCTTAACGAATAAATCCGGTTAACTTAATTGAGTTTTTATTAGTTGTATCTAGGTCTTTCTCTTTTTTAGAGTAAAGACATGAATGGAATAGTTTTTCTAAATGTGAAAAAAGAAAGATAGTTGATTGCTAATTCTTAAAAATAATATAAATAAAATAGCTATCAAAATGTTACTTAAAAGTTGATTTATCTTTACAATATGATTATTTGGTGTGGATTATTTTACTTATGAGTTGTTTTGTTTGAATGTATGGCATACTATTTGATTTGTTGACATAGTCTTTTTATCTCGATTTGTGTGTTAAAAATTAACGCTTACTTTTGTCGTTGAAAACAAGTGAGAAAATAAATTTTAAAAATGCAAGATTGTTGATTTATGAGAAGATTGACTTTATTTCTAGCTTTCCTAATGATTGGAGTGAGCTATCTTGCTGCCCAAACCAAAGCATCGGGGGTGGTTATTTCAGCAGAGGACAATTTACCAGTGATCGGAGCATCTGTGGTAATTAAGGGGACAACAATTGGTACAGTAACAGATTTTGATGGGAACTTTACTTTAGATATCCCACAAGACGCGTCAAAAACTTTAGTATTTTCATATGTAGGTTTACAAAGTAAAGAAGAAACAGCAAAACCCAATATGCGTGTTGTTCTTTCTTCTTCCAGCCAATCTTTGGATGAGGTTATCGTAGTAGCTTACGGTACTGCAAAGAAATCTTCATTTACAGGTTCTGCAGCAAATGTTAAAGCAGACGCTTTAAGTGTTCCAAGTGTTGAGTCGGTAGACAAAGCCTTGGCAGGTAAAGTTTCAGGAGTACGTGTTGCATCAACAACAGGTGACCCGGGATCTGCAGGGGAAATTCAGGTACGTGGTATCGGTTCTATTTCATCATCTACATCTCCATTATATGTAATCGATGGTGTACCGGTAGAAAACGGAAACTTTAATAGTCGCGCATCATCAAACATTCTAAGCTCATTAAATCCGAATGATATTGAATCATTGACTGTATTGAAAGATGCAGCAGCAGCTTCACTATATGGATCAAGAGCAGCTAATGGGGTTGTTATTATCACAACCAAAAAAGGTAAAGAAGGTAAAGTTAATGTAAACCTTCAAGCAAACTTCGGAGTTTCATCAATGGCTACAAATTCATATGAAACAATGAATGGTATCGAATATTATGATTATTCGAAACTAGCATTAATGAACTATTATAATGACAGAGGCGGTGTTTCTGGTTTTAATTCTCCGGAGGATTACGCATTAGCACAGTTAGATAAAAGAGGTTTATCTCGTGTTAACGGTGAAGACTGGAGAGATTATATCTACAAGCATGGTCAGGAGCAAAACTATCAGGTGTCTATCTCAGGAGGTAGTGCAAAAAGTAAGTATTATACTAGCTTCGGGTATCAGGATATTCAAGGTTTGGCTCGTGGAACAGACTTTAAACGCTACTCGGGTGTAGTAAACCTTAATAACGAATTGGCAGATTGGTTATCAATGGATGTGAAAACTCAATTGTCTAAAACAGATCAAAAGGGTTATCGCGATCAATCAAACCAGTCTCAAGGTATCGGATATGGTACTCCTCTGGGATTATTACAACAAGCAAATCCGTCTAAAACATTGAAAAATGAAAACGGCGAGTATAATGCAGTTTTAATGGGTAGAGGTATTAATCCTTACTATGAATTGAATGGTAAAGATAAATTCTTACGCACAGAAAACTTCAGAGCTTTAGGTAATCTGAACTTTACAGTGAAGTTTACAAAAGACCTTAGTTTTAAAACAACAAATGGTGTTGACTTCTCAAATGCTTTCATTAATGAGTATTGGGGGCCAAATACAATCGATGGTGGTGGTTCTGTAAAAGGTATGGGACAAACAGATGACTACAAAGTTCTTGCTTTGACTTCTTCGAATATATTTATGTATAACAAGAGCTTCAAAGAAAAGCATAATTTAGATGCTTTAGCAGGTTACGAAGTACAGTCATACCACAGAAATTATACTCAGGCTGCAGTATCTAATTATTCAACAGATAAACTTCCTGATCTATCAGTAGGTGCTCCTTCGAGAGCATTAGGACAAACGGATAAAAAATTCTTACAGTCGTTCTTGTCAAATGTGAACTATAACTTTGATAACAAATATTATGTAGGTGCTAATATCCGTGCTGACCGTTCATCTCAATTAGGTGCTGATAAACGTACCGGAGTTTTCTATTCGGTATCAGGCTCATGGAGATTCTCTCAGGAGTCATTTATGAAAGCAGCTTCTTTAATTACAGATGGTAAGTTAAGAGCTTCTTATGGAACGAATGGTCGTCTACCGGATTCATTCTACGGACACCTTCCTTTGTATAACTTTGATGGTATTTACGGAAGTAATTCAGCTATCTACCCATCACAACCGGCTAACAAAGACTTAGGATGGGAACAAAGTAAAAACTTGAATATTGGTACAGATATTACATTAGCTGACCGTTTCAATTTCTCTTTGGAGTACTTTAGAAAATATACTAGCAATTTGATTATGGAGGTTCCGGTATCTAGCTCTACAGGTTTTACTACTGTATTGCAGAATGCGGGAGAAATCTCAAATCAAGGGGTTGATTTTGAATTCCACGGAACAGATATGTTGAAATCGAAAGTAAAATGGAATGCAGATTTCTCGATTTCATACCTAAAAGCAAAAGTTGAGAAATTACCAGGTGGTAAATCAATGAATCTGGGCGATGGTGAATTTTATCGTTATGAAGAAGGTAAAGATCTTTACTCATTCTATTTCCCTACTTATGTAGGTGTAAATCCGGAAACAGGTTTAGCAGAATTCCTGAAAGATCCGACAAAACCATATTCTGCAGATAATGTAGTGAATGATGCTTCTAAAGCAGAAAGATCGATCGTTGCTAAAGCATATCCGACAATTAGTGGTGGATTTAACAACCAGGTTGTTTACAAAGGATTCTCTTTAAATGTATTATTGACTTATCAGTTCGGTGGTCATTTATTTAACTATCCTGAATATTTCATGCACCACGATGGTCGTCGTGCAGCAACCAATATCTCTAAAGATGTTGCAGGTAATTACTGGACAAAACCAGGAGATGTAGTTGATAATCCAAGACCAAATGCAGGTGGTACAGGATCAGACTTATTCTCAACAAGATATGTAAAATCATCTGATTTTATTCGTTTGAAAGAAATCGGACTTGCTTATCAGTTGCCAAGCTCAATTACTTCAAAAGCAAAATTAGGTAACGTTGTATTTAATGTGACAGCTACTAACTTATGTTTCTTGTATGCTGCAACAAAAAATATGGAGCTTGAAGTACCTTTAAATGGTTATCGTACAGGAGATACTCCTTTAGCTAAGACAGTTTCGTTTGGCGTAAATGTATCATTCTAAGAATTTATAGGACTAACTATTTTAAAAATGTTCACAATGAGAAAGACATATATATCAGCAGTATTAAGCGGAATGCTTCTTTTTACTGCTTGCTCGGATGATCTGAACACAAGACCTTCAACATCTCTTCCTACGGATGAGGCTATCGAAACAAACGCAGACTTGCAATTAGCTTTGAATGGTGTTTATCAAAGAGTATCAAGAGTAAGAAGTTTACATGCAGCCGATTTCGGTTTGTATGCAGATGCAAAAGGAGGTGATACAGATGTTACATTGAATAGTAATCAGTTTTCTGATGTAACTAACTTCCAATTGAACAAACAACACTCAATACCGAAAGATTTTTATCAGGAATTCTCTCGCGTTATAGCGTATTGTAATCAGGCTTTAGAAGCAGGTGAAAAACTGCCTGCTTCAGAAAAAGCTAAAGCTGAATATAAATATATTAAAGGTCAGTTGATCGCTGCCAGAGCTTTGTTCCATTTTGATATGGCTAGACTTTTCTCTCAGCTTCCTACAGTTGAAGGAGTTGATGTAAATGCTGCTCAATCAGGTGTTGTTATTAACGATCAGGTTTTTAATGTTTTCCATCAGTTTAAGCGTTCAACAATTAAAGAAACCTACGATTTTATTATCAATGGTTTGAATGAATCGTTGACATTGCTTTCAAAAGATAAACAGCCGGGTGGTATAAACTATTACGCAGCAGAAGCACTTTTAGCTCGTGCTTATTTATATAACGGTAACTGGGCTGAGGCTTTACAGGCAGCTGAAGATGTAATAGAGAATAGCGCAGCTAAACTTTATACAACTGAAAACTATTTGTCATCGTGGAGCGCTACTGATTCAGATGAATCGTTATTTGAAATTTATCTGACAGATAACATCAAGAATAATCCACAAAGAAATGGTTTAGGAGGTTACACAACGATTGAAGGATACGGGGAAGTGGGTGTAAACGCACGAATCCTTAGCATATTCGATGCTATTGAAGAAGGTACAGATGTACGTAAATCAATGGTGAAATTAGAGAAAAACGATAAAGCTTCAGGCTGGTACGTTCAAAAGTATAAAGGACGTCCGGATGCGACGAACTGGATGTATGTAAACAATCCAAAAATTATCCGTTTGGCTGAAGTATATTATATCGCTGCTGAAGCTGCTTTGAAATCAGGCAACCAGGCAAAAGCGGATAAATATTATAATGAATTACGCGAAACAAGATTCGAGAATGGCTATGTAGCGACAAATAACGTTACAATTGATGATATTCTTGCAGACAGACGTATCGAATTATTCTGTGAAAATCACAGAATGTTTGACTTGGTTCGTAATAATAAAGAGGTTCCGTCATGGAATACAGATGCTATCCGTAAACCGAATGCATTTGATATCTTATGTCCGATACCTCAATCAGAAACAGACGTAAATCCGGATATGAAACAAAATCCAGGATTCTAATAACCGATAAATCTAAACGCTTTTCTATTGATCTTGGATCAATCTTTTTGTGAAAACACACTTATCTTCTTTAGATAAAGGGACTGCCTTCAGGTAGTCCCTTTATGTTTAACAGAAGCATGGGAATCTGAAGGCTAAGGATTTCTCAGAAATGATAGAAAGGAGAGAAATTATAAGAATTTGATATGTGTCAATATATCAGATGTTTAGTGCGAAATGATAGTAACGAAAGTATTTTATATCGAAAAAAAGTGCTTTGAATATTTGCAGATTTAGAAAAAAGTCATACCTTTGCACACGTAATCGAAACAACGATTGCGAATAACAAACGCGAAAGTAGCTCAGTTGGTAGAGCATAACCTTGCCAAGGTTAGGGTCGCGGGTTCGAGTCCCGTCTTTCGCTCTAAGGTCTGCCCGGATGGTGAAATGGTAGACACGCAGGACTTAAAATCCTGTGGCCATAACGGCTGTGTGGGTTCAAGTCCCACTCCGGGTACAAAAGCTTCAGATTTTTTTCTGGAGCTTTTTTGTTTTATATATCAATCCATCAAAGGATCTTTGTGCTTCGGTCAATTGATCTGTCTAATGTTAATAGGTGAAGTAATTTTTTCAGTCTAAAATTTGCAGGTTTAGAAAAAAGCATTACCTTTGCACACGTAATCGAAACAACGATTGCAAATAATAAACGCGAAAGTAGCTCAGTTGG
>DKPO01000025.1:21055-28243 GCA_002471225.1 Porphyromonadaceae bacterium UBA7332
AAGTCCCACTCCGGGTACAAAAAAGCTTCAGATTCGTCTGGAGCTTTTTTTGTTTATATACGTATTTATCAGTCTTGAATATTAGTATATTTTAGAAATCTAATTATTAGTTGTATATTTGGTCACTTATATAGAACATTATTCAACTATACATTTATATAACCAATAAAATCTTAGAAACTGATAATATCACGTATGAAAAAATTTATTCTTTCATTGGGCTGTTTATGCTCATTCGTCTTCGCTTCGGCAACGTTGCCTACTGCAGAAACAGTAGTACTGCCTAAGCCGGCTTCGATTACTATCCAAGATGGATCATTCCAGATCGGAAATGTTCTGACCGCACATTTGAAAAAAGCAAAAAACGTAAATGCTTATCTAAAGCAAGGATTAAAAAGCAACTTTGGTGTTGAGTTGAAAAGCAGCTCAAAGAATCCGGGACTTCTTATTGATGTAAATCCAAAAGCAGATATCTCACCTGAAGGCTACTCTTTGAATATTACAAAAGATGGCATTCAGATATTGGCTTCTACGGAAGCGGGAGCTTTTTATGGAGTACAATCTTTGCTACAGTTAATGAAAGCAGGTAAAAATGGAAATACTTTTCAATTAGCATGCCAGCAAGTGCAGGATGCTCCGAGATTCTCTTGGAGATCGTTTATGCTTGACGAAGCACGTTACTTCCATGGAGAAGATGAGGTCTATAAACTATTGGATGTTATGGCCGAATTGAAAATGAATGTATTTCACTGGCATTTAACTGATGATGCAGGATGGCGTATTGAAATAAAAAAATATCCGTTGCTAACAGAAGTAGGAGGTAAACGCAGAGATACGCAAATCGGTGGCTGGAATAGCGAAGAAACTATGGGTAAAGCTCATGAAGGTTTTTATACACAGGCGCAAGTGAAAAAGATTCTTGCTTATGCAAAAGAAAGACATATAAAAGTTGTTCCAGAGATTGAGATGCCAGGTCACGCAAGTGCAGCGATCGCAGCTTATCCCTGGTTAGGAACGAAAAATGAACAAATAGAGGTTCCTGTGAAGTTCGGGAAACACTATCATACATTTAATGTTATTGATCCGAAAGTAAAAGGATTTCTGAAAGACGTGGTAGCTGAAGTTATTGATTTATTTGATACTGATGTTATTCATATCGGAGGAGATGAAGTTCGTTTTACGCATTGGGAGGAAGATATGGCGATGAATACTTATAAAAATGAAAAAGGATTCAATTCGTTCATGGATATTCAAATCGAATTTACGAATGAGATGTCTCGTTTTATCGAGAAAAAAGGATGCAGTATGATGGGTTGGAATGAGATTTTAGGTAAGAACCTTCATGCTTCTGACAATATTTCATTCGCAGAAACCTCGACATCGGTCGCTCCTAATGTAGTAGTTCAATACTGGTCCGGCGATATTAAGGATTTGGCAAAAGCTGCAGAGAAAGGTTATAAACTAGTGAACTCACATACAAGTGCAACTTATCTGGATTATGGGCATAACCAAATCACGTTGAAATCAGCTTATTCTTTTAATCCGATTCCAAAAGGTATGCCGAAAGAAGCTGAAAAGAATATTGTAGGTTTAGGTTGTCAGATGTGGGGTGAGTGGACACCGACTATCCAGCGTGTTCATGAGCAGACGTTCCCGCGTATTGCAGCTTTGGCAGAGGTGGGTTGGACAGATTTGGATAATAAAAACTATGACTGTTTTGTGAAACGTTTAAAACCACTTACTGAAGAATGGAAAGAGCGTGGAATTACAGTTTACCCATATGCTGAACTAGATTAATATAAAAAATACACGAAGGGCTATCTGATGAATTTTGGATAGCCCTTTTATTTTACTGTTGTATTTAGTAGCAACATTGCCTGATTTTTTATAACTTGCTTCAGTTAATCAGTAAAACAGTTCATTCAATTTTTTTATGACTACCATTATTAAAACCATTAATTCATTATTCCCACTATCAGCCAATACAATTCAGTTATTGGAAAAGCATCTTACTTTGTGCCATTTTCCCAAGAAATATCAATTGATACAAGAAAATAAATATTGCAAATATGCCTATTTCATAGAAAAAGGCAGTACGCGCTCTTTTTGGTTGGTCGATGGTGAAGAGGTGACTACGTCTTTTAGTACAGAAGGAGGAATCGTTTTTAGTATGGATGAGCTCTATTATAATAAGATGAGTGAGGAATTTGTAGAAACATTGGAAGAAACGACAGCGTACCGTATCGCTATTTCTGATTTAAGAATGCTGTTTGAAACAAACCTCGAGTTGGCAAACTGGGGCAGAATTATTCATCAAAATGAATACAGGCGTATCCACCGTACGCATAAAGAGTGTTTTACGTTACCGGCAAAACAAAGATATGAAGCTTTTCAAGAGCAGTTTCCTGAGATTTGCCAAAAAGCTCAGTTGGGCTATATAGCTTCTTATTTGGGGATAACGCTATCAACATTAAGCCGATTGCGAGGGAAATAAACGTATAACTGGATATACATAATTTGATTTAGGACAAATTTTTTAAGGTTTTAATTGATTTACTTTGCCTTAGAATCAATAATTTAATCAATCACAGTATGCAAAAAGTTTCTACAGCCGCTTATTCGAACACAAAACCACACTATTTAATACTCGACGGACTACGTGGGGTTGCGGCTTTAATGGTTATCTGGTATCATATATTTGAAGGTTATGCAACCTCTCCATTTGATCAAAAATTTAATCACGGATATTTAGCTGTAGACTTCTTCTTTATATTATCTGGATTTGTTATAGGTTATGCTTATGATGATCGCTGGAAGAAAATTACGAGCTGGGACTTTTTTAAACGGCGTTTGATTCGTCTTCAACCTATGATTATTCTGGGTGCTCTTTTTGGAGCCGCTTCTTTTTGTTTGCAAGGAAGTGTTCAATGGGATGGAACGAAAATTTCGTTATCGATGGTTATGCTTGCCACGCTTCTGACGATGTTTCTTATACCCGTTGCACCAGGCGCCGGTGGCGAAGTTCGGGGAAATGGGGAAATGTTCCCGTTGAACGGACCGAGTTGGTCATTATTTTTCGAATATATAGGATATGTAATGTATGCTCTGTTTATTCGTCGTTTATCAACAAAAGCCTTGACCGTATTGGTTGTTTTGGCCGGAATAGGTTTAGCTACATTCTCATTCCTTAATATCTCAGGATTCGGAAATCTCGGAGTGGGATGGTCGATTGGAAGTTATGGGTATATCGGAGGATTCCTCAGACTCCTGTTTTCTTTCACTATGGGTTTATTGATTTCTCGTAAATTCAAGCCTGTAAAGATTAAAGGCTCATTTCTGATTTGTGCATTATCGGTGATAGTATTGATGTCAATCCCTTATGTTGGTGGACAAAATGCAATGTGGATGAACTGTCTGTATGATTCAGTTTGTATCATTCTTATTTTTCCGGTCTTGGTTTATATCGGAGCATCCGGAGATGTTACTGACCCCAATTCTGCAAAGTTATATACATTCTTAGGAGATTTGTCTTATCCGCTTTATATTATCCATTATCCGTTAATGTACCTATTCTACTCATGGTTATGGACGAATAAGCTGACTTTTGCGCAGACATGGCCTGTTGCAATCGCTATGTTCTTTGGAAGTGTTGCTTTGGGCTACGCTTCACTGAAACTATATGACGAACCGGTAAGAAGATGGCTTACTAAAAAGTTTTTGACAAAATAATAGCTGGATAATTACTATATTACTGCTAAATTTGTAATCGAGGTAGTCGAAAAACATTTTTCGGCTACTTCGATTACCTGTTTCTGTAAGGATCTCCTTTGAGGGAATCCCGTAAGATTAGAGATATCACACACTAAATAATTATAATATGAAGAAAGTAAGAACTAAGATGATTCTGTTCGCAGCTTTAGCCCTTTCGTTGGGTACATTGCATGCACAAGAAACAGAATTTGATCTAAGCTCTCAAAGATCCGAGTCACAAGATGTGAATAAAGTCCCGGGAATGAAGATTGATCATAATGGATTGATCATAAACCCACAACCTCATTCACTGAATCGAATTGAGGGAAAACAGTTGAATGCATCGAATGGATTTTCATTGAAAGATAAACAAAAAGCTTTTGAAGGTGATTTGTCTTTCCTGACCATGGCAAAAAAAGGAACGCCTGTAACCATTGATTTCGGAGCTAAAATAGCAGCTAAGAAAGGCGTGAAAAATGTTTCAGGAGCTTATTTGCTTACCATTAACGATAAAGGAATTGAAATTATCGGTTTTGATGATAAAGGTGCTTTCTATGGTATTCAGACACTTCGTCAGATTCTTGAAAGTCCTGTTTCAAAAGATGGAATATTGCCTCAATTGGTAATCAATGATTATCCGGATATGAAATACCGAGGTATTGTAGAAGGTTTTTATGGTCCTCCATGGTCGCATGAGGTTCGTTTGTCATTGATTGATTTTTATGGCAAATTCAAGATGAACAGTTATTTGTATGGTCCGAAAGATGATCATTATCATAGCTCGCCAAACTGGAGACTACCGTATCCTGAGAACGAAGCAAAAAACATTAAAGAACTGGTAGATGCATGTAATCGCAATCGTGTAGATTTTATCTGGGCTATTCATCCGGGTAAAGATATAAAGTGGAACGAAGAAGATTACCAAAACTTATTGAATAAGTTTGATATGATGTATGATCTTGGTGTGCGTTCTTTTGCTATTTTCTTTGATGATATTGAGGGTGAGGGAACAAATCCTGTAAAACAGACTGAATTATTGAATCGTCTTAATAAAGATTTCGTAGAAGCAAAAGGTAACATTTCATCATTGGTTATGTGTCCGACAGACTACTCCAAACTGTGGGCGAACCCTACTGAAAAAGGAAGTCTTGTTACTTTTGGTAACACGCTTGATAAATCAATCGATATGTTCTGGACAGGAGATGTTGTATGTAGTGACCTTACAAAAGAAACTATGGATTGGTTTAACTCACGCGTGAAGCGTCCGGGTTATTTTTGGTGGAACTATCCTGTGACTGATTATGTACGCCATATAATTATGCAAGGTCCTGTCTATGGATTGGATACATCTCTTACTCCGGATGATATCGTAGGTTTAGCAAGTAACCCGATGGAGCATGGTGAAGCATCAAAATTAGCACTTTACAGTGTGGCTGATTATACATGGAATGTCAGCGGTTACAATCCGATCGATAGTTGGGAAAGGGGGTTGGCAGAAATTACACCTGAGGCAAAAGAGGCTTACCGCACATTTGCTATTCACTCTTGTGATACCGAAACAGGTTACCGTCGTGCTGAATCCTGGGAAACACAAACTTTCCGTATCAATAATTTTACAGAACAACAATTTAAAGATCTGTATAATGAATTTGGGAAAGTAGAGAAAGTTTCTGATCAAATGGAAGCAGAGTGTGAAAACGAATTGCTTATGAAAGAGTTGCGTCCATGGTTAGCTGAATTTACTAAACTTGGAACAAGAGGAAAGAAAGCTCTTGATTTAATCAAGATTTCTCAATCGGGAGATAATGCGGCATTCTGGGATGCTTATGTAGCAAATCTTATGGATGAAGAACAACGTAAAGCTTATAACGAGCATAAATCAGGAACGATGAAATTGCAGCCATTCTATGAAAATGCAATGGATGATATGGTTTTTGATTTTTATTCAAAGCTTACAGGCGAAGTTCCTCAAATTTATTTGGGTGTAGGCTCATTTAATAATCTGGGGACCATTCTGAGCAAACAAATGTTTGACAATGATTCGACGACTCATTACACATCAGGTTTAGCGCAGAAGACCGATAACTGGATTGGTGCAGATCTTCGTACAGTGAGAGATGTTTCAGAAATTCTGATTCTTCAGGGTAGAAATTCAGTGGATGACGTGGACTATTTTGATAATACAATCCTTGAATATTCAGCAGATGGTAAGGCGTGGACAGCTTTGACAGATTCGTTGGAAAAACAATATATCATTAAATGGACTGGTGAACCTGTAAAAGCTCGCTACGTTCGAATTCGTAAGTTACCATCAGCTAAAAAAAGCTGGGCTGCTGTTCGTGTTTTTGATGTAAATCCCGTAAAATTGGAAAATTTAGGCTTTAATGTTGAAGCATCGGATATGCAAAAAGTACTTTATGCTTTTGATAAGAATCCGACTACAGCATATAAAGCAGATGGTCAGTTGAGCTTTGGTATTAAATCAGGGGCAAAAGTATGTACGATTCTTGCTAAATTGCATAAAGGGGAGCTTGTTGTTAAGCAATTATCAGCAGACAATAAAGTATTATCAGAAGAGCGCTTTGATAAATCTTATGTGAACTTCGGATTAGATGCTAAAACAAAAACCATAGTTGTTGAAGGAAATGCCGATATCTTTGAGGTGATTTTTCAATAAGGTAATTTGTTAAATAATAGATAAATGGGAGTCAAATTCGGATTAATTCCGGATTTGGCTCCTTTTTTAATTATGGCAATTGAATGAATTGCCATACCAATTGCCATGCGAATTGCAATAGTATAAGTCTTTGTTTAGTAGCCGTATAGTGGCTTTTTTTGAGGGTATTGCAATATGGCAATTGAAAAACGAAATAATAGGAGGAAAGATGTGGAATGAATAAGTAAGACTAAATTAGGTGACAATTGATATTGATTGGTGACAATTGAGTGACAATTGAAAATAGGGTAATTGTCACACTTAATGTGTTGATAAATAGATGATTATATAATAGGTGACAATTGTGGTAATTCAAAATACAAAACTCAGGGTAGAAGTTATAGGTATATTTCTCAAAAGAAACGGTATATCTCTGAAAAGATACGCCGTTTCTTTTTGAAGATATACGGTAAGTTTGGAAAGATATACCGTATCTTTTTCGGGTAATACAGATGTATTTTCCCTCAAAAACAAACGTATTTCGACAACAAAACGAACGTATTTGGAGAAAACGAAATACGTTCGTTTTCTCAGGCAAATGCGTTCGTTTTCCGATAGTTTTTATCTTATCAGATTTAGATACGTACCAGCGTTTGCGTTGCTACGTATCTAAAAATATTTACATACGTATGTAAAATAATTTTGGTACGTATTAAAAATCAGGTATATAAGATGTTTTTTTATAGCATGAATAGATGTAAAAAAAAGCGCCTAATCTTTCG
>DKPO01000025.1:28474-28978 GCA_002471225.1 Porphyromonadaceae bacterium UBA7332
CTCGTCCTCTTAGACGAGATGACCGTCCGGTATTCTAACCAATAATGATAGTAAAAGTCACAAAAAAAAGCGCCAAGTCTTTCGACTAAGCGCTTTCTGCGGTATGGACGGGACTCGAAGCCGTCTCGTCCTCTTAGACGAGATGCCAGTCCGGCATTCTAACCAATCATGATAGTAAAAGTCACAAAAAAAAGCGCCTAATCTTTCGATCAAGCGCTTCTGCGGTATGGACGGGACTCGAAGCCGTCTCGTCCTCTTAGACGAGATGACCGTCCGGTATTCTAACCAATAATGATAGTAAAAGTAACAAAAAAAAGCGCCTAATCTTTCGATTAAGCGCTTTCTTGCGGTATGGACAGGACTCGAAGCCGTCTCGTCCTCTTAGACGAGATGACAGTTCGGTACTCTAACCAATAATGATAATAAAAGTCACAAAAAAAAGCGCCTAATCTTTCGATCAAGCGCTTCTGCGGTATGGACAGGACTCGAACCCGTCTCGTCCTC
>DKPO01000025.1:29303-39880 GCA_002471225.1 Porphyromonadaceae bacterium UBA7332
ACCAACTGAACTACCACACCATTTTGCTCTTTTGAGTTGTTGTTTCTCTCAATTGCACTGCAAAGGTAGGAGATTATTTTGAATCTGCAAACTTTCAGGTATCTTTTTTTTGAAAGTATTTTGTGTAAATAATTTATATGTTTGACACATAAGGTAATATGCTTTGAAAAAAATAACGACTTTGTATTTTATAGAATCTTCTTAATCCAATGAAAGTATTTGTATGGAATGTACTTAAAAGGAAGATCTATCCACGTCGGAGTTTTTACCACACTTCGTTGGTTGCTGAAAGCATAGAAGCTGCTTTTGCCGTGATATTTTCCCATGCCACTGTTTCCGACACCACCGAAAGGGAGATTGTGGTTTCCGATGTGCATCAATGTATCATTGATACAAGCACCTCCCGAAGTTGTATGTGAAAGGACATAATCAGCAGTTGATTCATTCCCGAAAAAGTAAAGCGCCAGAGGTTTCTCGTTTTCATTGACAAATCTGATGGCTTCATTAATCTCGTCGTAACCTGAAATTGGCAGTATCGGTCCGAAAATCTCTTCCTGCATGATCGGATCAGTCTGAGATATATCAGTCATTAATGTAGGCTCAATGAATTTCTCAGTCATATTATAGTTCCCTCCGAATATAATTTTAGATGGGTCTAACAGAGAAACTAATCTTTGCATAGCCTTCTCATTAATAATGCGCGGATAAAAAGGTGAATTTAATGGCTCACTGCTATAGAACTCTTGTATATATGCTTTTATTTTCTGAATTAGCTCCTCTTTGATCGAATTATGGACAAGCAGATAGTCAGGAGAAATACACGTTTGCCCGGCATTCATGAATTTACCCCAAACAATGCGCTTGGCTGCCAAATCAATGTGGGCACCTCTATCTACTATGCACGGGCTTTTACCGCCTAATTCAAGAATAACAGGTGTCAGGTGTTGTGCCGCTGCCTGCATAACAACTTTTCCAAGCATGGGACTACCTGTAAAGAATATAAAGTCAAATCGTTGATTGAATAATATGGTATTAACTTCGCGTCCACCTTCTATTGTAGTTATATAAGACGAATCAAAAGTTTTAGCAATCATATCGGCTACAACAGCTGAAAGACTAGCTGACTCAGGTGAAGGCTTCAGAATTGTACAGCATCCGGAGGAAATACTTCCTATCAGCGGATTTATAAGTAATTGAAAGGGATAATTCCATGGAGCAACAATCAAGCTTACCCCTAAAGGCTCGGTGATGATCTTTGAACTCGAAGGTAGCATAAACAAGGGTGTTGCTACCCGTTGTGGTTTAGCCCATTTCTTTAAGTTGCGGATATGGTAATCCAACTCATTAAAAACGATGCTCATTTCTGTCAGGTAAGCTTCCTGGGAAGATTTATGCAGATCCTTCCAAAGAGCCTCCAGTATCTGAGGCTGATATTTAATAAGTGAATCCCGGAGTTTTTTTAGTTGCTGAATCCGGAAGTCAATATCTTTTGTTGCATTCGATGAAAAGAATGTCTTCTGATTATTTACGGCTTGAATAATTTGAGCTTGTTCCATGATGCAATAATGAAATAAATGGTTCGTACAGCTGTTATTGGCAAAATGATTTGTCAGTTAATTCCTTTAAGCAGACAAGTACACAGCTTTGAATGTTTTCCAATCAGACGTATAGACAAGTCTGCGCTTTGTAATGACTTTCTTTTGAAAAAGTCTTCTACCGTTAAGAAAGGGAGCATATAAGAGACTCCATATATAAAGTGCAACAATGGACATAACTGGTGTGTCTAAATATCTCATCGAAAGTATTATTAGTGCGAACGGGATTGATAAGCATATATAATGTATAAAGAGATTCTTCATATGTCTGTTTTTCTTTATTAAGGAGTTTGTATGATTAGAGAAATCAACCATAGGTATAATGACCTCTGATTGTCACTCTATTAATTATCTGTTGTTTATCTTTAGGCAAAGATTAAAATAAAATATGATATTCCAAGTTCCAGACAAAATATTTGGATTGGAATAGTTTATTTAAAAGCCATATGTAAATACGATCTGCTTCATCGTCTTATTTTTTTGATTGAAAATTCATAGCTTAAGAAACAAACATATTTGTATATTTGCTTTTAGTTTCAATAATATTCCTATATCATAATATCAGAACAAATTAAATACGATTTTATTAACTTGTAACGTAATGAAAAAACAAATTTATTCTATTCTTGGATTGTCATTTCTATTATCAGGGCCGTTATCGGCACAAGTAAATCAAACGAATCCGGATACTATTGTGTCTCTTCCCGGAGAAAAATGGTGGGGAGGAATGGTTGCTTTAGGTAACAGTATGCCTTTTAATGAGAATACCCCAATGATGGACCTGGCAAAGCGAAACTATAATAATCAGTCCAGCTCCTTGCTTTTGTCTTCTAAAGGCAGATATATCTGGAGTGAGTATCCGTTTGCGTTTAAGTTAGCAAATAATAATCTTATTATTGATGGGGCAGGATATCGGGTAAATCTCGTGAATGCAGGGAAGAGTCTGAGTGAAGCCCATCGTAAAGCGATGATGGAGCTTTTTAAGCCTGAAGGAGATGTGCCTGATACGTTGTTTTTTGTCCAACCGCAATATAATACATGGATCGAATTATTGTATGATCAAAATCAGGCAGATATTCTGAACTATGCAGAGCAGATTAAGAAGAATAATTTTCCTGTCGGCATTTTCATGATTGACGATAACTGGCAGCGTTATTACGGAAACTTTGACTTTAAGGCCGAGAAATTCCCTGATCCGAAAGGGATGATTGATCAATTACATAAGGACGGATTTAAGGTTATGTTATGGATTAGTCCGTTTGTGTCAGCTGATTCACCGGAATATCGTGAATTAAGTAAGAAAGGTTATTTGATTAAGCGAAAAGGTTCTGATACGCCTGCTTTGATAGGCTGGTGGAATGGTTATAGTGCTTGCTATGACTTAACCAATCCAGCAGCAATGGACTATCTTCGTAACCAGTTGAAAGAAATGCAGGATAAATATGGAGTCGATGGTTTTAAGTTTGATGCCGGAGATCCTGAATTACATATCGGAGAATTCAATTATTACGATAAGAACGCAACGAATGTTGATTTCTGTCAGAAATGGAGTGAATTGGGATTGTCATTCCCTTATAATGAGTTCAGAGCATCCTGGAATTATGGAAACAAACCTTTAGTTCAGCGTTTGGGAGATAAGGACTATTCATGGAATGCTCTATCATTGTTGATTTCAGATATGATTTCGGCAGGACTGCTGGGTTATTCATATACTTGCCCGGATATGATCGGGGGCGGACAATTCGGATCATTCATGAATGTAGATCGATCTAAGTTAGATCAGGAGCTGATTGTTCGTTCTTGTCAGATTCATGCAATGATGCCTATGATGCAGTATTCGGTTGCACCATGGAATATACTGGATGAAGAGCATCTTGCATTATGCCGTAAAGCAAATGATTTACATCACAAGATGAGTCCTTATATTATTCAAATGGCTAAACAAACAGCCGAAACCGGAGTTCCTATTGTCAGAAGTATGGAATATATGTTCCCGAATCAGGGATTTGAGAATTGTAAAGATCAATATATGTTGGGCGATTTATATTTAGTAGCGCCGATATTGAGTAAAGATCATAATCGTTCGGTAGTCTTACCAAAAGGAAAATGGTTGAGTTCGGGAGGTAAGGTATATAAAGGAGGAAAGTCGTACTCATTTAATGTACCATTGGACGAAACGTTATACTTTAAGAAGCTATAAAAAAATAAAGGCGAAGGATTAAAACAATCCTTCGCCTTTTTATTTAGAAGTAAATTTCACCGAAATATTCAGGTCTGTGGAAATCCGGTTTTTCCGTTTTAATCGGATTCCAGCTCAAATAGTGAGGAAGAGAAGTTCCGTCCGCACATTTGTAGAAGTTAGCTTTGATTTTTTCCGGTAAATGATTACCGTCTAATCCGATTACCTCAAAAGGAATTATAACAATCAGATCCCATGCGAATAAACCTTGCATTTCTCTGAATGGACGATTTCCTAAACTAGGGTAGCGAATAATCTTAGCCATAGTGTCCGGATCAAGCGGTGTAGATTCTTCGCGGCTGATTCGTTTAGAAGCCAGACAAGTTCCGATACAATTGAATTCGAAATTGTAATAGCTGTTTTCGCCCGGAATCTGAGTAAAGAATTCCACGCAGCTGTCTTGCCATACAGGATCCTGATCATGAGTGTATAACGCGCGTAAACAATTTCCGCGAACAAAATATCTGATATATAAGTTTTTATCACTACGTGCAATATCGAATGTCGATATCGGACGATAACTGAATTCACTCCAGTTTGCATGCCCGATACTTTGGCGAACTGCACTTTCTTCCATCAAATTGCTAATTCCTTCCGAATCAAGTTTGTCTAACTCAGGAAGGTAAGGTACAGTTAATGTTTTCATAGAGTTGATATTAATAGGGGGTTATGTTATTAAGTTACTAATTGATGAATAAATCAGTCCAAATATAGCTAAAACCATAATGGTAATACCTACAATACGATTTATAATAAATAAAGTTCGCAAATTAAATTTTTTACGAAGCTTACCGAATATAGTTGTAATAAAAGTCCACCATAATAATGCACCTAATGCTACACCGAAAATACCGAAGCTGATTTCAGGCGGTTCGATGTCTGCATGAAAGAAATTCATACGTGCAAATAATCCGATAAAAAGAAAAATGATCAAAGGATTTGAAAACGTAATAAAGAAGGCTGTAACGAAGTCCTGCCAGTAGGTAGATACCCCATTTCGGGCACTACGGATACTTTTTATAGGGTTTGATCTATAAATAATATAGCCAAATGCCAAAAGAACAGCACTTCCGATTATTTGTAGCGTAAGCTGATTTTTTTCTATAAAATCAGTTACGAAATGAAGTCCCATCCCCGTTATAATCGCATATACGATATCCGATACCATAGCGCCTAAACCGCTACAATAGCCATGCCATCTGCCTTTATTCAGAGTACGTTGTATAACAAGAACTCCAATAGGTCCCATCGGTGCAGAGACAAGTATGCCTATCAGTATTCCTTTTACCAATGTTAATATCATTCTAATAGATCTTTCTTTTTATTCATGCAAATATACAATCTTAGCTATAAGAAACAACGGATCATGATGTATTTTCCACCTTTTTTCTTACTTTTGTGCATCGATTGGAAAGTTTCAAAACTCATATATTGTAATACAGAGAATGATTCGTTTTTTTAGAACCCCATCGCAGTCAGTGATCGCCGTAGGCGTTGATCATGACTTGTCTCAAGAGGAGATTCAGAAGTTGGTATGGCTTTTTAGTGAAGCAACGCCTGAATCAAGTGTCAATTTGGAAGGCTGGTTTGTCGGTCCCCGTAAAGAGATGATTACTCCTTGGAGTACTAACGCAGTAGAGATAACCCAAAACATGGGTTTATCGGGCATCTTGCGCATTGAAGAGTTTTTCCCTGTTAAGGATAAAACGGCTGAGCATGATCCGATGTTACAACGTATGTACGAAGGTCTTAATCAGACTATCTTTACTATTGAAAAACAACCCGACCCAATCGTTTATATAGACGATGTAGCCTCTTATAATCAACAAGAAGGTCTTGCGCTTAGCGAAGACGAAATTTCCTACCTCAATGAAGTTAGCCAACGCATCGGACGTAAGCTTACCGATAGTGAAGTGTTTGGCTTCTCACAAGTAAACTCAGAACACTGCCGCCACAAAATTTTTAATGGTATTTTTGTTATTGACGGTGAAGAAAAAGAATCTTCTCTATTCAAACTAATCAAAAAAACATCTGAATTCAATCCGAACAGGCTTGTATCTGCATATAAGGATAATGTTGCTTTCAACGAAGGTCCTGTAGTAGAACAATTCGCGCCGGCTTCTGCCGACAAACCGGATTTCTTCGAAATTAAAGATATTAAAACGGTAATTTCCCTTAAAGCCGAAACACATAACTTCCCTACAACTGTAGAACCATTTAATGGTGCTGCTACCGGAACAGGTGGTGAGATTCGTGACCGTCTGGGTGGTGGTAAAGCCAGCTTACCTATCGCAGGTACTGCAGTTTATATGACTTCTTATCCTCGTACTGAACCAAATCGTTCCTGGGAACAAGATATGCCTGAACGTAAATGGTTATACCAAACACCTGAACAAATCTTAATTAAAGCATCAAACGGAGCATCTGACTTTGGTAACAAATTCGGACAACCTCTTATTTGTGGTTCTTTGCTTACTTTCGAGCACGAAGAAAATCACAAGAAGTTTGCGTTTGATAAAGTAATTATGCTTGCCGGCGGTGTTGGTTACGGTACTCTTCGTGATGCTTTGAAAGGCGAACCTGAAGTAGGAGATAAAGTGGTTGTTATGGGTGGTGACAACTATCGTATTGGTATGGGTGGTGGTGCTGTATCTTCAGTTGATACAGGTCACTATGCAAATGCGGTAGAGTTGAACGCTGTTCAACGTGCTAATCCGGAAATGCAAAAACGTGCAGCTAATGTAATTCGTGCTTTAGCTGAAGCTGAAAGAAACCCGATCGTTTCTATCCATGACCACGGTGCAGGCGGACACTTAAACTCTCTTTCTGAGTTAGTGGAAACTACAGGTGGTAAAATTAATATGTCGAAATTACCTGTTGGTGACCCAACACTTTCTGCGAAAGAAATCGTAGGAAATGAGTCTCAGGAGCGTATGGGTATGCTGATCAAAGAAGCTGATATCGATATGGTACAGCGTATTGCTGATCGTGAGCGTGCTCCGATGTATGTTGTTGGTGAAACGACAGGTGATATGAAATTTGTTTTCGAACAAGAGAATGGCGAATGTCCGATTGATTTGAAATTGGAGGACATGTTCGGTAAAGCTCCGAAAACAATTATGGAAGATACTTCCGTAGAAGAGCATTTTGTAAATCCTCATTACGATATTAACAACCTGACTCAATATGTTGAAAACGTATTGCAGTTAGAGGCTGTTGCTTGTAAAGACTGGTTAACAAATAAAGTGGACCGTTCGGTAACGGGTAAAATCGCTCGTCAGCAATGTCAGGGAGAAATCCAGTTACCATTAAGTGACTGCGGTGTTGTAGCATTGGATTATCGTGGTAAAGCAGGTATTGCTACTTCAATCGGTCATGCTCCGCAAGCAGCGATGGCTGATCCGGCTGCCGGTTCAGTTTTAGCGATTGCCGAATCATTGACAAACATTGTTTGGGCTCCGATGACAGAAGGTCTTGAAAGTGTGTCTTTAAGTGCAAACTGGATGTGGCCTTGTAAAAACGAAGGTGAAGATGCAAGATTATATGCAGCTGTAGAAGCTTGTAGTGATTTTGCGTGCGATTTAGGAATTAATATCCCTACGGGTAAAGATTCACTTTCGATGACTCAAAAATACGGAAATGACAAAGTGTACTCTCCGGGTACTGTAATTATTTCTGCAGGTGGTGAGGTTTCAGATGTCAAAAAAGTCGTTTCGCCTGTATTGGTTGACGATCTTAAATCATCTGTTTACTATATCGACTTCTCTTTTGATGCATTCAAATTAGGTGGCTCTGCTTTTGCTCAATCATTGGATAAAATCGGTGATGAGGTGCCAACAGTGAAAGATAGCGAATACTTCCGCGAAGCATTCAACGCAATTCAGACATTGATCAACGAGGATTTGATTTTAGCAGGTCACGATATTTCAGCAGGTGGTATGATCACTGCTTTGTTGGAGATGTGTTTTGCAAATACAAAAGGTGGTCTGGACGTAACATTGGAAAATATCGTAGAGGAAGATTTAGTGAAAATCTTATTCAGCGAGAATCCGGGTGTTTTAATTCAGGTGAAAGATCGCACTGCTGTTGAGAAGATCTTAACAAACCGTGCTATCGGTTTCCTTCGTATTGGTAAACCAAAAGCAGACAGAACGATTTCTGTATTGAAAAATGGTAAATCTTACGTATTCGATATCGATGCACTTCGTGATACATGGTTCAAATCTTCTTATTTGTTAGATAGAAAACAAAGTGGAGAGGAATGTGCGAAAGCTCGTTTCGAAAATTATAAACAACAACCGATTGCTGTTGATTTCGGTACTGGATTTACAGGTAAACTTTCAGCTTACGGTATTTCTGCTGATCGTCGTGAATCTACAGGCGTAAAAGCAGCTATCATTCGTGAGAAAGGTGTGAATGGTGATCGTGAGATGGCTTATTCTCTTTTCCTTGCAGGATTTGATGTTAAAGATGTTCACATGACAGACTTAATCAGTGGTCGTGAGACATTGGAAGACGTAAACATGGTTGTTTATTGCGGTGGATTCTCTAACTCGGATGTTATGGGATCAGCGAAAGGATGGGCCGGAGGTTTCTTATGGAATGAGAAAGCGAAAGCAGCATTGGATAAATTCTATGCACGTCCTGATACATTGAGTTTGGGTATCTGTAACGGTTGTCAGTTGATGGTTGAGTTAGGATTGATTACTCCGGCTCATCAGGAAAAACCGAAGATGTTACACAACAACTCTCATAAGTTTGAATCTCAATTCTTAGGATTGACTATTCCTCAAAATAATTCAGTGATGTTCGGTACACTTTCAGGAATGAAGTTAGGTGTATGGGTAGCACACGGAGAAGGAAAATTCCATTTACCTTATGCAGAGGATAAATATAACGTGATTGCTAAATATAGCTATGACGCTTATCCGGCTAATCCGAATGGTTCAGACTTCAGCGTAGCAGGTATCTGTTCTGAAGATGGTCGTCACCTGGCTATGATGCCTCACTTGGAAAGAGCAATCTTCCCATGGCAATGTGGTTACTATCCGCAAGATCGCAAACACGCAGATCAGGTTACTCCATGGATCGAAGCATTCGTAAATGCTCGTAAATGGGTTGAAGATAAAATGGTGAAATAAAACATCGTAAATTCCTAATATTTAAGAGGGATGGCTTAAGGTCATCCCTCTTATTTTTTATACTTTTGTGTCGATTCAAACTATTCTAATAAGTTATTTTATGAAAGAGACGACTACACAGAGTGCTTCTATAGTCGATATTTTTATCACATTCTTTAAGATTGGCGCGTTCACCATCGGAGGAGGTTGGGCGATGGTTCCGATTATAGAACGTGAGATGGTTGATAAAAAAGGGTGGATTCGGAGAGAGGAGTTTATTGATCTGCTCGCCGTTGCTCAAACCGCTCCGGGATTGATTGCTGCTAATATTTCCATTGTGGTCGGATATCGTTTAAGAGGATTTAAGGGAAGTGTATTCTCTGTTCTCGGTACAATCCTGCCTTCTTTCCTGATGATTTTGATGATCGTAATGTTTTTGAGTGGTTTTCGTGGGAATGATGCTGTGGAAAAAGTACTGAAAGGTATTCGTCCTGCTGTTGTTGCCTTAATCATTGTTCCGGTTCTTACTACTGCACGAGCAGCACATATCACTAAAAAAAGTGTTTGGTTGCCGGTTGTAGTGGCTGTTTTGATTGGTTTTCTGAATATTTCGCCGATATACATTATCATTATCAGTGCAATCGGAGGGATTATATATTCTCATTACTGTTTGAAAGATCAGTTGGTAAAAACGCAAGATAAGAAAGACGAGGAGGAAGGACTATGATATATTTCAAACTGTTTTGGGTTTATTTTAAAATCGGTTTGTTTGGCTTTGGTGGCGGATATGCTATTTTATCGCTTATACAGCATGAAGTTGTTGAGGTGAATCAATGGGTAACAACCGAAGAGTTTACTGATATTCTGGCAATTTCTCAAATGACTCCCGGTCCGGTAGGAATCAATAGTGCAACTTATATCGGATATCAGGTGACGGGAAGCGTTTGGGGAGCAATCGTCGCTACACTTGCCACAGTATTGCCTTCATTTATAATAGTAATTCTGATAGCACGATTCTTTTTTGCATTCCGCAATAATAAGTGGATAAAAGGAGCCTTCGAAGGAATTCGTCCCGCAGCAGTCGGTATGATCGCTTCGGCAGCTATCATGCTTATGAACGGTACGAATTTTATAGACTGGATAAGTGTTGCTATTTGTGTGCTTAGCTTTGTTGCTATGTATTTCATGAAACTTCATCCGATCTGGATTATCGTAATTTCAGGTGCTGCGGGTTATTTTATTTATTAAGTACTCGTCAGTTATTATTCAAAATACAGGGAAAAGACCAACAAACGGGATGTCACTTTATTCAAAGCTTTTGTATAGGGTGCGTAATCCAGGTTTGTCAGGTCTTTTCTTTCTTTATCCAGCACATCAGGCAATCCGAGACAAAACTTTATTTCAGGAATCAATTTGAAATAAGGGAAGTAGAAATCACAACCCACTCCGAATTCGAGGTATGAATTCATAGGTTTCAATAATAATGGCTGATCTTTCTTTCGGGTGAGATCGAAACCAAAGCTTATGCCTCCTACGATATAGGGACGTACATTATTAAACCGGAAGGCATGATATTTGATATTGAACGGAAAAAGAAGGTATGTCGATCTGATATCCTGCTTC
>DKPO01000040.1 GCA_002471225.1 Porphyromonadaceae bacterium UBA7332
ATCTTGACGTTGTTAGACAGCCCTTTTTTTGATTATTTATTTACGACCACCTTTATTTTTACCACCTGGTCGGTTTTGTCTTTGTTTTTTTTGCAACTCCTTGTATTTAGCCAACTGGTCCGGAGTTAAGATTTTGCTCATTTCAGCCTGATTCTTCTCTCTCATAGATTTCATCTGACTCTGAAACTGCTCATTATCTTTTTGTCTGGTCTCACGCAAAGCATCTCTGTCCTTGTTGTTTTGTTCCCACATAGCCTTGATTTTAGTCACCTGATCACTGTTCAGATCAAGCTCCTTAGTCAGCATCTCAATACGCTTCTCCGAATTAGCCTTATTTCTTTCACCTCTATCTCTGTTTTGTGCATTCAGACCCAATGTAGAAAGACATAATACGAAAGTAAATACACCTGCAAATAATTTAATTGATTTCATAATGATTCGTTTAATTGATTAATAAACAATAGTTTGTTTCTTCGTTAGTTTATCCTTTGATTCTCATAAATCCAAAAGGTTTAATCATACGATATGAATTAGTATTCTTTCAATCCTTTTCCAAAACGAATACAATCCCAATCATGCGATCATCTTAAAATAGCAATTCTGATTTTAACGAATAATGTCTACTTAACGGATAGAACGATAATTAAATATCATAATTAAAGTGTTAAAAGTATTTTTTATGGTTGTAATGAAATATTTTCCATTTTATTTGCAAAACATTTATACCCGGCTATTGTTTTCCTTAAAACGAAGGATATCAAATCCTTGAAAGGATTATATAAGTGAACAACCCTGTTTATTAATCGGAATTCCGTTGTATCAACAGCAAGAATTCAATCACTAAAAATCGAATATATATGAAAAAACTAAGAAAACTACCGATCGCTGATTCGGGAAAAAAACAATTGGCAAAAAGAATAGGTATTGCCCTTATGTTTTTACCTATGATGGGAGTCTCTGTGTATGCACAAGAGTATAAAGATCGGAAAGAGATAATTAATGATCTATTATCCGGCGATACCGATGCACTGATCATTGACAATAATCGCTATCTGATCAATAAATCTCCACTTAATTTCTTTGAAGGCTATAAAGACCTTTATCCCGAAATTCCTAAAGCTGAGATAAACTTCAATTTTGCAACAGACACCTATGATTATCATATGAACTATAAGCCTTACTGGTCAATCCAGGGCGACTCTCTTATTCTGACAGGGATTTCCCTGAATACCGATGGAGAGTTCAATAAAGCCGACAAAGGCAAAAAACAATACAATGTCCAATTGCGTGAAGAAAGATATCAGCGCATGGAGAAATTAGTGAATAAGAAATTCGATAAAATCTCTATTCCGTCAGACAACGAAGAGTTTCTGCGTCAGAAAAATACTTCCGGAGCTATGTTTGCCTCCTGGGTTTCCGGAGTTTACTATATCAAACCGACTAATGATAACAATCTGACAAGTGAATCCTGGAGTAAAGCACCTATGCTGAAGCTAACGCTCAAAGAAGGTAAAATTGTCAAAACAGAAGAAATTTAGATATACATATACAAAGAGCAGATGCATTACGTATCTGCTCTTTGTATATTTTATGTAGCATACGTCTCAGCACAACAATACTGGAGACTGCTTCGGTTATTCAGAAAATATGTACTTATATCCAAAGTTCCTATTTTGAGTTAAAACTTTAAATATATGCAATTAGACACAGACACCCTGGACCGTCAGTATATCGAATGGCTGTCCGAACTTAAATCAAAGATTCGCAATACCCGTATTAAGGCAATGATAGCTGCCAACTCCGTTTTGATAGAATTTTATTGGGAGCTAGGCAAAATGATTTGCGAAAAAGAAAATATCTGGGGTAATAAGCTCATAGAACAAGTCGCAAAAGATTTGCAGGTTGAATTTCAGGATATGAAAGGTCTATCAAGAAGCAATCTATTTTATTGCAAGAAGTTTTATAGTTTTTACAGTGGTGGTGCAATAGTCCAACAAGCTGTTGGACTATTAGGACAGCCTCAATATATGCAAATACCCTGGGGACATAACATTTTGATTTTTACTAAATCAAAAGATATCCATGAAACAGAATTAATGAAATTAAAGCTATGAAATTTATAGAAGGAACTTTAAGTTATCAAGGGATAGGACTCAATGCATTATAATTTCTTATATGTTTAATATGTGCTTTGTATGTTGAGATATAAATATACTCATTTTATTTGACTCTGCAAGGATCCGAGCGATGGGCTTTATGCCCATCCTGTTCCGAAACCATCCTTGTCTCCTGAGGCCTGACGCGAAAGCCATATCGCTCCATTAATACCAAGCAGACATTTTACAAGGAAGATATGATCAGTTCATATTCGGTTATATTCTTCCATCAGGTACAAAAGACCAATCAGTGAAGCGATAGCAACTTCTTCAACTCTTCGGTAGAGATAATTTTAATATGGAAGCCCTCTGATATAAGTTCCCGGACCTTACCCATTTTAGACGGCCCTGCACCCGATCCCGCAATTACGAAATCCGTTTTCCGTGATATGGAAGTATTAATATCAGCCCCCATGGTTTTAAGTATAGACGCCAAATCATTCCGGTCTATATGGTGATTACCTGTAATCACAACCCTCTTATCGAAAAAAGGGTTCTCAGGATCAGCATTCGATAAATCTTTCTTCAATGTTTCCGGATCAATTCTTTTCGAAGCAAACAAAGACTTCTTTTTCGTCTTTTCAACCTCAACAGGACCATTGATCTGCATATTGATGAAAATATTAGCACACGCTTCAGCGTCAGACAAACCATCATGATGATTGATCAGCTCGACATTATAAGCCTTACAACAATCCGGGAGACTGGCACGGTTATTCAGTAACGAAGTGCAATATACCTCTCTTGCAAACCCCGAAAGATTAATGTCGTATAAATTAGCTACTTTCTCCAATACCGCAATATCAAATGACGCGTTGTGAGCAACTAACGTTTGATTGATAAAGTAAGACGATATAAGAGGCCATATTTCATGAAATTCAGGTTCCGACTCCGTTTGCTCCGGACATATCCCGTGAACACAAATATTCATATTGTCATATCTGTTTTCCGGCGGACGGACTAAAATTGATAATCTTTCGACAATCTGTAGATCTGCAACTTTCACGATCCCTATCTGACAAATAGAATCATTGTTTCTATTAGGCGTTTCTACATCAAAAGCGATAAAATCTTGAATCACGGCGTTCTAAAATTAGGATTTCTCACAAATATACAGTATTTGCAGATTCTTTTTTGAAAGAATGATGCAAATGTACGGAAGGATAAGATTGAGAGTAATGGATTCAAATATTGATTTATGGGTTTTATGAAAATAGATATATGTAAAAAGTTATCACGCTTCTTTTAATTTGAATAATATTATATATATTTGGATGTGGTAGGGTGTTATAATATAACATGAACTATTATTTATTGATATGTTGATTCACAAAGTAATACATAATTGACGATGGAAATAACAATCGAAGCAAAAGTTAAGCGTAAGATATATAATTATGTCATAAGCCAACCAAATTATTTAGGAAGGTATTCCGGAAATTCATATGAGGATCTAAATATTGTGGATTTTCTAAAGTTGATTTGGGATTTACCAGAAATGCCATCAGAGGATTCTCGTTTTAAAAATGCAGAAGCTGATGCTATTCAGCATTTAATTAATAATGATGATTGGGATGAAGAAGAAACATTTTTGAGAAGATTTGATTTATTGGGAGGTGAACTGGAGTACTTCATTAAGTTTATAGAAGTAGTAGTTTCTCCAACTGTCCGGGAAGATAAAGATGATATTTTGTATTATGTGGAGGGCATAAATAAAATATTAAGACCTATATTTTGTGAGTTAGCCCAGGCCGAATTTATAGATGATTTACCTTGTTATCGTCTAATGGAAGGTTTAGATCATGCCCATGTTTTAATAGATGTAATACCTAATAAAATTCCTATCTATGTGGACGAAGATTGTAAAACATTTCCTGCATTTAAATTAGAAGAGAGGATTTGGGATGACTATGGTTGTAAAACACGTTATTTTTTGAAATATTTTCAGGCTCCGAATGAGTGTGAATATATTGGTATGGTAAAGATCATGAATCGGGATAATGACGTAACATATGGAACCATCGAATCTGGAATAACAAATCTACAACAAAACTTTTGTTCGCTTGGTCAGGAACTGGCTTATTATCGAAAAATAAAGGATATTCTTGGACCTGAATATAGGAATTTTCTATTAGCCTTTCGGGATGCTGCATGTTTTAGTAAGATTTGTGATGAATTTCAAGAGACATCTATATTTAGACTATCATTAATCAGAGATTCTTCTGCTGATAAGGCTTTGCAAATGGCAAGATATGTGTTGGCGGGATATTCAGAGTCAGAAAAATTTGATTTTATCTTTAAAGCTAAAATTCCTTATTATGAACAAGATCTACTTTCAATTAGATTTAATTTTGAGCAGATAGATCATCCACGAAATTTAAATAGGATAGTTGCTTTGATAGGTAATAATGGAGTTGGGAAAACTACTGTTTTAAGTCAACTTGCTGAATGTTTAGTTAAAAATGAAGTAGAAAGATTTAGTCCTCATCCACCATTATTCACCAAAGTTATTGCTACCTCATATAGTATTTTTGATAAATTTTTTAATATTGAATCATCTTCATTCAATTATGTTTATTGTGGTATTCAGCATAAAGAAGGGCGGATAATGACTGAACGAGAAATTCTTGAGCGGACATTAAGATCTTTGAAGCAAATTGAAAAATTAGGTCGTGAAAAAGCTCTTTATGAATCTCTTGGATTATTATTTGATAAAGGAATGGTTGATTTGTTAATAGGTGATTTGTGGGAAATATATTATGATGCCTTCTCTGATTTGTATCCAAAATTGAGCTCTGGTCAGTCTATGTTAATGAATATGATCATTGAAATTGTTGCAAATATCCGTATAAACTCATTGCTATTATTAGACGAACCAGAGATACATTTACATCCGAAAGGTATTACTCAAATAATTGAAATTATTAATTATATATGCAATAAATATCAATCTTGTTGTATAATGGCAACACATTCTTCATTAATTATTCAAGAACTATTATCTCGAAATGTAATAATTGTAGATACAGAAGAGGATGGATCTCCTATTGTCAGAGATATGCGGATTGAATCTTTTGGAGAAAACTTAACAACTATCACGGAAGATGTATTTGGGCGTAATTCAATGACCAAGTCCTATAAGCAAACAGTTTTAGATATTGTGAAGAGGAGTAAGGATTTTGATGATGTGCTTCAGAAAATTCAATATAAAGATGTTCCTATAAGTATGGGCTTGTTTATGTTAATTGATAAATACTTGAATAATCATGATTAATCTTCAGAAGTATCAATCAAAAGACCCTTTTGATGTATATAAAAAAACTGTAGATAGGAAAAAGGGGACCGATAAATTAGCTTTAAAAGCTATTGAGAATGATATGAACACTTGTTATGATGAATATAAATCTCATCACATAGCGAATACTTTAGAAGCTCACTCACCATCCGCAGTAGTTAATAATAAGAAGGATTTATTGTTAAGTCTTTATGGTTCAAAGACCAAAGTGATAAAAGATTTTAGGTTGGAATATTTCCGAATTAATCGTAGTACTTATAATAACCTATGTCCATATTGTGTAATTAGTGAATCAAATACTACTGAGCATATCTTGCCAAAGGAAAAGTACCCGGAGTATGCGATTAATGTATTAAATCTTATTCCAGCATGCAGTCAATGTAATAGTTTAAAAGGTGATGATTTTTTAGATAAAAATGGGAATCGCTTTACGATTAATTTTTATACTGACAGCTTGCCTAATATTCAGTTTTTATTTGCATATGTATTTAAAAATGGGGCTGGATTGAGAGTGGAATATCGACTTAATAATCCTGATAATAAAATTGATAATAATTTGTTTGAATTGATATGCCGCCACTATACAAGGTATGATTTAATTGAAAGATATAACAATAAAGCGATGGAGTATTTATCTGAAATAATAAATGAATTTAAGATTGAAGAATTTGAAAACGATGAGGAATTTGATAGATTTTCATCTAAATACCTAAAGAAATGCTCATTGGATCAATTGAGTTATGGTTATAACCACTGGCGCATTGTTCTAAGATTAGGAGTGGCGAATAGTCTTGTTTTTAAAGAATATATCAGAATCTGATATTTTTCATAGCTCCCAGAATTAATTCAAGTAAAAAAAGGCAGGACTCTGACCATTAATCAGAATCCTGCCTTTTTTATTTAGTCATTATCGCAATATGTTTTTGCAGTTTGTTCTATTTCAGAGGCATAGCTGTAAATGTCGTTTAAATTATTCAATAGTACTTTTCGTTCTTTCTTTTCAGTATCGAATAATCCGATATATTTATTACAGCTGTTGAAGTGTAAACGACAGATTGGCTTTCTATTATTGTCATCGCATAGTATTCCAAAATAAGATTGTGTATCTCTGTGGGTTATTCGATTGACATCAATAACATTTCTCAAGATTGATTTCACTATAAAATAGCCTTCCATTTCTTCCTCCGTTGTTACAATGGCAGGGTTAGCTGTTGTTTCTTCATCACATTTAACAGGCGCATTAGATTCTTCTGTTTGAGCCTTATTCTCATCATTGTTTAATGCGGATTTTAGTCTGTCATTGATTTCTTCATTAACAATTTGATTGAATGATTTCTTTATCAATGAGCCAAATAGTTCGACAACCTTCGCCGTAACTAAACCATTATAAATCTGTTTGGTCAATAATCTCACTAATGGTTCACTTGGAGCACTCATTTCATTCGCAATTAGTTCCTTCAACTCCTTGGTGTATTTTAATTCGCTTGCAGAGTTTACTATATTATCGATGTCGAAATAGGATTTGTGAAATTTGCGTAGCTCATCATACTGATTATCTTTTACGTCAGCCAGATTTACAGTGAAGAATGGCTTTTCATCCATTTTATTTGATTCATCCAAGTCAGAATAAAAACGATATTCAATCCCATTAGTTAATACTCCAAATTTTGCTTTTGAAACATGGAAATATCTCAAAAGTTGGTTGTCATGTAGTGTGAGATTTTGGGAATGGTGCTTGCACTCAATCAGAAGAATCGCTTCATTGTCTTTAATGATTGCATAATCAATCTTCTCTCCTTTCTTTGTGCCAATATCGCATGTGTATTCGGGTACAACCTCAAGAGGATTAAATACATCATAGCCTAATGTTTGAATAAAAGGCATGATCAATGCATTTTTAGTAGCTTCTTCAGTGAGAATATTGTCTTTCATTTTATATACACGTTCAGACAACATTTTTAATGAATCTTTAAAGTCCATAGTATTATTAGATTTAGAATAATATCGCAATAAACATAAAATCTAATAAATGGCAAAATATCTCTGAATATAAAACAAAAATTAATTGAAATAATCTATTTTGTTTCAAAAATATAGCTTTGAAGTATAGTGAATTCAGAACACAATACTTCTTCAAATAATCTCTGTTTGTGAGTGGTAAAAAACCCTGGCTTCTGTAAATCAGTTCCTTTAAATTGATCTACCTGAATTTAAGAAGAGTTTTACAGGAGTAAAAGAAGGGTAGAGAGTCATTTTTCTATTTTCCCCTTGTTCTTCTTTCATTGTTACTTCTCCCTCTTTACCAAAA
>DKPO01000042.1:0-5536 GCA_002471225.1 Porphyromonadaceae bacterium UBA7332
ACAAGGAGTGCAGGAGTTTATGAGCGTACGCGCGAAGTGATTTTTTTTGTTTTTTACTCATTCAACTCCCGAACTTTTTGTGAAGAGCTCTTAGAAGAAAATAGACAAGGAGTACAGGAGTTTCAGAGCGTACGCCCGAAGTGATTTTTTTTGTTTTTTACTCTTTTAACTCCCGAACTCTTTGTGAATAAACTCTTAGAAGAAAATAGACAAGGAGTACAGGAGTTTCAGCGCATACGCCCGAAGTAGGTCTTTTCTTACTCATTTAACTCCCGAACTCATTGTTAAATAGATTCTTAGAAGAAATAGATAAGGAGTACATGGGTTTCAGAGCGTACGCCCGATGTATTTGGGCTTAACTCTTTAAGCACCCGAACTCTTTGTAGTAAAATCTTAAAATCTGATTATTATGGAAACATTAAAGTCCTTGAATCAATTATCCTCAATTATATTAAATTGTGCTTACCGTGTACATTCAACACTGGGGCCGGGTCTCTTTGAAAGTGTTTATGAAGCAGCTTTAGCCTATGAATTAAAAGTTGCAGGATTTAATGTCGAACGGCAAAAGAGCCTTCCTGTGATATACAATGATGTGAAACTGGATGAAGGTTTCAGAATTGATTTGTTGGTTGATGATAGAATAATTATTGAGCTTAAAGCTGTTAAAGATTTAGAGCCTATTCATAAAGCTCAGTTAATAACTTATTTGAAATTGGCGGATAAAGATGTTGGGTTATTGATTAACTTCAATACAGTTTCTCTTAAGGATGGGATCCTGAGGTGCTTCAAGAATAAAAAGGTGATAACTGAAGATGAATATTATTCTACGGATCGTCTTTAATATCTCAATAGGAGATAGAAAATAAACTCCCGAACTCTTTGTGAAAGACTCTTTGAAGAAAATAGACAAGGAGTACAGGAGTTTTAGAGCATACGCCCGAAGTAGGTCTTTTCTTCCTGATTAAACTCCCGGACTCTTTGTTAAAAAGACTCTTAGAAGAAAATAGAAAAGGAGTACAGGATTTTCAGCGCATACGCCCGAAAGTGTGTTTTTGGTTTTACTCTTTTAACTCCCGAACTCTTTGTGAAAGACTCTTAGAAGAAATAGGAAGGAGTATAGGAATTCCAGCGCATACGCCCGAAGTAGATCTTTTCTTACTCTTTTAACTCCCGAACTCTTTGTTGAAAAGACTCTTAGAAGAAAATAGACAAGGAGTACAGGAGTTTTAGAGCATACGCCCGAAGTAGGTCTTTTCTTATTCTTTTAACTCCCGAACTCTTTGTGAAAGACTCTTAGAAGATAATAGACAAGGAGTATAGGAATTCCAGCGCATACGCCCGAAGTAGGTCTTTTCTTACTCATTTAACTCCCGAACTCTTTGTGAAGAAACTCTTAGAAGAAAATAGACAAGGAGTGCAGGAGTTTCAGCGCATACGCCCGAAGTAGATCTTTTCTTACTCATTTAACTCCCGAACTCTTTGTGAAGAACTCTTAGAAGAAAATAGACAAGTCGTACAGGTGTTTCAGAGCATACGCGCGAAGTGATTTTTTGTTTTTTACTCTTTTAACTCCCGAACTCTTTGTGAAAAATACTCTTAGAAGGAAGACCAACAATGAACATTGAACAATGAACGAATCCGCAAATACCCAAATCACCGCCTCAGCAAATAAACGAACAAGCAAATCAACAAAAACAGGGAAAGCCATTTTAGGGCGGCATTTCCCGATTCCTTCTTTTGCATCACTTCGGTGTTTTCCTGAGAGTGATTGCAAACCGTATCTGATCGGATGCGAATCGTGTCGCGCCGACTCTCTATCTCAATCAACCCATCGGGACGTTTCTTTACTGTGAGTCCCCCTTTATCCGTTTCTTTCGGCTTCGTCAACGTTGAAGCCCGGGGCATATTCTCCAGAGCTGACAGATCCACAAGCAGGCGCTCTGATTCAGGCAGGAGGATCACCTCTTGTCCGATCCGCTCCGTTTGGAGGGAGCGTTCCTTCCATTCCATCTGTTTCATTGAACGGCAACTTATTGCGCAAAGGGCAACGGTTCCTGTAAATGCAACGGTTAACCTCCTCAAAGGCTCTTTCAAGCCTGAAAATCTTGCGACGTAATTCTCCATGTTCTACGCTTTGTTTTTTGATTAATACTTTTAAATCTTCGTAAAGCTCCCGATAGACTGAGTGCTCTTCCCGTATATCCTTCAGGCGTTCGCGTCGCCGGTTTACTAACCATGTCAGCAATGAAGCTATAAAGCCAGAGGGTAGTAAATACATCCAGATTTCTTTCATTCTTTTTTTTGTTTAGTTGTTTAGTCGTTTATTCGTTTAGTTGAGAAGATCGCAACAAGCTGCTTTTGTTTTTACGCCTAAACGTCTCAACGCCTCAACAAGAAAGCAAAGCTTTCGCTCAACGTCTAAACAGCAGAAGATCGCAGCAAGCTGCTTTTGTTCGTTCAATCAAATACACGGTCTCACGCAGATTAGGAATACAAAATAACCTCACCACAATTAAGTCAAGAAATCTCTCTTCAGAGCCCTTTATCAAGTGCTCCACTTTTAAAATCCTGTAGCTTTCCCTTGCCTCGTTCTAATAAACGAGTCAGACTCAATCTCCTGTATTTCAAAAGTCAGAGAGTTCTTAACTGATTATCACAATTATCCCAATTCTTGTATACCTGGATTTTTATAAAATAGAGAAAATTGATTAAATCAGGTTATTGGTTGAATGATTGATTTATGAGAAGACGAGTCCATAGCGTTTGCAAAACGATATGAGTGAGGATTCGCAATGGATCAATCATAGATTTGTTTGCAAAACAGATCGCCGGATCAATCCATAACCTTCATTGAGGTGAGTCGGTTTTCAATCAGCGTCAATTTGTGAAATCTATTAAAATCTGTGTGAGAGATGCCTTTTGTTCGTTTTAATTCCATTGCCATACGATGGTGCACCACGGGCGGATTCGTTCAATTATAAATTATAAATTATACCCCCCCCTCTCTTACCTCCTGTGAAAAATCTTCTTCTCATCACTTCTCCGCATACAGTTTCGCTTCCGCTTTTCTTCTTCTTTCCAATCCAGCCGATACAGTACCTTTCACATACACCCAACGCATAAACTCTTTCTCTATATCGGGATTATCCGGATTGCGATTAACCAGTCGCAGCAGCGTGGATTTACGCAAAGCATTGACTCCGATATTGAATCCTAATGACACCAGTGCATCCAGCTGGCATTGGCGAACAGGTTGTCTGATTTCGCTGCGCAACATCGTGAGCACTTCGTTTGCATCCAGCAGTAATAACTCAGTGGCACGGGCTTGCGTTATTCGCAAGCCCTCCACAACTTCAGTTCCCGTGTGTCCGTAGCCAATCGTCCATCGTCCTGCACTGCAGCGATATGCCGTAAGGCGGCACCCCTCGAACGTTTGGATCAGCTCCAGACCCTTGTCAGATATTTTCATAATCACGATTTAAAAAAGTTATTCACCCTGGCCCGGATTACCCGTATCACCTCCCGACGAACCAACAGAACGCGGAACCCGCTCCAGTGAAGTTCTTTTCACACGATCCAGAAGCTCTTTGTCCGGAAGGAAACGGATATTCGGTTTGCGTATCAGATGCACCCCGAATTCTTCCTGCGTGTCGGCTCCGATGCCGTTCAGTGTCACGCGCAAACTTCCGAGTCCTTGTAATTTAACCGAATAGCCCTCCGATAAGAGTAACTGCAACTGAGTGGAAAGAGCAGTGAGTACCAAGAGTGTATCTGCTTTACTAGCAGTGCTTGATTCCGATATTCGTTCTGCCAGTCCGTCCAATCCCATCGAACCACGTTTTACTGCACTTGCATAAAATTTCTTTGGAGCCTCACGATCCTGTGGGTTTGCTCGCTCAACTACACAATACTTAATTGCCATAATCTTTAGTTTTTAATAATTAGAAATAAGAAGCTGAATGAAAAATAGGAAGCGTTATCAGTGATAATCTCAAAATTCAAAGCAGCCTGTAAGGTTGATCATCCTTGTTTGCCAAAGGTATGACGGAGTAAAAAGTCAATTGACCATAAGGGATCATAAGGAACTTTAGTTGCTTTTTTTAACACAAATAGATGAGGATGTACGTATTTCCTGACGGATATACGCTGGAATTGGGAGACTGGATTTATTTTTTTAGTTATTTTACATGGAATCTTGCTCATGGACGCAATTAGATAGAAGATGAGTAAAAATAAAATCAAAACAGCATTAGATGCATTTCATGCGTTGAGTCAAGATGAGAAAAAGGAGTTTTTTAGTTTAGTTTCATACAGGCAGCATGAGGAATCTTTTGAAAATGAGTGTGTAATCTATTTGAAGAAAAGACAGAAGATGGACAAAATTGTCTTGAATACTATCGCAGTAGTGATTTGCGAAGATCGGAAAATGAAGCTTATAGACCTGGGAAATGCCGTGTCAGGAATATACTCTACGAACATCAGTCATATAAAAACAAAGATCCTGGAAACGGAAATGGCCGATTCCTTTTTTTTCCACAGAACTTTTCTGATGAGTTTACGGATATTTCAGCATGTCCCTTCATCTCTCCTTACTACGCTGAAAACAGGCGAAGTTTTACTGAGTTTCGGAGTGTATGTCTCTAGCGCAAAAGCACGTGAGATTCGTGATTTTGTGTTGGAAAGCAGACAATAATTCAGTTTTAAATTTGGATAAATAAACAAATATTCATACAAAATTTAGCAAGAATGGTGATTATTCAGACAAAAAAGTGAACCAAGGGCTTGTTTTTGGATTTGTCGCGTTGTATATTTAAAACGACAAAACAGAATATTTCACAAAAAAAGAATATAGATTAATGAATGTCTGTGAGCAAGATTTTCGCTCACTTCACAGTAATACATATCTGTATTACTGCTTCTTACAGGCAGTATGTGATTAATTATTTTAATGGTAAAATGAAGTGCGTATTTCTATGCTGCGAAATACGTACTTCGATTAAATGAAATGCCTGTTTTAATTTTATTAAATACGTATTTTCCGGTATAGATATACGTATTTCGTAAAACAGACCCAAAAAGATTATTTGAAAAACATTGTTAACCCTTTAAAACCTGATATCATCATGGGAATGATTCGTTTTCGGGATATTGCGCTAAGCTATTTCCCTCAGCAACCTTCTACAACTGCAACTAAACACCTTAAGCGCTGGATTCATCGTTGTCCGCTTCTGTACACGGAGCTTCGACAAACGGGATTTCAACCGCGGCAGCGCTATCTGACTCCTCATATGGTGGAGCGCATCTATCATCATTTGGGAGAACCGTAGGGGACGAGTGAAAGAACAATGGACAAATACCAACGGAAAGACGGAGATTTTACAGGAGTTCAGAGAGGTTATCTCGTTATTACTCCCGAGACAGGCATCGTTTCTTAAGACAGATTCTCAGATGGTGTATTTAAATGTAGGGTGCGGATCCCGGTACTGTGTCTCGGGAGCTATAACGAGATTCAACCGTGATTCACAATCGTACGGCA
>DKPO01000042.1:5788-14163 GCA_002471225.1 Porphyromonadaceae bacterium UBA7332
CGGGCGCTTGGTAAACGCCCGGGGTTCACAATCGTACGGCAATCGAATTTGACCAACGAAAAATTATTCGGATCAAAACATTTGTGGGATTGATTGATATTTGATGGTTTTGAACCGCGGGCGTTTGCCAAACGCCCCTACGGCGTTGGTATTGAATCGTTTGGTGGTTTTGGGGAACCGATATACAACGATGTTGGTATTGAATCGTTTGGTTGGTTTGGGGAATCGGCATACAACGGCGTTGGTATTGAATTATTTGGTTGATTGGGGGACAGCGTACAACATTGTTGGTAATGAAATGTTTGGTTGGTTGAATCACCAAATAAACTTTTCCTGTTTAGCCGTTTAGGTGTTTAGGCGTAAAACCAAAAGCAGCTTGCTGCTTTACAAAAAACAAAAGCGAAGCGCTCTTTCAACTCAACAGCTCAACGCCTCAACAACTAAACAAAAAAGAGCAAAGCGATCTTCACGATTAAACAAGAAAAACTAAAAACAAAAATATGGGATATTTAAAAATAGCGAGGGAGCTTCTTAACAGCTCCTTCTGGCGAAGCCTTGCTCCGGCTGAAAGAGGAGTTCTGATAGATTTGATGGGAATGGCTACCTACAAGCCCCGTTTATTCAATATGAACGGATATGAAATACAACTGGATTGTCTCGAGATATGCCTTTCGATCAATATGTATGCTAAAAATCAGGGAGTGGATCGTTCCAGTATCACTCGATTTATAGACACTTTAGTATCGTGGAATCTGGTTCGGAAGGAGATTGTCTACCTGTCTAAAATAGCCATCAACAGAACAACAGGCGCAACGACAAAGGATGTTACAAGCAGAAAATGTTCAAAAATGCATAGTAAAGTAACCTTGTTATCCTTTAATGAATGGATTTTTGCGATTGATTCGGATCAAGTCGCGAAACATTTGCCTGTTGAGATGAATGAACAATCAAACAAGCAAGCAAAGATGCAAACAAGTGAGCGACATAATAAAGAAGATATAAACAAAGAAAGTTTTAAAGAAAATACAAGAAGAAATAGCGCGCGTGCTGTCCCCTCTTTTCAGGAGTTACAGAAAGTCAAATACAGAAAACCCTGGTATTCGATGGAACATATTGCGGAAATGAATGTGCCAAATGCCGATCAAATACTGAATGAATGGACCGGATTCTCAGGCAGAGACACAAATGAAGTTTTGAAACTACTGCAAGAATTCGCCAAAAAGCAAAGGTTGTTCGGTTTGAACGAAATGACTCTCGATGTGTTCGACAAGGAATTTCGGAAAGAGATGAAAAAAGTTTTTGCTCTTAAATCACCGCGTAATAAAGAAACAAAACAAAAACTTAAAGAATTAGGAATCGATGACTAATACGAATTATCCTCACAATCCGGATGCAGAGGCTGAATTGATCGGCAGTATGCTGCTTCATGAAGTGGATTACGAAGCAATATTCGCAGCTTTGGTTCCAGAAATGTTCTATGATCCGGCTAATCAGGCCATTTTTGCGGCGATTCGCATGGCTTATCTCAAACACGGAAAAGTGGATCTTACGCTTACTCAACAGGCTCTTGTAGAGAGCGGCACGCTTGAAGCCGCAGGTGGCGTGATGAATCTGACAACTATTTATGCCCGGGCAGATCGTTTCGAGAATTATATCGCTCATATGGGTCTGATACGTGAAAGTTATGTTTTACGGCGGATTATGGATATGGGGACTAAACTGAGTGTGAAAGCTTCGACTGAACAGTATGCGAGTGATATGTTGATTGAAGAATGTAATGCGCAACTCAACGAACTCATGCAGCTGAATGCCACAGACGATCGGGTTTTCACGAGTCGTAAGGTGATGGATCAGGTTGTGGCTGAATATGATCTGCGAAAAGAGAATTCAGGTAAAGGTGAAACGAATGGGCTGAAATCCGGAATCGGAAAATTTGATAAAGTGACAAACGGTCTGCAAAACGGTGATCTGATTATTCTGGCAGGTCGTCCATCTATGGGAAAAACGGCTATTGCGATTCATATGGCTATGGAAATAGCCCGCAACAATAAACACGTTTTGATCTTCAGTCTGGAAATGACAGCCGTGCAGCTTGGTAACAGGATGTTGCTTAACGAATCGGATATTCCGATCAATCTGTTTAAAACCGGTGCGCTTTATTCTCAGCACGAAAACAGTATGCGTATTACGGCGGGAAATATAGGTAAACGGAGCATCACTATTGCAGATACTCCCGGAATTCCAATGATGCATATTCGCAATATCGCATTGCGTCAGCAGCGTAATGTGGGGGTGGATGTTATTTTTATCGATTATTTACAGTTGATTCAGTCGGGTAACAGTGTGCTGTCGCGGCACATGGATCTGAGTCAGATAACCAAAGCCTGTAAAAATCTGGCTAAAGAGCTGAATATACCGGTTGTTCTTTTGAGCCAGTTAAACCGGAATGTGGAAGCTCGTACGGATAAACGTCCGATGCTTGCGGATTTGCGGGAATCAGGTGCTATCGAAGAGGATGCGGATATTGTTGGTTTTCTCTATAGGGAGGAGTATTACAATCGAAATTCGGAGTTCAAGAATGAGGGCGAAATTATTATATCTAAATTCCGTAATGGCGAAACGGGTTTTGTGAAGTTTAAACACGATGGTACGATGCGGCGGTTTGAATAATGAAAGATTTCACAGGAGTTCAGAGAGTACGCCCGAAATATTATCTTTTCTTACTTATTCAACTCCCGAACTCTTTGTGAAAGACTCTTAGAAGAAATAGACAAGGAGTACAGGAGTTTCAGAGCGTACGCCCGAAATATGTTTTTTACTTTTACTCTCTTAACGGTGCCTGTCTCGGGAGTTATAACGAGATCCGCCCTTGTTTCCCAATCGTACGGCATTCGAATTTGACCAACAGAAAGACATTGTTTCACAGGAGTTCAGAGAGGTAAAAGAGGTCAGAATGTTTTAAAAGACAGATTCTCAGATGGTGTATTTAAATGTAGGGTGCGGCTTTCTCGTTATGACTCCCGAGACACGGTATGCCTACCCGTGTTCCAAATTTGTACGGCATTCGAATTTGACCAACGGAAATACATTGCATTGTTCGGATCAAACCATTTGTGTGGTTGATTGTTTTTTGATGGTTTTGGATCACGGTTGGATACGTGGATCCAACCCTACAGGGTTGGTATTGAATATCTTTTGATTGAATTGACCGAATAAAAACGGTATTGTTCGGATCAAAACATTTGTGGGATTGATTTTGAGTATTTGTAGGGATAGTGCCTTCTCGTTATAGCTCCCGAGACAAGTTGTGCCTATCCGTCTTCCGCAATTGTACGGCAATTGAATTTAACCAACAAAAATACATTGCGTTGTTCGGATCAAAACATTTGTGTGGTTGATTGTTTTTTGATGGTTTTGGATCACGGGCGTTTGCCAAACGCCCCTACGGGGTTGGTGTGCCAAATAACAAATAACAATGAACAATCACCAAATCACCAACTAAACGACTCAACAAAAAGAAGAACTATGATTAATCAAGAGACTATTGATAAAATAAAACAAGTTACGGATCCGGTATCCGTAATTTCACAATTTGTGAAGCTGATCAGGAAAGGAACGAGTTATCGTGGACTTTGCCCTTTTCATCAGGAGCAAAATCCTTCGTTCAGTGTGTTACCCTCCAAAGGAATCTATAAATGTTTCAGTTGTGGCGAAACAGGTGATGTGATCACTTTTTTGATGAAACATGAGGCTATATCGTTTGATGAAGCGGTTCGCCGATTAGCGGTCCGGTCCGGAATTTTGGTAGAGGATGCTGTACGGACAACGGAGGATAAGAAACATCACGAAGCACGTGAGTGTTTTTTTACCTTGAATGAAGCGGCTGCTGAGTGTTTTGTCAGTCATCTTGACTGTGAAGAAGCACAAGTGTTTTTGGATAACCGCGGAATAGATACCGAAACGGTTTCGCGTTTTCGTTTGGGATTTGCTCCCGGAATAGATGACTTATTGCTTCGTACGCTAAGACGGAAGGGCTATTCAGAAGAATTGCTTGTTACTAACGGATTGGTTTTTATGCCTCAGTCTAAGTCTCGTTTGATGGATCGCTTCAGAAACCGTATGATCTTTCCGATTCGCAATTTGTCGGGACGTACAGTTGCTTTCGGAGGCAGGTTGATCGTTAATAATCCGAAAATAGCCAAGTATCACAATTCACCTGAAAGTATTTACTATCAGAAGAGGAGGGAGCTTTACGGACTGTTTGAAGGAAAAAAGGCGATAACGAAGGAGGGAAACTGTTTTGTTGTAGAGGGTTATACAGATGTCTTGCGATTGTCGGCAGGGGGTGTAGAGGAAACGGTTGCTCCGTTGGGTACAGCATTGACGATTGATCAGGTAAAACTATTGAAGCGTTTTACGCGTTGTGTAACCTTAATGACCGACGGTGACGATGCGGGTCGTAAGTCGGCACTAGCGATGCTGAAGCTTTTTCTGGCGGAAGATTTTGAGGTTTATCTCTTTCCGCTTCCGCAGGGAGAGGATCCGGATTCGTATGGTAAAATGATCCCCGAAGGGGAGTTGCGGATGAAGCTCTATGCCGGCAGACAGGATGCACTGTTGTATTTCGCCGGTCAGATCTGGAAGGCGGCAGGTAAAGAAGCCTTGTATAGATCAAGGGCATTGCAGGTAATTGTGGAATTGCTGGCTTGTATCTGTGATCCGATAAGACGTCATTTTTATATGGAGCAGATTACGGCATTAACAGGTTTTCGTGATATCCGTGCATTGGATCCGAAATCCTATCCGGTAAATCAGACCGAACCTGCTGTGTCTGCCAGGAATAAACTGACTACACGCGAAAAGACCGAACGTCGGCTGATCAGTTGGCTGATCCATCGTGGAGAAGAACGGCTGGTTGTCGTTCTCGGGAATAATGAAATATGGAATCCGAATGTGAGAGAATTTGTACATGCAATAATCGAATTGGAACGGATTCAATGGCAAATATCCTTGTGCGGACGGATCTGGGCAGAGATACAGACTGTCCAGGTTCCCGGGCAGATCGGCTACAAATTATATTACCAAAATCATTCGGATCTGGAAATTGCGGGAATGGTTTGTGAACTCACCTCTCCGGAAGCGAATAATGCGGAGGCGGAACTACGCTCCATACTTATATCAATGCGCTCTTCGGACATCGGGGCAGTAATCGGTGAGATGTGCACGCAGTTGTCCCGTCCGGTTGGCGAAACCGGAATTGAAGAAATAAAATCGCAAATTATTAAACTTAAAAAAGAATGGTATATATTGCGGGAATATAGCCTTCAATAGCTGAAAATCTAAGAAAGGACAGATGTTACTATTCGTAAGAAAATCAGCATTGTTTTTAGTATAATGACCTATTTTTTTACTACAATGTGTCGAATCGTTTTGATAAACAGATTTAATATTTTACTTTCGTAATAAACTGTTTGAAATAGGTAAGTTGCTCTATTTGTTTTATTTTGTAAAAACAAATGATTCGTTTATATAAAGCTTGGGATAATATATAGATAATATACAGTGTTAAATTTATGGAAATTTTCAGATCTACAAAATTAGGAAAAGTACTCTGGAAAATGCATATTCCACTCTGGATTGTATTTTTGTTGGATCAATCAGCCGTACTGTTTTCGTATGTATTATTGATTGTGATGTATCGTTACATCCTGCATAAACCGATTGAGGACGGAATTGCTGTGCGCATTCTTTTGGCAATCGGTATATTCAGTGTGATGGATATTGTAATGGGTATCTATAAAGGGGCTATCCGTTATTCGGAGATCCGGGAGATGGTACGTATCTTTTTCTATGTATTATTGAGTAGCGGATTGTTTTTTATCAGTTCACATATAGCTAATAATTATGTGATTTTAAATCCGCTGGATGCTATGTGGGTATGTTTGTTTGCACTGATTATTTTTACCTTGCTTTTTGTAATGCGTATCGGAATCAAGTACACGTATTATTATCTGGGTACGATGAAACGTGAGCAACGTCGTGTGGTGGTGTTCGGAACGGATTCGCGTACAGCTAAGATCGTGAATATGATGAAGGCTGACGTGAAAAGCAAATATAAACCCGAAGCGATGATTGATGCAGAGAATATGCATGCCGGCAAAATGCTGATGGGTGTTCGTGTGTACGGACAGGATAAGATTGAGGATCTTGCTTCATTCTTTGAGCAACTGGGTGCCGATTCACTGATGATTTCGGATTCGAATAAAGATCTGCTTAAAATGACTTTGCTGGATCAGTTACTGGATGCAAATATTAAAGTGTTGCTGGCAGATCATCCGCATGATATGAATGAAGGCGGATCGAAAAAAGGAATTTCGGTACATGATATACAGATCGAGGATTTACTGAACCGGGAGGTGATCGTAACGGATAACTGTGAAGTAAAACAGATGTTGAAGGATGAGGTGGTACTGGTTACCGGGGCCGCAGGATCAATCGGTAGCGAGATTGTGATGCAGGTGGCAGCAGCGAAGCCTTCACGTTTATTATTGGTCGATCAGGCTGAAAGTCCGTTACACGAGATACAGCTGAAGTTGCAAAGTAATTTTCCGGATCTGAAGTTAGAGGTTTATATCTGTGATATTCGTAACCTGCCACGTCTGGAAGCTTTATTTAATGAGTTTCGTCCGAATTTTGTGTATCACGCCGCGGCTTATAAGCATGTGCCGATGATGGAAAATCACCCCTGTGAATCTGTGATGGTGAATATTGTAGGTACACGACATGTAGTGGATTTATCGGTGAAATACGGAGCCGATCGTTTTGTGATGGTGTCGACTGATAAAGCGGTAAATCCAACGAATGTGATGGGTTGCTCAAAACGTATTGCCGAAATCTATGTACAATCCTTGTATCTTACATTGGCGAAAAAATCTTCTGCACGCACAAAAATTATTACAACCCGTTTCGGTAATGTATTAGGATCAAACGGATCGGTAGTTCCGTTGTTTAAAAGTCAGATAGCGAAGGGTGGTCCGATCACCGTTACACACAAAGATATTATCCGTTACTTTATGACGATTCCGGAGGCTTGTCGCCTGGTATTGGAAGCCGGTTGTATGGGTAAAGGTGGTGAGATTTTCGTATTCGATATGGGTGCACCGGTGAAGATCTATGATATGGCGAAGCGTATGATTCGTTTGGCGGGTCTGACTCCGGGTAAAGATATTGAGATTGTGGAGACAGGTCTTCGTCCGGGAGAAAAGCTCTATGAAGAGTTGTTGAACGATGAGGAGCTTACTTTACCGACTCACCATAAAAAAATCATGATTGCAAAAGTACGTGAATATACGTATGATACAGTACGTGAGTCAATTGATGAATTACGTACTTTGGCAACAAGTGGTGATAAAATGGCGACAGTTGGAGCTATGAAGGTTCTTGTCCCTGAGTTTTTGAGTAAGAATTCAGTGTATGAGGTCTTGGATGAGAAAGAAACGGAGAGTCAGTTGGCTTAACGTATGAGATATAAAAAAGGGCTGTTATGTGACGTGGGTTGCATAACAGCCCTTTTTTTGTTATGTAGCACTTGGACTGGAAGACAAAAAAAGAAGATTTCACAGGAGTTCAGAGAGGTTATCTCGTTATTACTCCCGAGACAGGCATCGTTTTTTAAGACATATTCTTTGCTACTCGCCGACAAGTTAAAGCATGAGGTGGTTAGGAGGTAAACTCGCTATGCTCGTTAGTGTAGTTACTCTTTTACTTCAAACTAATTTCTGTAATTACTTTATCCGAGTCGATGAAAAATTAACTCTCTGAACTCCTTTAACGGTGCCTGTCTCGGGAGATATAACGAGATGAAACGTCTGAAAAGGCATCTCTCACACAGATTAAAAACGATTCACCGCAATTAAGGTTATTAATTGATCTGTCGATCTGTTTTGCAAACAGCTCTATGATTGCTTCATTTCGAATCTTCGCTCATGTCGTTTTACAAACGCTATGGACTCTTCTTCTCATGAATCAATCATCCAATCAATAACCTGATTCAATCAATTTCCTCAATTTGAAGATAAAAAAGAAGATTTCACAGGAGTTCAGAGAGGTAAAAGAGGTCAGAATATTTTATAAGACAGATTCTCAGATGGTGTATTTAAATGTAGGGTGCGGATCCCGGTACTGTGTCTCGGGAGCTATAACGAGATTCAACCGTGATTCACAATTGCATGACATTCGAATTTGACGAACGGAAATACATCTCTCACACAGATTAAAAACGACTCACCGCAATTAAGGTTATTAATTGATCTGTCGATCTGTTTTGCAAACGGCTCTATGATTGTTTCATTTCGAATCTTCGCTCATATCGTTTT
>DKPO01000042.1:14384-20190 GCA_002471225.1 Porphyromonadaceae bacterium UBA7332
ACGCTATGGACTCTTCTTCTCATGAATCAATCATCCAATCAATAACCTGATTCAATCAATTTTCTCAATTGAAACGCAGATAATTTATATTCAAAATTAATAATTGTGGTAATTGAGATAATCAGTTAAGAATTCTCTGACTTTTAAATTACAGGAGATTGAGTCTGACTCGTTTGTGAAAACGAGGCAAGGGAAAGCTACAGTAATTTAAAAGCGGAGTACTTGATAAAGGGCTCTCAATAGAGAATTCTTAACTTAATTGTGGTGAGGTTATTTTGTATTCTTAATCTGCGTGAAACAGTGTATTTTCGTTCGGGTTAAATTCGATTGCCATGCAATTGTGAACCCCGGGCGAGTGCCACTCGCCCCTACGCTGTTGGCATTGAATCTTTTATTTGGTTAATCCAACGTATTAACTACAAAAAAACTCCTTTAACTTCTGAACTCCTTGTCAAAAAAAATCTTAGAAGAAAGATTACAACAAGGAGTACTGGAGTTCCAGAGAGTACGCCCGAATTATTTGTTTTTCTCCTGCAACTCCTTTAACTCCTGTGAAACGACTTCTTTCTTCAGAAAAACTCCTGTGAGATCTTTCTTTTTTATATCAATAGCGCAGCTCTATTTTATCGCGATCATAGATATGTAAATGAAGTTTTTGCATAATATGTTTTAATGCGAGTTGAGCTTTGACAGAGTTACCTGCTTCGTCAATCGGAGGAGCAAAGGCTGAAATACCGAAAACACCCGGGAGAAGTCCCATGATACCACCACCTACTCCGGTTTTAACAGGAAGTCCGGTCGAATAGATCCATTCTCCTGTTTTTTCATAGAACCCAAAGGTAGCCATAAGTGAGAGGATCTTGGTTGCTATACCTGAATCGAAAATCAGTTTACTGCTTACCGAGTTCCAGCCTCCGTTAGCAATGGTTGACGCACAGATTGCGAGCTGGGAGCAAGTGACACCTAAGGAACATTGTTTGGTGTAAAGGTCTAATGCCATTTCGGGTTCATCATAAATGCGACCGATATTTTTAAGTAACCAGGTTATGGACCGATTATTAAAGTTGGTTTTTGACTCGGATTCATAGAGTTCCTCTATAAGGGTGAGTGGTGAACCACAGAGTTGCTCCATGTTTCGCATGATTTTCTCCCATTTCACTTCACTGTTTCCGATAGGTTGAATAAGACTGCATGCACTGATTGCTCCAGCATTAACCAACGGGGTCGAAGGATGGTTGTTTTCAAGAAGAATAGCCATAATGGAATTAAAAGGAAGGCCGGTTGCATCGGCTCCGATCTTATCTAATAAGGTCTCGTCATTGTATTGCTGAAGTACGAGTATGGTCGTTAACACTTTTGAGATAGATTCAATACCGAAGGCATAGTCCGTGTCGCCTACTTCGATAATTTTTCCGTTTGGAAAGCAAATTGATATACCAAAAAGATTGGATGGTATTTGTTCGAGATAAGGTATATAGGAGGCATTTTTTCCTCCTTCGTGATCACGATAAAGCTCGTAGGCTTCATTCATGACGTCTTCTATTTGATTGACAGATACAATTCTTGACATAGTCATAGGTTTAAATGAATGTGATTTGCAATATAATAACAAATAACAAATAACATTGATTTGTCAACGTTTATTTTTCTATGTCAGTTGAAGGGCAAAAGAATGAAAAAGAGAAGATTTCACAGGAGTTCAGAGAGGTTATCTCGTTATTACTCCCGAGACAGGCATCGTTTTTTAAGACAGATTCTTTGCTACTCGTCGACAAGTTAAAGCATGAGGTGGTTAGGAGTTAAATCGTGCGTGAGCTGTAGGGTTGAATCCCGGTACTGTGTCTCGGGAGCTATAACGAGATTCAACCGTGATTCACAATCGTATGGCATTCGAATTTATCGAACAGAAATACATCACGTTGTTCGGATCAAACCATTTGTGTGGTTGGTTGTGTTTTTGATGGTTTTGGGACGCGGTTGGATACGTGGATCCAACCCTACAGGGTTCGTAATGAAATGTTTGTTGGTTAAATTAACCGAATGGAAACGGCGTTGTTCGGATCAATGCATTTGTAAGGTTGATTGTTTTTTCATGGTTTTGGGACACGGATGGGCCGTAGGGATGGGCTTTCTCGTTATGGCTCCCGAGACACGGTATGCCCATCCGTGATTCACAATCGTACGGCAATGGCATTTAACGAACGGAATACATTGCATTGTTCGGATCAAAATATTTATGAGGGTGGTTGTGTATTTGATGGTTTTGAATCGCGGTTGGATACGTGGATCCAACCCTACAGGGTTCGTAATGAAATGTTTGTTGGTTGGATCAACGGTTTAAAAACAAAATAACTCCTTTAACTCTCTGAACTCCTGTAAATGTTTTAAATCGCGTTGTTCGGATCAAAACATTTGTGTGGTTGATTTGTATTTGTTGGTTTTGCATTGCGGATCTCGTTACCAATAACGAGACCCCTACGAATCCTGTCGTTGGTATATCAACAGCGAAGCTCAATCAACAGCAGTTTCAGATAACCAAGGAACGAATTTCCATAACCTAGCGAAGCATAACCAGAAACGAAGCTCAATCAACAGAAGGGCAAAGCCGGTCAATCAACAGCGAAGCGATCAACAGTGATGCGAAGCGAAACGATCAACTGCTTTTTCAATTAACCCAGGAACATGGTGACGTAACCAAGCATCCAGCGAAGATTTTCTTGTGAGTTTATGAATAATGGTTACCTTTATCGGTATTAATAACAAACTAAAATCAGATCTAACGTGACAACATTCTTATATGATGTAGCTAAGCTATTTTTTGATACATACGGGACAGGAATATCACGCATGGCGTTTGTTTTTCCTAACCGACGCGCGGGGGTTTTCTTTCAGCGGGAACTGGCATTGATGTCTGAACGGCCTTTGTTTTCTCCGACTATATTAACTATCAATGAGCTTTTTACCCGTCAATCAGATTTACAGGTTGCGGATAAGGTGAGCTTGTTGTTTCTGTTATATCGTATCTATCAGCGTGTGAATCCTTCTGCAGAGAGCTTTGACGAATTTGTATTCTGGGGAGATATGTTATTAAATGATTTTGATGATGTGGATAAATGGTTGGCAGATCCGCGCCAACTTTTTATGAATATAAAGGATTTGAAGGAAATTGATGATACGTTCGACTATCTGAATGAGGAGCAGTTAGCTGCTATTCGCCAGTTCTGGAGTAGCTTTTCTCCTGATTCGGGAGGGCAGAAGGTTACTGAGTTTCTGGCTTTATGGAAGGTCTTATTGCCTATCTATGAATCGTTACGCGAGGAGTTGTTTGAGCAAGGTCTTGCCTATGAGGGTATGATTTTCAGAGAAGTGGCGGAACGTGCCAAGCGGAAGGAATCATTGGATTTTCCGTATGAGAAGATTGTGTTTGTCGGATTTAATGCAATTTCAGCTACCGAGAAAGCGTTGATGAGTAATTTGCGTGATAGCGGTCAGGGTGATTTTTACTGGGACTTCGATTCGGTTTATCTGGAGGAAAAGGAGAATAAGGCGACGATGTTTGTCGATTATGCCCGACAATTTCCTTCAGTACATAAATTACCCCGCTATCCGAGTACGAATCCGCGCTTTACATTGATCGATATAGCATCCCGTATCGGTCAATCGAAGGAATTGTCCGGTATTTTGCAGAAATGGTTGCCGGATGGAACGAAAAAGAATACGCAGGAGGCTATGAAAACGGCTGTGATCTTACCGGATGAACAGATGTTGTTGCCTACTTTGTATTCGATCCCTGAAAACATAGAATCTATAAATGTGACGATGGGATATTCTTTATCCACGTCGCCTATTGCCGGGTTGTTTGAGCAGATTATTGCTTTGCAGTCCAACTGGAGTATGAATGAAGGGGAGCCTTCGTTCTATTATCGTTTTGTGCGACCTATTTTGCTGCATAGGTATATCCGTGCGATTGAACCCGAGGCGGATCAATATGAGCAGGAGATCCGAAAACATAACCGGATTTTTATACCCGAAAGTTATTTCGCGAAATCGGCGACTCTGTCGAAACTGTTTCGTGCTTTGCGTTCGGGAGATGATATTTCAACCTATTTACTGGAACTTCTGGATCAGTTTGTGGAAAAGCGGCAGGAAGAGGGCGAGGCTTCTAATATTTCGGCAATCGAGCGTGAGTTTATATACCACTATTATATAGCACTTGTTCGATTCCGGGACTTGTTGAAAGAAGATCGCACACCGATGAATATGGATACTTATTTTAAATTGCTTCGAAAGCTGATCGGAGGAGTGAGTGTGTCGTTTCAGGGAGAGCCTTTGTCGGGACTCCAGGTGATGGGGGTTCTGGAAACCCGTGCACTGGATTTTGACCGAATGGTTTTTCTTTCGATGAACGAAGGCGTTTTCCCTTTACGTAAAGCTGCGAATTCTTTTGTTCCGCCTTCGCTCCGTAAAGCATTCGGGCTACCGACCACGGAGCATCAGGACGGTATTTATGCTTATCACTTTTATCGAATGTTGCATAGAGCATCCGAAGTTGTGATGATTTATGACTCACGGTCTGAAGGTTTGCAAACGGGAGAGGTTAGTCGTTTTGTTTATCAGTTGGAGTATTTATACGGAAAGACTATCCATCGGGAATGTGTGAAATATAATATAGCCATTGATCCGGAGGAGCGTATCGATATAGAGAAAAATAAGGCTGTTTGTGCTAAACTGGACTCATTCAGGGTAGGAGGGCAGAAGGCTCTTTCGGCCTCAGCGATTAATACGTATATCGAATGTCCGTTACGATTTTATTTCAGTTATGTGGAGGGCTTAAATACCGAAGATGATGTTAGTGAAATGATTGAAGCTAATACTTTCGGAGATCTATTTCACTATATGATGGAGAAGATTTATAATCGTTTGAAACAGGAAAGTGAATTAATTACAGCCAATAGAATAACTGAGATTATCGGCAATAAAAAAATGCTGAATGACTGTCTACTGGAGGCTTTTGCTAAAAAGGTTTATAAGACGGAACGTATTCCCCGGGAGTTGACCGGACAGAATTTTCTAGTCGGAGAGATTATAAAGAAGTACGTAATTGAAATGTTGCGTACTGATTTGAAATTGTGTCCTTTTAAATATATCGCTTCGGAGATGCCTGTGAAGGGTGCAGTTAAGCTGGAAAACGGAGATCAGATTGCTTTAAAAGGTTTTATTGACAGGGTGGATCAGAAAGATGATACGCTTCGTCTGCTGGATTATAAATCGGGAAAAGAAAAATCATTGAATTTCGCGGAAATAGGCGATTTGTTTGATGCGGATAATAAACAGCGCTCAGGTTATGTTTTACAGGTATTTTTGTATAGTATGCTGTACATGCAACAGTCACGTGCTGCTTTAATAGAACCCGGGGTTATTTTTATTCGTTCGTTGTTTGGTAATTATGATTATAGAGTAAAGCAAACAATCGGAAAGCAGGATCGTCGCGCGGTAACGGATTTTAGTGAGTGGTGTACGGAGTTTGCGGTGCATTTAGAGAAGCTGGTAACTGAGATTTTTGATACAAAGGTTCCTTTCGTGCAAACGAAGGATGAGCGCAAGTGTGAGTATTGTCCGTTTACGACCTTGTGTAGAAAGCGATAGAGGGAAGAAGAGAAAGGTAAAAGAGGAAGATTTCACAGGAGGTAAGAGAGGTTATCTCGTTATGACTCCCGAGACACGGTGTGCCCATCCGTGATTCACAATCGTACGGCATTCGAATTTAATGAACAAAATCAAATATATTGTTCGGATCAATGCATTT
>DKPO01000042.1:20546-90433 GCA_002471225.1 Porphyromonadaceae bacterium UBA7332
GGGCGTTTGCCAAACGCCCCTACAGGGTTGGTATTGAATCGTTTTGTGGGTAGGGGGAACCGGCATACAACGATGTTGGTATTGGAGTGTTTGTTGGTTGAATCATCAAATTCCCAAAAACGTCATTATACGAATTGGGTTTTTAAATGTAGGGTGCGGATCCCGGTACTGTGTCTCGGGAGCTATAACGAGATCCGCCCGCGGTGCACAATTGCACGGCATTCGAATTTGACCAACGGAAAATTGGATCATTTATTTCGGATGATTGTGTTTTGGGTTTTTAAATGTAGGGTTGGTAATGAATCATTTAGTTGATTGAATTAACCGAATGAAAACGGTATTGTTAATTCTGGGTATGGTTTTAAGATAAAAGTGTTAAAAGTGAGATGAAAGAAGTGTGTTATTGATTTATTTTAATTATTGTTCGGCAATAAATGTATTTTGTTTTATCTTTGCACCCGATTTACAACTTCAAACAGTGCATACTGATTTCATCTAACTCATGTTATTACATAAATTATATTTTTGGCTTACTGTTCTTTTTTTTTATAAGCATAATGGCTTGTACAGTAGATAGAAAGGCGCCTGCAGTCAATACAAGGGAATATGGATTTGAAATTCAGATGCCCGGAGAAGTATTTGCAACTACGGATACGATGGATTATAAAGGAGAGTCTTTTACACGCTATACATGGAAAAGTGTAGAAGAGATGTCTAATGGTGAGAAAATTTATTATAACTTTATATTAATAGATTTTCCCTCAACACTTATTCATTCTGATTCGGTAGGACGAAGTCAGTTACTTTTTAATGATCACGAGCAGGTTTTCTTCTCAAATGCGCAATATTGCCTGGTTGATCGTGCTGACTTGTATAGGAACGGGTATCCGGGAAGTTTTTATATATGGAATAATCTTTCTGATAATTCATATACGTGCAGTTATTATTATCTGGTAGAAAACAAGCTGTATTATATGATGGTCCATATTCCATCATGGAAATCGGAGTATTTGACGAAGAGAGATGAGTTTACAAATTCATTTAAGGTATTAAAATAAGTAAACCTATTATACGATAACGATCTTTTTGTGTATTAGCAAAAAGATCGTTTTTTTTGTTTCTAGCTAACATAATTGAGTGTTTGATTGTTCTACTTTCAAAAATATGCCAGTTTTTTCTTTTTAATCTTGGATTTTTATAATTGAAGAGTGTAGAACTGTAAAAAGCTGAATTACTTAATTAATCCTATTTTAGTGCGTTACAGGCTAGTTCGGTTTGTGTAAAGACGTTTTAAAAGCGTATTTTTGCATTTCCGTGTTAAAAAGCGGAGTCCTTACACTGAGGTCATCCCGACTTTTAGAAAGTCAGTCAGTTTTTGGTTTAAATACACAGTAGCGTTACCTATTTTGCCTCTTTCTGTCTCCATTTTTGCTTTATAATTTCACAATAGCCCGCTATTGTTTTGATTATAAAGCAAAAATGGAGTTTGAAACAGTCTAAAATAGATTAACGTCTAAAAGTCAGGATGACCTCAATAACTAACCTAACCTTTAATTTTAAATTAATTATTGTTTTAACTTTATGATCTTACAATTACTAGTAGTATTGGTTGCCATCATCTTAGGAGCACGTCTGGGCGGTATCGGCCTGGGAGTTATGGGCGGAATAGGATTGGCAATACTTACTTTCGTTTTTGGCTTGCAGCCAACAGCACCGCCTATCGATGTGATGCTGATGATTGTTGCCGTGATTTCAGCGGCAGGGTGTATGCAAGCAGCAGGTGGATTGGATCTGATGGTAAAAGTGGCAGAAAAGCTTTTACGTAAAAATCCATCTCGTATTACGATTTTAAGTCCTTTGGTGACTTATTTCTTTTCGTTTATTGCCGGAACAGGTCACGTGGCTTATTCGGTATTACCGGTAATTGCTGAGGTGGCTACCGAAACGAAAGTGAGACCGGAACGTCCGTTGGGTATTGCGGTAATTGCTTCTCAACAGGCGATTACAGCGAGTCCGATCTCGGCTGCGACGGTAGCATTATTGGGTCTTTTAGGTGGTTATAACCTTTCACTTTTCGATATTTTGAAAGTGACTGTACCAGCTACTTTGATCGGTGTATTAGTAGGTGCATTCTTCTCTTTGCGTGTAGGTAAAGAGTTGGTAGATGATCCGGAGTATCAGAAACGTCTGGCTGATGGTGAGTTTGCTAAAGATAAACATCAGAGTGTGAGCGTGGCTAATACTAAAAAAGCAGGTTTGTCCGTATTCTTATTTATTCTGGCAACTGTTTTTATCGTATTGTTTGGTTCAATCGAAGCTCTTCGCCCGACATTTGAAGTTGCAAATGGTACAGTGAAAATGGATATGCCGGCTATTATCGAGATTCTTATGTTGTCTGCGGCTGCTTTGATTCTGATCTTTACCCGCACCAGTGGTGTGAAGGCAGCTCAGGGTTCTGTATTTATTGCAGGTATGCAGGCAGTAGTAGCAATTTTCGGTATTGCATGGATGGGGGATACGTTCCTTCAAGGTAATATGGTTGAATTAAAAGCCTCTATTGAAAGTGTCGTAACACAAATGCCGTGGTTATTCGGATTTGCATTATTCGTAATGTCTATCCTACTATATAGTCAGGCTGCAACAGTTCGTGCATTGATGCCTTTAGGACTGGCTTTATCTATTTCTCCTTATATGCTTATTGCTATGTTCCCTGCAGTAAACGGATACTTCTTTATTCCGAATTATCCAACTGTAGTTGCAGCGATTAATTTTGACCGTACAGGTACTACACGTATCGGTAAGTATATCCTGAACCACTCATTTATGATGCCGGGTCTTGTAGCCACGATAACGGCTGTAAGTGTAGGGCTTTTATTGGTTCAATTATTCTGGTAATCAGAAATACCTTAACTATAAATAATCAATAAATCATTCCAGCTTTTTTTTATTATGTGACTTATATGGAATGATGCAATTTCTAAGCTGTCCGATTTTTCGGGCAGCTTTTTTTGAACCCACTCTTATAAGGAGTTGTTTTATTGTAGAGAGGATATCCCGGTTATGAGCAAAAATAAGTTTGAAACAGACTCAGATTAATTAACGCCCAAAAGCCGGTATGACCTCAAAATTACGGGAACTCAAATCCCATTTAATTAAACAGAGATATGAGAAATAAAACCTTAGTAATTGGCGCATCGGATAACGAAGACCGTTATGCGTATAAAGCAGTTAAAAAATTGCGTGATAATAAATATGAGGTTATTGCCTTCGGTACCCGTAAAGGAATAATCGGAGATACCGAAATACAATTGGATTTTCCGACGGATCCGGAGACCATTGATACAGTGACCTTATATATTGGTCCGGGCAGACAACCGGAATATTACGATAAGATTCTTGCACTGAAACCCCGCAGAGTAATCTTTAATCCAGGAACAGAAAATGAGTTGTTTGAAGATATGCTTTCCGAAAACGGCATCGAGGCAACTGAAGCGTGTACCTTGGTTTTACTTGCATCAAAACAATACTAAAAGGTATTGTAGTAAATATTTTATTTGGGCTATAGCACGTGTGAAAGCGTTGACTATAGCCTTTTTTTGTTTCCGTACTTAATAATCTTTTCAAAGTATTTATTTCCAAATCGAAAATCTTTTAAACCTTTTTTCCTTACGGTTGTTTATTATGTAACAAGCCAAACAAACAGATTATGAAACGCAGATTTTTATTTTTAGTCGTTTCGCTTTTACTCAGCAGTATGCTGGTTTCGGCACAGGAAATGACTAAGCAGCAGCAGAAAGAAGCTCGCCGGGCTCAAAAAGAAAAGGCAAAGCAAGAGCAGGCAGAGATGGAAAAAATGATATATGAAAAAGCTGTAAGTGCAATTGAAAATTATGAATTTATTCTGGAGGCTGATTTAATCTACTTACGTCGCGGGCAAACCTATCCCGTAAGCAGTAATCTGAATTTTATATCAGTCAAGGGGGATAAAGCTGTTGTTCAAATAGCATCAAATGCAGCTTTGAGTGGTCCGAACGGGTTAGGGGGAGTAACGGTTGAGGGAACAACCCGCAATGTCAAGTTAACCAAGGATAAAAAGGGTGTAATCCGATTGAAAATGGATGTTTCGGGAGTCGCACTTTCCGCACAGGTAGAAGTGATCCTTTATGGAGGAGGCAATCGTGCCGAAGCTACAGTTTATCCAAACTTTAATTCAAGACGTATGACTATGTCAGGACGCGTTCTGCCTTTGGAAGAGTCCAATCATTATCAAAGCGGCTTTTCTTATTAAAAACACTACGTATTTTCGTATAAAAAATAAAAACAATAATTATCTAAACCTTTATTTAAACAATAAATTATGAAAACTATCGCATTATTTCTAGTTGGATTGTTTGCTTCAGTATCAACAATCACAGTGTCAGCTCAAACAGCTAAACAGGTAAAAGAAGAAATGAAACAAGAGAAAAAAGCAGAACGAAAAGCTTATGACAAACAGATTTTCAATCAGGCTTATCAATCTATGCAAGATTCATTGTTCGTTCTTCAAGCTTATCAGTTCACATTCCAGGATGGAACAACTGTTGAGGTGAACAGCACAACTAACTTTATTCATATGAATGGTGATAAAGTTTTTGTTCAGACTGCAAGTAATCTTCCAATTATGGGTCAAAACGGATTAGGTGGTATTACTTTGAAAGGTTATCCTCAAAACGTTAAATTTACTCAGGACAAAGCTGGTAACGTAACAATGACTATGGATGTATTCGGTATCCTGATGTCAGCTCAAATCGTTATTAATCTTTACCAAGGTGGTAACAATGCGCAAGCAACCATTTATCCTACTTTCAGCAACAACAATCTGACTATGCAGGGTAATATCCAACCATTGAGTGAATCATCAATCTTCCAAAGCGGTAACTATTATTAATAAGTAGTTTTGAATAAGACAAAAAAAAGACAGACTGAAAAGTCTGTCTTTTTTTTTGTTTATAGCTTTTTACTTTTTAAGAGAAGCAATGCTTTCTTCTAAAGATTTGATTTTGCTTTCAGCATCAGATTGTTTTTTGCGTTCAGCATCCACAACAGCCTGAGGTGCATTATTAACGAATTTCTCGTTGCTAAGTTTGCCTGCAACCGATTTAAGGAATCCCTGAAGATATTTTAGTTCTTCCTCCAGTTTCTTGATTTCTTCGTCAACATTCAATAAAGCGCCCAATGGTACTGCATATTCAGTTGTACCTACAAGGAATGAAACAGCAGAAGCTTCTTTTTCGTCTGTTGAAGAAATGGCAGATAAATTACATAGTTTCGTAATTACAGCATCGTATTCGTTATTGTGCGTACCCAAAATCTGAAGAGCCAATGTCTCTTTATTCGGGATATTTTTTTGCAAACGGATCGTACGTACACCGGCAATGATTTCTTTAACCGCTTCAAAGTCTGAAATGATTGTAGCATCGAATGCTTTAGCTTCAGGCATACGTGCAATCATTACGCTTTCACCTTCTTTACGTTCAGTAATAGCCTGCCATAATTCTTCTGTAATAAATGGCATGAATGGGTGAAGTAAACGAAGCAATGAGTCAAAGAAACCTAATGTTGCTTCATAAGTAGCACGATCAATAGGTAGCTGGTAACCAGGTTTAACCATTTCCAAATACCATGAAGAGAACTCATCCCAGAATAGTTTGTAGATCTCCATTAAGGCTTCAGAAATACGGTATTTGTCAAATGAATCGTTTACGACTTCGATTGTACGGCTCATTAAAGCATCAAACCATTTGATAGCTGAAGCTGCAGATTCCGGCTGTGCAATAGTATCATCCACTTCCCATCCTTTAACCAAACGGAAAGCATTCCAGATCTTATTGTTAAAGTTACGGCCTTGTTCGCATAATGAGTCATCGAATAAAACGTCGTTACCGGCAGGTGCAGCCAGCATTAATCCCATACGTACACCATCAGCCCCATAATTCTTGATAAGCTCAAGAGGTTCCGGAGAGTTTCCTAACGATTTAGACATTTTGCGTCCTTGTTTATCACGGACAATACCCGTTAAATATACATTTTTAAAAGGCATTTCGCTACGATACTCATAGCCGGCCATAATCATGCGGGCAACCCAGAAGAATAAAATATCCGGTCCTGTAACCAGGTCACAAGTAGGATAGTAGTAATTCAATTCTTTATTGTCTTTATCCATGATATCACCAAATACAGATATCGGCCATAACCATGAAGAGAACCAGGTATCCAGACAGTCTTCATCCTGACGCAGATCAGAGATCTGAAGATTGTCGTTACCCGTTTTCTGACGAGCAAGCTCAACAGCTTCTTCCGGAGTCAAAGCCACAACATATCCGCCTTCAGGTAAATAGTATGCCGGAATACGGTGTCCCCACCATAACTGACGTGAAATACACCAGTCTTTGATGTTTTCCATCCAGTGGCGATACGTATTTTTGAATTTAGCAGGAACAAGTTTGATGTCATCTTCCATTACCGCTTTGGTTGCCGGTTTTGCTAAATCTTCCATTTTAAGGAACCATTGCATGGATAACTTAGGTTCAATAACGGCATCCGTTCTTTCAGAGCAACCAACTTTGTTCGTATAAGCTTCTACTTTCTCCATTAAGTCAGCAGCAGTCAGATCTTTTTCTATCTGGTCACGAACATCAAAGCGATCCATGCCGACATACATACCTACTTTATCATTGATAGTACCATTATCATTGAAGATATCGATTGCTTCAAGGTTGAATTTCTCACCCAGCATGTAGTCATTAACATCATGTGCAGGAGTAACCTTCAAACAACCCGTTCCGAATTCAACATCCACATATTCGTCCATGATAATAGGTACTGCACGGTTTACAAGAGGTACGATAACCTTCTTACCTTTTAACCATGCATAACGTTCGTCATTCGGATTAACACATACAGCAGTATCACCCAGAATTGTCTCAGGACGAGTTGTAGCAACAACGATATATTTATCTTCACCTTCTACTTTATAACGTAAATGGTAAAGTTTACTGTTTACTTCTTTATAAATAACTTCTTCATCAGAAAGAGCAGTCAATGCTTTCGGGTCCCAGTTGACCATACGAACGCCACGGTAAATCAATCCTTTATTGAATAAATCAACAAATACTTTGAATACGCTCTCTGAACGGTCAGCATCCATTGTGAAACAGGTGCGATCCCAATCACAAGAAGCTCCTAGTTTTTTTAGCTGTTCCAGAATGATCCCTCCGTGTTTGTGAGTCCATTCCCAGGCATGCTCAAGGAATTCTTCACGCGTAAGGTCTGTTTTTTTGATACCTTCAGCTGCAAGTTTATTTACAACTTTTGCCTCTGTAGCAATGGAAGCATGGTCAGTACCGGGTACCCAACATGCATTTTTACCAAGCATACGTGCACGGCGGATCAAAATATCCTGAATCGTATTATTAAGCATGTGACCCATGTGTAAAACTCCTGTAACATTTGGAGGTGGGATCACGATAGTATAAGGTTCTCTCTCATCAGGAGTAGATTTGAATAATCCGTTATTCATCCAATATCCGTACCATTTGTCTTCTACATCCGATGGATTGTATTTACTTGCTAATTCCATATATTTTTGTTCGTTTAGTCTAAAATTTTAGCGATATAGTTTGTAAGAATATCAATAGCCACATGATTGTGTCCCCCCTGTGGTATGATAATATCAGCAAATTGTTTTGTAGGCTCAATATGCTGCTGATGCATTGGTTTAAGAACCTCCTGATAGCGTTCGATTACTTTATTGACTGTTCTGCCACGTTCAACAATATCGCGACTGATAACGCGGATAAGACGGTCATCACAATCAGCATCAACGAATACCTTGATGTTCATCATATTTCGAAGCTCTTCACTTGTTAAAGCAAGAATACCTTCAATAATGACGACTTTCTTTGGCTCGACCCGGATGGTTTCCGCGTTGCGTGTACAGGTAACATACGTGTAAGTAGGCTGCTCAATGGTTTTACCTTCTTTCAATTGTTTAATATGTTCAATAAGAAGTTCCCATTCAAACGCAGCCGGTTCATCGAAATTTGTTTCCAGTCTTTCATTTAAAGGAAGATGGCTCAAATCTCTGTAATAGTTATCTTGTGAAAGTACCACAACCGAATTGTCAGGAAGACTTTGTATGATTTTACGTACAACTGTCGTTTTTCCTGATCCGGTACCTCCGGCAATACCAATGACTATCATAAAACTTTAGCTTTTTGTTTGATTTAAAAATATCGCAAATATAGTAAGATTGCTTCGAATATGCTTGAATAAATATCCTAAATAATGCTGATTGAGGTGAGATGGATGAGTGGTGAGCAAATAACAGATAACAATGAAGCAATAACAGTGAAAAGTGAAATACAAATAGCAAATCACCCGAAAACGTCATTATACGAATTGGGCTTTTAAGTGTAGGGTGCGGATCAATGTATCCGCCCGGGGTTCACAATCGCATGACAATGGCATTTAACGAACGAAATCAATGCATCGTGACGATCACAATATTTGTGTGGTTGGTTGTATTTTTGTTGGTTTCGGGACACGGTTGGATCTCGTTATAGCTCCCGAGACACAGTACTAGGATCCAACCCTACAGGGTTCGTAATGAAATGTTTGTTGGTTGATTTAACCGAATGAAAACGGTATTGTTCGGATCAAACCATTTGATTTGCCAAATTACCGTATGACCCGGAACGAAGTTCCGTAACACAGAAGCGATTGAAAACAAAAAATGGATTATCCGGCTCTGTCCGGATAATCCATTACAAACTGTGATATATGATTTTACTTTATAGTACTCCCTGAGCTTGCATTGCACGTGCAACCTTCATGAATCCGGCAACGTTAGCGCCTTTCATGTAATTGATATAACCATCTTTTTCTGTGCCATAAGTTACGCACTGCTGATGGATGTTTTCCATAATTTGTTTTAGTCTTTCATCAACTTCTTCAGCTGTCCAGCTTATATGCATGGCATTTTGAGACATTTCTAACCCAGAGGTTGCTACACCACCTGCATTTACCGCTTTACCCGGACCATACATGATGCGATTGATAATAAACTGATCAATTGCTTCAGGTGTACAACCCATATTGGATACTTCAGCTACACAAATAACGCCATTCGCGATCAGATGTTTGGCATCGGCTTCATTTAACTCATTTTGTGTAGCGCATGGTAATGCAATATCAACTTTGACTTCCCAAGGTTTTTTGCCAGGTACGAATTTTGCATTCGGGAAACGGTCTGCATAAGGAGCAACAATATCTTCACCACTAGAACGCAGGTCTAGCATGAATTCGATTTTTTCTCCCTCGATACCATCCGGATCATAAATATATCCATCCGGGCCAGAGATGGTAACCACTTTAGCACCTAACTCTGTCGCTTTGATAGCAGCACCCCATGCCACATTTCCGAAACCTGAAACAGCAACTGTTTTTCCTTTAAAATCAATACCTTTGGTTGAAAGCATACTCTTTGTAAAGTATAAAGCTCCAAAACCTGTGGCTTCCGGACGAATCAAAGATCCGCCATATTCCAGACCCTTACCGGTGAATGTACCTGTATTTTCAATAGTAAGTTTACGATACATACCATATAGATATCCGATTTCTCTCGCACCTACACCTATATCGCCGGCAGGAACGTCGCGATCCGGACCTACGTGTCTCCATAGTTCAAGCATGAAAGCCTGACAGAATCGCATGATTTCGGCATTCGATTTACCTTTGATATTAAAGTCAGATCCACCTTTACCACCTCCCATAGGAAGAGTTGTAAGAGCGTTTTTGAACGTTTGTTCAAATCCTAAAAATTTAAGAATAGACAAGTTTACAGAAGGGTGAAAACGAAGTCCACCTTTATAAGGTCCGATAGCATTGTTAAACTGAACCCGGTAACCAAGATTTACTTGTACTTTACCTTTATCATCTACCCAAGGTACTTTAAATGTAATGATACGATCCGGTTCAACCAATCGTTCAATCAGTCCAATACTTTCGAATTCGGGATGTTGATTGTATACGTCTTCAATAGATAAAAGAACTTCTTTTACAGCTTGAAGATATTCATGTTCTCCTGGATGCTTAGCTTCCAAAGAGGCTAAAATTTGATTTATGTCCATAAGGGTTAAATGTTAATGTTGGGAGCAAATGTAGAGAAAAAACGATCCCATGCAACTTTTTCAAATAAAAAATATTTATCCCATTTTGCATAGCTGCTCATTGTTTCATGCGTGCTGTAATGAAAAAAGAGAAGAAAAAACATTATAGTTTTATCTTCTCCTCTTTTTTTATCAAACTGTTATTTTTTGTCCTATAATCAATCAAACTGTAATCAGTGTTTAAAAAGGTTAAAGCTGATTTTTCAGGAGGTTATTGCTCTTCTAAGTCCAGATAAGAATCTTTAAAGCCCAGAAAATATAATACACCATCGATACCAACATTGGATATTGATTGTCCTGCACTCTCTTTTACCTTTGGTTTTGCATGATAGGCAATACCTAAACCTGCGGTAGCAAGCATTGGTAAATCATTAGCGCCATCCCCGACAGCAATAGTCTGAGCTATATCGACATTTTCAATTTCAGCCAACTGTTTAAGTAGTTCTGCTTTCTTTTTGCCATCCACGATTTCGCCGATATGCCGTCCGGTCAGTTTCCCGTCTTTGACTTCCAGTTCATTGGCAAACACATAATCCATACCATATTTTTCTTTCAGAAAATTTCCGAAATAGGTAAATCCCCCAGATAAAATGGCAACTTTAAAACCAACGCGTTTTAATGTTTTCATTAGTCTTTCAAGGCCTTCGGATATAGGTAAGGCTTCTGCGATCTCCTGCATTACGGATACATCCAGGCCTTTAAGTAAAGAGATACGTTTGAGGAAACTTTCCGTAAAATCAATTTCGCCGCGCATAGCAGATTCTGTGATTGCACGTACTTCTTCACCTACACCCGCTTTGTCAGCTAATTCATCTATAACTTCGGTTTCGATGAGTGTTGAATCCATATCGAAGCATATCAAGCGTCGGGATCTTCTATACATATCATCTAACTGGAAGGATATGTCTATACCCATACGTGAAGAAAGGTCCATAAACTGAGCCTGCATAGATTCGAGACTAACCGGATTGCCACGTACGGAGAACTCAATGCAAGAGCGGCTCTGTCTCTCATCAATATTAAGAGGGATACGTCCTGTCAAGCGTTGGATCATATCGATATTCAGATCTTGTTCTGCTATAACTTTTGTAACCTCAGTTACCTGACGGGCAGTCAGTTCACGTCCGATCAGAGTAATGATATAGCGGTTTTTCCCCTGCATATTTACCCATCGGTTGTAATCCTCTTCGGTAATCGGAGAGAACTTGATAGTAACTCCCAGTTCATAGGATTTAAGCAGAAGTTCTTTCATTATATCTGCAAACTTCTGGCTTGTGGTTTTAAAAAGTATTCCCAGACAAAGTGTACGATGTATATCAGCCTGTCCGATATCAAGGATAAATGCATTATGATTAGCCAGAACCTCGGTGAGAGTTGCGGTTACACCCGGTTTGTCGGCTCCTGTAATACGAATCAGGACTAGTTCAGTTTTTTCCATACTCTGTATATATAGCAAGTAGGTAAGGTCACAATAAAAGAAAGAAATCGCAGAATGGCATTAATCTGTATACGTAGATAAACAGCATTCATTGATCATTCAGGTGTGTTTTAAAAAAGAGGGCTGTCCGAAAGTTTTCGCTTTTGGACAGCCCTGTTATTCAGTTAAGCGTATTATTCTTCGTCTTCTTCTGTATCAGACTCTTTCGCGTTATGATAAACGTTTTGTACGTCTTCATCATCTTCGATTTTGTCAATCAGTTTTTCGAATTGAACGCGTTGCTCATCCGTAAGTTCTTTTGTGTCATTCGGAATACGTTCGAATTCCGCACTGACAATTTCAAAACCTGCAGATTCAAGATATTTTTGAATCTCATTGAATGATTCGAAAGCACCGTAAAGAGTAATTTCGTTGTTTTCTTCAACAATTTCATCTACTCCGTAGTCGATTAGTTCAAGCTCAAGTTCTTCAAGTTCGATACCTTCTTTCGTAACAACTTTGAATACACTTTTACGCTCAAATAAAAAGTCCAAACTACCACTTGTACCTAGTGAACCACCAAATTTGTTGAAGTAGCTACGGATGTTACCAACAGTACGTGTGTGATTATCGGTAGCAGTCTCAACGACTACAGCGATACCGAATGGGCCGTATCCTTCGTATACAATCTCCTTATAATCTGCCTCATCACGAGAAACAGCTCTTTTAATAGCTCTTTCAACGTTTTCTTTAGGCATATTAGCTACTTTAGCATTTTGCATTAAAACGCGAAGACGAGGATTTGCTTCCGGTTCCGGTCCGCCTGATTTTACAGCAATTGCAATTTCTTTACCTAACTTCGTAAACGTACGAGCCATATTGCCCCAACGTTTCATTTTTCTTGCTTTGCGATATTCAAACGCTCTTCCCATAATATGAAATTATCTTTAAAACGAATAACCGGATATTCCGGTTATTCGTCCTAGTTGTATAGATGATTAAAAATTAGCGTAGTGTAGCACCGAGAGCTTCTACATTTTTCTGGATTTTAGACATAATCGCTTCGATTTGTTTATCGGTAAGCGTTTTTGTATCGTCCTGAATAATGAAGCTGACAGCATATGATTTTTTACCTTCAGGTAGATTTTTACCTTCGTAAACATCAAATAAGAAAACATCTTTCAATAGTTTCTTTTCTGATGAAAAAGCAACCTTGCGAATTTCCTCAAAAGTTAAAGTTGAGTCCACAAGCAATGCCAGGTCACGTTTTACTGAAGGATATTTAGAGATATCAGAAGCTTTTACTTTGACACTTTTCACTTCTTTCATCAGAAGATCCCAGTTTAACTCAGCATAATATACTTCTGTATCGATATCAAAAGCTTTTAGTGTTTTCTTCTGAATAATACCAAAAGATCCGATTGTTTTTTTGCCAACGGTTTCGATCAGAATAGCTGTGCTGTATAGCTCATTATTAAATGTACTCAACACGATTCTTTTCGGATCAATGCCTAAGCGGGCGAAGATATTCATCACATAAGCTTTCAACTGATAAACCGATGTTTTTTCATTCGGATGTGCCCAGTTATCTGTGATTTTGTTTCCGGCAAGCCATAACCCAAGCATGAATTGCTCAGAGTAAGGACTAAGGATTTTATCTTCTTTCTGGTTCTCTGCATGGAAACTATAACAATTTCCAAATTCATAGAACATGATATCTCCGTTACGACGGTTACGGTTATAAGCAATAGACTCTAGTCCACCGAACATTAATGTCTGGCGCATTACATTTAAATCATTGCTCAGCGGATTAAGCAATTTCACACAGTTAGCTTCCGGATATACCGTAAGATCTGTATAATAAGCTTGTTTTGTCAATGAGTTGTTCAGGATCTCATTAAATCCGCAACCCGTAAGCTGTTCTGCAATCAGATTCTGAAGCTGATGGCTTTCGTCTGTCGGAGTTTTATAGGACAATGTAGCGTTCACTTTCGTGTTCATCTCTATGTTATTGTAACCATAGATACGAAGAATGTCTTCAATGACATCTACATCACGTTGAACATCTACACGGTATGTAGGAACTTCCAGTTTAAGGATTCCCCCTGTTTCACCTCTGACTTCAATTTCAAGACTTTGAAGGATTGCATAAATTTCAGATTCAGGAATATCCTGACCGATTAATTTGTTAACCTTGTCAATAGCCAGTTGAACCTGGAAGTTTGCAATCGGATTAGGGTAAATATCAATGATATCACCTGTTATATTACCGCCTGCAAGCTCTTTGATCATTAAAGCTGCACGCTTTAATACGTAGATCGTATCGTTAGGATCACATCCACGTTCAAAGCGGAATGATGAATCCGTATTTAATGTATGACGACGCGCACATTTTCTAACCCATGTAGGATCGAAGTAAGCGCACTCAAGGAAAATATCTGTTGTTTTTTCAGTTACACCTGAGTGTAAGCCACCAAATACGCCAGCTATGCACATACCTTCTTCCTTGTTGCAAATCATAAGATCATTTGCATCTAAAGATCTTTCAACTTCATCCAAAGTGATGAATTTAGTATCCTGAGGAAGTGTTTTTACAATAATCTCATTGCCTTTGATTTCAGCTTTATCAAAAGCATGAAGCGGATGTCCGGTTTCATGTAAGATATAGTTTGTAACATCGACAATATTATTGATAGGGCGTAGTCCGATAGCTTTTAATCTGTTTTGTAACCACTCCGGACTTTCCTGTACGGTTACTCCTGAGATAGTAATACCTGAATAACGCGGACAAGCTTCCGTGTTTTCAACTGAAACAGAGACTGCACCTTCGTTTAGTTCAGTTGCAAAATCATCAACTGAAGGTTTTGTCAATGTAACTTCGTATCCGTTTTTTTTCAGATAAGCCGCAAGATCGCGCGCAACTCCATAATGAGAAGCTGCATCTACACGGTTTGGAGTAATATCGACTTCAAGAACGTAGTCGCTCTGAATGTTATAGTATTCCTTAGCCGGAGTACCAGCAACAGCATCAGCAGGTAAAACGATGATTCCTTCGTGACTATTTCCGATACCAATTTCATCCTCAGCACAAATCATTCCTAATGATTCGACACCGCGGATTTTTGATTTCTTGATAGTGAAAGAGCTATCACCATCATATAAAACAGCTCCGACTGTTGCTACAACCACTTTTTGACCGGCAGCAACATTTGCTGCACCACAAACGATTTGTACAGGAGTCTCTCCACCCAGATCTACTGTTGTTATATGTAAGTGATCTGAATTCGGATGATCTTCACATGTTAAAACGTGTCCGATCACCAGACCTTCTAATCCGCCTTTGATCGTTTGAACCTCCTCAATACCACCCGTTTCTAACCCGATTGAAGTTAGAGCGGCAGCCGTTTCTTCAGGAGAAAGTGGCAAGTTGATATAATCCTTCAGCCAATTATAAGATATATTCATAATGTTCGAATTTTTTTCAATCTGTCATCAGCCTGCGAAGATAGTAAATTTACATGATAAGATATACCGGCAAACCAAAAAATGTAAATTACAAACCAAGTGATAACCTTTGGGTTATTATTTGTTCAGACTAATTTCAGGAGAATCATTTAAGATCCAGTAGCTGTTTTGTTTCTTTGATTTTCTCGTCAGTAGGCATTTGAGCATCAAGCCAATGAATTTTAAAGCCACGACGCTCCATTCCGCGAAACCATGTCATTTGTCGTTTAGCGAACTGATGAATAGCTATTTCAAGCCCTTCATACATCTGTTGATATGAAATCTCTCCGGTCAGATATTGCGTCATGAATTTATATTCTAATCCGTAATAGATAAGATCCTCAGGAGAAATACCCTCATTAAGTAATCCCTGAACTTCATCCAGCATACCTTCTTCGAAGCGAGTACGTAAACGGCGTGATATTTTTTCGCGTCGAAGCTCTCTATCGATATCTATTCCAATAATCAGACTTTTTAAAGGTTCGAATTCATTGATATCCGGAGATTGATGCTGGTAGTATTCTTCAATCTCGATTGCACGTATAGCGCGTTTAGCCGTATCGACATCCGTTGTATTATGAAGCTGCTTATAAGTAGAGAGGATTGCGGTTAACTCTTCAAGAGACTTATCAGCTAAGCGATCACGTAATTCTTTATTTTCAGGGACAGCCAGTAATTTATATCCTTTTAAAACGGATTCGATGTAAAGTCCTGTTCCCCCACATAAGACAGGTATTTTGTTTTTCGCTTTAACAGATTCGAAAGCGGTAAAGAAATCATGTTGATATTCATATACATTATACTTATAACCGGGTTCGCATATATCGATTAAATGATAGGGGACTGTTTCTCCGTCAACCGTATAATCTGCTAAATCTTTGCCTGTACCCAAATCCATTCGGCGATAGATCTGGCGCGAGTCGCCACTAATAATTTCTGTCTGAAGATCATGAGCCAATGCTGCGGCAAAAGGAGTTTTGCCGGATGCTGTCGGGCCAATGATCGTTATTAACTCATAATTCATAAGTACATCACTTATTTTAAGATAGAAAGGGAAGACGATTATCTATAATAAGAGTTATAGACTTCGCGAATACCTTGTTCTAATGATATTTGGGGTATAAATCCTAAAGATTTTAATTTAGAATTATCCATTAATTTACGGGGAGTACCATCCGGTTTGGTAGAATCCCAAACGATTTGTCCCTGGTAGTTTACAATGCTTTTTACTAATTCGGCTAAATCTTTAATCGGCAGATCTGAGCCACTACCTATATTAATATGCGAAGGCGTACATTCCGGTGCATCATACGTTTGCATCAGATATACGCAAGCTGCAGCCATATCATCTACATGAAGAAACTCACGAAGCGGAGATCCGGTGCCCCATAAAGTTATATGTTTATGGTTAATGCCATACTTATTCAGTATATCAGTGATTTCTTTCTCTGAATGGTTGCCTGAAACTCCTTCGATCGGAAAACGGTTAAGATCGTTACGGATCTGGTTCCAGTCATTCGCCAATAGTAATTTACCGAGATGCATTTTGCGTATTAAAGCGGGGAGAACATGACTTTTTTCAAGATCATAATTATCATTCGGACCATAAAGATTTGTCGGCATGACAGAAATATAATTATCTCCGTATTGGCTATGATAAGCCTCACACATCTTTATACCTGCAATTTTAGCTAATGCATAAGGTTCATTGGTAGGTTCCAAAAGACCTGTCAGTAAAGCTTCTTCTCTGATTGGCTGTTCTGCCATTCGTGGGTAAATACATGACGATCCCAGAAACATTAGTTTTTTCACTTCGTTTTCGTGAGCAGCATGAATAATATTATTCTGAATCATCAGATTTTCGTATATAAACTGTCCTTTATAGGTGTTGTTGGCAACAATACCACCTACTTTAGCAGCAGCCAGAAATACGTAGTCCGGTTTTTCTATTCTGAAGAAATCGTTTACTGCATTCTGATCTGTAAGATCCAGCTCTTTATGTGTACGTAATACGAAATTAGCGAATCCTTTTTTTTGCAGATTTCGCAGAATGGCTGATCCAACCATTCCGCGATGTCCTGCGATATATATATTAGAATTAATTTCCATCTTGTTTATTCAAAATAGTTCAGTGTTTTATATCCGCCATTATGAAGATATACTTCTTTTTTCGTAAGCATAATATCATATAGAACCATATCTTTACATAGAGCCTGCAGATCGTATTCAGGGATCCAGCCCAGAACAGTTTTTGATTTAGTCGGATCTCCAATCAGAAGTTCTACTTCAGTCGGGCGGAAATAAGCAGGATCCACTTCTACAATCGTTTCTCCTAATCTGTTCTCAATAGCATCCAGATATTCTTCTCCGATTACTTTTTTAAACAACTCTTTATTTAAGCCTGAGAAAATACCTTTTTCGTTTAGGCCTTCACCTTCAAATTTGATTTCGATACCAACTTCTGCAAAACTAAGTGTAACAAAGTCACGAACCGTTGTCGTAATACCTGTAGCAATAACATAATCCGAAGGTTTGTCTTGCTGAAGAATCAGATGCATGGCACGCACATAGTCTTTCGCGTGTCCCCAGTCGCGTTTAGCAGAAAGATTTCCGAGAAACAGTTTCGATTGCATACCTAATGCCATACGGCTGGCAGCCCGCGTAATCTTACGTGTAACGAAGGTTTCTCCGCGCACAGGAGATTCGTGATTGAATAATATGCCGTTAGATGCATGCATATCGTAAGCTTCACGATAATTCACTGTAATCCAGTATGCGTATAGTTTTGCACAAGCATAAGGGCTTCGGGGATAAAAAGGAGTTGTTTCCTTTTGTGGAATTTCCTGTACCATACCATATAGCTCAGAAGTAGAAGCCTGATAGATACGCGTTTTTTTAGTCAAGCCCAATAAGCGAACCGCTTCCAGTATACGTAAAGTTCCCAACCCATCCGCATTGGCTGTATATTCGGGAGAGTCGAAACTTACCTTCACGTGACTCATTGCCGCTAAGTTATAGATTTCATCCGGTTGAGTTTCCTGAATAATCTTTGTGATATTCAGAGAATCCGTTAAATCACCGTAATGCAAAAAGAAGTTTCTGTTTTCTACATGCGGGTCCTGATATAAATGATCGATACGATCTGTATTGAACGACGAAGAACGACGTTTAATACCGTGTACGATATATCCTTTTTTCAGTAGATACTCGGCTAAATAAGCACCATCTTGTCCGGTAATACCGGTTATTAAAGCAACTTTATTCATAACTATATTGATTTTAGCGAATAGAAGGCTATATGACCTACATTAAAAAACAAAAATAGTGAAATAGCTATATGAAGCAATAAAGCTTATAAACTATTTCACTATTTATATATAGAATATCGGATTATCCGATAACGATCATAACAAAATCTTTTGTTACACGCATGCCCGGTTCAACGCAAATCTCCTGGATTGTACCTGAAACAGGGGCGCATATTCTGTTTTGCATTTTCATAGCCTCCTGAATCATCAGGACTTGTCCTTTCTTTACAGTGTCACCCACTTTTGTATCTACACTGATAACCGTTCCCGGAAGTGTTGCTTTAACTTCTCCTTCAATCGGAGCAACCCATGTCGGACGATTAATAAACTTCTTAGTAAGAAGTGTCTTGTATTTACGGGCTGTTACAGCAAAGTCAACTAATTCGTTTTGTTTGTTATGCATAATCAAAAAAAATTAGAATGGAGGAAGACCATGTTTTTTACCCGGACGAAGTTCTTCTTTATTTTTAGATATTTCTAAAGTATGAAGCAGGATTTCGCGAGTTTCTTTCGGTTCGATAACAGCATCGATGAAACCATTAGATGCAGCTACATACGGATTTGCGAATTTATCCACATATTCCTGCACTTTGATTTTGCGCATTGCTTCCGGATCTTCTGCTTCCATAATTTCCTTGCGGAAGATAATGTTTGCAGCACCTTCAGGTCCCATTACCGCAATTTCAGCACTTGGCCATGCGAAAACGAAATCGGCACCTAAGTGACGAGAGTTCATAGCGATATACCCCCCACCATAAGCTTTACGTAAGACAACTGTGATTTTTGGAACAGTTGCCTCTGAGTATGCATAAAGAACTTTTGCACCGTGACGGATAACTCCTGCATGCTCCTGATCAACCCCCGGTAAGTAACCCGGCATATCCTCAAGGGTAACAATCGGAATATTAAATGAATCGCAGAAACGAATAAATCGGGCTGCTTTATCCGAACTGTCACAATCAAGAACACCAGCCAGTACCATTGGTTGATTTGCTACAAAACCGACCGTTTCGCCACCCATACGACCAAAGCCAATCACGATGTTAGCTGCGAACAACTCCTGAACCTCAAAAAAGTCAGAGTCGTCAACAATGGCACGAATTACGTCGCGAACATCATACGGTTGTTTAGGATCAGAAGGAATGATTGAATCAATTGAAGTTTTACTTTTTGGTTTTGCAGGTTTCTGAGCAGTAGCTTTTTCAGTATTACTCCATGGTAAGAAGCTGATAAGTTTTTTGATTTGTTCAAAACACTCAGTTTCGCTTAATGAATAGAAATGTGCATTTCCGGTAATTTCGGCATGTACACGTGCACCACCTAAATCTTCCATTGAGATATCTTCACCAATAACGGTTTTGATAACACTAGGTCCTGTGATGAACATGTTAGAGATTTTCTCTACAACAAAAACGAAGTCAGTTAAAGCAGGAGAGTAAACAGCACCTCCGGCGCAAGGGCCTAAGATAACTGAGATTTGAGGAATAACTCCCGAAGCAATTGTGTTGCGGTAAAAGATTTCTCCGTAACCAGCTAAAGCATCTACACCTTCCTGGATACGAGCCCCACCTGAATCGTTAATACCGATGATCGGCATTTTCATTTTCAAGGCATGGTCCATGATTTTTGTAATTTTACGGGCATGCTTCAAACCAAGAGATCCCCCTTCGACAGTAAAGTCCTGAGCGAAGATACCAACCGGTTTTCCATCAATAGTTCCGGTCCCGGTGATAACTCCGTCACCAGGAAGAACTTTTTTATCCATACCAAAATTACGAGCACCATGTTCTACAAACATATCGTATTCCTGGAAAGATCCTTTATCTAAAATAGCAAGGATACGATTACGTGCTGTCATTTTACCTTTAGCTTCTTGCTTTGCAATTGCTGCATCGCCTCCGCCTTTTTCAACTAAAGCACGTTTTTCTCGTAGCTTTAAGATGTTTTTCTTTAAAGATGTCATAAATAAAAGCTATTAATGATACTTATTTCGATGAAGTCTTCGTGCGATAATGGCAACGAACCTTCCCTTTGATGATATTTGAAAGCTTAGATTTGATTAATTGTTTGCGTATAGGAGAAATATGGTCAATAAAAAGTACTCCTTCTAAATGATCGTATTCATGCTGAATTACACGAGCAATAAAGCCTTCAAATACTTCTTCTTTTTCCTGGAAATTCTCATCTAAATACTTTATGCGTATTCCCTCCTGACGAGTTACAGACTCGTGAATTCCAGGTAAGCTTAAGCAACCCTCTTCTCTTGAAACCTCCTCACCGAAAGTCTCAATAATCTGAGCATTGATCATTGTTTTTTTAACTCCTTTATATTCAGGAAAATCATCACTCATTACGTCAAGATCAAATACTAACAGGCGAATATCCAGTCCGATTTGAGGAGCAGCCAGTCCAATACCATCCGAATTGTACATTGTATCGTACATATCAGCCATAAGTTTTTCCAGATTAGCGTATGTCTGATCAATTGGTTGTGCTACTTTGCGTAAAACCTGAGTGCCGTATAAATATATAGGTAAATTCATTTTTTGTAATTGAAATTTTAAAATTTGAAACTTTTAGAATCCAGATAAGATTGTAGAATAATCACCGCACTAATCTCATCAACTAACTCTTTTCTTTGTCTGTCTTTCTTTTTTACACCACCTGTAATCATAGCTTGCTGTGCAAGTTTAGATGTGAAGCGTTCATCCACAAACTCAATTGGAATTTGCGGAATTTCAATTCGTAATTTCTCGACAAAAGCCTCTATGTACTGCATGCTTTGAGAAGGTTCATTATTTAAACGCTTTGGTAACCCAAAAACAAGCAGATCAACGGGCTCATTAGAAGTGTATTCTTTGAGGAATTTCATCAGATCGGTTGCTGAAACCGTCCCTAATCCCCCGGGTATCATACCCAATATGTCAGTAGCTGCGACTCCGCAACGTTTTTGACCATAATCGATTGCAACAATTCTTCCCATTGGGGACAAATGTACACAAAATCCTCAAAATTGCGCATATATCATTTCATTTTTAGAAAACGCGTAATGATTTTGTATTATTTTAAAAAAGAATTTTTTTATGGAACAGCGCTTGATAAGGCAAGGTTTTGCTCAAAATCAAGAATCGAAAGTCTTACGGAATGTTAATTTAGGATAGGATGCTTTTATATTTTAAGCTATCTCATTGATGCTTTGTATAAATTAGGCTTTGTCCGAGGTAAAATATCAAAGATTATTTTAATTTTGCGTGAAACCTGATTTAAACTCAATACAAATGAAACGATTTAATAAGAAATATGCATTAGCATTTTTCCTTCTATCCCTGGCAGTCTCTAATTTTAATACGCTTTTTGCACAGGATCAGCGGAATGATAAGAATTTTGAATTAAATAAAAATCTCGATCTTTTTTACAATATCGTTCGCGAGTTAGATCAATTCTATGTTGATTCTATCAAACCGGATAAATTAATAATGACCGGAGTCGATGCTATGTTGTCCTCTCTGGATCCGTATACGAATTTTATACCCGAAACGGATATGGATGATTTTAAATTTATGACAACCGGCGAGTATGGAGGTATTGGTTCTTTAATAGGAGTAAAAGACGGAGTTATATTTATCTCAGAACCTTATGAAGGATTACCTGCTTCTAAAAGCGGCTTACGTACCGGTGATGTTATTTTATCGATAAACGGGGTCGATATGAAAGGCAAAAAAGTAGATGACGCTAGCTCCTTATTAAAAGGAGAAGCTAATACGGATGTTGTTCTTAAGGTGAAGAGATACGGATCAGGACAGATTGAAGAACTAAAGATCCGACGCGAGAAAATTCAGATCAACTCAATCGCTTATGCAGATCTGCTTGATTCAAATGTTGGTTACATACAGATATCATCTTTTACAGATAAGACAGGAGATGAATTTAAAGCTGCCTTCCAGGATTTGAAGAAAAGAGGAATGGAGTCCCTTGTAATTGACTTAAGAGGCAATGGCGGAGGAGTAATGGAAGAAGCTATCAAGGTTGTCAATTATTTTGTGCCTAAAGGTGAAGATGTTGTTTCGACCCGGGGTAAATTACGCCAATGGGATAAAGTGTATAAAACAACATTAGAACCGTTAGATTCAGTGATACCTTTAGCTATTTTGGTGGATCAGGGTAGTGCATCGGCTTCGGAGATTGTTTCCGGTGCATTACAGGATTTAGACCGAGCTGTTATTATCGGGAACCGTACCTTCGGTAAAGGTTTGGTTCAGTCAGCAAGAGGTATTGGTTATAACGGGAATATAAAACTGACAACAGCTAAATATTATACGCCAAGTGGCAGATGTGTTCAGGCTATTGATTATAGCAGAAGAAATGCCGACGGAAGTGTAGGGGAGATCCCTGACAGTCTGACTCAGGTTTTTAAAACTAAGAATGGCAGAGATGTGCGTGACGGAGGAGGAATCACTCCGGATATTAAAACGACACTGACACCGGCTCCAAATATTTTATTTTATCTGGTGAACGATTTTCTTGTTTTCGATTTTGCAAATCAATATGCATTTGAGCATCCGCAAATAGAGATGCCTAAGCAATTTGAGTTAAGTGATGAAGATTACAATAAATTCAAGGAGTATGTGAAATCAAAGAATTTTACGTATGATAAACAGAGCGAGAAGATGCTTGCCAAATTAAAAGAAGTAGCAAAATTTGAAGGTTATCTGGATGGCTCTGAAAATGAGTTTGCTGCTTTGGAAGCGAAACTTACGCATGATGTAGATCGTTCGTTAGATAAATTCAAACCGGAGATCTCTCAATATCTGGCTTCTGAGATTCTAAGACGATATTATTACCAGAAAGGATCATCAGCTTATCAGCTAAAACATGATCAGGAATTACCGGAGGCTATTAATATTCTGAAAGATCAGGCGAAATATAATCAGATATTATCGGGAAAAGATACTAAATAGACATATTTAAAAATGTAAGCGGGAAAGGCTATTTATATATTATAAATAAGCTTTTCCCGCTTTTTTACTATTAAGTTGAAAAAGTAAATCTTAAATGGATATGAATTTACAAAATAACAAAAAGCTAAAAAAAAGGTTAGAGACGAGGCTTATTTATACTGAGTCAAAATATAATTATATACTTTTGTCCAGCTTATAGAAGAGAATTGACATTTATAACTAAACCTAACCCAATGCAAAATCTTACAAACAGTAAAAGAAGCGTACCTCGGTTATGGGTCGCATTGATACCTATTTTATTTTTGATTATAGCTTTAAGTACCAACATCTATATTTTCGGAAGTGACGCCGGCAGCGGTTCAACACAGATCATATTGATGATTGCCTCTATCTTTTGTTTTGCTGTCGCTTTTTTAGAGACGGGAACGAGCTGGGATAAGACAGAAAAGTATATGGTAAAACATATCGGGGATTCTACCCCGGCAATAATCATTCTATTCTTAATAGGTGCTTTGTCCGGAACGTGGATGCTTAGCGGGGTAGTTCCATCCATGATTTATTATGGTTTACAAATTATAAATCCAACCACATTTTTATTGACCGCCTGCGTGATTTCCTCTATAGTATCTCTTTCAGCAGGGAGTTCATGGGCAACAGTTGCAACAATCGGTGTTGCTATGATGGGTGTTGGTAAAGCATTAGGGTATTCAGAAGGATGGATTGCAGGAGCTGTTATTTCAGGAGCCTATTTCGGAGATAAAATCTCTCCATTATCGGAAACAACCAATCTTGCAGCAAATTGTACGCAGACACCTTTGTTTAAACATATCAAAAATATGATGATAACAACGGTGCCAAGTTACGTAATAACACTTATTCTATTTATTGTAGCGGGTTTAGTTATAAAGACAGACGGTAATGTAGAATTGACAACGTTTACAAACTCCTTAGCAGGAACTTATAATATTTCACCCTGGTTATTATTGATCCCGGCATTTACCTTTATATTGATTTTGAAGAAAGTGCCAACGGCTTTGATCATGATCATTTCATCATTGGTTGCAGCCGTAGTAGCCGCTTTTTATCAGACATCATTAACGGAAAGTATTACAGGTATAACGGATAATCCTTTATCAGCAGGGTTGACTGCTGCCTTTCAGTCTATGTACGGATCTATATCTGTAGAGACTGGTAATCCGTCATTGAATGATTTGGTTGCGACCAACGGAATGGCAGGGATGCTTAATACAACGTGGTTAATTATTGCCTCCATGATGTTTGGAGGAGCGATGGAAGCTGGAGGAATGTTGCAGACAATTACAGGGCATATGGTCAAATTTATGAAGAATACCTTCTCTACGGTCGGCTGTACAACCTTCTCTTGTTTGTTTTTGAATACAACGGCATCAGATCAGTATATAGCAATCTTGTTACCGGGTAAAATGTTTTCGTACTTTTATAAAAAGAACGGATATGATTCCTCTTTATTAAGTCGTACATTAGAAGACAGTGCAACTGTTACATCGGTGCTTATACCATGGAATACATGTGGTATGGCTCAATCAACCGTATTGAGTGTGCCGACATTAACCTATTTGCCATATTGCTTTTTTAACTTGTTGAGTCCGGTTATGACTCTATTGGTAGCGGCTATAGGTTATAAAATAAAGACAATGGTAACGTCTGACGATTTTGAAGAAGAAACAGATATCGACGTTGAACCTCAAGTACACGAAATCATATAATGCTTAAAAGTCAAGATGACTTCAATAACAAAAAAGCACTGAACTTACGTAAGTTCAGTGCTTTTTTGTTTAAAATACCTCTGCTATCAGGTTTTTGAATTCCTTAATATCCATTTCTCCCTCTGAAGCTTCCATTTCTCCATTAGGCTTAATAAAGACAAACGTAGGGAAACCGCTGATACCAAACAACTCACCGATGCGTGGATGTTTTTCCAGTTCAACACGATAACATCCTACTTTTCCATCCAACTCATTGGAAACGGCATCATAACGAGGCATCATAGCCTGGCAATGAGGACACCAGCTCACGTAAAACTCCAGAATAGAAGGTGTCGTTTTTTTATAAGAGAGATTTGATTCTTCGTCAACACTAAATAAATTGTCGACAAAAGATTTTTCGTTTAATTCAATTACCATAACCGACTTTATTTTATGTATTAATATATACCCACGGACAAAAAACTTTATTTGGGGTGATTTAATATTTAAACATTTCTTGATACCAATTGTTTACATTTTGAATAATATCTAACCTAAACCAAAGATTAAAAACTATAACTACAATGAAGAAGATACGATCTTGTTTATCATCGGCGATCTTATTTGTTTTAATAGCCGGAGGATTATTCTCTTCTACCAATGGCTATGCTAATGATCCAATTAAAAAGTATCTGAAGCAATCAATACCGACAGCCTGGTCGAATGATTCGCTTTTTGAAGCACAATTACCCATAGAAGATCAGTGGTGGCAAACGTTTGAAGATGCTACACTCGATTCATTGATGAGTATTGCTTTCGAGAACAGCAATAATGTACTGATTGCAGCTAAGAGAATTACTGCAGCAAAAGCACAAATGAGAGGAGCTTACGGGGGATTATTTCCGCAAATTGAATTAAACGGAGGATGGCAGCGTGAGCGTGTAAGCAAATCGACCAACCCTGTTTCTCCACTATTCGAAGCTGGTTACGCAGCTAACTTATCCGCAACATGGGAGTTGGATATCTTTGGGCAGATCTGGCAAAAAGCCCGTGCTCAAGGATCGTTGTATAATGCATCCAAAGCGGAATATTACGGAGTAATGGTTTCTCTTGCTTCAAATCTGGCAAGTGCCTATTTTAATCTGAGATCTTATCAGGAGCTTTTAGCAGTTACACAATCCAATATAACCTCACAGGAGAGTATTTTAAAAATCACCCAAGTAAGATATGATACAGGATTAGCTTCTGAACTGGATGTAGCTCAGGCTAAATCAATCTATTATAATACGAAGTCTCAGTTAAACCCGATTTTAGCAGCTATAGATAGTTACATTAACTCGATTGCTGTTTTATTAGGTGTTTATCCATCTCAAATCCGTGCTTCTCTGTCAGCTGTGGCATCCTATCCTCAGGTTGTGCATCTTATTCCGGTTAATTTACCTGCAGGGATAATCACTCAACGTCCTGATATTATCTCTTCATTGAATCAGGTACAGGCAGAAGCAGCTTTATTGGGAGCAAGCCGTGCAGACTGGTTCCCGACATTCTTGTTAACAGGTTCGATCGGTTTTTCTGCACCAGAAATGAAACATCTGTTTGAAAAAAACAGTCAGACCTGGCAAATTGCACCGGCAATGAAATGGACAATATTTTCAGGAGGGCAAAGACGCGAAGCCTATGTAGCTCAACGCGCAGCATTAGATGAAGCTATTTTACAATTTAATCAAAACGTGCTTACTGCGTTTCAGGATGTAGAAACAGCAATGAGCAGTTATAAAAATTCGGTTAAGGAAATTAATGATCTTAACACAGTCGTAAATCAGGGAAAAGTGACATTGAATCTTTCACTTGAATTATATAAAGAAGGTTTGTCGCAATTCCAGGATGTACTTTCATCTCAACAATCGCTTTTGAGTTATGAAAGCTCATTGGTGAATGCGAAAAATAAGACATTACAATCTCTTATTCAGTTGTATCAATCTCTTGGAGGTGGCTGGGTAGAGAATCCGAAAATTAAAATGAAATACTAATCTAACCTCATAATATATGAAATCTACAAATAGATATACAATTCTCGGAAGTTGCATTCTCTTGTTTGCAGCAACTTTTTCATTCACCTCATGTAGCAAGAAAAAAGAAGCTACAGCTCAGGCAATGCCTGCTCTTCCTACCTCTGTAGCTTACCCTGAGGTGCAGACAATAACAGTTACAAAAGAGTATCCGGGGTATCTGAATGCTAAGCAGACGGTTAATCTGACAGCACGAGTGAGCGGTGCATTACAGCAGATCTTATTTACTCCCGGACAATATGTAGAAAAAGGGACTACATTATTCGTTATCGAGCCAACCGTTTATAAAAATCAGCTTGAAGAAGCGAAATCGGCACTTAGTAATGCCCAGGCTGCTTATAACTATGCAAAAGCATCCTATGATCGTATGAGTACAGCAGCTTTGAGTAATGCTGTAAGTCAGATATCTGTAATTCAGGCAAAATCACAAATGGATCAGGCGCTTGCATCTATTAATAATGCACAGGCTGCTTTAGGTATTGCACAGACAAATTTGAATTACTGTTACGTAAAAGCTCCATGCAGCGGACGTATCACTAAAAATACAATTGATTTAGGTAACTATGTGAATGCAGCACAGGCTCCTACTTTAGCAACGATTTATCAGGATAAGCAATTATATGCAAATTTTGATATTACGGATAATCAGTATTTAGCTAGTCTGGCAAGTAATAACAAATCCGGAGCAGCACTGATGGATTCGTTAAAAATTTATCCGGGACAGACAGGAAAACAATTTGTTTTGGGTAAACTGGATTATTTTAATCCAAGCGTAGATCTTTCGACAGGAACGATTGCTTTACGTGCCATCTTAGACAATCATGAAGGAGTTTTACGCGATGGTCAATACGTTCGCGTGATATTGCCGTATGAGAAATTAGACGATGCAGTTTTGATTAAAGATATGAGTATCGGTACCGACCAGCGAGGTCGCTATGTGTATCTTGTAAATGATTCGAATAAAGTTATTTATCAGCCGGTTGTAATTGGTGAGCTGGTAAATGATTCTTTACGTCAGATTGTTTCCGGAATCAAAGCTCAGGATAAATATGTAACAAAAGGACTTATGAAAGTTCAACCAGGTATGGCAGTTAAGCCAATTGTAGTAAAATAACCAGATTATAAACATTAAATTTTACGATTTTGTCAAAATTCTTTATCAATCGCCCCATATTTGCTACAGTTCTTTCACTTTTAGCTCTATTGATCGGAGCTGTTGCTTTAGTGAATCTGCCTGTGGCTCAATATCCCAATATTACCCCTCCAACCATTCAGGTTAGTGCAACTTATCCGGGTGCAGATCCCGAGTTAATTGCTACAACCATCGGGGCGCCCATAGAGGAGCAAATTAATGGTGTGGAAGGAATGATGTATATGAGTTCCTACTCAGGTAGCGGTAGCTATAATCTGACTATTACTTTTGAGATCGGTACAGATATCGATATGGCATCTGTTATGGTTCAGAATCGTATCAGTCCCGTATTAAATACGTTACCATCTACAGTTATACAGCAGGGTGTTACGGTTACTAAGCAAGCAACAGATATGTTGTTGATTGTAAACTTATTCTCGCGTGATTCAATTTACGATGCTCTTTATCTGTCAAATTATGCGACACTTAATATGCAGGATGAGTTGGCTCGTGTTCCCGGTGTCGGAGGTGTTACAGCCATGGGTGCAGGTAATTACAGTATGCGTATCTGGTTAGATCCACACGTATTACAGGCTCGTGGTATTTCTGTTGCCGAAGTCCAACAAGCAATCCAGACACAAAACATCGGTTCTACAGCCGGTGATGTCGGAACTCAACCGGGCAGCGGTAAAATCGGATTTCAATATGCCGTTCAGACCAAAGGGCAGCTAACTGATGTTGATGAATTTAAGAATATTATTATCCGCACAGGAAAAGACGGACAAATTCTTAGATTGAAGGATATTGCAGAAGTAGATCTGGGAAGTATTACGTATAATGTAGTAGCAACAGATAACTTAAAACAAACTGCATTTATCGGTATCAATCAGACTCCGGATGCAAATGCTATGCAGGTAGCAACGCAAGTAAAGGCTAAACTGAAACAGATGGAGCAGTATATGCCTGAGGGATTATACTATGAAGTAACCTTGGATACAACCGATTATATTGTCGATTCAATTAAAGAAGTAATCAAAACGTTCTTTATTACGATGGCAATTGTAATACTTGTTATTATGCTGTTCCTGCAAAACTGGCGAGCAGTATTAATTCCGACAATTACGATTCCGGTATCATTGATTGCGACATTCGGTATTATGTTGTTATTAGGTTTCTCAATCAATACACTGACGCTCTTTGGTATGATTCTGGCAATTGCGATTGTTGTGGATGATGCGATTGTAGTTGTAGAGAATACTTACAGGATACTTGAGGGTGGGAACGTGACTGTTAAGGAAGCCGTTATAAAAGCAATGGACGAAATTACCGGTCCGATTATCACTATTTTGCTGGTAATGTTAGCGGTATTCATTCCGACTGCATTCATCGGTGGTATTACAGGGCAATTATTCCGTCAGTTTGCATTGACAATTGCGGCGTCTACATTTATTAGTGCAATGTGTTCATTAACACTGACACCATCATTGTGTGCTATCTTCCTGAAACCTAAAAAAGAAAGTAAATTCTTTATATATACATGGTTTAATAAAGCTTATGCCAAATTTGGAAATGGATATCAGAATCTGGCTGTTTATATTTCGAAACGAATTCTGATAGCTGTTGTAGCCTTTATTGCTCTATCCGGTGTGGCTTTTTATGCATTTATAAAAGCACCAAGCACATTTATACCTGAAGAGGATCAGGGATTCTTTATTATATCTGTCCAATTGCCGAATGCAGCTTCTCTCGCAAGAACGGAAGAAGTGACGAATAAAGTGACGGAATTAGTAAGAAGTATTGATGGAGTAGAGGATTGTATCAGTATTGCCGGCTACAGCTTCATGGGAGGCGGTGTCGAAAGTAACGGAGGTAGTGCATGGGTTGTTCTTAAACCATGGAGTGAGCGTAAGGCGAAATCCATGTCAGCCGAAAGCATTGTCAAAGAATTCAATGGCAGAGCTTATATGGAAATTGAAGAAGCCGTTGTCTTCGCAGTAATTCCGCCGGCAATTCCGGGTATGGGTGCTTCAGGAGGTTTGGATCTTGTATTGCAAGATCGCAATAATTATGGATCTGAAGCCATATCTCAGGCAATCCAGGAAATTCAGGGTAATCTGAAAGAAGCACCAAGTATTGAGAATATCAACTCGACTTATCAATCGGGAATACCTCAGTATATGCTTCGCATAGACAATGATAAACTCATGATGATGGGCGTAACTTATCAGGAAGTGAACAGAGCATTGTCTATTTATTTAGGTAGCAGTTTTGTCAATAACTTCCCTAAATTCGGACGTATCTATGATGTAATGTTGGGAGGTAAATCTCAATCACGTCAAAATATCGAAGATGTTTTAAATCTTTCTGTTCAGAACGGCAATGGTCAGATGGTTCCATTCTCCGCTTTCGCAACAGTCGATTATGAAACAGGAATGAATCAGATCTATCGTTATCAGTTATATAATTCCGCATCTTTGATATGTAATGTGAAACCGAGGTATAGTTCCAGCCAGGGTATCAGTGATATGGAGCATCTCATTACTAAATTGTTTGGTAATAAGTTTGGCTATGAATGGACATCCATGGCTTATCAGGAAGTAAACTCATCAAGTAGTGTGACATTAATTTATATACTTGCTATTATTGTTGCATTGCTGGTAGTCGCAGCACAGTACGAAAGCTGGGGTAGCCCGATCGCCGTTATTACAGGTATTCCGATGGCCTTATTGGGAGTCTTACTCGGTATATATGTAATGAGTTTGCCAATCAGTATTTATACTCAGATCGGTATGGTACTGCTGATAGCCCTCTCTGCTAAAAATGGTATCCTGATTGTGGCCTTTGCCCGGGATGCGCATGCAGAAGGAAAATCAATACGTGATTCGTCATTGGAAGCATTAAGATTACGTTTGCGCCCGATTATGATGACATCCCTGGCATTCGTTTTTGGTGTGTTACCATTGCTTTTCGCAACAGGTGCAGGAGCCAACTCTCGTATATCTTTAGGTACAGCAGTAGTTTTTGGTATGGCTTTAAATACTTTATTAGGAACGCTGTTTATCCCGATGTTCTACGAAATCATGCAGACATTTGACGAAAAAGTCTTGAAAAACATACCTCCGATATTCTTGAAAAAGAAAGATGACGGAGATACAACAAATGATCAAACACCTAAAAATACTATCTGATAATCCAGTTTAGATAAATGCGAGGGGCCCTTCTATGCGTAAAAAACATAGGAGGGCTTTCTCGTTTTAAATATAATTAAGGTATTTACAGATGCTAATATCTTATAAAAGGAAGTTTGTTTTTTTATCTTTGCGACTTAAATTTAATTTTTTAAATATATAAGTAATGGGTGGTTTTTTCGGAACTATTTCTAAAGAAAATTGTGTAACAGATCTGTTTTACGGTACAGATTACAATTCGCATCTCGGGACAAGAAGAGGCGGTATGGTAACCTTGCATAACGGTGATTTTATTCGTTCGATTCATAATTTGGAGAATTCATATTTTCGTTCAAAGTTTGAGTCTGAACTGGATAAGTTTGAAGGCGTATCGGGGATTGGAGTGATTAGTGATACTGATCCGCAGCCAATTTGCATCAATTCGCACTTAGGGAAATTTGCGATAGTAACTGTTGCGAAGGTGAATAATGCGAAAGAACTAGAGAAAGAATTGATAGAAAACGGAAATCATTTTTCCGAATTAAGTTCCGAACATACTACGGAGTTAATTGCCTTGCTTATTACTCAGGGGAAAAACTTTGTAGAAGGAATCGAAAACGTATATAAACGTATTAAGGGGTCATGTTCCATGTTGTTGCTTACCGAAAACGGAGTTATTGCAGCAAGAGATAAAATGGGACGTACCCCTATTATTTTAGCTAAAAAAGACGGTGCATGGGCTGCTTCGAGTGAACCTGCAAGTTTTCCGAATTTAGGTTATGAAGCTGAATATAATATGGGCCCCGGCGAAATCGTTCTTTTAGAAGCCGATCAGATGACGCAGCTCAGACAACCGAATAAGAAAATGCAGGTTTGTTCTTTCTTATGGGTTTACTACGGATTTCCTGTGTCGGATTATGAGGGCGTAAATGTCGATATGGCCCGATATGCAAGTGGAAAGGCGATGGCCGAACAGGATGATGTAGTTGCCGATTTCGTATCAGGTATTCCGGATTCAGGTATCGGAATGGCATTAGGCTACGCCGAAGGAAAAGGAATTCCTTACAAACGAGCAATCGTGAAATATACGCCAACATGGCCTAGAAGCTTTACGCCAAGTAATCAGACTGTGCGTGAGTTTATAGCGAAAATGAAACTAATACCGAATAAACAGTTACTAGATGGAAAACGAGTTGTGTTTTGCGATGACTCCATTGTTCGTGGAACTCAACTAAGAGATAATGTAAATATTCTATATAACTATGGTGCTAAAGAAGTCCACATGCGCACCGGTTGTCCTCCGATTCTTTATGCTTGTCCTTTTATCGGATTCTCTGCTTCGAAATCAGAACTTGAATTGATTGCCCGCCGAACTATTAAGGAGTTGGAAGGTGATGATAAAACTGATTTAGAAAAATACGCGACAACGAACTCTCCTCAATATTGTAAAATGGTTGATAATATTCGTCAGAAACTGAATATTACAACACTTAAATTCAATACGGTTGAGAACCTTGTTAAAGCTATTGGTTTACCGAAAGAATGTATCTGTACACATTGTTATGATGGTACGGGAGAGTTCGAATAATGATTTGATAAAACTCCCCGTTTTTTTGTAATATCATGCAGATTATAAACAGATGCGAAAGTCAGACAACAAAAAAATGTGTTGGCTGAAGTTGTAGTTTGTAAGAACATAAATAAAAAGTACCGTTTTGACCCATATTACCGGGTCTGAAATGGTACTTTTTTCTTTTCCGGAAACTATTGCTTAGTATTTAAGCAGATCATCGAACCGTGTTTCGTAAGTCTAAACGAGGTCTATCCGTATTCCGAATTTAAAATGAATAACCACAATCATTCAGGTGATTTGTTTAGCACGCTGATATAAATAAGAAATCGATCAATTTTATCAGACTGTCAGGTCAGTTGTAAGTAAATTGATCAGAAAAGCAGCATTATGATTAATTTTTCAGCTTCCTTTTTTTGAGAGAAGATGAGGTGAATTATCTGTTGTTCGGGCTGATTTAAAACGGTATAATCCGGCTTTTTTGATGAAATACAGTCTGCTCTGAAAAGATATACCGTATTTTTAAATTTTTACGGTGTATCTTTTTATTTATACGGTATATCTTGAAATTTTCGCCCTTTGTTTTTCGAACGAAATACGTATGAAAATGTTTGGAGATACGTATTAAAAACATGAGAAATACGGTTGATTTTCGCATTGTGTATTTAGACTCTGATTATTAGCGCTTTATGTAATCGCGTTCCTTGGGCGTATTTGGAGCGCTGGCTTATATAAGCTGAAATATCGTATTCTGGGCGATTAGTTGAAATCAAAAAGAAAGTAAAAAGGGCTTTCTGTGAGAATTATGATAAATTGCAAGTAAATGATGATTCGTGCAATTGGCTTAAGATCTGTGATCTGTAAGTTGTAAATAACGAAGCGATATAAAGAATAACCGTCTTACTGTATAAGAGTGATAAAGAAAGGGCTGTCTCCAATGGAAACAGCCCTTCAAGTATGATTTTACAATCTGAAGATATTACAAAGGAAATGATTATTTGATCACTTTAAGCTCTTTGCCCACTTTGATGAAAGCAGCAATAGCCTGATCTAAGTCTTCGCGGTTATGTCCAGCTGAAAGTTGTACACGGATACGAGCCTGATCTTTCGGAACAACCGGATAATAGAATCCGGTTACATAGATACCTTCTTCAATCATTTTAGCTGCAAAATCCTGTGATAATTTAGCATCATAAAGCATAACTGCACAAATAGCAGATTGTGTCGGTTTGATATCAAAACCAGCTTCGATCATTTTAGTACGGAAGTACTGAACATTCTCTACTAACTGATCATGTAGCTCATTGCTCTCTGCAAGCATTTCGAATACTTCTAATGAAGCACCTACTACAGCAGGAGGAATTGAGTTCGAGAATAAGTAAGGACGAGAACGTTGGCGTAGAAGCTCAATGATCTCTTTGCGACCTGTAGTGAACCCTCCGATAGCACCACCGAAAGCTTTACCCAAAGTACCTGTATAGATGTCAATTTTACCGTAGCAATCAAATTGTTCGCTAACGCCGCGGCCTGTTTGTCCGACAACACCTGCAGAGTGACACTCATCAACCATTACCAAAGCATCGTATTTCTCAGCCAAAGCACAGATCTGATCCATTGGAGCTACATTACCGTCCATAGAGAAAACTCCATCAGTAACGACAATGCGGAATCTTTGAGCCTGAGCTTCTTGCAGGCATCTTTCAAGATCGGCCATGTCTGCATTTGCATAACGGTAACGTTTTGCTTTACATAGACGAACACCGTCAATGATTGATGCGTGATTCAATGAATCGGAAATGATAGCATCTTCTTCAGTGAACATCGGTTCGAATACACCTCCGTTAGCATCAAAGCATGCTGCATAAAGGATTGTATCTTCAGTATGGAAATAATTAGAAATTGCTTTTTCTAATTCTTTATGTATATCTTGAGTTCCACAAATAAAGCGAACAGATGACATACCGTAACCTCTTTCATCCATAGCTTTTTTAGCAGCTTCGATTAAGCGAGGGTGGTCTGACAGACCTAAATAGTTGTTGGCACAAAAGTTAAGAACTTTACCTTCACGGCCTTCAACTGTGATGTTTGCTTTTTGTGGAGACGTAATAATGCGCTCACGTTTATATAAACCGGCTGCTTCAATGTTCTGAAGTTCTTCAGCCAGATGATTTTTCATTTTACCGTACATAACAGGTTAATTATTTGATTCCGAATTTAATTTTTAGTTTCTCAATCATATCCTGACTCATAGAAGTCAAGTCGTATTGAGGTTTCCATCCCCATTCTTCTCTTGCACAGCTATCATCTAATGAATTAGGCCAGGAGTTTGCGATTTTTTGACGTAATTCGTCAATCTGATATTCCATTTGGAAGTCCGGCACAAGTTTTTTTACTTCTGCAGCAATCATTTCAGGGTCAAAGCTCATCGCTGCGATATTGAACGCGTTGCGGTGAATTAGTTTTGAAGGATCAGCTTCCATTAATTGAACACATGCATTTAATGCGTCAGGCATATACATCATGTCCATGAAAGTGCCTGCCTGAAGTGGACAAACAAATTTTTCTCCTTTTACAGCCGAGTAGTAAATATCTACAGCGTAATCAGTTGTTCCCCCGCCCGGAGGTGTTACGTATGAAATCAAGCCAGGGAAACGTACTGAACGAGTATCAACTCCATATTTATGGAAATAGTAATCACTTAATAATTCTGTAGTTACTTTGCTGATTCCGTAGATAGTCTGTGGTCTTTGAATAGTGTCCTGAGGTGTATTGTCTTTCGGAGAGCTGTTTCCGAATGCACCAATTGAACTTGGTGTAAATACTGCACAATTCTTCTCTTTTGCAATTTCAAGAAGATTTAAAACGCCATCAATCTGGATGTGCCAGGCTAAAAGTGGTTTTTTTTCACCTACAGCAGATAATAATGCTGCTAAGTTGTAAACAGTGTCGATCTGATGTTTGTCGACGATCTCTGCAATTTGTTTTGCGTCAGTCACATCAGCAATAGCTGATGGTCCGCTTTCTGCTAAAGCCTCTGTAAGAGGTGCTGAGGGAATATACCCTGCTACTACATTGTTGTTTCCATAACGAGCGCGAAGCTCGGTCGTGAGCTCAGATCCGATTTGGCCGGTAGCTCCAATTACCAAAATTTTTTTCATATCTGCACTATAGGCTTAAGTATCAAATTTCGGTGCATAGTTACTAAAAAAATTACAATTACAACTTAATAAATAAAGAATTTTGGGATGATATCCTAATTTATTGTCCGGCGTAAATCAATTGGAGGTCGAATCTGATATTGAATCTTAAAATTATATCAGAAAATTACTGACTTAATGTTTTTTCTTAGAATGGATTAGCCTGATAATGAAGAGTGAGAAAATAAAAAACGGTTATCCGAAATTGATGAGATTTCAGATAACCGTTTTATATAAGTATAAGCTTTTTTGTATTCTTACTTAGCTACTTTTTCCAGACGTTTCATGATAGAGAAAATGAACGCAGCCGATAATAAACAGCAAACGATCAATACACCCCACAACATCCATAATTGCATTCCGCCCCAAAGGTATCCGATTAATGCAACTAAGTAGTTACCCACAGCTGTTGCAGCTAACCAACCACCTTGCATCATACCTTTGTATTGCGGAGGAGCTACGCGCGATACGAATGATAATCCCATCGGGCTAAGGAATAATTCTGCAATAGTCAATGTAAAGTATGTTCCGATTAACCAGTTTGGAGAAACAAGCACATTACTTACACCTCCGGTTGCTTCCAATGAAGATGGAGTCGGAAGTCCCATTGAACCGATAGCCAATACAACGAATCCGATTGCAGCGATCAACATACCGATACCGATTTTACGTGGAGCTGAAGGCTCACTTTTTCTTGAAGCCAACCATGTAAAGAATCCTACAGAAATAGGAGTCATGATGATGATAAAGTATGGGTTGAATTGTTGGAAGATTTGCGGTGTAATATTTACGATATCACTCATTTTGTCATATGCAAAGTAAGCAGCGATACTACCACAGATTGCAGCAGCGGCTCCTAAAACTTTACCTCCCATTGCTTTTGCCTGGAAGAATGCAAGTAATCCGTAGAATGCAATGATTGATAAAACCATTGTAATCAATGAGAATCCGAAGCGATCAGCACCTGTAACTGTGTTTGCTGTATAGTCACGAGCAAAGAATGTCATTGTAAGACCGTTTTGGTGGAATGACATCCAGAAGAAGATAACAACGGCAAATACAAGAAGTAATGCAATGATTCTTTCTTTCGTTTCTGCAGGTGATAATAAACCTGCATCGGCTGATTTACCAGCAGCTTTGTTTGCAGCCGCTTGTTCAAGAGCTGTAACGTCAGCATGTTTGTAAGCTGATCTGAAAAGAGTGAAGACCAAAAGAGAGATAACCAGAGATCCACAAGCTACGGCAAAACCATAGTTGTAAGCTTCAGATAATTTGTCGATATACATTTGTCCGAAAGTCGCTAAATCTGCGCTTGCGCCAGCTTGTTGAGCATCAGCTAATGTAGCAAATTGAGCCAGACCTTCCGGTGTAATAGTTCCGTTAGTCATTTGGTGAGCTAAAGAAGGGATTTGTGCATTGTAGAACAAATCTGATTTAGCAAGGAAGTAGTCACATACAGCTTGTGCGGCAGATGGCGCAAAGAATGCACCGATATTGATACACATATAGAAGATACTGTATGCCAGGTCACGTTTAGAGCTGTAGCGAGGATCATCGTAAAGATTACCAACCAAAGCCTGAAGATTTCCTTTAAAGAAACCGGTACCTAGTGCAATAAGCCCTAATGCACCGAACATCATCGTTTTTGCAGTTGTATCAGTTCCTGTCGGGATAGCTAACAACAGGTATCCCAAGAACATTACCAGAATTCCGAGAATAATTGTTTTACCATAACCTAATACACGGTCGGCAACTAAACCACCGATAAGAGGTAAAAAATATACTAACGCCAAGAAACTACCAAAGATAGTACTTGTCTCATCGGTTGTGAAACCGAATTTGGCCTGCATAAATAATACGAAAATAGCAAGCATGGTATAGTAACCAAAACGCTCACCCATGTTCGCGAATGCAAGAACAAAGAGTCCTTTAGGATGTCCTTTTAACATTGTGTCCTTTGTTTAAAGATTATTAATTGATTAATTTGTTTAATGATTGAGTCCTGTACTAAAAATATGATATTAGTTTTTAAAGTACTTCCCGATCCAAATTTACACAAATTGTCATAATATACAAGTTTTTGGACTTTATTATCCAGTCTATTTGTGGAAAAATAGGATATTAATACAAATGTATTTACTCAATATGTCAGAATTTAGACCATTAGGATATCCCGGTAATGCAGATACAAAAAAAGAGGAAGCGCATTATTCGAAAATATGCGTTTCCTCTTACTTTTAGATTTTGTGTGTATTTTACACAAATTATTTCAATAGAGAAGCCGGACACAAATGCTCTTTCTCAATGTCAAGGAAGTATTTGTAAGTTCCAACTTTAATTTCTGCAGTAGCAGCATCGTCACAAACGATAATACCTTTACGGTGCATTTGTAATGCGCTGATTGTCCACATTTGGTTGATTGAGCCTTCTACAGCATGGTAAAGAGCTCTGGCTTTGTTATGACCATTAACGATGATCAATACCTCTTCTGCATCTAATACAGTTCCTACACCTACGGTTACAGCAGTCTTAGGAACTTTGTTTACATCATTATCAAAGAAGCGGGAATTCGCAATAATTGTATCTGTAGTTAGTGTTTTAACACGTGTACGAGATGATAAAGATGAACCAGGTTCGTTAAATGCGATATGACCATCAGGACCAATACCTCCAAGGAATAAGTGAATTCCGCCGTATGATTTGATTTTATCTTCATAGCGTTGGCATTCAGCTTCAAGATCTTGAGCGTTTCCGTTAAGGATGTTAACGTTTTCAGCTTGAATGTCAATATGATTGAAGAAGTTATTCCACATGAAAGAATGATAACTTTCAGGGTGTTCCTTTGGTAGATTGCAATACTCGTCCATGTTGAATGTTACAACATTTTTGAATGATACAACACCATTTTTATTCAATTCAATCAATTTCTTGTACATGCCAAGAGGAGATCCACCTGTAGGTAATCCTAAAACAAACGGATTATCATTTGTAGGGTTGAATGCTTTGATTTTTGCTGCCACGTAATTAGCTGCCCATTCAGATACGTTTGCGTAATCCGGTTGAATAATTAATCTCATAACAAATTCTGTGTTTTAGTTTTTATGAATGTTTTAGCTTTTCAGCCATAGCTTCACCTAACTCGTAGCATTTCGCGATGATATCTTCATTAATACCTTGCTTCATTTCTACAGAAGGCTCTACTATGTCCCATTTTAATTTTTCGCCAACTACTGCTAAATGTTTTACAGCAGCTCCGGCCCAGGTAAAGCTACCGAAATAGCCATAAATGCGGTTTTTCAGATCGCGAGTCTGGATTTTGTCTATCAGTGATTTTACTTCTGGAAACAACTCATTGCTGTAAGTCGGACTTCCAATAATTAAACCTTTGTAACGGAATACATCGCTTAGTACCTGAGAAGGATCTGATTTCGACATATTATGCATAATCACCTTCTTAATTCCGTTATTTACCAATGAATAAGCAATTGCTTCTGCCATTTCTTCCGTGTTGCCGTACATACTTCCGTAAGCAATAACAACACCTTCTTCGCCATCGTAGCGGCTTAGTTTGTCATAAATAGTCACAGCTTCGCTGATGTATTTTTTCCAAACAGGTCCGTGAAGAGAACAGATCATGCTAAATTCATGTTGGCTTAACTTTTGTAAGATCTTTTGAACCGGAGAGCCATATTTGCCGACGATAGCAGCATAATAACGATACATCTCAGGCCAGTACTTATCACAATTCATATCCTCATCGATAATGCCTCCGTCTAATGTTCCGAAACAACCGAATGCATCAGCACTAAACAAAACATGCTCTGTTTCATCATAAGTCATCATTACCTCAGGCCAGTGAACCATAGGGGCAAAAACGAAAGATAGTTTGTGATAACCTAAATCCAACGTATCACCTTCTTTAACTTCGATCTCGTTGCCTGTGATTCCATAAAATCCTTCAATCATGCTTATTGTTTTGCTATTTCCGATGATTTTCATCTCAGGATAGCGGTTTTTTATAATGGCGATTGATGAAGAGTGATCCGGTTCCATATGATTTACAACTAGGTAATCAATACTGCGACCATCTAACAAACTCTCGATTTTTTCTAGAAAAACGTCAGCAAACCCAATTTCAACAGTGTCTATAAGCGCTACCTTCTCATCTAATATCAGGTAAGAATTATAGGATACACCGTGATTTAATGACCAAAGTTGTTCGAATTTATACGAAGTGCGATCATTTACACCGACATAATGAATATGCCCGGTTAGTTTTTTAGTTCCATACATGATGTGTCTAATTTAAGGGTATAGCGTTGCAAAATTAGTATATTCCGCTCTATTTATTGTCGTTTCATCCAAATATTTCATCTTGAAGGAGCTCTCTTTTTGTGAAATATTAGGCTCGAACATTAATATGAGTGAATAAATTGAATGATTTTGAGTTTTTAAGTATCTTGTCAAACAATAAGCTTAGAATATTGAAGATGACAAAAATGAGAAACCTGACAAAAAAGATTTTGGTGAATAGTATGAATGTGAATATGTCCGATGGCAGGGTGGAGGCAAATAATCCCGGGGAATTGCAGCATCCTGTTCGTCGTATGATTCAATCGCCATGGTTTACGACTATTTTAGGTGTTATTTATATTATTTCGCCTATTGATTTGTTGCCGGATGTTCCGGTAATAGGCTATTTAGATGATATTTTTATGGGCGTGATTATTGGTTTAAACTGGGCTCAGGTATCAACTGAACATTCGAATGAAATGCTTTCGTCCGTTTTCAAATTGATAAAATGGGTAATGATTATTTTAGGTATTATCTTATTCTTGCTTTTATCAATTTTTGGTTTACTGATATTTAACTTATTCAATTAAGTAAAGGGGGATATCCTCTTTCGGAAACGCTCAAAAGTAGAGATGATCTCAATAAAAAAAAGCGATTTCTAAGTAATCAACTTAGAAATCGCTTTTTTTATTATTTAATGATAATATCGGCGTTCAGTGTGAAATAGTAAAGTGAATTTTCTTTTTCGACTAAACCAAATTTGTGCTTATCAGGATTTTCCGGCATTTTGAATCTCGCGTTTTCAAATAAGTAGTTTTCTAATTCTTCGCGATATGCAGGTCCGAAGAAAGTGATTTTACCATCTTTTTCAACAAAGAGCGGCATATTGTCACTAAGCTTTCCTTTCCACATTTTAGACGGTTTAAATCCGAATACTAAAGCAATAAGATATTGTTTTACCTTGTATTCATAAAAATGATGTTTATTGATAAGATCATCATTGATTTTAAAAGGATTCATCGCCTTTACTTCTTCCAGAATATCTTTAAGAGTGATAAGTTCAGTCGTGTAGAAGAGCTTCATCATCTCAGCAAATAATTTAGGGAAATGTAAATCAATCAGCGATAAGGAGTTTTTGTAATATTTATTTTCCGGATCACTGAATTTTAATTTACCGTATAAACGGAAAATCTCAATCATACGTGCCATAACAGCATTATCTCCTGAAATACCATTCAGTTTTTTAGCGGTAGGTCCGTTCAGCTTAAGATTTTGAATTTCATATTTAAGATTACCTGCACGATGTGAAGCGAGGATTGTACATCCACCGTTAAACTTAGAACGAATAACCAAATCGCGTTTTCCTTCTACAGTTCTTACCGTAAAAGCACTTTTGTCTTCACTATAAGAGTATAGATCAGTCAGATGCATACGATTAAGAAGTTCAGCAGCATAGGGTAGTTCTGTTTCAGTATCGGCATCCAAAACCTTTACGTCTTCAAAAATTTGTTTCGCAGCTTTAGCAAACTCTTTGGCCGGAATTCTATCAAACTCTTTGCGGTCGAAGAAGCATACAATATGACCATCTGCGAATTGATAGCGAATTGTTCCTTCTGCGTCTGTGCGAAAGATATCTAAGATTTCACGATTGATTAATTTTCCTACACCCATTAAATAAAACAGGGCGTAAATTTGCATCCAATCTTCTTTATTGCCGGTAAAATTCATTTTATTCTATAAATTTAGAGTTTCCTAATAATAGTCCGATATTCAATCCGAAATTAAAATCTGACTTCGGTCTTGAATAATAATTTCCAAAGATAGAAATAGAACCGATAGGAGTATTGTAAACCACTGATAATTCTCCGAAATGATTGATTTTTTTAATTCCTTTTATTCGTTCTACATTATTATTAGCAGTCTGTTTGATATTTACAAACGGGACGAATACATAATACTCCGTTCTGACTTGAAATTTGTTATTGATTAAATATATAGGTTTCAAGCCTCCTGAAGCAAAACTAAGGGCTCTGAAGTTTTCATTTAAAACCACTTTACTGTGAAGTGTCGGTGTAAATGCCGGCGTCTGCAATAAAGTCGCATTGTAGTTTCCATATAAAGGTTTATTCGAGACAACTCCGTGAATATGAAATCCTAAGCTGAAATGATTGCTGATGGTGTTATAACGTTCAAAATCGCCTGAAAGTTGAAGCCAGTTATGATTGTCAATTGTTTGGAAATGGGTGTCATTGTTCAATCTTTTGTATCGTTCTTTATCTAACGCATATTGAGCAATAATTGTAAATCGGCTTCCTTTGTCGGGAAACATGTGTTGATTCAATGTGTTTCGCTCTGCTTTGAATGACGATATCCAGGCTTTATAATTGCTGATACTGAATCCTTCCAGTTGAGGTTGAATATATTTATCAGTCATTTCGCCGTAGGACGTAGATATTTCAATTTTTCCATTTCTGAAAAACGGGATACCGGCCCGAAGTTTAACGAAACTTTCTTTTTGCGTTGCGAAAGTCTGCATGTTCGGATCAAAGAATCTCTTCTCATCTTCAAAAAACTTTTTCTGAGAGAATACTCCGATTAGTTTCAGATAAAAAGGGAATTTTCCCGGAAATAATATACGGGAAGAAGCTTCGAAGCTGTTATACTGATTGCCTATATGTGCTTTTAAATCATAGTCAACAGAAAAGTAACTTAAACTCTGATAATTAATTCCCAGAAAAGCCTCATTTGAGTTCATGGATGAGATTAAACCTCCGATACTTATTGAAAGTGCCTCCTTCATAGTTACTTTCAGATGGAGCTTATACATTTTATCTTCAGGACTGTATATGGCATAAGGAATTATTTGTGTGATTTTACCATCAGACAATAATCCGAAATAATCTTTTTTGAAAGATTCAAATGTAAATGTCTGATCATCACTTTTCCTGATTTGCGAATTAATATATTGCTGTTGAGCATAATCTACGCCCGTAATGATTACGTCCTTAAACTTGAAATCGGGAATTTCTGATTTATAGATCATACGATCAAGCTCTACCATCTTTTTAGGAACCCGGCGGGATATTCTGGATTTAATACTATCGATGTATTGTTGTCCCATTTTATAGCCTACGGCGTAGATCTCATCTGCTTTATCAAAATCCATCAGTCCATACTGGCTTACATGAGAACGAATATAGATTCCATCTTCTTCAGAAATAGAATAATCAGTTTTCTGCATAATCATATTCTCCATTTGTCCCATAATATCTCTGGCAGATGGTTTGGACGGATTGCTCGTCACGGAGCTCCCGATGATTATATCCGGATTAAAATCATCCTTCATAACATCAACGGGAAAATTATTGTAAATTCCTCCATCGTACATCAGATTTCCGTCGATTTCGATAGGGGAGAATACAAAAGGAAAAGTCATAGATGCTCTTACAGCCTGACCTAAATCACCCTTCCGCGAAATCAAAGCATTCTTGTGATAAACATCAGACGAGATACATCGGAAAGGAATGAATAAATTGTCAAAATCATATTCAGCATGTGCAGAAGCTTGCGAAAACAGCTTCATAAAAGCAAGATTCATTTGTACAGGGTTTACCAGACTTGTGGGAAGAAAGTAAGCCTGCGTTTTCTTTGTAGAATCTTTTTTTACGTCAATATTTAATTGTACCAGCTCCGGTACAGGATCCTTTTTTAGATAATATAAGATGTCCTCCTCTTGAATAATACCGCTTTGCCAAAGTTTGAATTCTTCAGACTTAACGAGTTTAAGCATTTCTTCGGGTGAATATCCCATTGAATATAATGCTCCTACGATTGCCCCCATAGATGTACCAGTAATGTAGTCTATAGGTATACCGTTGTCCTCTAAGACCTGAATAAGCCCAATATGAGCAATACCTTTAGCTCCGCCACCACTTAGGACTAATCCAACCCGTTGCGGATATATATAAAGAGAAAAACTTAAAAGAAGTATTAGTATTTTAGTTTTCATTCTTATTTTTCAGCTGTTCTATTTAAAATTATGTATGAAATTTCCGGTTTTACGCCAATTCTCATAGGGTAGAATACATTACCGATACCCACATTTACTAACAATTTCGAATTAGATGCATCTTCGTATAGTCCGCCCCAAAGAGGATAACGGATAGATGCCGGAGAATATGTTTTATTGTTGAATCTTACGACAAACTGCATAGCATGTGTATGTCCGGATAATGTTAAATCAATATCAGCCCGTTGGTTCATTACATGCTGTCTCCAGAATTCCGGATTGTGCGACATCAGAATCACGTAGTCACTGGTTTTAGGTTTAATAACCTCAAATGTCTTGTTGATATCTCCAAATGCATGAAAAGGAGGCTCTCCCCAATTTTCCATGCCGGCAAGTATAATTGAATCATTGTTGTTGCGGATAATGACAGATTCATTATCTAACAACTTCCAGTTCATCTTTTTGAAATATGATTTGAGATTAAGAAGATCATTTTCACGATCTTTGTCTGAGTCCCATTTGTAATAGTCTGAATAATCATGATTTCCCATTACCGCAAAGACTCCATCTTTAGCCTTTAGTCCCTTCAGGATGTTTAGATACGGATCCAGCTCTTTTGAGTGGTAAGATACGATATCTCCTGTGAAAAGAATAAGGTCCGGGTTATAAGAATTGATCGAATCGACAAGCTGTTGAATAAATACAGTATCATTATTAAAGTTGCCTGTATGTAAATCCGAAAACTGAATGATTTTATAGTTGTTAAAAGCAACCGGTATCTCGGGAGACTGAATTTTGTAAGTTAATACTTCAGGGGTCATAGCCGTATGGAATTTACCCCAAATGAGAGTAACTATAGCTGCAATACTCAATATTTTACCTATTCCTCGTATAATGCCACCGGAGTCTTTAAGTCTGTTCCCCACGAAAGAAAATAGCATGAATATAAATTGAGGAATATAAAACAGTATATAATAGTACACAAAGAAAACCATATGCCGATCGGGAGCTAAAAAGTTTTTACCTTGCGACATGGCGATAATCGTGGCTGCAATGAAGAACAAAAAAATAAGGTTTATAACGATATAGATACTCTTGATAATCTTATTTCTTTTTTTTATTGTTGTATTATATATATATCCTGCTGTTATTCCATTAAAAACAATTAAGAGTATAGCTATTGGAATGATTATTCTTAAAATCATAGTTTGTCTTAGTGGGATTTATGATTAATAATTACCTTTACTGAAATTTTTGCGAAAATATAAAATATATAAGATATTCCTAAGTAAATATGGCAGAACATTTAATTGTAGATAATCTTTTGTCAAAAGAGGAAAAATATAAATCTCTTTTGTTGCAAATAAAGGCGTTGATTGAAGGAGAAGAGGATATTATTGCTAATATGGCGAATGTCTCAGCAGCTATTAAAGAAATGTTTGATTATTTCTGGGTAGGCTTTTATCAGGTCAAGTCTGAAATGTTGGTCTTAGGCCCTTTTCAAGGTCCTATAGCTTGTACGCGGATAAAATATGGAAGAGGAGTTTGCGGTACATGTTGGAAAGAGAAGTCAACTATTATAGTTCCTGATGTAGATCAGTTTCCGGGTCATATTGCCTGTAGTTCATTATCTCGTTCGGAAATTGTAGTTCCTGTAATGAAGGATAATGAGGTTTTAGCTGTATTGGATGTTGATAGTGTTGAATTGGATGAATTTGATGAGATTGACTCTTTATATCTGAATGAAATTTGCTCTTTGCTAATCAGATAGTCTAAAAATCTATTTTATTTTGTTGTGATAGCTGATAGAATGACAATAAAATTAAGGCTATTTGTTAAAATTTCAAATTATATTTAATAGGGAAGAGTACGTTTCTTTCAAAAAATAATAACTTCGGGCGATTTTTCAATTATCTGAAATATGAAAAAGCAAATACGTAACTGTATAACATTTCTACTTGGGTTTAGTCTTTGTACCTCTGTGTATGCCGCAGATCCATTTAAAATTGTAATTGATCCGGGACATGGTGGAAAAGATCCCGGAGCTATCGGTAAGAGAACAAGAGAAAAACATGTAAATCTTGCGATTGCGTTAAAATTAGGCGAAAAGATAAAACAGAGACATGGAGATGTCAAAGTAATATATACTCGTAGTAACGATAAATCGGTTGGTTTGCAGGATCGTGCAGATATAGCAAATAAAGCAAAAGCCGACTTGTTCGTTTCTATTCATACGAATGCAATCAGATCGACTTCTGTAAAAGGTACTGAAACATATACATTGGGGTTAAGACGTTCTGATGAAAATCTCGAAGTAGTAAAGCGTGAAAACTCCGTAATCTTACTGGAAGATGACTATAAGGTTAAGTACCAGGGGTTCGATCCTAATTCAGCAGAGTCGTATATTATGTTTGAATTGATACAAGACAAACATATGGATCAGAGTATTAGAATGGCATCGCTTATTCAAAAGCATTTTAAAGGGCATTCAGGTCGAATAAACCGAGGTGTGCGGCAGGATGCTTTCCTTGTGTTGCGTAATACAAGTATGCCAAGTGTTCTGATCGAAGTAGGTTTTATCTCTAATCCTGAAGAGGAAAGATATTTAATGTCTGAATCGGGTCAGGAAAGTCTGGCAGGAGCTATTTATAAGGCTTTTGAAGAGTTTAAATCGGAATTTGATAAACGTAACGGGACTTATGCTATTTCTGAAAAATCAGGAAAAGGGAGTGAGCGAAGTAATAATGTCATGCCTGAAGTTGCAATTGCAACAGAAGTGAGTGAGAAGCCTGTTCCTGCAAATAATAGACGTAGTGAGCCGGTTGCCACTAAAGCAGCTCCTCAGACAAAAGGTAAAGTTATTTATAAGGTTCAGATTATGACTCACCCCAAAAAACTCAGTGCAAATAGTAGTTTGTTTAAAGGAGTAAAAGGAGTAGATCATTATATAGAAAAAGGACAATATAAATATACTGTTGGGGCTTCTACCAGTCGCTCTGAAATGGAAGCATTGAGACGCAGAATATCGTCTAAGTTTAAAGATGCTTTCGTTATAAAAACTATGGATAATAAACGAATAAACTGATAAATATGAATTTTGTAAAAACAAAGGAGTTTAAAATAGGGATTATTTCTGCGATAAGCTTTTTTATTTTAATCTATGGACTAAATTATTTGAAGGGTGTTAATTTGTTCAAGCCATCGAATTATTATCAAATTGAATATAAAAACGTATCTGGCTTGGAGATTTCTAGTCCGGTATTGATAGATGGATTCAAAGTTGGTTTGGTTACCAGTATAGAATTTGATTATCAGACAAATAATAATGTAATTGTAGAAGTGAGTCTGGACAAGAAGTTACGTGTTCCTCAAGGAAGTAAGATGATTTTGAAGCCAGGTTTAATGGGCGGGGCTGAGTTGGATTTGAAACTTAATACGTATGTTTCTGAAAATCATTCTATCGGAGATAAATTGATTGGTGAATACGACAATGGTTTGATGGGTAAATTACAAGATAATCTGTTGCCTACAGTTGAACAGATTCTGCCTAAGATAGATACAATCTTAACAGGACTTCAAAAGTTAGTGACCGATTCTTCTCTAATCAGAACCATGAGTTCTATGGAAAAGACTACAGCTCAACTTGAGAAATCATCATTGCAATTAAATAAGATATTGAGTAAGGATGTTCCCGTTATGGTTGGTAATGTTAATACGATTACAACAGATTTTGCTGCAATTACGACTGATCTGAGAAAATTGGATTTGCAGGGCACTTATAAGGAGCTGAACGGTACCTTGACTAATTTGAATGCATTTACTCAGGATTTGAATAATCCGAATGGAACGATAGGATTGTTATTAAAAGATAGTACTTTGTATAATAATCTTACCAATACAGCAGAAAGTGCAAACCAGTTAATGATGGATCTAAAACAGAATCCAAAACGCTACGTTCATTTCTCTGTTTTTGGAAGAAAGTAAAATATTTATAATTTAGAATAGTTCTGTTTATTCTAAATTTTGAATGTTTTAAAGCATGCCATAAAATAGCTATTTGCTAAGGCTGATTATAATCTTTTTAAGATAATGTATGTCTTAACTCGTTAAGAGTGAAGTATATATAAAAAACAAAACGGCTCTATAATTTTTATTGTAGAGCCGTTTTCTTAATTTGAAGATTATCAGTTAGTTAGTGTTAGTTTCGGATATTCAAATAAATGATGGTTTTTTTTTTAGAGAAAAATATCCGAATTTTGTTACGAGTTGAACTTTTAATCCATTATATATACATGTTTCAGGATCATAATCATAATGATATCTGGAGACGTTGTCTGGCTATTATTAAAGATAACGTCACTAAAGAGGTATTTGATACCTGGTTTGCTCCTATTGTGGCTTTGCAGTTTCACAATAGCGAGTTGATGATTCAGGTACCTAGTTACTTCTTTATAGAATTCCTTGAAGAAAAATATTTAGGACTCTTACGAAGTACTATTCACCGTGTTTCCGGACCTAAAACCAAGCTTTTATATAGAGTGATGGTTGAAAACGAGAAGCAAACAACGTTGGATTGCGAAGAGTCTACAAAATCTACTATAACTACTCGCGAAAATAAAAAAGCTTTACCTAAAATACACGATCCATTTGAGCAGCGTGTGTATCGCGATTTAGATCCCCAATTAAATCCCAATTATACTTTTGAGAATTATTTTGGTGGTTCTAGTAATAAATTAGCACGGGCTGCAGGCGAGGCTATTGCTCAGAATCCGGGTAAAACTGCGTTTAATCCATTTTTTATGTATGGAAATTCCGGTGTAGGTAAAACGCATTTGATGAATGCTGTAGGTACACGTATCAAGGAGCTTTATCCGGATAAGCGTGTCTTATATGTATCGACTCATTTATTTCAGGTACAATTTACTGATGCAGCGAGAAGTAATACGATTAATGATTTTATAAACTTCTATCAGAGTATAGATGTTCTTTTGATTGATGATATTCAGGAGTTAGGTGGTAAAACGGCTACTCAGAATACATTTTTCCATATCTTTAATCACTTGCATCAGAATGGGAAGCAGCTGATTATGACATCAGACCGACCTCCGGTCTCATTAGTAGGCCTGGAAGATCGTTTGCTTACGCGTTTTAAATGGGGTTTGACTGCAGAGATGGAGCGACCTGACTATGAATTAAGAAAACGCATTCTGGTGAATAAAGTAAGACATGATGGGTTGATTATTTCTGAAAATGTTATTGATTATATTGCGCGTAATATATCGAATAGCGTGAGAGACCTTGAAGGGGTAATTGTTTCATTGATGGCTCACTCAATGGTATACAACAGAGAGATTGATATCGATCTTGCTGAAAGAGTCTTGCAGAAAACTGTGAAAATAGAGAAGAAGCAGATATCGCCGGAGCAAATCCAGGAGGTGGTATGTGCTTATTATCAAGTCGAACCAAAGGCTTTTTTGTCAAATTCCCGTAAAAGAGAAGTTGTGCAAGCCAGACAAGTTTCGATGTTTTTATGTAAAAAATATACGGATCTTTCCTTTAATCGTATAGGTGAATTGAATGGAAAGAAAAATCATGCGACTGTTTTGCATGCATGTAAAACAGTTAAGGGTTACCTTGAGACAGATAAACAGATGAAATCTGAAATAGATGAAATTGAAAATATGTTAAAGGGTTGATTTGATTTTGATATAAAAAATTAGCACTAAGTTTTAAAATACTTAGTGCTAATTTTGTTTTTGGTAAATCAAACTTTATTGTCAGTTATTTGTTTTGAAAACTTTCAACAGGTTTGGTTTTTGTTAAGTCACTGTTCTATAGCGATATATGGTTTTGAAATGGAAAACTTTTCAACAATACGTAAATTATTAGTTAAATAATTTGCGTATTTTTTTTTGTCTGCATTTCTTTGTAGTGGATTAAAACTCGACTCTAATACAAAATATATAGACAGAATGTTGTTCTTTAAAAATATATCAAAACGTGAAAACAACTTACGATTATAATGAAGCCTGTGAGGCTTCATTAGATTACTTCAACGGAGATGAGTTAGCAGCTCGTGTATGGGTTAATAAGTATGCACTAAAAGACTCTTACGGGAATCTGTATGAGAAATCTCCGTATCAAATGCATGAAAGACTGGCAAGCGAAATTTCTCGTATTGAGAGAAAATACCCCAATCCAATGTCCTATGATGATGTTTTTGCTCTTCTGGATAAATTTAAGTATATAATCCCTCAGGGAAGTCCGATGACAGGCATTGGTAATGAATATCAGGTAGCGTCTTTATCAAATTGTTTTGTGATTGGATTGGATGGCGAAGCAGATTCTTACGGAGGTATTATCCGCATCGATGAAGAGCAAGTGCAGTTGATGAAGCGTCGTGGAGGAGTTGGTCATGATTTGTCCCATATTCGTCCTAAAGGATCACCGGTTAAGAATTCAGCGCTAACATCGACGGGGATTGTTCCGTTTATGGAGCGTTACTCAAATTCAACTCGTGAAGTGGCTCAAGATGGTCGACGTGGAGCTTTAATGCTCTCTGTTTCGATTAAGCATCCTGATAGTGAAAGTTTTATTGATGCTAAAATGACAGAAGGTAAAGTCACAGGTGCTAATGTGTCTGTAAAAATCCATGATGACTTTATGGAGGCTGTTATTAATAACAAAACTTATCTGCAACAATACCCGATAGATTCACAGGATCCTAAAGTAAAGAAAGAGATAGATGCAAATGCTTTATGGAATAAAATCGTTCATAACGCATGGAAATCTGCTGAGCCTGGCGTACTTTTTTGGGATACGATTATTAAAGAATCAGTACCGGATTGCTATGCTGACCTGGGGTATAAAACTGTTTCAACCAATCCATGCGGAGAGATACCTCTTTGTCCATATGATAGCTGCCGTTTATTGGCAATTAATCTATATTCTTATGTAGTGAATCCATTTACTGCAGAGGCTTATTTCGATTATGATCTTTTCCGGAAGCATGTAGTTGCAGCTCAACGGATGATGGATGATATTATCGATCTGGAGATGGAGAAAATAGATTTGATTATCAGTAAAATAGACGCAGATCCTGAAACGGCTGAAGTTAAATCTACAGAGAAATATTTGTGGGAGAAAATTCGCACAAAAACGCTTCAGGGACGAAGAACGGGGGTTGGTACAACTGCTGAAGGAGATATGCTTGCAGCTATGGGGCTGCGTTATGGTACAGAAGAGGCTACAGAGTTCTCGGAAGAAGTGCATAAACAATTGGCTTTATCAGCTTACAGATCTTCTGTACAGATGGCGAAAGAGCGTGGTAAATTTGAAATATATGATTCTCAACGGGAATTGAATAATCCTTATATTGCCAGATTACGGGAAGCAGATCCTTCTTTGTATGATGATATGATAAAATATGGTCGTCGCAACATTGCATGTCTTACAATTGCTCCTACAGGAACAACCAGTTTAATGACGCAAACGACTTCGGGTATTGAACCTGTTTTTATGCCTGTTTATCTGCGTCGTCGTAAAGTAAACCCTAATGATACGGATGTTCGTATAGACTTTGTTGATGAAGTCGGAGATAGTTTTGAAGAGTTTGTCGTATTCCACCATCATTTTAAAACATGGATGAATGTACATGGTTATGATACGAATAAGCATTATACACAAGACGAACTTGATACTTTAGTTGCAGCATCCCCTTATTATAAAGCAACAGCAAATGATATTGACTGGTTGCAAAAAGTTAAAATGCAAGGTCGTATTCAGAAATGGGTGGATCATTCTATTTCTGTTACGATTAATCTTCCTGGTGATGTGACCGAGGATCTGGTAAATAAACTTTATATCGAAGCTTGGAAATCCGGATGTAAAGGATGTACAGTTTATCGTGATGGTTCAAGATCAGGTGTTTTGATTTCTACTAAGAAGAAAGAAGAGAAAGCTGCAGACTCAACAAAATATATTCCAGAAGCTAAGCGACCTCGGGAATTAGAGGCGGATGTTGTTCGCTTTCAGAATAATAAAGAGAAATGGGTCGCTTTTATAGGTCTTTATGACGGAAAACCATACGAAATCTTTACCGGTTTGGCTGATGATGAAGATGGAATCTTATTGCCAAAGAGTGTTGTTAGTGGAAAGATCATTAAAAACACAGATGAGCATGGTAATAAACGATATGATTTTCAGTATAAAAATAAAAGAGGTTATAAAACAACGATTGAAGGATTATCGGATAAATTCGATCCGGAGTTCTGGAATTATGCAAAATTGATATCAGGTGTATTACGATATCGTATGCCTATTGATCAGGTTTTAAAACTGGTTGAAGGGTTAGAACTTGATAGTGAATCAATCAATACATGGAAGAATGGTGTGGAAAGGGCTTTAAAACGCTATTTGCCGACAGGAGTAACTGTAAATGGACAAAAGTGTTCTAATTGTGGCAATGAAACGCTGATTTATCAGGAAGGTTGCTTGATTTGCAAAACATGTGGAACTTCTAAATGTGGATAATATATAGAATGTTTAATTAAAGTCAACTCAACTTTAGGAAGTGATTCCTATATGAAATAAGGATTATTCGTAGGAATAATCCTTATTTTTTTTTGAATATAAATTGTTAGGATAATTAAAAGTATTATCTTGTACCCCAGATATTTGTGTTAATTGTGAAAATGTATTGTTAACTAATAAACTAATTTCTATGAAAAAGTATTTTTTGATTTTATTTGCGTTAGTGTTTATTCTGCAATTTGATGTAACAGCAGCAAAAAAAGAAAAGTCATCCTTAGTAGGTCTCTGGCAGTCCAGAACTGAGAATAAGAATCCAAAGACACCTGCAGATACTTTGCTGTATTTGCCTTTCTTAAAGGAAATATCACCCGATAATACGTTTAAGAATTTTGTAATGCGCGCGGGGAGTGAACCGACTGTTATAACCGTCAGAGGTTCTTACGAAATAAAAGGTGATCATTATGTTGAGAAATTGAATACTCATTATCTGGATCCGAAACTTAATGGAAGTGAAACGGATATAAAATATTGGTTTCTGGATGAAAATACAGTTGTTTTTCAATTTCTGGCTCCAGGACAAAACTGGAGAATTGAAGAAACATGGGTAAGAATAAATAATTTGAAAAGATAAGGTGCTAAAAAATAAAAGAGCTATCTGCTAAGTTTAAACTTTCAGATAGCTCTTTTTTATGAATATAAATCAAAAGTATCAGATACCTAATGATTTCATTACTTCAAGAATTTTAGCATCGGCTGCAGCATTAGCAGCATCATAATCCTCTCTCGATTTAAGTGTGCCGGCAACTTCAATATAGAACTTGATCTTAGGTTCTGTTCCTGAAGGACGTACAGAAACTTTTGTACCATCTTCAGTAAAATATTGAAGAACGTCAGAGGTTGTTGGCATATCCAAAGTAAATGTTTCTTTCTCGATCAAGTCAGTGCCTTTTAATGTAGAGAAATCTTTCATGATTGTAACTTTCGATCCAGCGATTTCCTGCATTGGATTTTCACGGAAGTTTTTCATCATGCGTTGAATTTCTTCAGCACCTGATTTACCTGTTCTAACGACAGAAATACCTTTTTCTTTGCGGAAGCCGTACTCTAAATAAATATCTTGTATCATTTGATACATTGATTTTCCGTTATCTTGAGCCCAAGCTGCAATTTCAGCCATTAAGGAACAAGCAGAAACAGCATCTTTATCACGAGCGAAACTTTCAGCTAAGAAGCCGAAGCTTTCTTCACCACCACCGATGTAATGTTTTTTGCCTTCGTTTTCGCGGATCACGGCAGCAATCCATTTGAATCCGGTGTAGCAGTCGTACATCTCAATGTTATTACGATCAGCAATTGTTTTGATCAATTCAGTAGTAACGATTGTTTTCACAATGTACTCTTTACCAGTCAAACGTCCGGTTTCTTTATAACGCTGCATCAGATAATTTAAGAAAATAAGAACGATCTGATTACCGTTTACTAATACGAATTCGTTTTTATCGTTACGTACTGCAATACCAATACGGTCAGCATCTGGATCTGAGGCCATTACTAAATCAGCTCCTGTTTCATAAGCTTTTTTAATTGCCATATCCAAAGCTGCTGGTTCTTCCGGGTTTGGAGAAGCTACAGTCGGGAAATTTCCGCTACTAATATCTTGTTCAGGTACATTAATAATATGCTCGAAACCAAAGTTACGAAGTGAATCCGGAATCAGTTTAACACCTGTACCATGTATAGGTGTATAAACAATTTTCATAGATTTCTGACGTTCAATAGCTTCCGGAGACAATGATAAAGTCTTGATCGCAGCTAAGAATGCATCGTCGATTTCTTTACCAATGATCTGAATTAAATCTTTATTTCCTTTGAACTTGATTTCTTTTGGATTGCGGATTTTATTGACCTCTGCAATTGTGTTTTTATCATGAGGAGCAATCATTTGTGCACCGTCATTCCAGTATGCTTTATATCCGTTATATTCTTTCGGATTATGAGAAGCAGTGATAATAACACCACTTTGACATCCGAAGTGACGGATAGCAAATGAAATTTCCGGAGTCGGTCGCATATCTTCGAAAAGATATACCTTGATACCATTTGCCGAAAAGATATCAGCTACCGTTTCTGCAAATAAACGGCTGTTGTTACGTACATCGTGACCAACAACTACACTAATCTCAGGTAAATCAGAGAATTCTCTTTTTAAGTAGTTAGCTAACCCTTGAGTCGCAGCACCTACAGTGTATATGTTCATACGGTTTGAGCCAATACCCATGATACCGCGAAGTCCACCCGTACCGAATTCCAAATCTTTATAGAAAGATTCTACTAACTCAGTTTTGTCTTCGCTCTCAATCATTCGTTGAACTTCTCTACGACACTCTTCGTCGTAAGCCTCGCCCAACCATTGTTGAGCTTTAGAAGTTACTTCTTTCATTAATGCGTCATTATTCATAGAAGAAGCTTTTATTAATTGAATTTTAGGTTTAGAATTTGCAAATTTATAATTTAAAATGTAACCTTCAATCTATCACCTGTATCTTTAACAACATTTCGATAATAATCTTCGGAATAACCGCCTGATTTAGGAGTTGCAGGTAATCCATGACCGTTTTCTATAAACTGTCCATTTTTTTCTTGCTTGATATTTCCGTCAATGAATTTAACCAGCAAGAATTCACCTAATTGTTTCCATCTACGAGTTGCTTGTTCAGCTTGCGTATCACTATAATTTGTCAGGAATGCAATAGCTTTTTCCGGACTTTCATTATATAGTTCGGTTGCAGTCTTGTCAATAGAAGGCTCCATTTGGATGAAATGGTTTTCCATTTGATCTTGTAATGATTTAACATCCGGATACATTACGTTCCATTTATTGTATACCATATTTGAAACCCAGTTATAAATCCAAAACGCAGAAGTCCACGAGAAGTTCAACATATCACCATTCCCTTCACGGTAACATTCAGGAACTTTTGTGATTGAGCAATACATTGGAGTATAAACGCATAACGCAGCATCGTCTGTTCCAAACCAAAGAACTCCGCCAATAGGATTTGGTAACCAGTTACGCATTTGAGAAACAAATGTAAAACCAGTCTGTTGAGTAGCGATCGCACGTTCATTAAGATAAGTTTCACCGTCTACTTTATAAGTCATAGGTCTCCATCTGTAAGGAACTTTGTAAGGACCGGCTCCAGCATCTTGAGTCATGTCAAACTCTGTACCTTCGTAATGGTCACGCATAGCTTCCATCAGATCTTTAAGTGATACTTTATTGCTCGGTTTGATATAAAGAGGCATTGCTTCTTTAGTTTCTCCTTTAATATATGATTTATATTTATCCATTTGTGGATCCATCATTCGATAGAAACTCCAAACACGAGCTTCGCAAAAGCGTAAAGCTCCGAAATCTAAAGGTGCGTATGCATCTGCAAAACTGAAATCTTTATTTAATCCATTGAAATATCCTTTTTCGCGAGCGAAAGAAATTACGTCAGGAGAATATAAGCAATTATCCTTATCATTCAACGGGAATTGACGGATACGTGCCTGATTAGCATGTGATGCCACACAATCGTCAGGAATACGAACAGCTACCCAAACTGCACCTTTGTTACGAGGACCTTTACCAATCATTTCCATGATCCATGCTTCGTTGGGATCAACAATTGAAAAAGATTCTCCAGAACTGTAATATCCATAATCCTTAACCAGGTCTGTCATTATTTTGATAGCCTCACGAGCAGTTTTAGCTCGTTGCAGAGTTACATAGATCAATGAACCATAATCCATAATACCTGTAGAATCCTGTAATTCTTCACGACCTCCGAATGTTGTTTCAGCAATAGTTAATTGATGCTCATTCATATTACCGACAACATTATATGTTTTTCTAACCTGAGGGATTTTTCCAAGAGGTTTACCAGTATCCCACTCTCTGATATTTAGCATAGCTCCTTCCGGATAAGTTGCCGCAGGAAAATGATAAAGTGCACCATAAAGAGTATGAGAGTCGGCAGAATAGGTAACCATAGTTGAACCATCCGTAGAGGCTTTCTTGCCGACAATAAAGTTTGTACATGCCATCAGTTGAACGGCTGAAGCTGCTAATAAGCAACCTAATGTAAAAATGACTTTTTTCATCGTTTTTTATTTAGTGTTCTGTAATAGAATTATTACCAGTAAAATTCTTTAATATATCGTTTTTCATTACCACAATTATCAATGACGATCATTTCAAGTTTATGTTTTTTCCCTTTTTGAATATCACGTCGGTTTAAACGATAATGTATGGATGAACCTTTTGTAGGTACAAATAAAACGAATTTTCCGTCAATATATCCTTTATAGGACTTAATTCCTGCTCCTGTATCGCTTATTGAAAGGGATATTCTGCCTAAGGCACCCCATTTGTTTTCATTTAATGGGTTGATTCGTGGCATGATTGTGTCAATATCTATAGCATAGGATCCAAATTCCCGAAAAGAAGCTTTGATCCATCCATTCTCATGACGACTGATTAATGGACTAAGTTTATTGTTATTCAGAACTTTGCCGATATAAAATTTATCAGGATTAAATAAAGAATAACCCTTTAGTTGAATTGAAATTTCTGCAAATCCATTCATAGGAATGTTTTCACTTTGAATAGCATATATGGATGAATAGAACTGAGTTGAGTCAGTCCGTTTTATTGCAGGCTTCAAATCTTCAGGCAGTACTCCTTTAGGATAATTAATACGAATACCATGATCTTCAAATATGGCGTCTTCATTGCACTTAAGTAAAGGTGCAGCGGGTAAATAATTTTCTTTTACAGCAGGAATGTTAGCTGATTTTTTGCCTTGTATTTTAAATTCAAGAACAGATGTGTTTCCATTAAAATCTGATAATTCATATTTTATTTGATAAGGCCGTTCTTCGTCTATCATAAAATAACCTCGGTCAGATGACAAATTTCGATATGCATGAATATCAGCTCCCTGATCTGCAAACGATTTAACATAGAATACGCCATTTTTTTTCCATTGCGGATAATCAATGAAGAAGTTGAACAAACGACCATTATTAGAGTCTATGCTGTCTAATCTACTTGAGTAGACTAAAGAGCTGTCAACATATAGGTTGATATCTCTCACCCCGTATTTGAAGTGGACATCATCTTTAATATCAATGGCTTTTATACCTAACCCAATTTTACCCCAACTCGATACAGGCGTCTGAATCCGATATTTTCCATTCCCACCAACAGCTCCATATGCTTTTCGTTTTGTCTCATTGTCATAAAAATGATCTCCAGGCTCATAAAGCATGATCCCTTGTATAATCGGAGGTTTAGTGTCCTTTACCTGTTCTCCGTAAACAAGGAGAGGATTTATTCTGTATCCGGTTTTGTAATCTACAAGTTCAAAGTGTAAGTGTGGCCCCCCTGAAGCACCTGTATTACCAGAATAAGCGACCAAATCGCCTTGCTTAACAGGAAATACACTTGGTGCAAAGTTATAGTCTATGGACCATGTTTCACATTTAAGTTGCGTTTCTTCAATCAAAGCTGTTAATTGTGGAGGAAATCGATCTAAATGCATATATACAGATGTCAATCCGTTCGGGTGAGTTAAAAATAATGTATTACCCCCTCCATATAGCGAAATTGAAATTCGGGAAACATATCCATCTGCGATAGCCTTTATAGGAATACCTGTACGACTTTCGGTCCGAAAGTCCAATCCGCCATGGAAATGATTTCGTCTTAATTCTCCGAAATTACCAGAAAGAGAAACAGGAAGATCCATTGGTAAGATATAATGATCCTTATTCAGCGGATTGTCAACTGAAGGAACAAGGTTAATACCCCATATAGAAACCAATAGACAAGAAGAATGTAAGCTTTTACGTATTTTACGCAAAACAGTAGTAAATCTTTGCATTATAATTGCCAGTTAATAGGGGTAATATTGTGTTGTTTTAAATACTCATTAGCTTTACCGAAATGATTGTTTCCAAAGAATCCTCTGTAAGCTGATAATGGTGACGGATGAGGTGATTTAAGTACATAGTGTTTGTTAGTATCAATAAATGCTCCTTTTTTTTGAGCATATGATCCCCAAAGTATGAACACAATATTCTCACGGCTTTCTGCCAGTTTATGAATAACCGCATCTGTAAATGTTTCCCAACCCTGATTTTGATGTGATCCGGCTTTATGAGCTTCCACAGTAAGTGTTGCATTGAGAAGTAAAACTCCCTGCTTAGCCCAATTTGTCAAATCTCCGCTTGCAGGTATCTGAAAATTTCCTTCATTTTCCAACTCCTTAAAAATATTGCGTAATGATGGCGGGAAAGTAACTCCGTTTTGTACCGAGAAACATAGGCCGTGCGCCTGGTTTGGTTCGTGATAAGGATCTTGCCCTAATATAACTACTTTTACGTCATTAAAGGGCGTTAAATCAAAAGCATTAAAAATATTTGCACCTTTTGGATAAATTATTTTTGAGTTATATTGCTCTTTAATAAAGTGTGTAAGTCTCTCAAAATAAGGTTTTGAGAATTCTTCTTCTAATATATTTTTCCAGCTTTGCTCTATTTTTACTTCCATGTGTCGCTTTGTATTTTTCAATTTTTGTATATATTTGCCGTATAAATTATTTGATGGCCCCATAGTTTAGTTGAATAGAACATCAGATTCCGGTTCTGAAGGTCACAGGTTTGAGTCCTGTTGGGGTCACATTTTTTTAATGAATAGGAGTACGTTTATCGTGCTCCTTTTTTGTTGTTTATAACAGCATTCTTTTATTTTTCCGTGAAATAAATAAAAAATAAGCGATTCTCGAAAGTCTCATCCTACTTTTTATCTTAAAACGATATTTTAACGAACTGTTTTTCTCGCATTAATAAGCTTTAGTCAGAGTTGATAGAACTTTCGGCATGCTTTCTTAAGATTAATCTAGTCAAATTTTGTCATGCTTATAGATCTTGAATATATTTGATGATTTAATCAAAATGTAAATGTTTCGATCTCTTTTGGACTGTTATATACTTTTCTCTCAGTGTTTTTACACTATATTCCATGCTATTCCCGTTATTTGTGATACAATGTGTAATCTTGCTCTTTTTTAGGCCTCTAATTATTTTATACATAGAATGTTCTTTTTTTATAAAAAAATTTTCGTTTCTCATGAAAAGAAATACATTTGCGATGTTTAATTATTGCAACACACAAAACATAAATTTTATTTTGCTATGAATTTGACACATATTGAGCATTTAGGTATTGCTGTAAAAAGTTTAGAAACTGCTATTCCGTATTATGAAACAGTATTGGGTTTAAAATGTTATTCAGTAGAAGAAGTTGTTGATCAAAAAGTGAAGACAGCGTTTTTTATGATCGGAGATACAAAAATTGAACTATTAGAAGCAACGAGCGAAGAAAGTCCGATAGCTAAATTTATCGAGAAAAAAGGAGAAGGTGTACATCATATTGCTTTTGCAACAAAAGATCTTGTTTCAGATTTGGCAGAATGTGCTGAAAATGGTGTTCAGTTAATTGATAAAGCTCCGCGTAAAGGTGCTGAAGGTTTGAATATCGCTTTTTTACATCCAAAATCTACCATGGGAGTTTTAACTGAACTTTGCGAAAATCCAAATAAATAATATTTTAATACCTCATAAATCTAATAGAAATGAGTCATCAACTTGAAAAAGTAAAAGAGCTAATTCAATTAAGAGAAAAAGCTCGCTTGGGTGGGGGCGAAAAGAGAATCGAATCCCAACACAAAAAAGGAAAATATACAGCTCGTGAGCGTATCGCAATGCTTCTTGATGAGGGAAGCTTTGAAGAGTTTGATATGTTCGTAACACATCGCTGTGTAAATTTCGGAATTGAGAAAGAAAGTTATCTGGGCGATGGTATTGTTACCGGCTATGGAACAATCGAAGGTCGTCTGGTATATGTATATGCACAAGATTTTACTGTTTTTGGCGGATCGTTATCTGAAGCTTTAGCAATGAAGATTTGCAAAGTTATGGATCAGGCAATGAAAATGGGTGCACCTGTAATCGGAATTAATGACTCAGGTGGGGCCCGTATTCAAGAAGGAGTAAATGCTTTGGCAGGTTATGCTGAGATTTTCCAGCGAAATATTCTTGCGTCGGGTGTAGTTCCTCAGATTTCAGGAATTTTTGGTCCTTGTGCCGGAGGAGCCGTTTACTCACCTGCTTTGACAGATTTTAATATCATGACTAAAGGGACAAGTTATATGTTCCTTACCGGACCAAAAGTTGTAAAAACTGTTACCGGTGAAGATGTCACGCAAGAGCAATTAGGTGGTGCAAGTGTGCATGCTACAAAATCGGGTGTTGCTCACTTTGCTGTAGACACCGAAGAAGAAGGCCTTACACTAATTAGAAAACTAATAGGATTCCTACCTCAAAACAATTTAGAAGAAGCTCCAATCTTAGAAACAAATGATCCGATTGACCGCTTGGAAGACGGATTGAATGACATAATACCAGATAGTCCAAATAAGCCTTATGATATGTATGAAGTTATCGGTGCAATTATCGATAATGGAGAGTTTCTTGAAGTTCATAAAGACTATGCACAGAATATCATTGTTGGTTTTGCTCGTTTTAATGGGCAGTCTGTAGGTATTGTTGCTAATCAGCCCAAAGTAATGGCAGGGGTATTGGATATCAATGCGTCTCGTAAGGCAGCTCGTTTTGTTCGTTTCTGCGATGCATTCAATATTCCTATTGTAACATTGGTTGATGTGCCGGGATTCCTTCCCGGAACAGGTCAGGAATATGGTGGCGTAATTCTTCATGGAGCTAAATTGCTTTATGCTTATGGTGAGGCTACTGTCCCTAAAGTGACGGTTACTTTACGTAAGTCTTATGGTGGAGCATATTGTGTAATGAGCTCTAAACATTTGCGTGGAGATATGAATTATGCTTGGCCTACTGCCGAAATCGCAGTAATGGGACCTTCCGGAGCTGTAGAAATTATTTTTGCTAAAGAGGTGGCAGGAGCTGAGAATCCGGCAGAAATGCAAGCTGTGAAAGAAGAAGAATATAGAGAGGCATTTGCAAATCCGTTTAATGCTGCAAAATATGGTTATATTGATGACGTAATTGAACCAAGAAATACGCGTTTCCGTATCATCCGTGCTTTGCAACAACTTCAAACTAAGAAATTGGTTAATCCTGCTAAGAAACACGATAACTTACCACTTTAATCCGAAGATGCAATGTTAAACAAACTAAGTAAAGGCTTTAAATTAGCTGCACTTTCATTGCTGTTCACTGGTAGTTTATCTGCGCAACAGGCTATATATCTTCGTTTAAATGAGGTTATGCCTAATAACGTTGATAATTATCAGGATGATTATGGTAAACAAAGTGCTTGGATTGAAATTTTCAACAACTCTCCCGCAACAGTTGATCTGGGAGGTTGTTTCTTAACGACGGATATCAACAATCCAACAATGTATCCGATACCTAAAGGTGATATATTGACAAAGGTAAAAGCTCGTCAGCATATTATTTTCTGGGCAGATAACAATCCGTCTCATGGTACTTTCCATTTAAATTTTGCATTAGATTCAGTTAAACCTAATTTTATAGCAATATTTGATTCTAACGGAAAAACACTTATTGATAGTATTACGATTCCTCCTATAGGTCCGGATCAGTCTTTTGCCAGAGTATTGGATGGAAGCGGAGCATGGGCACTTGCAGAAAAAGTAACACCAAGTACGAATAATAAAATTCTGACCGGCCAGGAAGCTGTTTTGAAATTCAAAGAAAACGACCCGACCGGGGTTGGGATGGCAATTACAGCAATGATGGTTGTGTTCTTTGCATTGATTGTTTTGTATGTAGTCTTTAAATGTATTGGTAATACAGCAATGCGCATTAGTAAACGTAATGCTCTGAAAGCTCAGAAAGGTACTGTTGTACAGAAACCGGTAGATTTAGGAACTGAATCCGGCGAAGTTTTTGCGGCTATTGCTATGGCACTGCATGAATATAATAATGAAGCGCATGATTTAGAGAATACAGTACTGACAATTAATCGAGTGACTCGTAATTACTCTCCTTGGAATTCAAAAATCTACGGATTGAAAGAATTACCAAAGAAACGTTAACAGCTTAAATTAGTAATACACAATGAAAGAATTTAAATTTATAATAAACGGAAACGAATATAAAGTAGCCATTGACAATGTAGAGGATAATATCGCTCAGGTTGAGGTGAATGGAACTCCTTATACTGTTGAAATGGAGAGAGTGGCTAAAAAGCTAAAACCAGTTTCTCGTCCTGCGGCTGCACCTAAAACAACAGCTGGTGAGCCAGTTGTGACCCGTCAGTCAGCAGCATCTTCTCCAGGCGCTGTAAAATCGCCACTACCAGGTGTAATCTTAGATATAACTGTTAAAGTAGGGGATACTGTAAAAGTGGGACAGAAAGTAGCTGTGCTGGAAGCCATGAAAATGGAAAATAATATCAATGCCGATAAAGCAGGTGTTGTGAAAGAAGTAAAAGTAAACAAAGGTGATTCTGTACTTGAAGGTGCAGATATCATCGTAATCGGTTAAGTTTATGGATGGAAATTTCTTTTCATTCCTGGGTGAGAACTTAACAGAGTTTCTTACTTTCACAGGATTTGCCAATGTGACATTTGGTCATATATTTATGATTGCTGTAGGCTTGGTGTTTATCTCGCTAGCAATTATAAAAGAGTGGGAGCCTATGCTTCTGATTCCAATCGGATTTGGTATCCTGATCGGTAATATACCTTTCAAAGATGCTGGATTACAGATAGGTATTTATGAAGAAGGTTCGGTATTGAATATCTTATATCAGGGTGTCCAGCAAGGATGGTATCCGCCATTGATCTTTTTGGGAATTGGTGCGATGACAGATTTCTCGGCTCTGATATCTAATCCTAAGTTAATGCTGGTCGGTGCAGCAGCACAATTTGGTATTTTCGGAGCTTATATAATTGCTTTGGCAATGGGCTTTGAACCAAATCAGGCAGGAGCAATCGGTATTATTGGTGGTGCAGACGGTCCTACAGCGATCTTCTTATCTTCCAAGCTCGCGCCAAATCTGATGGGAGCAATTGCGATATCTGCATACTCCTATATGGCTTTAGTACCGGTGATTCAGCCTCCGATCATGAAGCTTTTGACTACAAAAAAAGAAAGATTGATCAGAATGAAACCGCCACGTGCTGTTTCTCAGACTGAAAAAATCATTTTCCCAATTGCCGGACTCCTTTTAACAACATTTCTTGTACCTTCGGGTTTACCATTGTTAGGTATGTTGTTTTTCGGTAACTTAATAAAAGAAAGTGGCGTTACCCGCCGTTTGGCTGAGACAGCAAGAGGTCCGCTTATTGATGTTATTACTATCTTGTTAGGTGTGACTGTAGGAGCTTCAACTCAGGCAACTCAATTCTTAAAATGGGAGTCAATTTTGATCTTTGTTTTAGGTGCTCTTTCTTTTGTTATCGCAACATCGGCAGGTGTTTTATTTGTGAAATTCTTTAATCTATTCTTGAAAGAAGGAAATAAAATCAATCCGTTGATCGGTAACTCAGGCGTTTCTGCCGTTCCTGACTCAGCGCGTATTTCTCACCATGTAGGTTTGGAATATGATCCGACAAACTATTTGTTGATGCACGCAATGGGACCTAACGTAGCCGGAGTTATCGGTTCAGCTGTAGCTGCCGGTATCTTGTTAGGATTCCTGATGTAGCAAATGAAAAACATATATTGAGAACAAGGGTGTCACTCACAGAAAGAGATGACACCCTTCTCTTACCAGTAAAAACCGATTTATAAAGTTGAAGTACTATGATAATCCAGAGTAGGAGAAAACCGGAATGGCTTAAAATCAAAATACCAAAAGGTCAGACTTCTTTTCATGTAAGAAGTATTATTCATTCCAACCATTTAAATACTATTTGTACAAGCGGACGTTGTCCTAATCAGGCCGAATGCTGGAGTTGCGGAACAGCAACTTTTATGATAGGCGGAAATATTTGTACAAGAAACTGTCGTTTTTGTAATGTTACTACAGGAAAACCATTACCCTTGGATTCGAACGAGCCTCAGAATGTCGCAGCTTCAATTGCAGGATTAAAATTAAAGCATGCTGTAATTACATCTGTTGACAGAGATGATTTACCTGATTATGGGGCATCTCACTGGGTTAAAGTAATAACGGCAATTAAAGAACAATCACCAATGACAACAATGGAAGTTCTTATACCGGATTTTCAGGGAAATCTTGATTTGGTAGATAGAATCATAGAGGCTGAGCCGGACGTTATTTCACATAACTTAGAAACAGTACGGTCTTTGTCAGATCAGATACGTTGCAAGGCGACCTATGAAACCTCTTTAGCTGTTATAAAGCGTATAGCAGATTCCGGAATTGTTGCTAAGTCAGGTATAATGTTAGGATTAGGGGAACTACCCGAAGAAATAATACAAACGATGGATGATTTAAGATCCGTTGGATGTGAAGTAATGACCATTGGTCAATATTTGCAACCTGCAGAGAAAAATATTGAAGTTAAAGAATACATTCATCCCGATCAGTTCGAAGAATACAGACAAATCGCATTAAATAAAGGTTTTCGTCATGTTGAAAGTGCACCTTTGGTACGTTCAAGTTATCATGCCGAAAGACATGTGAGAAAATAAGAATTAGAATAGTTATGAGAAAAACGCAATTAATAGATTTAGGATTAGCTTCGTATCATAAAGTTTGGAAATATCAGGAAGAACTATTAGAAGAGATACAATTAAAGAAGAAGAAAGGAGAAGCATTTAATAATTACGTGTTGTTTGTAGAGCATCCGCCGGTATTTACTTTAGGACGCAATGCAAATGAATCCAATTTATTGATGAGCCGTTCCCAGTTAGCTGATGATAAAATTGAAATATTCAAAATAAACAGAGGAGGTGATATAACATTTCACGGTCCGGGACAATTAGTCGTTTATCCCATAATTGATATGCAATCTTTTCAAATGGGGGTGAAAGATTATGTAACAGCATTGGAGCAAGTTGTTATAGATACATTGCATGAATATGGAATTGAAGGGAAAAGATTGCCAAAAGCAACAGGAGTCTGGATTGAACCGGAATCAAAAGATGCCCGAAAAATATGTGCAATAGGTGTCAGATGTTCTCAATATGTAACGATGCACGGTTTTGCTTTAAACGGAAACACAGATTTGACTTATTTTCGTAGAATTAATCCTTGTGGATTTATAGACAAGGGTGTAACATCCATACAAAAAGAGCAAGGCGCTAAGCCGATCGATATATATCTTCTGAAAGATAGAGTTAAAGAAGCTTTTAAGCAAAACTTTGAAGTGGAGTGGCTGTGACTTTTTTGTATCTTTGTATCTGGAATCAGAAAGTTACAAAATAGATGACAACAAATAAACTCAGTTTGCTTTGGTTGGATCTGAATGCAAGTTTTGCACACAGCTCACTTGCACTTCCGGCAATTCACGCTCAAACTCTTCATACAAATTTAAGTCAATCCATTGAATGGGATTTGCTGCAAGCGACACTTCATATGCCAGTCTCCACAATTGTCAATATGATTGTAGATAAGCAACCTGATATTATTGCAGCTACAGCATGGCTTTTTACAACAGAAATGCTTCGTGCTGTTTTAATACGTGTAAAGGCTTTGTTGCCTGCTTGTAAAATAGTTCTGGGTGGTCCTGAGTTTTTAGGCTCGAATGAATTATATTTAAGACATAATCCATATGTTTATGGAGTGTTCAGGGGGGAAGGCGAAGAGTCTTTCCCTCTTTGGCTATCTAAGCTGCTGGATGAAAGGGGTCAGACAATGTCTAAAGCCTCTTTAGCAGATGTATCAGGTGCATGCTATATTGACGATAATAATATATATAGGGATAATGGAATTTCGAAAGTAAGCAGATTTGCAGACCTCGTAGCTCCTGAAGAATCTCAATTTTTCTGTACTGAAAAAGCGTTTGTGCAACTTGAAACTACCCGGGGATGCTTTAATACATGTGCTTTTTGTACAAGTGGAAACGATAAACCAGTCAGACGAATATCCTTCGAAGAGATAGAGAAACGTCTGGCTTTTTATGCTGATAAAGGAATCTCTCACATACGCTTATTAGACAGAACGTTTAATGCAAATAGCCAGTTGGCTTTGGATATGTTAGATCTTTTTGAATCGTATGAGGGCAAGTTATGTTTCCATTTAGAGATTCATCCTGCATTATTAGGCGAAAAGCTTAAGGCACGTTTAGCTACGTTGCCGGCAGGTATTTTACATTTAGAAGCGGGGATTCAATCCTTACGCCAAAATGTTCTGACCCTATCCAAGCGATTAGGATCCTTAGAAGATTCTCTGAAAGGCTTATCATATTTGTGCTCATTGGAAAATATGGAAGTTCATGCTGACCTGATTGCCGGATTGCCGGGATACAAGCTGGATGAATTATTTGAAGATGTTATTTCTCTTGCTCAGTTAAAAGCAGGCGAAATACAGCTGGAATTATTGAAGATCTTACCTGGAACAGAAATGCATGTAAGAGCTAAAGAGCTGAATCTGATTTATTCTGAATTACCACCGTATGAAATTTTAGCTTCTAATGGTATGACCCCTTCTGATTTACAGAAAGCAAAAAAATTGTCTCGTATGATTGATATGTATTATAATGCTCCGGCATGGCAGTTTTTTATGCAGCAGATTCTGATTTCAGATGTGAAATTTATCTATGAATTTCTGGATTGGTTAGATAAGAAGAATATGCTGGATAATCCGTTAAGCTTAGAGAAACGAGGATTGCTGTTATTTGATTTCGTTAATGAATATGCTCCTTTGTGGAATCCTCTTATTGCTTATTGCTGGATTAAAGCGGGATTACCAATAAAGAAAATTCCATATCGGGTATTTTATTCTTTAGGTACAGATCAGGAAAAGAAGTTGTATGAAATGTCAGGTTGTTCTGCGGAGAAAACAAAATTGTATGCATTTAAAGATCCTGTCATTCCGACTTCTTGTTATGTACTGATTGTAAATACAGATGCAAATCGAAATAGTTTGCTTTGGGAAATAAAGATAGAATGCTAAAAGGATATTAAATACTAAAACACTATGGCTGTTTAAGAAAATAATATTATCTTTGCAACGCTAATACGGGTTATTAGTATAAGTTTAATCAATTAATAAACAAAAAATTACATGGCAACTAAAATCAGATTGCAAAGACACGGACGCAAAGGTTATGCGTTCTACCAAATTGTTGTTGCAGACAGCAGAGCTAAACGTGACGGTCGTTTTATCGAAAAAATCGGTTCTTACAACCCAAACACTAACCCTGCTACAGTTGTATTAAACTTCGATAGAGCTTTATATTGGATTGGAACTGGTGCTCAACCAACTGATACTACAAAAAGCATTTTGTCTAAAGAAGGTGTTATGATGAAAAATCACCTTTTAGGTGGTGTTAAAAAAGGTGCTTTCACTGCAGAACAAGCTGAAGAGAAATTCCAAGCATGGAAATCAGGTAAAACTGCTGCTACAGATGCTGTAAAATCAAAATTAGCTGCTGATAAAGCTGCTGATGTTAAAGCTCGTCTTGAAAGAGAAGCTGAAGTAAACAAAGCAAAAGCTGAAGCTGTTGCTGCTAAATTAGCTGCTGCAACTGCAGAGGAAACTGCTGAAGAAGCTACAGAAGAAACTCAAGCTGAAGAAACTGCTGAATAATTAACGTTATTAAGCGAAAGTATAAGGGATTATTTCGAAAGAAATAGTCCCTTTTTTTATTTTGAGGCAGAGGTTTATTAAGTTATATTCAGAGATTAAGGATCAGCGGATAAATAAGGGTGGTCGCTATGGGAAAACGATTAAAAAAAGATTTTATTTTGGTGCTGATTCGTGCTGAATGGGTGTCGATTCAAACAAGTGTATCTCTGAACAGATATGCCGTTTCTTTTTGATGTTACTGGCTTATTTAAAAGGTTGTAATCAGTTGGATTATTATGAAATGAACTCCGAAATAAAGGAAATATACAAATTATATACGTATATGATGTCGATGAAATACGTATATGATGAGGTTAATATACGTATTTTGTGATTATGAAATGCGTATATTGATTTTGTGAAATATGCATTTGATTTTTCTGTTTGCGGTAAGCATTTCTACAATTGCTTAAAGTGAACATCCGCTTTTCGTATTGAAAAGAAGATTGATATAAATATATTCAAGGTATGGTGTGTATTGAATTAATTTGATCATAAATCATTTCATATAAATTTTACAGAACTAAAATCTTATTTTGGGTCTGTTTTATAATGGATATATTAGAATTAATCTCTTAGATATTAAGATAATGATGAGGAATCGGATGAATAGATTGGTTTATAGTGTAAATTATTGTATATTTGTGTATCTCGATTTGTTTGAAGGATGATATGAAATAGGAAAACACATTTAATGATTCTAAATTTAATATTATGAGAGGGATAATTCTTTTTATATTAGTAACAATTCTAGCTCTGTTCTTATTATGCGAAGGTAAGGATAAAAGAGTAGCCTCTGAGCCGATACTAAAAATTATGACTTATAATATAAGGACAGGTAGAGGGATGGATAATGTTTTAGATTTTGATCGTACCGCAGAAGTTATAAAACGTAAGCAACCTCAAATAGTCGCGCTTCAGGAGTTAGATAGTGCAACACAAAGAAGTCAAGGTTTAATTACAGGAGAAGAATTAGCCC
>DKPO01000020.1:0-33340 GCA_002471225.1 Porphyromonadaceae bacterium UBA7332
TCAGAGGCTACTCTTTTATCCTTACCTTCGCATAATAAGAACAGAGCTAGAATTAGCCCAAAGGCTTGGTATGCATTTTGTATATGCACCAGCTATTGATTTTGATGGAGGATCTTATGGTATAGGTCTGTTGAGTAAGGAGCAGCCTTTGAGTAATCGGAAATTCCCTTTACCCGGAGCCGATGAGAGTCGATGTCTGCTTTTAGTTGAATTCATCAATTATAATGTAGCGGTTGTTCATCTTTCTCTTGATGAAAAAGAGCGAATAAAGTCATGTGAGCTTATTATTGACTCATTAAATCTCAACTTAGATAAACCAACTTTTATATGTGGAGATTTTAATGATGAACCGGAAAGCCAGACAATATCCTATTTAATGGATAAGACAGATTTGTTAAGCGATAATAAACTCCCGACCTATCCGGCTGATACTCCAAATGTAGTAATAGATTATGTGTTTGTTTATCCAAAAGGATTAAATTATTCGATTTCTAAATCCAAAGTGATTGAAGATTCTTTGGCCTCTGATCATAGGCCGGTATATGTTGAGCTTGTAAATATCTGATCCTGTAAGTATCTGTCAGACAAAAAAAGTTTATATATGACGGAATATATAAAAGAGAAGTCCCCAAAAAGTTTTACAAAACCTTTTGGGGACTTCTTTTTACCTCTCTTATTTAAAGTTCTTTTCGATATCCTTATCTTCTAAAGTTAATGTGTAATTCAGATTCGAATCGATTTTCTTTTTATTGTTATCCAGCATAGTCAGCTTATTATTGTTTTCGAAAAGAAAATACATGACTTGCTGATTAGCAGAATCGGGAGTCAATTCATAAATAACGGCCGAAGAATCAGTTGGAATGGTAGTCCATGCACCTTTTTGTTTTACTTCGGTATTACGATCTTCGTAATCCATTTCAAGTTCAAAGGTTCCATTAGTAGCATAATTTTCATTCCAAAGCTCTAATTCATATTTAATACCAGGACAATCAGCACAAGGGAATAGCCCCTTAAATGTTCGTTCATTGGTATCACCGATTAGTTGTGCTTCTTTTACCTGTTGTTCTATTTTAGAATTTTTATTGTCTGATTGTTTAGAATTTCCGTTACATGCAGCCAATGAAAATCCTGCAGCCATAAGAACGAAAAGATTAAGAGCTTTCATATTTTTATAGTTTAGTGTTATCAACTTTCTTTATTCATATAACATTTAATGAAGAGAAATGTTTTCTTCCGATAGTATATCAAAATCAGGATAGTTGATGACTAAGGTAAAAAGATAGAAAGAATAATCAGTCTATTTGTTAAAAATCAAACTGATACGCAAGCCTTTCTGCTCCGTCTGATAAACGAATAATTCCGCAAAAAGTAAATCCAAACTTTAGAACAGCACGTTGCATTGCTTGATTTTCCCGATGTGTATCAATGCGGATACTATGGATGTTTTTGCTGGCTGCTATCTGTTGTGCATGTGTTAATATCTGTCCTGCGATATTATTACCTTTCATATCTGCATTTACCGCGATCCGATGAATGACGATATAAGGTTCGTCGGAAATCCATTGTCCGTCAATTGTGTGATAAGTTGGTTCTCCATCAAAAGAGATCATTGCGGTAGCTATTATTTTATTCTCTTGGGTAAATATATAGCTGTTATCCTTTTCAATATCATTGATAAATACAGATTTATTTGGATATCCGTTTTGCCATTGATCTATATTGTGGCTTTTAAAGTAATCCTGAGCACTCTTTATCATTATCATGATTTGCTCAATATCTTCACATCTTGTTTTTCTGCATTGAATCATAATATATTCTCTTAGTCTTTAATATACGAATATGGGAACATTTTTCGTAAAAGATTTAAGATAAACAGTTTTTATAGATCAATACCTATATGATTTGTTTGAAGAAAGAGATAATAAAATCTTTATTCGCTTGCAGATCTTTATGGCTAAGCATATTCATTTCTAAAGGGTATCCTTTAATCTTAATAAACTCTCTTGCTATAAGACTATATGTGATAATACGGACTTTCCGGGGCGATGATCTGATAAACTCAGTTAACTGATTGAGATTATTTGTTTGCTCAAGTGATGTGTTAATGAATTTACTTAATTCAGGGATTATGGCATAACTATTTTCTTCAGCTATCCAGTGAAGCATTAGCGGATCACCAGACCAGCTTTTTAATGACTCGCTGATGCATTGTTGTTTGTACGGGTCATTAGCAAAATTGCTTATAATCTCGTGAGTCGAATTATATATTTTGAAATAATTTTGTTTGCTTAGTTTGAGACAGTCGCCGTCTGTTTGACTTGCCTTAATAATAATTATTCCATCTTCATTTTGGATATCTGCTGTTTGTTTGCATTCGCGTTTATTCTTGCTGATACTGACAGGTGGATATAGCTCCCAATTGCCTTTGTATTTTAATAAGGCTGTATGTAAATAATGCTTATGCTCTTTTAATTTTGAGATATCCATATATTTACTCAGTGAAATATGATAATATCTCTCAGATTCATGTTCATGAGAAAAGATCTGGGAATTGAGATCGGAAAATTCGAATAGATAGTCGTTATCTGTTCGAATTTCCATATGCATAATTTCGTGTGAGAATGGATGATTCTGATTCTGCAAAATTAATGCGTACCATTCATGAGGCAGCTTATCAAGGATAAGTGACTTATATGTGTCTAATGATGCATATTTACTATTTGTGTTTTTGCATTTACGTGTAGTTTTGAACTGATCATAGGTTGTAAAAAGATAAGAATATTTTGCCATTCCCATTATTACTTGAAATATATCTACAGGGTTATCTTGATTATTCTTGAAATAGTAGTTCCATAAAGAAATATTTTTCAGTTCATAATTGAGATTAATATAACGTCTGATAGACTGATATATATTCTCAGCTAATGACAAAAGTATTTGCTCGTTCGGGCAAATAATATGTAATGAGGCATTTGTTAATCCAATCTGTGTATAAGTCGTCCATAATAAATAAGCAATATCAAGTTTGTTAATATTCTTGATACTATATCTGTTGCTCGTTTTGTAAAATGGAATATATACCTTATTCAATGCATAATATGATTTACTGAATGTGTTAAATATTTGTGTGTTTGATATTTTATCTTCGATATATGCGACAACCGAACAACCGATCCATTCGCACTCCTCTTTATTTAAAGAAAACGATTCTTTAATTAAAGGCAAGATTGCTTCAACCATGGCTATATAATGAAAGTCAGTAGTTGAAGTTAGGTGATAGGGGTGTAGAGCTGACCAACTATCTTTTACAGTGTTTTTCATATTAAACTCATTTAGCGATAAAACTGACTGCAAATTAACAAAAATAAATTATAATATGCAATCAATAATCAAATATTATGTTTATTTGAATAAGGAATGCCAATAAAGAAATATATTAACACCATCATTGCCGAATTTTGAGATTGATTGAATAACCTGGTCTAAATCGAGTTCTATATCATTTTTGGACTTTGAAAAGAACTTATCGGCATAACAGATAATTATTTCTTCAATAGATTCAGGAATATAGTCTTTGGGAGGAATCGGTAAATTGCGACGAATAATTTCCTCTTTTTTTAAACCGGTACCTGTATGTCTTTCACAGACGCGCGCATGCTTCGGCATGTTTAATGATCTTAAGAGTTCAGCGCCTAATACACCGTGCTTGATATATGGTTCTTTTCCATAGCATAAAATCGTATTTGCATTCGTATTAATGATGCCTATATCATGTAACATAGCAGCATCATATAAGAATGTTTTATCGGCATTTAATTCCGGATGTTTCTCTGCTATAGATAAAGCTTTGTCAGCAACTTTTTTGCTATGCTTAATAAGTAAAGCTTTTAGTTCGGGCTGATCTTTATAATACTGATCAATAATTTCAGTTGTAGTTTTCATTTTATATATAGATTTGATGAATAAAAAAAGGTTATCCTGAAATATCATTTCTCGGATAACCTTTTTCGTTTATTATGGATCTAAATTAGTCAAACAGGTGTTTGAATTTTTTGAAGAAGTTTTCTTTCTTTTCTTTCGTCGGAGTAAATGAGTCCGCTTTCTTCAAATTTTCTAAAGCCTTTTTATCATCACTAGTCAGGTTTTCCGGAACATAAATACTTATGTTTACTAACAGATCACCTGTTCCATAACCATTAAGGCTTGGTAATCCTTTACCTCTAAGACGTAAAACTTTACCTGGTTGAGTGCCGGCATCTATTTTTACTTTTGCTTTTCCATCTACAGTCGGAACTTCAACATTTGTGCCCAAAGCTGCATCAGGGAATGATAATAGTAAATTAAAGATTAGGTCATTGTCATCGCGGATTAGTTCAGGATGAGATTCTTCTTCAATAAGAATTAATAAATCACCTGTTTCGCCTCCTCTGCGAGCAGCATTACCGCCACCACGCATTGATAACTGCATTCCATCAGCAACACCCGCAGGAATATTCAAAGTCATTATTTCTTCCTTCAATACTACACCTTCGCCACTACAGTGTGAACAAGGAGTCGTGATAGTTTTACCTTCTCCGTGACAAGTCGGACAAGGTGAAGCTGTTTGTATATTCCCAAGAATAGTACGTTGCATTTTAGTAACCTGTCCTGAACCATTACATGTTTTACACGTTTCAAGAGCAGTTCCGTTTTCAGCACCCGTACCATTACAATATGTACAAGCTACATATTTCTTTACTTTAATTTTTTTCTCAACGCCATGAGCAATGTCTTTAAGAGTCAGTTTTACTTTTACACGTAAATCACTTCCTCTGTTGACATTGCGGGCACGTCCGCCGCCGCCAAAGCCACCGAAACCACCAAAGCTGCCACCGCCAAAGTGACCACCAAAGATATCTCCGAACTGAGAGAATATATCATCCATAGACATACCTCTGCCGAATCCGCCTCCAAAACCGCCACCACTAGCAGAACCGCCGTTCATACCAGCATGACCAAACTGATCGTATCGAGCGCGTTTATTCTCATCGCTAAGAACTTCATAAGCTTCAGCAGCTTCTTTGAATTTTTCTTCAGCCTCTTTGTTTCCCGGATTTTTGTCAGGGTGAAACTGAATCGCTTTTTTACGATATGCTTTCTTTATTTCATCTGCTGTAGCCGTTTTTGTAACGCCCAGCACTTCATAATAATCTCTTTTTGTTGACATATTTATTCTCCTACAACTACTTTAGCGAAACGAATTACCTTTTCATTTAATTTGTATCCTTTTTGAACACAATCAACAACTTTACCTTTAAGTTCTTCAGTTGGAGCAGGAATCGTAGTTATAGCATCATGTAAATCGGTATCAAATGGCATGTTTTCAGTTACGATTTCTGAAACATGATTTTGATTAAGATACGTAAGGAATTTACCGTAGATCAATTCGATACCTTCTTTTACAGCTTTCATATCTGAAGCATTCTCAATATTTGCCATGGCACGCTCAAAATCATCAACTACAGGAAGCAACGATGTAAGAGCTGATTCCCCACCGTTTTTAATCAATTCGCTTTTTTCGCGAAGAGTTCTTTTCCGATAGTTGTCGTAGTCAGCCAACAGACGTAAATACTGATCATTTAATTCTGCATTTTTGGCTTGTAACTCTTCAATTTGAGCTGCCAAATTGTCTGAATTAGTTTCTTCTGTAGATTCGCAGTTTGATTGATTGTCGCAATTTTCTTGATTTTGACAATTGCTATTTTCTACTTTCTCTTCATTGATAGCTTTATTATCCATTTCATTCTTGTTCATATCGCGTCTTTTTATCTTGATAATCTGATTAATAAGTCTGCGGAACAATTGCTTAATTTTTAGTTCCGTCATGATCTATAGTTTTGTAGTATAGTTCTTTAATACTTTGTATAACAAAATTACTGCCAAAAAGATTAAATCGCAATTTTGGCAGAAGAGATAATCAATGTTTTTTAATAAAAAACGCTCGATTCAAATTCTGAATCGAGCGTTTTTATGTTTGAAGGTTTTTATTTTTTACCTTTTTTGTCTTGTTGGTCACGCATATTTTTTTGTTGCATGCGTTGAGCTTCTTCTAAGCGAGCCATGAAACCTGATTTTTTCTTAGGTTTTTTAGCATTTTCGTGAAGCTGAGCCAATATCTTATCTTCATTTACAAACTTGCGGAATGCCAATGTCTGAATGATTGTGATCAGAGTAGAAATGAAATAATAGTAACTCAAACCTGCTGCATATTCATTGAAAATAAATAAGAACATTAATGGCATGATATACATCATTACTTTCATACCCGGCATTTGCTCTTGTCCGGTGTTAGACTGATCCATATTGAATTTCGTATAAACGATATTCGTAATTGTCATAAGAAGACAGAACAAGCTTAAGTGATTACCAAAATAAGTTGAAATAATCGGAATTTGTTCATTCCAGCTTATAATAGAATCGTATGTAGATAAATCCGGTGCCCATAAGAAGCTTTGTTGTCTAAGCTCTATAGAAGCAGGGAAGAAAGAGAACATCGCGAATAAGATCGGCATTTGTAGTAACATAGGCAAACACCCACTCATTGGACTTGCACCTACACGACTATAAAGATCCATTGTAGCTCGTTGTCTCTCTAATGCGTTTTCTTGTCCCGGGTATTTTTTATTGATTTCTTCTACTTGCGGACGTAAAACACGCATTTTGGCAGTTGACTTATATGATTTATAAGTGAACGGAAATAAAATCATTTTAATGAAAATAGTTAACAATAAAATGATGATACCGTAGCTACCGATATAATTATCAAGGAAGTTGAATACAGGGATAACAATTAATTGATTAATCCATCTGAAAATACCCCAACCTAGAGGAATAACTCTATCAAGATTAAGTTTGTTTTCAGTATATCTGTCTTTGTCATACGATCTTAATGTTGGATAGTGATTCGGACCTAAGTACATATTGAAGTTAGTTTCTTTTGCTCCGGAAGGATCAAAGAATACTTCAGCTGTAGCTTCATACTCTTTTAGATATTTTGGAGATTGGTCCATCATTGACGAGCGCAGTACAACTGATTTCATATCTTGATCAGAAATCCAGATAGTTGAAAAAAACTGGTCAGTGAATCCAATCCATTGAACATCACCACTTAAGTCTTTAGTCTCGTCTTTTGACTCACTAAGAGTTTCGACGCTGCTCTCGTTTTTGAACTTATAATTTATGTTCGCATAACGTTGTTCAAATTTTCGGCCTTTTTCCTGTTGTCTTAACTTCTCGAACCAGAACATTTCCATGCTGCGAGTGTTCGGTGCTAAAACAGAGGTCATCCCTTTTGCCTGAATATCAAAATTGATCATATAGTTATCAGGTTCTAAAGTATAGATGAAATCAATAGATTGATTCCCAGCTATCTCAGCACGCATAACCATTTTGTTATTCGATACAATAGGCGTGAAGTATAGTTCTTCCGTATTAATTTTCTGACCATTACGCGTTTCAAAAGTAAAGCTGTATTGAGCTTCGTTACCTTCAAAAAGTATTAATGGCAGAGAATCATGTGATTTGTATTTAGTAAGCTCTGCAGTGTAGATTCGTCCCCCTTTATTGCTAAAAGTCAGATTCAAAACACCATTGCTTAATGATGTTAATTTCTCAGAACCTTTAGTCAGAGGAGCAAATACACCATATTGACTACTTAAACGAGCAGAATCAAATGATTGTGTATTTTCTGTTGCTTGATTTAAAGCGGTTGTCTCTTGTTTAAATTCTTTTTGTTGATCTTTTTCAACAAGAGCAATTGAATCCTGAGCTCGCTTCATTTCGGCCAACTGTTCTGGAGTCGGGCGATTTAGCCAGTTAAATCCAATAAGAATAGCTCCGATAATCAATAGACCAATAATCGTGTTTTTATCCATTATTAAATTAGTTATAAAAGCTGTAAGCGTCAAAAAGACACTTACAGCTGTTTGAATGTTGATTTATTTAATCTGTAAATCTTATTTTTTAATGTTTTCGATAGCGGCCTTCACGAAATTAACGAATAATGGATTTGGATTTAATACCGTACTGTTATATTCAGGGTGATATTGTACTCCAATGAACCATTTCAATTCAGGAATTTCAACTACTTCTACCAAGTTTGTATCAGGGTTGATTCCGACACACTTCATGCCAGCAGCTTCAAAAGCATCTTTGTATTCATTATTAAATTCGAATCTATGGCGATGGCGTTCCGAAATGCTTGTTTTTCCATAAGCTTCAGCTGCTTTCGATCCTTCTTTTAGTTCGCAATCGTAAGCACCTAAACGCATAGTTCCACCCATGTGAGTAATATTTTTTTGCTCTTCCATAATGTCAATAACATTATATGGAGTTTTAATATCCATCTCTGTCGAATTAGCTTCTTTATATCCAAGAACATTTCTTGCATATTCAATAACCATACATTGCATTCCTAAACAAATACCTAATGTAGGGATATTATTTTCACGCGCATATTTAAGAGCAACAAACTTGCCTTCAATACCTCGTTGCCCAAATCCAGGTGCAATTAAGATACCATCCATATCTCCTAGTTTTTCTGCAGCATTTTCATCTGTTAGTTTTTCAGAATGGATAAATACAAGTTTCAATTTATAATCATTGTATGTTGCAGCCTGGAATAAAGATTCGTTGATTGATTTGTAAGCATCCGGTAGTTCTACATATTTACCGACTAAACCGATTTTTACGATCTTTTCAGCATCAGTCATACGATTCAAGAATGTTTTCCATGGACCTAAATTAGGAGCTTCATGCACAGGCATTCCTGTTTTCTGTAATACGACTTCATCTAATTTTTGTTCTTGCATTTTCAACGGAACATAATAAATAGATGGAACATCGATTGACTGAATAACTGCATTCGGTTCAACATTACAGAATAGAGCAACTTTACGTCTTACGTCTTGAGTTAGCTCATGTTCAGTACGTAGTACTAATATGTCTGGTTGAATACCAACTTCTTGTAATTGTTTTACAGAATGTTGTGTTGGTTTTGTTTTTAATTCTTTAGCAGCAGCAATATACGGTACGTAAGTTAAGTGGATGCATAAGCAGTTTTTGCCTAATTCCCAACGAAGCTGACGTACACTCTCAAGATAAGGAAGAGATTCAATATCACCAACAGTACCACCGATTTCAGTAATTACAAAATCAAATTTGTGTTTTGTTCCTAATAACTTAACATTACGTTTGATTTCATCAGTGATGTGAGGGATAATTTGAACAGTTTTTCCTAAATAATCACCACGACGTTCTTTTTCAATAACATTTTGATAAATACGTCCGGTTGTGATATTATTAGCTCGGGATGTAGGGATATTAATAAAGCGCTCATAGTGCCCCAAATCCAAATCTGCTTCATGTCCATCTTCAGTAACATAACATTCACCGTGTTCGTATGGATTTAACGTTCCCGGATCGATATTGATATATGGATCAAACTTCTGGATTGTAACACTATAACCTCTGGCTTGAAGGAGTTTAGCCAAAGATGCAGAGATAATACCTTTACCTAACGAAGAGGTAACACCGCCTGTAACGAAAATATACTTAGTATCAGCCACAATTATGTGATTTTTTAATTTGTACTTCTTTTTCTATACTACGGGTTGCAAATTTATGAACAAATTATTGCTTTTGAAAATATCGGAGTGTTTTTATTTCATAAACAAAGCGGTCTTTTCTGTTAAATAGTATATTGGTGTGAATCTTGATTTATTTGATTATCAGTTGTAAAGATAAGTGTAAATTGTGATAGCTTAGATATCAATTCTTTTTGTTTAAAACAGAAGCCTTCTGTTAATGATATCTTTATGTGCAGAAGAAAAAAAGATAACCCGTGTATATACAGATGTTTTTTATTTTCAGTTTTAAATTATTTATTACATTTGCAGCTCATTCATTCATATTTTAATCAAGATATAAAAGCTTATGAAACCAACACTATTTGTTTTGGCTGCCGGAATGGGGAGTCGCTATGGAGGATTGAAGCAATTAGACGGTCTAGGACCTCACGGTGAAACAATCATGGATTATTCAATCTATGATGCTGTAAGAGCTGGTTTTGGTAAAGTGGTGTTCGTTATTCGTCACTCTTTCGAACAAGATTTCAAAAATAAGATTGTAAAAAAATACGAATCAGTTGTTCCTGTAGAGATTGTATTCCAAGAGTTGGAGTATCTTCCGGAAGGATTTACATTGAATCCTGAGCGTGTAAAGCCATGGGGTACAAATCACGCGGTATTGATGGGTAAAGATGTAATCAAAGAACCATTTGCTGTAATCAATGCAGACGACTTTTACGGACGCGAAAGCTTTCAAATCTTAGCTGATTACCTTAAAGAAATGACAGGTAAGACTAATCAATATTGTATGATTGGTTACCGTGTAGGTAATACTTTATCAGAAAGTGGAGCCGTTGCTCGTGGTGTTAGTGCTACAGATTCAGAAGGATATTTGACTGAAGTAGTTGAAAGAACTCATATCGAGCGTGTTGGTGGACAAGTACAATATCAGGATGAAAAAGGAACAATGGTTTCTATTCCAGATAATACACCAGTATCTATGAATATGTGGGGATTCACTCCGGATTACTTTGATTATTCAGAAAAAGATTTTGTACAATTCTTAACTGAAAACTCAGATAATCTTAAATCTGAATATTTTATTCCATTGATGGTTAATAAATTAGTTCAGAATGGTACTATTAAATTGAAAGTGTTAGATACTCCATCTAAATGGTTTGGTGTTACTTATGCAGCAGATAGAGATGCAGTAGTAGCTAAAATTAATGCTTTGATCGAAGCAGGAGAATATCCTGAACAACTTTGGAAATAAGTTTTGCTATAGATTTATAAAATATAACCGGGACTCTATTTGATGAGTCTCGGTTTTTTGGTTTCATATAAAAATATATAATCATGTATCCGTTAAAGTTTAATCCAATTCTTAAGAGTTTGATCTGGGGAGGAGATAGAATTGCTCCGTTTAAACAAATTGAAACAGATCAGAAAAATATCGGTGAAAGCTGGGAAGTTTCTCAGGTTAAAGGGGAGGTTTCTGTAATATCTAATGGAGAGCTTGCAGGGCAATCACTTTCAGATGTTATTCATAATTATAAAGCAGACTTATTAGGTAAAAAAGTATATGCTAAATTCGGAGAAGATTTTCCGTTACTGATTAAGTTTATTGATGCTAAAGACAATTTGTCAATCCAGGTACACCCGGATGATGAGCTTGCAAAAATCCGACATAATAGTTTTGGTAAAACTGAGATGTGGTATGTAATGGACGCAACTCCGGATGCTAAGATTTTATGTGGATTTACAGAAGTTATCACGCCTGAGCAATATGTTCAAATGGTGAATGATAATACAATTATGGATGTTATTAAATCACATGATGCAAAAGCAGGTCAGATATTTTATTTGCCAGCCGGGCGTATCCATGCGATTGGTGCAGGTTCTTTTGTTGCTGAAATTCAGCAAACATCCAATATAACTTACAGAATCTACGATTTTGACAGACGTGATGCTCAGGGTAATCCTAGAGAACTGCATACAGAATTAGCTAAAGATGCTTTAGATTATACTGTTTTGGATAATTATTTATCCGACTATGAGACAAAAGTAAATGAAGTGAATCAGGTGGTCGAATCACCTTATTTTACAACTAATGTGCTGAATCTGACAGATGCTATTCATATAAATAACTTATCAAAAGATTCATTCGTTATCTATATATGTATGGGCGGTAGTGCAACTATTGTTGATTTGAATGGAGTAAAAACAACAATCCATCAGGGAGAGACCGTTTTGGTTCCGGCTATTTTAGCTGATGTGGAAATTATACCTAATGGCTCTTGTAACTTAATGGAGACATTTATCGGTTAATTTGTATATTTTTTCTTGTTTCTTTTCCTTCTTAAAATGCTATCGTTATATTTGCTGCATATGTGAACCCATTAAACTATGAAAGCATGTTTAGCATAAAAACTTATATGGGCCGTAGAGCTCAGTTACGAGAAAAAATAAATGATGGTATAATCCTACTACTAGGAAATGGAGAAGCGTCTTATAATTATCACGCAAATACTTATCGATTCAGACAAGATAGTACATTCCTTTATTACTTTGGATTACAACATGAAGACTTGGTTGGCGTATTAGATGCAGAGAGTGGAGAAGAAATTATTTTTGGAGATGATTATTCTCTGGACTCTGCTATATGGATGGGCAATAAACCCACGATTAAGCAGATGGCCTCTGAAGTGGGTATCGAAATAACACGACCTCTAAATCAATTATTCGCATTGGTAAGTGATGCGATAGCTAAAGGTCGACGAATTCACTTTTTGCCACAGTATCGGGCAGCTAATCTTTTACTACTTCAAAATCTAACAGGTATCCAGACAACATTTTTAAGTAATTATGTTTCTGAAGAATTAATTACGGCAGTTGTTTCAATGCGCGAGATAAAAAGTGCAGAAGAAATTAAGCAAATTGAGGAAGCCTGCGAGATTGGTTATTTAATGCATACGCACGCAATGAAATGTTGTCGTCCGGGTATAACAGAACGAGATATTGCCGGTGCAATTGAAGGTATTGCGTTATCTAAGGGGTCAGGTGTTTCTTTCCATAGTATAGTGACACAGCATGGTGAGATTTTGCATAATCACAATCATGATGGTGTTCTGGAAAGTGGGCGGTTGTTGTTAGTTGATGCCGGAGCTGAAACAACAATGAATTACTGCTCTGACTTTACAAGAACATTCCCTGTAAATGGAAAATTTACAACTATCCAAAGAGATATCTATCAGGTTGCACAGAAAGCATATGAGGAATCTATAGCAAAAGTTGCTCCGGGGGTTGCATTTAAAGATATACATTTGCATGCTGCCAAATTGGTAGCCCAAGGGTTGAAAGATCTTGGTTTTATGAAAGGAAATGTAGAAGATGCAGTTGCTCATGGTGCTCATGCTTTATTTTTCCCTACGGGTCTTGGTCATCAAATGGGCTTGGATGTTCATGATATGGAAGGTCTTGGAGAACGTTTTGTCGGTTATGATCATACAGTGGAGCGTTCGGGTCAATTTGGCTTGGCTTATTTGCGTATGGCGAAGAAATTACAGCCGGGGCATGTCATGACTGTCGAGCCAGGTATTTATTTTATTCCGATTTTAATTGAAAAATGGTTTAGAGAAGGAATAAATCATGATTTCATTAATTTTGATAAGGTTAAAACAATGCTTGATTTTGGTGGAATCCGTATCGAAGATGATGTTCTCGTAACAGAAAACGGTCATCGGATTCTAGCTGAAAATAGAATTCCTTTCACAGTAGAGGCGATAGAATCAATAATGATAAAATAAGAAAAAAAGGAGAGTGTTCAGATGAATACTCTCCTTTCTTTTATACATGAAAAATAATAATTATACATTGATAAATAGATAAAGGTCAGATAGCTTAGCTAAGGTGTTTGCCAAACTATAAAACTTCCTTGATATAACTATTGTTTTATTATTAAATCTATCTACATTTGCAGGTATAATAAGAAAATAAAAAATATAAACACAATATAATGTATGACTAAGTTAAGCGTAAATATCAATAAAATTGCAACACTCAGAAATGCAAGAGGCGGAGATGTTCCGAATGTAGTACAAATAGCAAAAGATTGTGAATTATTTGGTGCGGATGGGATAACAGTACATCCTCGTCCGGATGAAAGACATATTAGATATGCTGATGTTTATGATCTTAGATCTGTTGTTAAAACTGAATTCAATATTGAGGGGAATCCAAATACTAAATTTATTGATTTAGTTCTTATGGTAAAACCTGAACAAGTGACTTTGGTTCCTGATGCAGATGATGCTATAACTTCAAATGCAGGATGGAATACCATTGAACACCAATCATTCTTGTCAGATATTTTAGAAGAGTTTAAAGCAAAAGGTATCCGGACATCAATTTTTGTAGATCCGGATCCAAAGATGGTTGAATATGCAGCTAAAGCCGGAGCAGACCGGGTTGAATTATATACAGAACCTTATGCAGCTTTGTATCCTAAAAATCCGGAACAAGCCATTGGGAATTTTATTATTGCAGCTCAGGAAGCCAAGAAATGTGGATTGGGTTTGAATGCAGGACATGATTTAAGTCTTCAGAATTTAGCATATTATTATCAGAATATCTCCTGGACAGATGAAGTTTCGATCGGACATGCCCTGATAGCCGATGCATTGTATCTGGGGTTAGAGGAAACAATTAAACGCTATAAAGCTTGTTTGAAATAATATATAGCCACATATTAGAAAAAATAATTTCATAAGATTTTAACGAGAACTTTTACAATGATGAATTTACTTTTAGCAATACAACAAGATGTAGTTAATGTATCTGAGCAAATGCCTCTTTTGACAGATGGCGCAGAACCGGTAGCAAGTTTAAACTTGCTGGATTTGGCACTAAAAGGTGGATGGATTATGATTCCGCTTTTAATCTTGTCGATTCTTTCTGTGTATATTTTCATTGAGAGATTTTTGGTGATAAAGCGTGCCGGAAAAGAGGATTCAGACTTTATGAATAAAATTAAAGACTATATATTAGAAGGTAAAATTGATTCAGCAATTAAATTGTGTCAATTTACGAATACACCATCTTCTAGAATGATTGAAAAAGGGATCTCCCGATTAGGACGTCCTATGAATGATGTGCTTGTTGCCATTGAGAATGTAGGGAATCTGGAAATTGCTAAAATGGAAAAAGGGTTTCCATTGTTAGCAACAGTAGCTGCCGGTGCTCCGATGATTGGGTTTTTAGGAACTGTATCAGGTATGATTCAAGCATTCTTTGATATGGCTAATGCCGGAAATAATGCAGATATTTCTCTTTTATCTGGAGGTATTTATGAAGCACTTGTTACAACTGTAGCTGGTTTGATAGTTGGTATTATTACCTTATTTGCCTACAATTATTTAGTAGCATCAGTAGATGGTGTCGTTCATAAAATGGAGGCAAGAACAATGGAGTTTATGGACTTATTGAATTCACCTACTAAATAACTACGGATTAATGGCATTAAAAAGAAGAAATAGAATAACAGCCTCATTTAGTATGGCTTCAATGACAGATGTTATCTTTCTGTTATTGATATTCTTTATGGTAACATCTACTGTCGTTTTTCCCAATGCGATAAAAGTGCTTTTGCCTCAAAGTAAACAACAGACTGCGGCTAAACCTTTAACACGTGTAACTATTGATAAAGAATTGAATTACTACGTTGCTTTCGGATCTGAACGGGAAAGACAAGTAACATTTGACGAAATAACATCATTTTTGATTTCTGCGCGTGATAAAGAACCTGAAATGTATGTAGCATTATATGCAGATCAGTCAATTCCTTATAGTGAAGTTGTTAAAGTCCTTAATATCGCGAATGAAAATAGTTTTCGTATGATTTTGGCTACAAGACCAAAAAAATAGAAACCAAAATCAAGGTATGAGAAAAGATAAAAATATTGCACTGATAGGCACATTAGTCTTTCACTTATTAATACTTATTCTTTTTCTGATTATTGGCATTAATCGCATTATTCCACAGGAAGAAATGGGGGTTGAAGTTGTTTTCGGAGATGTGCAGCAAGCAGCAGGAGAAGCTAAATTCACTGAAGAGCTGGCTGTGAATTCTCAGCCTCAGGAAACTTTTACACCTCCCCCTGCAGCGAAGCCTCAAGTTCAGGAGGAAGTTATAACTCAGGATACGGAAGAGTCAATAGCTATTCAAGAGAAAAAGAAAAAGGCAGATAAGCAAAAGAAAGAAGAAGAGGAGAAACGTAAAAAGGCGGAGGCTGAAGAGCGGAGACGTAAAGAGGCTGAGCAAAAACGTATTGCAGAAGAAAAGAAAAAAGCTGATGCAATTAACAAACGTTTATCCGGTGCTTTTGCTAATGGTGGATCTTCCGGCCAGGGGACTGCGGAGTCCGGGTCGGGAATTCAGGGTAGTCCTGATGGAAACTCCAAAACGGGTGAATATACAGGTATAGGAGGTAAGGGAACCTGGAAACTGGACGGCCGTCGTATGATAGGAAGTCTGCCCCGGCCTGATGATAAAAGTAATGATGAAGGAACGATTGTCGTAAAGATTACGGTAGATCCCGCCGGGAAAGTTATAAATGCGGTAATTGATGCAGCAAGTTCCCGCGGAAGTGTTGCAACAAAACAATCGATTCGTGATAAGGCTCTGAAGGCAGCTTCTCAAGCTCGTTTTGATGATATTGAGTCAAAAACGAATCAGATAGGTACAATTACTTATATATATAAAACATACTAAGCAATGGATGAAAAATATGTACTCGTCTTTTTAGCTGATGGTTTTGAAGAAACAGAAGCTATTGCTGTTATTGATATACTTAGAAGAGGTAGTGTAGATGTACGTGTTGTTTCTTTAACAGAGGATTTTTTGGTTAAAGGAGCACATGGGATTTTTGTTGCTGCTGAGATGGTAATAGAAAATGCTGAAATTGATAATGCATATGCATTAATTCTACCCGGAGGTATGCCTGGAACAATCAATCTTAAGTCAAATGAACTATTAGCTTCAAAAGTTAAAGAGTTTGTCGAAGCGGGCAAATTAGTTGGCGCTATTTGTGCAGCGCCATCTATATTGGGCGAAATGGGACTTTTGAATAAAAGAAAAGCAGTTTGCTATCCCGGATTTGAAGCATCTTTGCATGGTGCTGAAATTCCAAATGATAAAACAACTGTTGTTGACGGGAATATTATTACTTCAGTTGGTGTTAAAAGTGTTATTGAGTTTGGATTAACATTACTTGAAGTCATAGCAGGAAGCGAAGAACGCAGAAATGTAGAGTCTCAATTAAAATATTGATTAATTCAACCTTTTTTTTCAATATTTTCTTTCTTTTTTTTTGAGTTGTCATTGTAATGCTTATATTTGTCTGACGAAATTAAGCTCAGGATTCGCTATGACAGAAGAAAAAGAGCAAATGCTAAACAGACTGGATTTTCAAATTAAGAAACTTCTGCATCATTATGAAGTTCTAAGTGAAGAAAATGAATTTTTGGTGTCTCAGATTCAAAAGCTTTTGCATGAATTGGAAGAGACAGAAAAAAAATATAGTCTTTTAGAGTCGAAATACAATAATCTTAAGTTGGCAAATGCATTCGCCCTCAGTGACGAAGAAAAGCTTCTTGCTAACAAGAGGTTTTCGAAGTTAGTGCGGGAAATTAATACATGCATCAGCTTGTTAAATGACTAAGGATATAGGATATGGATGAAAAGATGCTTGTAACTTTTTATATTGCAGGTAAACCGTTCAAGCTAAACATTAATCGTGCAGATGAAGAATTTATTCGTAAAGCTGCTAAACAGGTAGATCAACGGTTTGCTAAATACAAAGAAAGATTTGATGATCAGACAATAGATGATACAATGACCATGTCAATGGTTGCTTTTCATTTTGCTTATGAATGTCTGACTTTGAAGAAAGATAATAATGTGGAACAAATATTTGATAAACTAGAAAATATTTCTGCAGATATTGATTCTTTCTTTATCGAATAAAGATTTTATACCCCCGGCACTAACATCAAAGAATTATTACTCTGATGTTGGTGCCTTTTTTATATTATAAATTTAATACATTTAAGTGCGATGATTTTAACTACAATAGGTGTCGGCATTGCCTGCCTTATATTAGGGATAGCCGTTACTTGGATTGCAACGAAAACGCTTTATCGTAATAAATTCGAAGGAATGATTGATGAAGCTGAAAAAGAATCCGAAGCAATCAAGCAACGCAAACTTTTTGAGGTTAAAGAGAAATTCTTAAACCTTAAAACAGATCTTGAGAAGCAAGCAAACTCAAGAAATTCAAAACTTCAGTCTATTGAGGCTAAGTTGAAGCAAAAAGAAATGGTGTTGAATCAAAAAAACGATGAGGTACAAAAGAAGTCTCATAGCCTTGATCAACAAAAAGAACACTTGGAAGCTCAATTGTCACAACTAGAGAAAAAAGAGCTTGAAGTTGAGAAAATGTATAAAGAAGAGATTCAACGTCTGGAATCAATTTCTGGTTTATCTGCTGATGAAGCAAAAGAAAAGTTGATCGATTCTTTGAAAGAGGAAGCTAAAACAGATGCTGCTTCTTATATCAATGAAATTATTGAGGAAGCTAAATTAACTGCAAATAAGGAAGCAAAAAGAATCGTTGTACAAAGTATTCAACGTTTGGCAACAGAGACTGCAATTGAGAATGCTGTAACTGTCTTCCATATTGAATCTGACGAGATGAAGGGCCGTATTATCGGTCGTGAAGGTCGTAACATTCGTGCGTTAGAAGCTGCGACAGGTGTAGAAATTATTGTCGATGATACACCGGAAGCTATCGTGTTGTCAGGCTTTGATCCTGTAAGACGTGAGATTGCCCGTTTGGCTTTACATCAACTTGTAACGGATGGACGTATTCACCCTGCTCGTATTGAGGAAGTGGTTGCGAAAGTTCGTAAACAAATTGAAGAAGAAATTATCGAAACAGGTAAACGTACAGCCATTGATTTAGGTATTCATGGTTTACATCCTGAACTGATTCGTCTAATCGGTAAAATGAAGTACCGTTCTTCATATGGTCAAAATTTATTACAGCATGCTCGTGAAACAGCAAATCTTTGTTCGATTATGGCTGCTGAATTAGGACTGAATCCTAAGAAAGCTAAACGTGCGGGACTTCTTCATGATATTGGGAAAGTGCCAGATGATGAGCCGGAATTGCCACATGCTATCTTGGGTATGAAGCTCGCAGAAAGATATAAAGAAAAACCAGATATCTGTAATGCTATTGGTGCTCACCATGATGAGGTTGAAATGACTAGCTTATTAGCTCCGATCGTTCAGGTTTGTGATGCAATTTCAGGTGCTCGACCAGGAGCAAGACGTGAAATTGTTGAAGCTTATATTAAGCGTTTGAATGACCTTGAGCAATTAGCATTGTCTTATCCGGGTGTAATTAAGACTTATGCAATCCAGGCAGGACGTGAGTTACGCGTTATTGTTGGTGCTGAGAAAATTGATGATAAGGATACTGAAAAATTATCAGCTGAAATCGCTAAACGAATTCAGGATGAAATGACTTATCCGGGTCAAGTTAAGATTACAGTTATTCGTGAAACAAGAGCTGTTAGCTTTGCGAAATAATAGAGATACTTAAACATATCAAAGGCTGTTACAAGAATTCTTGTAACAGCCTTTTTTCTTTAAGCTTCTGCTGTTTGAGTATTCTTCATTATTTTCATAGAAGACAACTGATTAAGCAGTAAAAAAGGACAGTCAATATATTCATTGACTGTCCTTGTATTTTATGCACCCAGTACACGTCTGAGTGAATCAACTTGCGTATTCCAGAGATCGATGCAATCTTTTTCTTCGTCGTTATAAGCATAATCTGTAATTTGTAAAGTAGCATCTTTTGTTATTTCGCTCTTGCTTACCTTAAATTCGAAAAATGCTCCCGGATGTTCTTCATCCTCCCATCTGAAACGGATAAAGTTACCATCTTCCAACTTTAAACATTCTGCACCTTGTTCCGATTTATGCCACTTAAAACGGAATTGATTCTCTTCGCACGCACATGCATCACAAAACCATTTTGATAGACCTATAGGTGTCCCTATCATCTTCCATAAAGTGTTTACTGATACTTTCGGGAAGATATATTCAATATGAACTTTCTCCTTCATCGATATTAAAAAATTAGGTTTCGATGCTAAAGTACTATTTATTTTTTATTAATAGTGGTATTTATATAGATAATTTATAGGTAGGCTATATCTCTTATCCTTTTCGTAATGTTTGTGTAACAGTGAAGTAATCTATATTAATAATGTGTAAATATTTCTTCGTGTAATATTGTTTTTCATTTAATATTTAATTTACTATATTAATTGCAGGATCATTTGGTTGTATATTGAGAAATCGATATGTTTTCCTTTACTCACTCAGAGTGTGGTTTTGCGTGTTTTCAATTGTCATATTGAAATTAGCTGATAGATATTGGAGTAATGCTGACAAATCATATTGCAATTAATTCAATTGCCATTCAATTGCAAGGTGAATTGTACTAATGTAAATAGTTTATCTATAGTTGTTTATCTCTGTTGTATCGGGAGTATTGCAAATGGCATTTCAAAAACGCAATAATAGGAGTATGGATTTTGAATGGATAAACAATATATGACCGGGTGCTGATTGGTGCTGATTGGGTGTCGATTGAAATAGGTGAATCGACACCTCTTATTGTTTGAAAACCAATTATTTATGATGCTGGTGTCGATAGTGTCGATTCAAATTGCAAAACTCAGGGTAGAGTAATAGGCATATCGTTAAAAAGAAACGGTATATCTCTGAAAAGATACGCCGTTTCTTTTCAAAGATATACCGTAAGTTTAGAAAGATACACCGTATCTTTTTTGGGTAATACTGACGTATTTGCTCCGAAAAAGAAAGGTATTACGAAAACAAAACAAACGTATTTGCTCATCACGAAATACGTTCGTTTTCTCAGGTAAATGCGTTCGTTTTTTGACGAGACATTTATTCCCGGATTTAGATACGTACCGGCGTTCACGATGATACGTATGAAAAAATATTTATATACGTATCTAAAATAATTTTGGTACGTATTAAAAATCAAATAGATAAGACATTTTTACAATAGAGTGACTTATACTGGAATTGATAACAGTTATAGGGACCTTTCCGAATATTAATGATCGACGAACCGGTATTGGTTAGAGAAGAATTGTATTGGTAAGTGGAATTCAGGTTATAATTAGCTGTGTGTTTTATCGCAGAATTTCTAATTGAGCTCCTTTGCTTTTGTGTAAAATGGTATTCCAACCTCTGGATTAAGGATAATTGGAAATAAAAAGGGTACTCTGATAAACTCAGAATACCCTTTGTTTTATTAGAAATCTGTATATTACAAATTAGAAGTTAACCGTGTTAAGCATTTTGTCTACAAGGAATCCGTCGATAGCTTGTAAATCAAATTTAACGTTACGTCTTGCTTTTAATTTAATTACAAATAAGTCCATAGACCCTTCTAATGCTTCTTGTTTACCTACATTAATAAATGTCGGATAAAGTGCTTTCTGTCCATTTGTATGTAAACGGTCGTTAGTCAGGTTATCCATTTTTTTCATATTAAGAGGTTCAATAGTTACGAATTCATAGTCTTGCGATGCATAAGGTATTGCAAAACTTAAAGCATTAACAGAACGAAGGTCTTTCCCTTTTACAACAATATCCACAGTCTCACCTGCATTATATTGTTTTTTAGAAGGAACCATAATGATTGAGCCTTCAACCGGTTCAACTTTATCTTTATTGATGCCTCCGTCAAGGCGTGTTGCAACTACTGATATATCATAAGCATCGATCAGATCATTTTTATTTAGATCTCCATTGCTGATATATCCTTCGAAGTCAGCATCTCCTCTGCGCAATCCGGTGTAATTCATATATGAAGTATAATCATTACGGTTGATTAAACGGTCATTGTTGATATCACCAGGAAGATAACTTTCAGTTCCGGGAACTTTAAATACATATAGTTCTGTACCTGAACCATATTTACCGGCACCTTCCGTAACCTCAAGTTTTACATAACGAGATGTAGGTTTTTCAGTAAATAAGAATATTTTTTCTTCTGTATCATTTGCCCAGTCAAATGTACCTGCTTCTTTCCAGTGTTTTTTATCCATACTTGTGAATACTTTACCTTTAAGCAGAATACCATTTCCTTTTTCAGATCTTGGTAAATAATGGAACTTATCTAACTGATTAATTGTTTGAAGATCCATAATTACATCAAACGGAACAGCTTCAGCTCCCCATTTGGTATGCCATGTATTACCTTCGTCGAAATCAAACAGTTTCGCTATGCCCTGACCTCCTTGGTTTTCACAACTTGTTTCACCCTGAATGCCTTGAATAGCAAATTCAAGAGGATTGGATTTGGTAGTAGCTCCGAAAGTAGTCCAGTCTGATTTACCATCTTTATTGACAGCTCTCAATTTGAACGTATAAGGTGTCTCTGCTGAAAGATCTTCGAACAAAAGTTCATTGTCTTTAATCGTAGAATATAACATATTGTTAAACTCGATCTCATAGTAATCAGCATTAGAAACTTTATTCCATGTAGGTTTTAGTGTATAAGCTTCTGTATTCTCTTCGCTTACCTGTGCATTGGCAGGAGCAGATAAAGTTCCGGTAGAAACCAACAATCTGTTAGCAGGTGCATATTCGAAACCATCAACTGTAACTTCAATTGTATTTTGTGCAATGTTTGTATTTTGAAGTTTAATCCAGATTTGAGGATTCTTTTTCATTTCTACTTTGGCAAAATCACTCCCTGGTTTTGCGAACTGATTCAACTCAGGAGCCTGATTGAAATAGTACACATTCACGTTTTGATTAAAAGCCTCCAAGCTGTTAACTTGAGTCAGTTTGACTTTCTTATTACCGATTTCAGCTTGTACTTTTTTCGGATTTTGAGTTGCATTGATTTTGAATTCAGTCACTTTATTTGCCACAAAGCCTTTGAAATTTCCTTCAGTTTTGCTAACTGATATTTCTAGTTTACCTTTTGGAAGGACAGAACTTTTAATAACAGTTGTAGCACCTTCTCCCTGACGATATGCCTCCGTAGTCCCGTCATCATCATATTCCGTAAACTGAGTTTGTCCACTTGGATAAATTTCATAGATACGAAGGTTTTTATTAATCTCAGCAACATTGTTATTCGGATTCGTCATAGGGATAATAGCTCCTGCTTTAACGAATACCGGTAACTTCCAAATCGGAGTTTCAAAATTATTAATAATTGTGTTACCTTCATACACATCTCCGTTGAAATAATCGATCCATTGTCCCTCAGGTAGATAGATTGTATTACGGATGTCATTTCCTAGCTCATCCATTTTTGTTTCCTGATATATAGGAGCGACCAGAAAGTATGGGCCGTAAAGGAATTGGTATTGAGTTGATTTACCTAAAGTATATGCATTTGGATACTCCAGGAACATGGCACGAATCATAGGTAGACCATCTACTGATTCTTTCGCAATACTGTAAGCATAAGGCATTAACTCTGACTTAAGTTTCAGGTAATGGCGGTTAATAGAAGTTGCCGGTTCACCTAATGCATGTGGATATTTCTCATTAGCTCCCCATCCATCCATATTCAGTTCCATAGGAGTCCATGTTTTCCACTGAAAATCACGAATATTGACATTCGAATTTTTGCCACCAAAAATTCCATCCATATCCGATGAAATGTTTGGCTGACCGGATAAGCCGGAACCAATATATGTAGGTATATGGAAACGAATATATTCCCAAACACCTCCAACCTGGTCACCAGACCAAATACCAGCATAACGTTGTGTTCCTGCCCATCCATCAAGCGAAATAATAAAAGGGCGGGCGTCATTACCGTAATAGGTCATGATCTGAGCCACATCTGTGATACCGTTTAGTCCGAAAGAATAACCTGCACCAACCCATGCCACATCCGTTTTAAGTACACGGACACCTGCATCTTTTACCTCTTTTACAATGTCACGTTGAAGTAAAGGGCTGATTTCTGGTTTCGGATGTAAATCGGATTGAGTCCATAAACCGATTTCCACACCATTTTTTTGAGCATATTCAGCTAATTGTCTCAGATTCTCGATATTTCCGTCCAAAGTTTCGGTTTGACCGTAGCCGGCTCCATATCCATCATTTGGCAAGAGCCATCCCAAAGGCATATCATGATTTTTATATCTGTCAATAACGGCACGAGCAGAGAATTGATAGTTGCCCTTTTCTCCATTTAAGGATTCTTTTACGCCACCATTGTCTTTCTGAGCTTCTTTATATCTTTTTCCATCTTCGAATAAAATGCCCTTTTCATCTTCCTTCCAGTAGTCCCTGTTATAAGCATTTAAATGTCCTTGATAGAACCCGAATTTCGGAAGAAGAACCGGGTTTCCGGTTAATTGATAGAAATCATTCAAAATAGGAACAGCTCCATCGTTGATCATGAAAAATACATCCAGATAATTATCTTCATGATGTAAATCTACAATAGAAGGATCTTTAGATCCGAAATCATATTTTCCTTTTTTGAATGTGTGCCACATCATACCATAGCCATTCGTTGACCAGTAAAATGGAGTAGGAGATGCAACACCTCCATCAGTCCAACTATTCTGATTTTCGATGGAAATTGCTTTTCCTTTATGAGAGAAGCGTCCGTTTTGTACACCACCTCCATAAAAATATTCATTTGGATTGCCTTTTAGGCTAAGAGTTACTTTTTTCTCTTCAAATGTGGCAGGTTTTATTTCTTCAAAAGCTACTTGACCTGTTTTCAGATTTATAGCTTTCATTGTAGAATTCTGTTTATTCAGAATTAATTTGATTTTGTCAGTTTCGATAATGACATCGTTATTGTCATTAGCCAGATTTAACTTCGATAAATCTTTTCGGGGGTTATCTACTAATATAATTGCATCGGGTTTTGCCTCAGGCCGGCGGATAATTCCTCCATTGTTATCCTGAAAGATGCGAAAAATATTGTCACCATAGAAATCAATAAACATACTTTTGTTGTCAGATAGTAGGACTTCAATTGTAGTCGGATTGATTTGTCTGGCACTAAGAATAGATTGTGTTTTTTGAGTTACTTCTTGTTCTGTAGCGAATGGGGTTTGAGTACTTGCATAAATAGGTAAAACAGGTGCTGCAAGACTTAATCCAACCGCTAAGCAAACAGCTTTATGCTGTTTCCTTTGTTTGGACTGTTTTTTCATTATTAATTTAATTCATTAATATTAGGTTACGGTTGCGAAGATATGAATTTGTACTGATTTGTAAGCGAAATGCCAATAAATAAGCGCTAATTATGAAATATTTAACAGATAAATATTTGATTCATTGACATAACGAAAAGTTATGAGTTGTAAAAATGGTTATAAAGAGGATAGGGATTTGCTGCTTGGTATCAGTAAAGGGGAAATAAAAAACCTCTTTAGCTTCAGATGAATTAAAGAGCATCTGAAAGCTAAAGAGGTTATTTTTATACTGATAGAGTGTCTTTCTTACATGAATTGTTTATTCAAGCTAAATGCCACTCCTTGAGAATTGGTAAATGTGATTTGCGAGTCATTTGAGTTATACATTGCCTGCGGAGCAAGATAAGGATCATTGTTTGTATAGAACAATGCAAGCTTGCCCAGATCAGTGAAAGACCAATGTCCATAGGTAGCATTCAGTAAATTACCTGTATTCATATTGAATGTACGAATGGTGAATGAATAATTTCCATGCATAGTCAAAATGGCTTTAAGCATAGGTCCATTACCGGGAGCTTCACTTACTCCGACATAAGTGCCTATTACATTGCTGTTAATTGGGCAGTTTTCGCCCATAGTCATATTATTCAAATAAGTAACAACCAATGATTGTTCCATCTTTTCCTGATGAATGAATCCACGGAACGAAGCCAGATTCATTTTAAAATCATAATATTTATGGTGGCCATATTTATCCATAACAGCCTGATATTGGTCCGATTTCTGAACAGGCAGAGATCTTCCGGTAGCACAATCTAAGAAGTAAAGTTTATCACCATCAACATAAAATTGTCCACTGAAGTAAAAATTGGATTGAGATACTACTACAGGTCCTATACCACCACCTTGGAAAGGAATTATCGGTCCTGCTTTTTGCTGATCCTGAGGGATAATTACCGGACCCGGACCCATGCCAGGTTGAAAGTTTTGTTTAGTTATGCTTTGTTGAGCCACCATGCTCCCGCTACCCATTAAAATAGTACCCATAATAGTGGCTAAAATTATTTTCTTCATTGCAACGAAAATTTATAAAATTGAAAAATTAGAAAATTAATCACTATTCATAGAACAAATTCTACTCTACGATAGTTTTATATGCAAACCGCAAAGAATGAAATAAATTATCATTTAACGTAAGTTTCTGACAAAATGTCTTATTTGAATTTCGTTTGACATCTTTTATTTCCTTCAAGCTGTCAAAATTTACATAATAGCATAAGAAAAATGATTTATTTGTTTTGGCACGCACTTTGCAAATAGATAAATCGAAATCGATAATCTCACTGAGGTTATCTTAATTAATGAATAATAAACTAAACTATATAAATTATGGGAAAGATAATTGGAATTGACTTAGGTACAACCAACTCATGTGTTGCAGTTCTGGAAGGAAATGAACCGGTTGTAATTTCAAATAGCGAAGGTCGTCGTACTACACCTTCAATTGTTGCTTTTATTGATGGCGGCGAGAGAAAAGTGGGTGATCCTGCAAAACGTCAAGCTATCACTAATCCTACTAATACAGTTTATTCGATTAAACGTTTCATGGGTGAAACTTATGATCGTGTACAAAAAGAAATTGAACGCGTACCTTATAAAGTAGTTCGTGGTGATAATAATACACCTCGTGTTGACATTAATGGTCGTTTATATACACCACAAGAAATTTCTGCGATGGTTCTTCAAAAAATGAAGAAAACAGCTGAAGATTATCTTGGAACTGAAGTAACAGAAGCAGTTATTACAGTACCGGCATACTTTAATGATGCACAACGTCAGGCTACTAAAGAAGCTGGTGAAATCGCTGGTTTGAAAGTACAACGTATCATCAATGAACCAACTGCAGCTGCATTAGCTTATGGTTTGGATAAAGTACACAAAGATATGAAGATCGCGGTATTCGACCTTGGTGGTGGTACTTTCGATATTTCAGTACTTGAATTAGGTGACGGTGTATTCGAAGTTCGTTCAACAAATGGTGATACTCACTTAGGTGGTGATGATTTTGACCAGGTAATTATTGACTGGCTGGCTCAATCATTCTTAACTGACGAAGGTATTGATTTACGTAAAGATCCAATGGCTCTTCAACGTTTGAAAGAAGCTGCTGAAAAAGCTAAAATTGAGCTTTCAAGTTCAACTTCTACAGAGATCAATCTACCTTATATCATGCCTGTTAATGGTATTCCTAAACACTTGGTTAAAACTTTAACTCGTGCTCAATTCGAACAATTGGCAGATAGATTAATCCAGGCAACTTTGGAACCATGTCGTCAGGCAATGAAAGATGCAGGTTTGAATCCTTCAGAAATTGACGAAGTAATCTTAGTAGGTGGATCTACTCGTATTCCTGCAATTCAGGAAATTGTACAAAAATTCTTCGGTAAAGCTCCTTCTAAAGGTGTAAACCCTGATGAAGTTGTAGCTGTAGGTGCTGCTATCCAAGGTGGTGTATTGACAGGAGACGTGAAAGATGTATTGTTACTAGACGTAACTCCGCTTTCATTAGGTATCGAAACTATGGGTGGTGTAATGACTAAGTTGATTGAAGCAAATACTACGATTCCTACTAAGAAATCAGAAGTATTCTCTACAGCAGCTGATAACCAACCTTCTGTAGAAATTCATATCCTACAAGGAGAACGTCCGATGGCTAACCAAAATAAATCATTAGGTCGTTTCCACTTAGACGGAATTCCATCAGCTCCACGTGGTGTACCTCAAATCGAAGTTATTTTTGATATCGACGCGAATGGTATTCTTAACGTAACAGCTAAAGATAAAGGTACAGGTAAAGAACAAAATATCCGTATCGAAGCTTCATCAGGACTTTCAGATGCAGAAATCCAAAGAATGAAAGAAGAAGCTGCAGCAAATGCTGATGCTGATGCTCGTGAAAAAGAAAAAGTAGAAAAAATCAACAAAGCTGACTCAATGATTTTCCAAGTTGAAAAACAATTGAAAGAGCTTGGTGATAAGATTCCAGCTGATAAAAAAGCTCCGGTTGAATCTGCTTTAGCTAAATTGAAAGAAGAGCATAAAAATCAAAATATTGCAGGTATCGATAATGCAATTTCTGAATTAGAAGCTGCTATGCATGCAATTTCTCAAGATCTTTACAACGCTCAGCAACAAGCTGGTGGCGCTCAACCTAATCCAGGACAACAAGAAGGTCCTAAAAATGACGGTGGCGTAACAGATGTTGACTTCGAAGAAGTAAAATAAATTTAAGTTATTGTCCTGATTCATTGCGAATCATCCAGTAATTAAATCATACTAAGGGCTATGAATTTCGGACTTAAGAGAGATCTTTAGGTTCTTAGTTCATAGCTCTTATTTTTTTAACGAACAAACCTTGAATAATTAAATACAAACTATGCAAAAAGGACATATTGGTGTTACTACGGATAACATCTTCCCGATTATTAAGAAGTTTTTATATAGCGATCATGATATCTTTTTACGCGAATTGGTATCAAACGCTGTTGATGCTACACAGAAATTAAAAACGTTATCTTCTGTTGGTGAGTTTAAAGGCGAAACAGGTGATCTGAAAGTATATGTCAAACTTGATGAAAAAGCTGGTACGCTGACTGTTTCTGATAATGGTATCGGTATGACAGCCGAAGAAATTGATAAATATATCAATCAGATTGCATTTTCAGGTGCAGAAGAGTTTCTTGAAAAATATAAAAACGATGCGAATGCAATCATCGGTCATTTCGGTTTAGGCTTTTATTCATCATTTATGGTGTCTAAAAAAGTTGAAATCGTAACTAAATCGTATAAAGAGGGGGCTCAGGCAGTACGTTGGTCTTGTGATGGTACTCCCGAATATAAAATAGAAAATATTGATAAAGCTCAGAGAGGTACTGATATTGTACTTTATATCGATGATGAAAACAAGGAATTCCTTGAAAAATCAAAAATAGAAGAGCTGTTGAAAAAATACTGCCGCTTCTTACCTGTTCCTGTTATTTTCGGAAAAAAACAAGAATGGAAAGATGGAAAATACGTTGATACTGACGAAGACAATCAAATCAATGAAACAAATCCGGCATGGACTCGTAAACCGTCTGAATTAACAGATGAAGATTACAAGAAATTCTATCAGGATTTATATCCGATGTCTGAAGAACCATTATTCTGGATTCACCTGAATGTGGATTATCCTTTCAAATTGACTGGTATTCTTTATTTCCCTAAAGTGAAGAATAGCATGGAATTGCAACGCAATAAAATTCAGTTGTATTGCAACCAGGTATTTGTTACAGATTCAGTAGAAGGTATCGTTCCTGAATTCCTGACTTTGCTTCATGGTGTGATTGACTCTCCTGATATTCCTTTGAATGTGTCTCGTTCATATTTACAAAGTGATAGCAATGTGAAGAAAATCTCAAATCACATTACGAAAAAAGTAGCTGACAGATTACAGGAAATCTTTAATCAGGATCGCGCTAAATTTGAAGAAAAATGGGATAGTCTGAAAATCTTTATCCAATATGGTATGCTGACAGACGAGAAATTCGCCGAGCGTGCCGAGAAATTCGTTTTATTGAAAAACGTAGATGATAAATTCTATACGTTGGAAGAATATAAAACGTTGGTTTCCGGAAGTCAGACAGATAAAGACGGTAATACTATTTATTTATACACGACAGATAAAGAATCTCAATTCAGCTATATAGAAATTGCGAAATCCAAAGGCTACGATGTCTTATTGATGGATGGTCAGTTAGACACACATTTCGCATCGAAAATGGAACAAAAACTTGAGAAAACTCAATTTGTACGTGTTGATAGCGACGTGATTGATAATATTATTCGTAAAGATCATAAAGCCGAAGTAACTTTATCAGAAGATGAAAAAACATCTTTAGATATTATGTTCAAATCTCAAATGCCTAAAGTTGAGAAAACTGAGTTTATCGTTACTTTCGAAGCTTTAGGTGAGAATGCTCAGCCTATTATTATCACACAAGCTGAATTCGTACGTCGTATGAAAGAGATGGCAGCTATGAATCCAATGTATAATTTATATGGAGAAATGCCGGAAACTTTCAATATGGTTATCAATGCGGATCACCCTGTAACAAAACGTTTGTTAGCAGAAGAAGAGACTGCATGCTCTGCTGAATTAAAACCTTTGGTTGATAAAATTCATTCATTGGAACAATATCAGAAAGATTTGAATGCAACTCACGCAAACAAAAAAGATGACGAAATACCACCAATCGAAAAAGCTGATTTGGAAAAAACAGCTAAAGAATTGTCAGAATTGGGTGAACAGCGTTCAGGTATTTTATCTCGTTATGCTGCCGATAATAAATTAGTACGTCAATTGATTGATATTGCACTTCTTTCAAATGGCCAGTTAAAAGGTGAAGCTTTGAGCAACTTCATTAAACGTAGTGTAGATTTATTGTAATATTCGATTATTCGCAATATATCCATCTGATGATGGATACAATTTTACTCTTTATCCGAAAAGGCTACTGTAATGCTTGCATTGCAGTAGCCTTTTTTATTATCAAATTTCTTTTAGATCTTGTCTTTTGCTGACTTTTTGCATTTTTATAATTGCTCAGAATGAGATCATTTCAACTCCAGGAAATATGTACTCAAATATGCGCCTTATTGCTGTTTATGTAAGATGTTTATAATCAGGTCTGTAGTTTGAAATAGCGAATTTTATAGTATGCAGACTAAATTAGATACGTACTTCGTGATATTTTCATACGTATGTACATAAAAAAACAAAGGGCGAAAAATTCAAAACAAACCGTATAATTTAAAAGATACGGTTTGAAAATTTAAAGAAACGGTGTATCTTTTGAAAATAGACCGTATACAGTAACGAAATACAGGTAAAAGAGTATTTAAAACACCTGTTTAATAGAATTTTCAGAAGATATTTCATCTCAAATCAGAGAGGTCTGGGAATTAGCAAAAAGATAGATGTAATCAGTGTTTTGTGACAAGATGATTATGTGATTCTTTTTGTGGAAATGATGAACAGATTCACTTGGCAAGTTCCATAAAAATAAAGGCGATAGAATCAGCTAACTGATCATATCGCCTTTTATTTTTATGGAACGTCCTATATAATTAGATTATATGGCAAAAAATAGCTGTATGTTATTTGATATATAATTTATAAAAGTCGAAATATCCGTTTTTGGGTTTATACCAATCCGAATAGGTATTGCCTAAAGATCCACCCCATTCATTAAAATGGTTATATGCATCTTTAATATTTACTTTTTCTATCGGATAAGTGAATGTTTCAGGTATATGTATAGCAAAAGGCATGTTGGTAGAACTGACATAATATCTGTTTTGTGCAGGATTCGTCAAGTCTTGTCCTGTTGAGAAATATTTAGGATCTGCCTTTGAAGTAGGTTTGTACGAAGTAAGATGTACCTCTTTATCTCTTTTGCCACTGCCACAATCAACGATCATATATGGATTATACGGAGGGGTCGAAACAGCAGACAGTGTTTGAGGACTCGAAAATACAATATTATACTTAACCTCTTTATAAGGTATAAGATCCTTATCAACTTCGGTATTTATATAATGAGCCGTAGTTTGATTAAATAATTTATAGATATCATCAAATAGAGGTAAATTCGCTTTACTTTGTCCGGTTTCTAAGCCCTTACTATCTATATTAATCATTCCGCTCGTTAGCGATCCATTCGTTACAGAAGTTGAAAGAATAGAAGATGCAGGTACTCCTAATTCTAATGCAAATCCGTTTTTGTATTTTGCGCCCGAAGCACGTACCCGAATTGTTCCGCCAGCTTTAGCTATTTTGTTAGCCGTATTATTGTAATGGATCATATTGTAATCGCAAACAAGGTCATTCATATCATAATCACCTTGTGAAGGCCAAAGATCTTCGTAAGCTAGTGTCGCAAACTGATTTTTACCCGGATAATGGGTAGTGTACGCTAATGTAGCATCATTGGGGAATTCATCTAAATCGTCTCCGACTCCGTCTCCATCACTATCGACAAATACATTTAGTTTAGGAATGTTACCTGTTTGTACGGCAGTAAAAGGAGTTGGTACCGCATAAAATATAGCATCGTTAAAATCCTGATCACAATAACTCAGATCTCGTTTTATATCCTCGAATGCAATAACTAAAACCTCTCTGGTAGGATCTTTCAGTAAAACAGAATGTTGTTTAAGACTTGTATTAGTTTCTGTATTATATAATGGATTTGAGGTATGCATATAATTGCCGACATTGACCGTTTTATCAGTTGATTTAAAACCATTGGCATATATAAACCATCCTACAGTTATACCTGCAGGAAAGGTGCTTGTATATTTTGCCCCATCCCAATATTGTAGCTTCACCCTGTCTCCTGTAGCTAATCCTCCGCCTGAACCTGAGTAGGAACTGTTAGGGAAAGCTACATATTTACGAATGTTATTTAGATTTGTCGGAGGATTATTTGTAGGGTAATAATAATATCCTAAAGAGTTAAGCCATCCTGCACCTTCATGAACAAATACTAGATCAATCTCACAACTATCAACCAAAATGAGTTGATGAACAGCATTACTGTTAAAAAACTCAGGATGGTTTTCAGGTAATGGTGAATTTGGTAATGTTGTATTTATATCATTAAGTAAACTCTGAGAAATAATATCTCTCTTGTAAATACTCTGAGGCTTCCCGTTTGCATCCCATGGGGAAAAAGCAAATGTGTTAGAAGCCTTTATAGTATTGTATATAAAGGTATTTTTCGTGATATTTTTACTTGAAACAATATCTTTAAGTTTTATAGAAATGCTACTTTCCGTAATATCCTGATTTATAACTTCGGGTAACCCAATTTTATAAGGCATAATATATATTGATTTTGCATACGAAGGAAGACGCAGGACATCGCTGAATTCTCCTGTTGAATTTGTGAATCCGGTCATAACAGCTTTTATATCCTTATTACGAATACTCTGTTCATCAATTGTTGTAAAAGGATCTTCTATAAATACGTCGAACTTAGTAATGCCCGGATTAAGATTATCCAGACTAAAGTTTAATTGAAGAGTATAATCTTTAGTTGTTGCAAATTCAAAATAAGTTGGTGCTGGTTCAGGAGGAGTTGGAGGTTCAGGCTCAACTGTAGGATTACTTGTGCTACATCCCGAAAGTAATGTTGACACACAAGCTATACTTATACTTAATAAGTATAATGAAGATGAGAAAAATCTTTTTTTCATAATAAAGTAATTAGATTTGTTGTTATTCCGCTTTAATTTAAACGATTTATTTGGGGATTTGGTTGTAGATTATTAAAGAATTAACAAAGTCTTATGTGTTGATAATGATGTATTTATTCAATAAAAAAAGCTACAGG
>DKPO01000020.1:33535-79013 GCA_002471225.1 Porphyromonadaceae bacterium UBA7332
CCTGTAGCTTTTTTTATTGAATACTATCTGCATATAATCATTATATGCAGATAGTAGATTATTTCTTAAATACTTCCTTTTGAGTCAAAATATATTCATTGGCTAAAGCCCCTTCTGCCGGTTTCATATCGGAATCTAACATGATAACACGACCTTCACCTACTTTGAAGTATTTGTTTTCGTCTTTGCTGATTGATAAGTTCACGATACTTCCATTTATAAACGTAAACTTACCTTCTTCTGTGAATAGACCCTCTTTTTCGTCAATGTAATCAGAGACTAGTTTAAATGTTCTGTCAAAATTCAGTGTAAGAGTCATCTTTATGCCGGGACCGCTGGCTGCAGGAATGGTTCCTTCATAAACTCCAGCCCAATCCAAGCTTGTTTCACTGTTGTCTTGTGTAGGTAATGCTACTTCTTCGGTAACGATTTCGGTGGCTGCAATAGTATCGTTTTGAGTGGTATTTGTAGATTTATTACCACTGCATGCGAAAAATGATAATGCTAAAATAAAGCTTAAGGCTCCGGTAAATACTTTTTTCATAATAAAACAGATTAAATGAGTTTGCAAATCTAATAAAAAAAGAATCGCTTGTATCTGATGCAAAATTTTATAGAGTAAATTCCTGTTAATGTGTAAAGAAATGTTAGATCTGCTGCTTTTGGACCGTTGTTTCATCTGATTGTATTTCGGCTAACACCGGAATGTAATAATATTACAAAACGACTTCGATATGGGTACAAACGTATAGTTGAAATGACATAATTCTGCAATTTGGGTGAAATAAAAAGCATGTTACTTTGCCAACGAATAAAAGAGGTAATATGTACGGGTATAATTAACAGCTGCCCGGAACACAATTAAAAGAATTAATCAAACACACCAATTATGCTAAAAAAATCATTTTTAGTAGCGTCGTCTTTGTTGATGCTTCAAGGGGGAAAAGCATTGGCGACCGTAGTAAATACTGATTTGAAGAATGAAACATCTGCCGTTGTTGTTGATCAAAACAATTTGAAAACAATTACAGGTGTTATTACAGACGAACATGGCGAAGCGATAATCGGCGCAAACGTAGTTGTTAAAGGTACTACAAATGGAACTATCACAGACTTTGATGGTAAATACACATTAGAAGTACCGACAGGAGCAACTTTGTTAATTACGTATATCGGTTATCAGGAAGCATCTGTTACAATAGCTAACCAATCCGTGGTAAATGTAACGCTTCACGAAGATACAAAGAAAATTGATGAGGTGGTTGTTGTAGGATATACTACACAGCGCAAGGCCGATTTGTCAGGAGCTGTTTCTTCAGTAAAATTGGATGATGTGAAAAATATGATGGTAACCGGAATTAATCATGCCATGCAAGGGAAAATGTCCGGTGTTACCGTTTTGCAAAACAGTGGTGCTCCGGGAGCTTCTGCCTCTGTACGTATTCGCGGACTGGGGACTATCGGTGATAACAATCCTTTATATGTAATTGACGGAATTCCGGCAGATAACATGAATGATGTGAATCCATCAGATATCGAACGAATCGATGTGTTGAAAGACGCAGCTTCTTCAGCGATTTATGGATCAAGAGCAGCCAACGGGGTTGTGATTATTCAGACTCGTAAAGGAAAAGCAGGGGATAAGACAAATGTGAGTTTCTCTACTAGTCAGGGGTTTCAGCAACCGATGAAAAAAATCAGCGTAATGGATGCAAAGCAGAGAAATCTGATTCACTCGGAGGCTTACCAAAATGACGGAAAAGAGGTTCCTGAATATTATTCGACACCTTATGCACAAGAGACCCGTACAAACTGGCAAGACGAAATTTACCGTAATGCCTATATGGCAAACTACGATTTGAATGTTTCGGGAGGAAGCAAACTTGCAAAATACAGTATTATGCTGGGGCATTTGCAAAATGAGGGGATTATCAAAAAGACAGATTACAGCAGAACAACTGTTCGGGTAAACTCAGAGATCAATATCTCACCATCTCTTCTTATCGGTGAGAATTTAATGTTAACTCGTTCTTTCCAGGATAAAGTCAGTACTACAGGTTTTAGTGGTGCGATGTCTACAGCATTACAATATCAACCAGATATTCCGGTTTATGACGAAAACGGCGATTTAAGCGGGTCCGGTTTCTTAGGTGCCGATTTGCAAAATCCGGTAGGGATTATCAATCGTTCGGATAGAAGAGAAACACGCGATCGCGTGTTTGGGAATCTGTATGCACAATGGCAAATTATTGAAGGCCTGACTCTTAAAACGGATTTTGGTTATGATTATACAAACTGGTTCGATAAATGGTTTCAACCATCAGTGCCGGAACCGGGAAGATCATCTAAAGATAGCGCGTTGGAAGAGTATAAACGTTCGAGTGTGAGATGGTTGAATACGACAACATTACGCTATGACAAAACTTTTGAGACAAGCAAACTTCAGTTGTTAGGTGGTTTCTCTTATGAATCTTATGATATTCAAAAATCAAAAGTAAAGGGAACAGACTTCTTATCTGAAGATCCATCACAACGTTATATGAGTTCAGCAGGACGTATTCAGTATGCTCTTGGTGACAGAGCTGAGTGGGCGTTGCAATCATTTTTTGCTCGTGCGGATTATTCGTTGAAAGATCGTTATATATTTTCAGCTAATGTTCGTGTCGATGGTTCGTCTAAATTTGCAAAAGAAAACAGATACGGTATTTTCCCTTCATTCTCAGGAGCATGGAGAATTTCTGAAGAAAAATTCTTTGCTCCGGCTTTGAATTATGTGGAAAATCTGAAATTGAGAGCGAGCTGGGGTATGTTAGGGAATCAGAATATTTATGATTTCTATCCTACGTACAGTAAGATCGGGAATACAATTGAAGAGGATACATATGATCCGGTATTCGGAACGGATGAGAACATCGGTCCGGGTAAATTTGAGTCAAATGTGCCAAATAAAGATATTAAATGGGAAACAACTCAGCAATATAATATTGGTTTGGATATTTCATTCCTTAAGAATTTTGATTTAGTATTTGACTATTTCAATAAAGAGACTTCGGATGTATTGGTAGAGGTGCCACTTCCGTCATTGGCTGGTGTATCTACAAACCCATACGTGAATGCGGCTAAAATACGTAACCGTGGTTGGGAGTTGAATCTGACGTATTCTAATCAGACAGGAGCTTTTAATTACAGTGTTTACGGAAATCTTAGTTCGGTTAAAAATAAGGTATTGGCTTTAGGTGATGACAATTCAGCTATCTATCACAGTTCTTACAGAGGGGATAACATTTCAAGAACCAAAGTAGGGGATCCGATGGCTCATTTTTACGGATATAAAACTGACGGAATTTTCAAAACAGATGCAGAAGCTCAGGCTTATGTGAATCAATTCGGAAAACCTTATCAGCCAAACGCTAAAGCGGGTGATCTAAAATATCTGGATTTGGATGGAGATGGATCAATTAACGGTGATGACCGTACGAATATCGGTAACGGGTTCCCTGACTTGACGTATGGTTTTGGGGCAAATTTAGGATACAAAGGATTTGATTTATCATTTGCATTCCAGGGAGTTGCAGGTTTTGATATTTATAACGCATTGAAATGGGAAGGTACTTTCGTTAAACCGGAGTACAATCAGTATGCGGCAATCATGGATCGTTTTCATCCGACAAACAACCCGAACGGGACATTGCCTCGCGCCACTATCAGTGACCCGAACAATAATAAACGTGCATCGGATTACTATGTAGAAAAAGGGGATTATTTGCGTTTGAAGAATCTGACTGTAGGTTATACATTCAAAGGTGATTGGATGCAAAAACTGAGAATACAGAATATGCGTGTTTACGCAACCGCTCAAAATCTCTTCACCATTACAAAATATTCAGGTCTGGATCCTGAGCTAGGTGAAACTTATGCAGATGATGTGGATTCATTCGGTGTAAGAGAGATCGGAGTTGATCGTGGTCAGTTTCCTCAAGCAAGATCTTATATAATGGGAGTAAGCTTAAACTTCTAATAATTATCTTCTAATATTTAAAATAAAAGAGCTCTGCCTCACAGCCGGATTAATAATGTGTTGTGTTTAAGGATAATGTGGGATCAGGGCTCTTTTTATAAAATTCCAATCAGAAAATGAAACTCAATAAATATATCGCTGTTGCCTTAGCTGCAATATCACTTGTATCTTGTGACTTGAACAAAGAGCCTTACGGACCATCGTCGTTCTGGACATCAGAGGCTGAGGCATTAAGAGGTTTGAATGCTGTTTATGCTCCTTTATATGAAGAAGAAGGTTATGGACGCGGACATTGGTGGTTCGGAGCTGCGAGTGATGATATGATTATCAACAGTAATAAAACAGCAGACCTGAATATGACAGAGTTTACTACGTCTGTTAACTCTTCAAGCGGGAATTACAGCAACTGGAAATACATGTATCGCGTTATCAAAAGAGCGAATGATGTTATAGCGAATGTTCCGAAAGTGAATATGAGCGAAAGCAAGAAAAAGCAATTCATAGGAGAGGCTCACTTTATGGCTGCATTTGCTTATTTTCATTTGGCAAAACGTTATGGAGGTCTGCCATATTATGATTATACAAAACCTCAGGAAACTAACAAACCGCGTGAGACAAAAGAACAAACATATAAAAATATAGAGGCACATTTGCTGCAGGCAATTGGAATGTTTGACGAAATCGGTTTATGGAAACGTACAGATGCAGACTTTGGTCGTCCGAATCTGGGTGCTATGTATGGTTTGCTTGCTAAAGTATATGCTCACTGGGGTAAATTTGATCTGGCGAAAGAAATGTCAGAGAAGGTACTTGAGCGTTCAGAATATGAATTAGCTCCGTCATTTAAGAAGCTTTTCTCGGTTGAAGGTGAAAAGTCATCAGAGGTTTTATTCAACCTGGGAAATAAAACAGGTATGCCGGACAATGGAACTGTTGCAGGGATTATTACTTTATCCAAACGTTTTACGGGCGGTAAAGGCTGGAATTATTTTCCGCCGACACAAAGTTTGGTAAATGCGTATGAGAAAGAAGACGAAAGACGTACTACAACGTTTGTCGGTCCTGGTGATATGTTTGGTCTGAAAAATGATATAATGGAAGTAACAAGCGAAAATATCGGGGATCTGGCTACAGGTTATATGTGTGTGAAATATAGTCAGAACTACTTAAATATGGAAGTTTATGATTGGCGTTCAGGTAACGACCAACCGTTATTACGCTTATCTGATGTTTATTTGATTTATGCAGAATCGGTTATGCAGTTAGCTGGCGCGAACTATCAGAACAGAACGGTTGAGGTTCCTGCAGCAGCTGAAGCTTTAAATGCAGTGAGACGTCGTGCCTTCCGTGTACAGGATAACTCGAAAGATGTTCCTGCTACATTTGAAAATCTGATGGCTGAACGCAGACGTGAATTGGCTTATGAAGATGAGCGTCATTACGACCTGGTTCGTTGGGGTGCGGCAAAAGATATTTACGGAGCTGCCACATTGGAGTCAGATCCGCGCGGTCCACGCCAGTTCGTGCCTGGTCAGCATGAGCACTTCCCGATTCCTCAAACGGAAATAGATAATACGAACGGTTTGCTGATTAATAATCCGGCACCGGGGTATTCAACTTTTAATTGAACCATGAATAATAACATTCATACTATGTGTTGTTTATCTGCCACAATGCACACCTGTTCTTAGGTGAACTCTTTTATTCATGAAAGCGGATGGTTTGTTTGATAGCTTAGGCAAATCAGCAAATCATCCGTTTTCTTTATTTTTACGAACGAATTAAAAAACAATTATGAAAAAAATATATTTACTGGCAACCTTGTTTGCTGTTACTGTATGCACTACGCAGGCACAGAGTCGTCGTGATAAAGAACAAACCTATACATTAGACAAGCCTTACGAGACAGTTCTTGTTCAGCCTGTAAAAGGTAAAAAGGTGAAGAATGTGATTTTGATGATTGGAGATGGTATGAGTCTGATGCATCAGTATTCGGCATGGACTGCTAACGGAGGTAAGTTGAATATTGAGAATTGTCCGATAGTCGGATTGTCAAAAACTTATTGTGCGAATAAACTGATTACGGATTCAGGAGCTGCAGGTACAGCTATGGCTACAGGACAAAAAACGAATTATCATAGTGTAGGTGTAGATACAAACGGGAATCCCCTTCCATCGCTAACAGATATCGCAAAAGATAAAGGTCTATCTACAGGAGTGGTCGTAACTTGTCGGCTGAATGATGCTACTCCGGCAGCATTTTGTGCTAATAGTCCGGATCGTGATGATGCAGAAAAAATAGCGGCAGATTATTTAGATTGCAATGTTGATTTTATTTTTGGTGGAGGCAGTAAACATTTTACTCAACGCAAAGATAAAAGAAATCTGATTGAAGAGTTTAAAGTAAAAGGATATAATACACCGCAGTCCTGGGATGAGTTGAAAGATATAAAACAAACTCCGATATTTGCGGTAGTTGATACATTGGATTTACCTGTACCTTCAATGCGTGGAGAAGTTTTGGGAGATGCATCAATGAAAGCAATTGAACTTTTGAGCAAGAATAAGAAAGGTTTCTTTCTAATGGTTGAGGGCTCTCAATTGGATGATTACGGACATTTCAATGATTTGGATCTGCTAATGCAAGAGGTTCATGATTTTGATCGTACAGTTGGTCGTATCTTACAGTGGGCTGAGAAAGACGGAGAAACGTTAGTTATCGTTACAGCCGATCATGAAACAGGCGGTTTGACATTAGTAGGAGGTGATAAAAATACGAATACAATCGTTGGGAAATTCTCAACAGGAGGACACAGTGGAGTAATGGTTCCAGTATACTCGTACGGACCGGGATCACAAGACTTCGGGGGTATTTATGAGAATACGTCTATCTTTGATAAAATCAAGAAATTATTGAAATTATAAGAAGCTGAATTGAATTAATTCACGGTATGTAGAATAGTTAATTCAAGATATTATTAAATCTAATTCAGTTTACATGATAAGCTAAGGCATGTATTATTCCTAATAGGATGATACATGCTTTTTTATTTATTACGCTAATAGTTACGTAAGGTTTTATTCTATTAATTGGCAAAATTGAAAATAAGAATAGAGTATTTAAATAAAAAATAATAATTTTGCGACCCAAAGTAAGCTTAAATATATCATGGGTCAATTTGATTATATCATAGTCGGAAGTGGATTAGCAGGGCTTTATAGTGCATATAAAGCGGCGAAACATGGAAGAGTCGCGTTGGTGACAAAATCAAGCCTTCGCGAAAGTAATTCTTACTTTGCTCAAGGCGGAATTGCTGCTGTTACAGGAGAAGAGGATGATCCGAGTTTACATTTTCAGGATACTATGATTGCAGGCCGTGGATTATGCGAGGCCCCAATAGTAAATATTCTGGTAAATGAAGGACCGGTGCGTATTCAAGAGCTTATTCGTGATGGAATGGTATTTGATACCGAGAACGGAGCTCTTTCACTGGGACTGGAAGGAGGACATCATCGTAACCGTATTCTTCATGCGGGAGGAGACTCAACAGGGAGAATGATAACAGAGTTTCTGATTGGTAAAGTGGAAAAAGAAAAACACATTCAGATTTTCGAGAATCTGTCCGTTATTGATTTATTGGTTGAAAATAAATGCTGCTATGGTGTAAGAGCCTGGTGTGAGAAGGAAGAACGAGAAGAACTATTTTATGGTCATCATGTATTTCTTACTTCAGGAGGAGCATCGGCAATTTATAGCAGAACTACAAATCCGGAAACAACTATTGGCGATGGTATAGCTTTGGGCTATAAAGCTGGTTGCCGTATAATGGATATGGAGTTTGTTCAGTTTCATCCGTCTGCCTTATATTTAGAAAATACGTCAAATGCTTTTCTGATAAGCGAAGCCGTAAGGGGTGAAGGTGCGCATTTATTAAATCATTCGGGAGAACGTTTCATGGTGGCTAAACACGAACTTGCAGAATTGGCACCCCGTGATATTGTAGCACGATCTATATTTAAACAAATGTTACGTGATAAAAAACCTTATGTTTATTTATCATTGCAACATCTGTCTCAGCAGAAAATTCAGGAGCGTTTTCCGACTATTTACAGAAGGTGTAAGGAATATGGTTTGGATCTGACTGATAAAATTCCGGTCGCTCCTGCGGCTCACTATACAGTGGGCGGTATTGTTACGGATACCTTCGGAAAAACAGATGTAGAAAGATTATATGTATGCGGAGAACTGGCCGCAACGGGAATAATGGGGGCGAACAGACTGGCTTCAAACTCTCTGCTGGAATGTCTTGTGTTTGCTCATCGGGCTATAGCTGACACTCTGAATATGGGAAAACAGCATACATTCCCAAATTTTACGATGTGTTATTATAAAGATTCAGAGAAAATGAAACATTTTTGCGATCTGAAAGCGGAAATCGCAGATGTGATGAATTATCATTCGGGGATCATTCGCTCGGAATCTTTATTGAAAGAAGGGCTTTCCTTTATTGCAGATAAATTGGAAAAGTTATCTGACGAAATGGAGTACTATAATGAAGCTTCAAGGAAGTTACTTACAGTAGCTTCGCTCATTATGAAACCGGCAATGTTTCGTAAAGAAAGCAGGGGAGGACATTACCGGGAAGATTTTCCGACAGAAAAAGACGAATATACTGTACATTCTATTCAACAAATCGATCGGGGACTTACGAGCTCAGATGTACAACAAGATATATTGAAACAAAACTTATTATTTAAATATGACTACACAATACACTAATCTGATCGATAAATTAATCGATTTAGCATTGGAAGAAGATATCCATACAGGGGATATAACAACGGAATCAATTATACCTGAATCGTCTCAGGCAATTGCAACAATGACTGCAAAAGCTGATGGTGTGATATCAGGGTTGAACGTTATTAAAACTGTTTTTGAGCGTTTTCAAAAAGATATCGTATGGACTCCGTTTGTGAAAGATGGGGATCATGTGAAAAAAGGCGATGTGATTTTACGTATTGAGGCAAGTTATCCGACCCTTTTAAGAGGAGAGCGTTTGTCACTGAATATTTTTCAACGTATGTCGGGTATCGCTACTGAAACCAACAAGTATGTAAAAGAACTGAGTGATACCAATACACAGTTATTGGATACGCGTAAAACGGCTCCTGGTCTTCGTGTATTGGATAAGCTGGCTGTTAAACATGGTGGCGGAACAAATCATCGTATGGGGTTGTATGATATGGTTATGATTAAAGATAATCATATTAAAATGGCAGGATCAATTACAAAAGCTGTTGAGCAGGTTCGTCAGAATGTGCCGGCTGAAATCAAGATTGAAGTAGAAACAACTACTTTAGCTGAGGTGCAGGAAGCGTTGGATTGTAAAGTTGATATCATTATGCTTGATAATATGAGTAATGAAACAATGACACAAGCTGTTCAACTTATTGGAGGAAGAGCGAAAACAGAAGCTTCCGGTAATATGAATATCCCTCGTTTGAAAGAAGTAGCGGCAACAGGCGTAGACTTTATCAGTGTAGGAGCATTAACGCATACGGTTTCGGCGATGGATATCAGTATGAATATTCAGGTTCAATAATCCTAATATAATAGCAGAATGGAAAAACAAGCATTGATAGAAGCGATTGAGAAACTGAAGAAAGAAAAAAATGCCATTGTTCTGGCACACTATTACGCACATCCTGATGTGCAGGATATTGCAGATTTTTTAGGAGATTCATTAGAATTGTCACGAAAAGCAGGTTCAACAGATGCCGATATTATCGTTTTTTGTGGGGTTCATTTTATGGCAGAGACTGCAGCTATAATTTCACCTGATAAAAAAGTACTGATACCAGCTTTACGTGCAGGTTGTTCATTAGCAGAAAGTATAGAAGGAGAAGATTTGAGAGAGTGGAAACAAGCGAACCCGGACGGGATCATTGTCAGTTATGTGAATACTACTGCTGAGGTGAAAGCCGAGACAGACTATTGCTGTACTTCTGCGAATGCTCTGAAAGTTATCAAGCATTTACCGGCTGATAAAAAAATTCTTTTTTCTCCGGACTATAATTTAGGGAGCTATATCCAGAAAGTGACCGGACGTAAGATGGAAATATGGAGAGGGAATTGCTGTGTGCATCAAAAGATTACGACAGATATGATTGTTCGTAAAATAGAAGAATATCCCGATGCAGATATACTGATACATCCGGAATCGATTTGTTCACATGATGATCGTATTCTGAATACACCGGTTTGTTATCTATATTCAACATCCGGAATCATTCGTCATGCAAAAGAGTCGCCAAAGAAAAGATTCGTTATAGCAACGGAAAATGAAACAATTCATAAGTTACAAAAGGATAATCCGGATAAAGAATTTATACCCGTTGATTCTAAAACAATTTGTGGGTCAATGAAGCGAGTTACATTACAGGGTGTTTATGAGGCACTTCTTGAAGAGAAATATCAGGTGAAAATATCTCCTGAAATTTGTGAGAAAGCACTTTTGCCTATCCAGAGAATGATGGAGATCGGATAAACTGATCTTCTCTCAACTATAATATAAAAACAGCGGTTTTATTCCCATAAAACCGCTGTTAACACACCAATAATCGAGATTAAGTTTATCCATATACATGAATAACCAATCATAATAAAATATATTATGCTTCGATAAGTGAGAATTGAAGCTCTGCTCAAAGGATCATATATCCTTTCATATTTTATTAATGATTATTTTCTGATTTGAAAAATGCTATCAAAAAAGAAAATAAGGGTTATTCGATAGGTTTACATATTTAAGTGGTAATTCTTGTTTCTAATCAGCTCATTATTCAATACGATTTTTTGATCGTATGTATATGTATATTTAATCAAATCCAATAATTTGTTAGAGTAACCAATCTCATTATCATACCATGCTATAATTTTAAAAAACGAATCCGAAACAGACATTCCTGATGTAGCATCGAAATAGGACGTTTTCGTTTGGTCCAGAAAGTCAGATGATACCCTTTCCTCATCTTCATAACCTATAATATCTGACATCGAAGTTTCAGAAGCGTCTTTAATTACTTTGCATATCTCCTCATAACAAGTATTCTGTTTTAATTTGACAGATAAATCAATTACTGATACATCGAGAGTAGGAACTCTAAAGCATATACCAGTCAATTTGCCCTCAAGTTCGGGTATTATTTTACCAATAGATTTTGCTGCTCCTGTATGGTAGGGAATAATGTTTGCAAGACCTGATCGTCCGGCTCTGTAATCTCTTTTGGAATATGAATCCACAACTTTTTGAGTACCTGTGACCGGATGTACCGTTGTCATTAGTCCTTCTTGTATTCCGAAATGTTTATGCAGAATATAAGCTATCGGAGCTAAACAATTGGTCGTACATGAAGCATTTGATATTATACTCTGACCTATATATTTATCGAGGTTAACACCGGAAACAAACATAGGCGTGTTATCTTCAGCCGGGGCAGAAAGCACTACCTTTGATGCTCCGGCATTGAGATGTTTTTTTGCTAAATCATACGTGAGAAATTTACCTGTGGATTCGACAACGTAGTCAACGTTTATTTCGTTCCATCTTAAATTTGCAGGATCTTGTATTTGTGTGACACGAATCTTATGCCCGTTAATGATCAGATTATTATCTTCACACATAATATTATACTTCAAAGTATGATGAACAGTATCATATTTCAACAAATAAATAACTTGCTCAATACTCAGAATATCATTAATTCCTACTACTTCAAGATCGCATCTTTCAAGACAGGCTCTGAATATCATTCGCCCGATTCGTCCGAAACCATTAATACCTATACGTATGTTATGCATGGCAATGAAATGTTTAGTTTATATTAATATCAATTCTTCTAGTTCTCAGAAGTACTATTGGTTGTACTTTCTCCTGAGAAAAGAATTTTTGATCGAAATGTAAAAGAAATAATAAACATTATTACAGCCATTATCATATTAATCCAGAACGGGAATTCCATATTATCTTTTTTATCAAAAATAAATTGACAAAAAGTAGCAATAAATGGACAAAGATATATGGCTAAGTAATTAACAGACATTACACAAGCCAATCCAAAGATGGCTTTTTTTGGATTTGTCGATAAAGATGTCTTATCATAAATAAGAGGTTGAACAATACCATATCCGAATCCGATTAAAAAGATTCCTGCTGCTATCGCTGCAATAAACGGACAAAGAAGGATTAACAAAAAGCCAATTGCAATGAAAGCAAATGATAGATAGATTGTATTATTTTTGAGTCCTTTTACAATTGGATTGATAAAGAATCCCGGAAATGTAATTGCTAAAAATAAGATTGAGATCAACCATCCGGACTCAACACTGCTTATATTATGTTTATCTAATATGAAAGATAGATTATAGGATACGAGTATTATAATATATCCTGAATTAAATTCTGTATGTCTGAATAAAACAAAACTGATTACTTGATATATAGATAGAACATGTCGGCTCTAAAAAGGTTATTGGATTTTATAATTTTAACTATATTTTTTTTGATAAAAATGTGGTGTAATATTTAAATTATTTGTGTAGTTCTTTTGGTAAAATCTTATACTATATATGATATATGTCGGATGAATTTTTTATGTTAATGAATTCTTGCTTTTTATTTAATGGTAGAACTTATTATTTGCATTTTTATATTTTGCTTGTATTATGTAATGCTTATTAATTCTTTGTTTTGAGATTTAGTAATACATAATCAGTGTGTTATCAAATTTTTATAGTGATTTTAAATATTTGCATTTTAAGAAGTGACTTGCTATCTGCGAGTGTTAACATAATGTATAATTATCATTATAGTGTAAACTGCTGTTAAGTTTAAGAACCTGTTTTTCTCTGGTGTAAAACATAATGTATTATTGTATATTATTAAAAACTGGTTACTATTGGAATTGTGGTAGTATGCTGTATGTTTCTGTTTTCTATCTGATCTTAATGATTTCAGGCAAATTGTAATGTGAAGAATGATTTGAGAAGTAATATGTAATAATAAATAGCCTATTGGTAAATGTGGAATGCTATACATAGGTTTGAAAAAGATTATATTTAAGTAAATGAGCTGAGGAAGCCATGCAAACTTAAATAAAGATTAGATTGTTCTTATAACGTAACTGGACTAGTAATTAATACATTATGTGATGGATCAAATTAATTTAAAAACTCACAAACCGAAAGTGTTGGTTCTCGGATCTAATTTTGGAGGGCTTACAGTTGCGCGTTTAATCCGTGAAGAAGCGGGTCACACGGTTGATATTACTGTCGTGGACCGTAAATCTTATCTCTTGTTTGTTCCGAATATTCCTTTAGAAGTATTTGCGAACAATGATCCTATTGATAAACTGCATATGCCTTTTTATCATTTTCTCAAAGAGGACAATATTGATTTTCTTCAAGCAGAAGTGAAAGAGATTGATGTCGTTTCAAAAAATGTAACAATAATGCCGGTAGAGCGTCCTGGAAGTGCTAGTGAAAAGGTGTATTATGATTATCTGGTTATAGCGTTAGGCGCAAGGCTGGACTATGAAGCTATACCAGGTTTTGCTGAATATGGTCATACTGTTTCTGATAGTTATTATGGGAATAAATTGAGACGATATTTATTTAACGGACATTATAAAGGTGGTCCGATAGCTGTTGGTTCGGCTCGTTTTAAAATGGGTAAAAAAGGAAATCCTGAATGGCTCAATGAAATGAAAGCTGCTTGCGAAGGACCTCCGTTGGAGATTTCATTAGGCTTGTCGGACTTGCTTGAACAGCGTAAATGGGGAAGTTCGAAAAATATAACTTTATTTACACCTGGCGAATACATTGCTGAGGATGCAGGTATACCAATTGTGAAAGAGTTTTTGCATATGGCTGTTGATGAAATGAAAATGGGCTATGTGAATAATGTTGGTGATATTAAAGAAATATATAAAGACGGTATTGAATTTATCAATGGTCAGTCTGTAGAAGCGGAGTTGAAAATTGTTCTTCCGAACTGGAATCCTCATGTCTTTATGAAAGATTTACCAATAGTAGATGAAGAAGGCTTTTTAATGACGGATTTATATATGCGAAACAAGGAGCATCCGGAAGTGATGGGAGTAGGTGATGCTACTGCATTAGCTGCACCGAAACTTGGCGGAATAGGCGATATGCAGGCTCGAATTGTGGCTCGCCAGATAGCTAAGGATATGGGTGTTCTCAAGCATCCTGCAGATGATAAGCCTTTTAATCCTGTGATTATGTGTTTTGGGGATATGGGACATCATAAGGCATTTTATATTCATTCGGATCTTTTCTATGGAGGAAAAACGGGAATAATGAAAATGGGGCATATGTATTATGCTATGAAAATGGGATTTAAAGAAATGTACTACCGTACAGGAGGTAAACCTCCGGGATGGGGTATTCGTTTGACAGAAATAGTTGGTGATTGATTTATGACTGCTCAAGTCGTATTAATGAAAGAGACCTGATAAAATCTTTTATCAGGTCTCTTTTTTACGTTCTGAATTCTACATACCTTTTTTTAATCCGATTTTAATTAAAAACCAATTCATTGGGTAAGCGGTAATAAAGCCACATAACATAGCTATTTGCATATTAAACCAAAAATCAACCGATGTTTTGCTATATTGATAACCATCATTGATAATAAATATGGATATGGCCATCCATCCATACATACCAATTTGCCAGGATGTTAATGATAAGAAATCAGCTTTGGTAGCTTTCTCAATAGCTTTTTGTATATTAATTTTACTATCCATTTCTCTTATAGCAGCATATTGAAAATAGACACCAATAATTAAAGCTAAAATATAATCAAATATCCATGCTCCTATAAGGAAACTACCTCCTATATAAATGGGGTGAAGTCCGGTAAATGATTCACCTATGATATCTGCCAGTGTACAGCCTGCTCCACAATGTAAAGCTGATAGTCCAATAGATTGCCATTTTGGTAAATTCATATCCATACCTTTCATGTTTTTCATATCCATGTTTTCCATGGCGGTATTATCCATTTTCATGCTTTTCATGTCCATGTTTTCCATGGCGGTATTATCCATTTTCATGTTTTTCATATCCATGTTTTCCATGTCGGCATTATCCATTTTCATGTTTTTCATGTCCATGTTTTCCATGTTGGTATTATCCATTTTCATGTTTTTCATGTCCATGTTTTCCATGTTGGTTTTATCCATTTTCATACTCCCCATGTTCATTTTTTGGGAACTCATACTATCAAAGTCAGATGTATGCATTGCTTTAGAGTCTTCTTTGGTACTTTTTTTGCTTCTTCCAATAAGAAGATAGGCTATTAATCCCAAAATTGAAGCCCAAAGTCCCGTTAAAACCCACACTGGAGCCATTATCTTCATCCCTTGTTTATGAGTTCGTAAATCTACAGCAATAAATATTGCGCAAATCAAAGCAGTTGTTAGAAAAAAACCACCGATAATAGTGAATAGGCTTAAAGATTCCATAATTTAAATATGATAGGGTTTTAGTTGTATTTAATATCATTAAAACACTTCATATCTGAAAAAGATTAGAGGATTGTTTTAAATGGAGAGAATAAAAAACAAAATGATAATAGATGCTATTTTAGTTAATTAAATATAGCTTTAAATCAGAGGATTATTAATTGATTTTCTTTTTTATATTTTGTAAGTTTGCCAAAAGGATAATAAAAACAGATGAACTATGGTAGATACACGCTTAGCACATTTTAATGATATAGATCAAATCAGACAAGTTTATCAAGATACAATAAGAAACAGTAATAAATATGATTATTCACCAGAGCAATTAGATGCCTGGATAAAACGAGGCGATAATCCTGACGAATGGGAAAACAGGATTCAAGATCAATATTTTATTGTTGCGACTGAAGCTGATCATATTATAGGTTTTGCCTCGTTACGGACAGATGGCTTCTTAAGTTATATGTTTGTTCAACCTGAATTTCAGTCAAAAGGGGTAGGACGTTTATTGTACGATAAAATTGAAAAGCATGCCAAACGTATGGATATGTTTCAAATTATCAGTGCGGTGAGTGTGACGGCAAAAATATTCTTTGAAAAACTGGGTTTTGGATTAGTTAAAAAGCAAACAATAAACATTGGAATAGATGTTACTAATTTTCTGATGCAAAAAAATCTCTGAATAATATTTAAATGAATACTATGAAAAATAATTGATTAAAACTTACCTATTTATGAGTTGTTATAGTACAAAGTGATAAAACTTAATTTTTTTGATTATGGAAAAAGAAATGAAAGTTCTGTTTGTGCTATCTTCTCATTCAAGATTTGATAGTACTGGCGAAAGTACCGGATGGTGGTTGAGTGAAGCCTCACATCCATGGAAAGAATTGCAAAAAGCTAATATAAAAGTGGATTTTGTTAGTCCAAAAGGAGGGAAAGCTCCTGTGACAGGTGTTGATATGTCCGATACTATTAATAAGGAGTTTTTAGCAGATAAGATTGTTCAGGAACAAATTGTCCATACATTGACACCTGATAAGATTAATATTCATGATTATGTAGCAATCCATTTTGTTGGTGGACATGGCGCTTGTTATGATTTTCCCGGAAATCTTGCGTTATCTCAATTAGCTGCAGATTTTTATGATAATGGAAAAATAGTATCAGCAGTTTGTCATGGACCATCGGGGTTATTAAATGTGAAATTATGGGATGGTTCTTTCTTACTTAAAGATAAGAAAGTAACCGGATTCACAGATTTGGAAGAACTTGAAATTAAAAAAGTGTATGATGTTCCATTTTTACTTCAGTCAGAGATGATGCTTCGGGGAGGAATCTTTCAATTAAAACCTAATTGGAGCGATCATGTGGTTATAGATGGACGTTTGATAACAGGTCAGAATCCACAATCTGCCAGATCTTTAGGTCGGGAGCTAGTGAAAATGATTCAGGAGTTAAAATAAAACATAAGTGTTCTTATCTCTTATATTTATCTAATGAAGTTGAAAAAATAGTTAGCGATTCTAACTCAATATAACTCTTTATCTCTGTAAAAGGGAGAGTTAGATAATTATAGGGATCTCAAATAATATCAGCAACATAAATATATAATTATATTATTTGGGTGTTTCATTATATATTTGAATGCAAATTCTAAAAAACCTGACTGAAAATGAAAACGGACATTGAGATTGCTCAAGAAGCCAAAATGAAGCATATTACCGAAATCGGTGCGATGATGGGTATATCTTCAGATGATTTGGAACTTTATGGTAAGTATAAGGCTAAGATACCTTTAACTTATTTAAAACCGGATGATCAAATAGTATCGAAACTAATCTTAGTTTCTGCTATTTCGCCAACGCCGGCCGGTGAAGGCAAAACTACTGTTTCTATTGGTTTAGCGCAAGCTCTTAACCGTCTAAACAAACAAGCGACTGTTGTTTTAAGAGAGCCTTCTTTGGGTCCGGTATTCGGAATCAAAGGTGGGGCTGCTGGTGGTGGTTATTCACAAGTAGTTCCGATGGAGGATATTAATCTACATTTTACAGGCGATTTTTCGGCTGTCGAAAAAGCTCATAACTTGTTGGCGGCTTTGATTGATAATAATCTGCAAATGACAGAAGGATCATTGAATATGGATCCGAGAACTGTTACATGGAAACGTGTGATGGATATGAATGATCGTGCACTACGTAAAATTGTAATCGGTTTAGGTGGAACAACAATGGGTGTTCCTCGTGAGACAGGATTTGATATCACGGCTGCTTCTGAGATTATGGCTATTCTTTGTTTGTCGAAAGATAGGGAAGATTTGAAACGCCGTTTAGGTAATATACTTGTCGGGTTTACTTTTGAAAAGAAACCTGTATATGCAAGAGATCTGAAAGCAGAAGGAGCTATGGCTGCATTGTTGAAGGATGCTATTTTGCCAAATTTAGTTCAGACTTTAGAAGGTACACCTGCTATTGTACACGGAGGTCCGTTTGCAAATATTGCTCAAGGTACAAATACAATCATAGCTACAAAAATAGCAATGTCAAATTCTGAATATACTATTACTGAAGCTGGTTTCGGATTTGATTTAGGAGGTGAGAAGTTCCTTGACATAAAATGTCGTGAAGCAAATATTGCTCCGAATGCTGTTGTGATCGTTGCTACAGTTCGTGCACTCAAATATCATGGTGGAGCTAAGTTGGCTGATTTGAAACAAGAGGATGTTGAGGCTTTAAGTAAAGGAATTGTTAACTTAGAAAAACATCTTGAGAACGTTAAGAAGTTTAATCTTACACCGGTCGTTGCAATTAACAAATTTGATACTGATTCTGAAGCAGAATTGAAATTTATTGTTGATTTCTGTGCAGAACAGGGTGTTAGAGCAGCTGTAAGTGAAGGTTTTGCAAAAGGTGGAGCAGGTGTTGAACAGTTGGCTAAACTTGTTATGGAGGTAACGGATCATTGTTGTCCGCAATTTAAACCTATTTATGATACAGATTGGACTGTTGAAAGTAAAATAGAAACAATTGCACGCGAAATATATGGTGCAAAATCTGTTGTGTATATGCCAGCAGCCAGACAAGCTATAAAACGTATCTATGATTTAGGATTAGATCAATTGCCGATTTGTATGGCTAAAACACAGAAGTCATTATCTGATAATGCTTCTTTGATAGGTCGTCCAAAAGACTTTGTGTTGACTGTACGTGAAATCGAGATTGCAGCTGGTGCTGAATTTATAGTAGCTATTACAGGCGATATGATGCGTATGCCGGGTTTGCCAAATCATCCATCATCAGAGAAGATTGATATTGATAACGCAGGACATATTTCGGGATTATTTTAAATGAAATATCCTTTGGATTATATACTAAAAAAGACTACTTAATTTAAGTAGTCTTTTTTATTTTACATATGTCAGTAAACATATGTGATTAACAAAACTAAGAACAAAGAACGAACTAATATATCTTTTTTACATAAACTCAACGATTCCTGTATGCAAATTAAAGATTGCTCCAATAACTTTAATTTTACCTTCGTGTTCTAATTCTGAAAGAATCTCACTTTCCATACGAACGCGATTAACCATTAACTCAACATTTTTACGAACAACGTTATCTTCAAACTTTTCGTGATGCTTTTCGATTCCACAATTAATACAAGAATCGATAGCCGGTTTGATTTTATCTAACATTTGTGTCATATTTCCAGCGTCAACGCCTTCGCAAGCTGAATGTACAGCACCACAACATTCATGTCCTAATACTAAAACAACTTTAGACCCAGAGTGTTCACAAGCATACTCCATGCTGCCTAAAATATCATCATTGATAATATTCCCTGCAACACGAGCTACGAATACATCACCAAGTCCCTGATCGAATATTGTTTCTACAGGAACACGAGAATCAATACATGAGAGAATGATAGCACGAGGATGTTGGCCAGCAACGGACTCTTCAAGTTGCGCATTATAATCACGGATATGTAATCCCCGATTTACAAATGCTAAATTCCCCGATCTAAGAATTTCAATAACCTGATCAGGCGTTTGTGACTCAACCTCCTTTTGAGTCAACACATGAGATTCAATTTTCTCTTCCGCTTTTTTAAGCTCTGCACACGAAGCAAAAAGCATCGCTACTCCCAATAATGGGATTAAAATTTTCTTCATAATCCAACTTTTTATTTACTCAGATGAATTTAAGAAGTCGTAAGAAGTACTAATATATTTCACACGGTTTCCTAAAATCGGGCGCAAAAGTAGAGATAATATTTTCTCAAAATATAAGATATCTTGAAAAAGATTGATGTGTTTAGGATAAATTACACAATGTGAATAAGTGTGTAATATTTGATTCTTTTAGAATTTGATATAAATACATGAAAATTCAATATAAAGTCGAACCAAAAGCCGGATGTCGATTAAAAAAAATATATTATGCTTCAATCTCCTACAAAAAAAAACTATATTCGCAACCTAAAATACGCATGGTGTATATTATTGGAAGGAGTCGATATCTGTTTGGATATATGAAAATCTCCGGATACACTGTAATTAACGATTATAAATATTATTGTAACATTATACTGACTTATGAGTAAGAAGTTTGCTGAATATTCTCAACTCAACCTCTCTGACGTAAATAAAGAGGTATTGAAAATGTGGGATGAAAATGATGTTTTTCATAAAAGCTTAACTACGCGCGAAGGAAATCCTTCTTATGTCTTTTTCGAAGGACCCCCTTCTGCAAATGGTATGCCGGGTATTCACCACGTAATGGCTCGTTCTATTAAGGATATATTTTGTCGTTTTAAAACGATGAAAGGTTTTCATGTAAAACGTAAAGCCGGATGGGATACACATGGTTTGCCTGTTGAGCTTGGTGTAGAAAAAGCATTGGGTATTACGAAGGAAGATATAGGCAAAACAATTACAGTTGCTGAGTATAATGCTGCATGTCGTAAGGATGTAATGAAATATACTAAGGAATGGGAAGACCTGACTCACAAAATGGGGTATTGGGTGGATATGAATGATCCTTATATAACTTACGATAATAAATATATTGAGACCCTGTGGTATTTGTTGAAAGAGATGTATAAGAAGGATCTTTTATTCAAAGGATTTACTATTCAGCCATACTCTCCTGCAGCAGGAACAGGTTTAAGTACTCATGAATTGAATCAGCCTGGTTGTTATCGTGATGTGAAAGATACAACTTGTGTTGCTCAGTTTAAAGTGATAAATCCAAAAGCAGAGTGGAGTACGTTTGGTGATGCTTACTTCTTGGCCTGGACAACAACTCCATGGACATTACCTTCGAATACGGCTCTTTGTGTTGGTCCGTCTATCACATATGTAGCAGTTAAAACATATAACCCATATACAGCTTTGCCTCAGACGATCGTTATGGCAAAGGATCTTATGGGGTCAATGTTTAATGCAAAAGCTGCAGATCTTAAACTTGAAGATTTTAAACAGGGAGATAAGCTAATCCCTTATGAAGTTGTAGCCGAATATAAAGGTACAGACTTAGTAGGTATGGAATACGAACAGCTTATACCATGGGTTAATCCGGGTGAAGGGGCTTTCCGTGTAATATCCGGTGAGTTTGTTACAACTGAAGATGGTACAGGTATAGTTCATATAGCTCCAACTTTTGGTGCGGATGATGATCGTGTTGCTAAAACACATGGGGTACCTGGTCTAATGATGACGGATAAAGATGGTAATAAGCGTCCAATGGTTGATATGACAGGTAAATTCTTTACTTTGGAAGATTTGGATGCTGATTACGTCAAAGAAAATATTAATACAGAACTATACAGTCAATTCGCAGGTCGTTTTGTTAAAAATGCATATGATCCGAATTTGACTGAAAATGATACAACTTTAGATATTGATTTATCTGTTATGTTAAAACAGAATAATCAGGTATTTAAAATTGAAAAGCATGTTCACTCATATCCTCATTGCTGGAGAACAGATAAGCCTGTTTTATACTATCCGCTTGATAGTTGGTTTATTCGGACGACAGCTTGTCGTGAGCGTATGATTGAACTGAATAATACAATTAACTGGAAACCTCAATCAACAGGAACAGGACGTTTTGGTAAATGGCTGGAAAATCTTCAGGACTGGAACTTGTCACGTAGCCGTTACTGGGGAACTCCACTGCCAATCTGGAGAACAGAAGATGGTACTGAAGAAATTTGTATTGGTTCAGTTGAAGAGCTTTATAATGAAATAGAAAAAGCAGTTGCAGCAGGTGTAATGGCTGAAAATCCATTTAAATCTTTTGTTCCGGGCGATTTCTCAAAAGCAAATTATGACCTGATTGATCTTCATAGACCCTATGTCGATGATATCATTTTGATTTCAGACAGTGGAAAACCAATGAATCGCGAAACGGATTTGATTGACGTTTGGTTTGATTCAGGTGCAATGCCTTATGCACAGATCCATTATCCTTTCGAAAATAAAGAAATGTTCGATAATCGTGAGGTTTATCCAGCTGACTTTATTGCTGAAGGGGTTGACCAAACACGTGGATGGTTCTTTACTTTGCATGCTATTGCAACTATGATTTTCGATAGTGTATCATACAAAACGGTTGTTTCTAACGGTTTGGTGTTGGATAAAAACGGAAATAAGATGTCTAAGCGTTTAGGAAATGCTGTAGATCCGTTTGAAACTATTGAAAAATATGGTTCAGATCCTTTAAGATGGTATATGATTACTAATTCATCGCCATGGGATAATCTGAAATTTGACTTAGATGGTATTGAAGAAGTTCGTCGTAAATTCTTTGGTACATTATATAATACATATTCATTCTTTGCTTTATATGCAAATGTTGATGGTTTCTGCTATGCAGAACCTGAAATAGCGATAAATGAGCGTCCTGAAATTGATCGTTGGATTATCTCGTTATTGAATACATTGGTAAAAGATGTCGAAGAATATTATAATACTTACGAACCGACTCGTGCAGGTAGAGCTATTTCGGAATTCGTTAACGATCATTTAAGCAACTGGTACGTTCGCCTAAATCGTAAACGTTTCTGGGGTGGTGCTTATGATCAAGATAAGATTTCGGCTTATCAGACACTTTATACATGTCTTGAAACAGTAGCTAAATTAATGTCTCCTATAGCACCGTTCTATGCAGATCGTTTGTATAAAGACCTTACTGTTGCTACAAATAAACAAGACGCTTTGTCTGTTCATCTTGCTCAGTTCCCTGAATGTAATGATGCATTAGTTGATAAAACCTTAGAGGTGCGTATGCAAATGGCTCAGGAAATTTCATCTATGGTCTTGGCATTACGTCGTAAAGTAAATATTAAAGTTCGTCAACCTCTTACAGCTATTATGATTCCTGTTTTGGATGATGAACAACAATCAAATCTTGAAGCAATCAAATCATTAGTATTAAATGAGGTGAATGTGAAAGAAATGAAGTTTGTTGATAATGCTGCAGGTATTTTAGTTAAACGAATTAAACCTGACTTCAAGAAATTAGGTCCTAGATATGGTAAGATCATGAAGCAATTAGCTGCACGTGTGGCATCTATGGAGCAGACTGAAATTCTTGAATTCGAACAAAAAGGAGAATTCACATTTGATATAGAAGGTCAACTTGCTACAGTATTAACAAGCGATGTTGAAATTATCTCAGAAGATATTCCGGGATGGTTAGTAGCAAATGAAGGGCGTTTAACTGTAGCATTAGATATTACAGTTACTGAAGAGTTAAAACGAGAAGGTATTGCACGCGAATTGGTAAATCGTATCCAGAATATTCGTAAATCGAGCGGATTTGATATTACGGATAAAATTAACATTCGTTTAACTAAGAATCCAGAGGTGGAAGCTGCAGTTAATGATTTTGGTGCTTATATCTGTAATCAGGTTTTAGCTAACGATCTTCAGTTTGTAGATACGTTAAACGAAGGCGTGGAGCTGAATTTTGACGAATTCGATATAAAAGCAGAGGTGATAAAAGCGTAAACAAAAAAATATTTCATGGAGCAATAATCAAAAAGCTCCATGAAATGTTATAATAGATATTATTATTAAAGGTTTTTAAATTTGCAGCTTTTGATATAATATTTTAACTTTGCGGAAACTAAAACCTAATTTATTAGTGTTTAACCTTAAAAAAGAAGACGCTATGGCAGAAAAAAACAGATATTCAGATAGTGAATTGGAAGAATTCAAAGCTATCATTCTTGAAAAACTTGAAAAGGCAAATAGAGACTATGAGCTTTTGAAATCTTCTTTGATGAATACGGATGGTAATGATATCAGTGATACATCACCAACCTTTAAAGTGTTAGAAGAGGGAGCCTCAACTTTATCTAAAGAAGAAGCTGGTCGATTGGCGCAACGACAAATGAAGTTTATTCAACATCTTCAGGCAGCGCTTATTCGAATCGAAAATAAAACTTATGGAGTTTGCCGCGAAACAGGTGAGTTGATTCCGAAAGAACGTTTACGCGCAGTACCTCATGCAACATTGAGTATTGATGCTAAAATGAAACAAAAGTAAAATTTCAATTCGGCAATATAGAGTCTATGCTGACTTTTATTGCCGAATTGTTTTTATTAAATACAATTGCTAATTATGAAATTATCTAACGGACAGAAGGCATTATTGATAATTTTTCTGACCTTATTGATTGATCAGATATCAAAGATATGGATTAAAACACACTTTGAGCTGGGACAGCATATTGAGGTTACAAAGTGGTTCTATATTTACTTCACTGAAAATAACGGAATGGCTTTCGGAATAGAAGTGATCAGTAAATTATTTTTGACAGTCTTTCGTATAGTTGCCATTGGATTTATAGGCTACTATTTATATCGCATCATTCGTAATAAAAGATTACCTTTTGGCTATATCGCATGTATATCGATGATTTTTGCCGGAGCAATGGGGAATATTATTGATAGTGTATTCTATGGTGAATTTTTTACTCATAGCTATGGACAGGTTGCACAATTTCTGCCAGAAGGCGGAGGATATGCAGGTTGGTTTCATGGAAAAGTAGTAGATATGTTATATTTTCCTATAATTGATACTACGTGGCCTGAATGGATGCCAATTGTCGGAGGTGATGATTTTGTGTTCTTTCGTCCGATTTTTAATATTGCAGACTCAGCTATTACAGTTGGAGTAGCCTTACTTTTGATCTTTTATCGTAAGATTTTAATGGCAGAAGATAAAACAAAAACAGAGAATACTCAGGCAAATGAAAATAAGTAAGTATTATTTTTTTCTGTTATTCCTTTTGCTGATAGTTGGTTGTAGTAAAGATAAATATGTTCTTCCTGAGAATAAAATGGAAGATGTTATTTATGATTTATATATTGGCGAAGCATTGTCAGATAACCAATATGGAAGATATGGAAATTCGGATTTCAAGCGGGATTACTATCTTTCAACACTTCAGAAGCATGGAGTTACAGAAGTTCAGTATGATTCATCGTTAGTTTATTATGGTAAACATGTCGATAAATATAGAGATATTTACGGGCGCGTAGTTTCTCGTTTAGAAAAAGAAGAAACGAAGTATGATCGCTTGCTGGCTCAAGAACAAAAAGCAGCTAAAAGTCTGGCAGGAGACTCTGTAAATATCTGGGCGAACAAACGTATGTTCGCGATTTTGCCGACAGATGATGTACAAATGATCCGTACAATACTTTCCGATGAGAATTTTAAGAACTCGGATTCATTTACGATCAATTTCGAGATTAAGAATTATCCTTCTGATCAGATCGTAGAAGCTCCGCTTTTATTTATGACCATACGTCACGAAGACAATACTTTAAAGACAAACTCTGTTAAAATAGACAGAGCAGGTATCTTTGAGATGACAGTGAAGGGATTAGATAATAAGAAGATATCAGAAGTGGAATGCTATGTATTGGTTAATGCACGTATAAATGGTAATTTTATTCCGGTTATCGGAGAAGTAAAAGGATTACTTCGTGTACATGAACCTCAAATCAAGATAGATTCGAAAAAAGGATTTGAGCGTAATTTAAGACCCGAATAACAAATTGAAATAAAATTTGCTCAACAATACAAGAAGGAGATTAGTCAAAGCCGACTAATCTCCTTCTTTTTATATATATAATACGAGATAAACGTCTGATATGCTTTTTGGATAGTGTGTTTAAGTGGTAATTGCCTGATCCTTAATTCTTTTCTAAGGGTATTTAATATATAATTCAGTTGTATTAATTTGTTAACTGTAGGTCGCACTAAATTGCGGTGTACATCGCGCAAATGTGCGACCTACTTCGCAATTATGTGCGGTGTACACCGCACAATTTATTTATACTTGAAAAACAATTAATGCAGTCAGATAAAATATTATTTTCATCTGATCGGAAGTTATTAGTGGTCGAAATAAATATGATTATATATGAAGAGGGGGAGTAATCAAAACGGATCAACCTTTTGATTACTCCCCTCTTTATATCTGAGTACGGTGTCATAGTTTTAAACGCCGGTATTGATTTAATCTATAATCAAGCCATCCTTCATGTGGATTGTACGATCTGCTAAGCCCGATAGTGATTCGTCATGTGTAACAATTACGAATGTTTGCTGAAATTGATTTCTTAATTTAAAGAACAACTCATGCAATTCTTCTTTATTTTTAGAATCCAGACTTCCTGAAGGTTCATCAGCAAAGATAACACGGGGTTCATTCATTAGGGCTCTGGCTACAGCAACACGTTGTTTCTCTCCGCCAGATAGTTCATTTGGTTTATGGGATGTTCGACCGGCTAATCCTAAAAAATCGAGTAATTCTTTAGCGCGCTCTTTGCAAAAAGCTTCTTTCTTGCGAGCGATCATACCAGGAATCATCACATTCTCCAGAGCTGTAAATTCAGGTAATAATTGATGGAACTGAAAGACGAATCCGATATTTTCATTTCTGAATTTAGATAAATCCTTATCGTTTAATTCTGAGACTAAAGTATCATTTATACGTATTTCCCCGCTATCAGCTTTGTCTAATGTGCCAAGGATCTGGAGAAGAGTTGTTTTGCCAGCCCCACTTGCACCCACAATAGTTACGATTTCACCTTTATTTATTTGCAGATCTATTCCTTTCAGAACCTGTAATGATCCGAAACTTTTAGTTATATTTTTTGCATGAATCATATTCTCAGTGTTTTTATAGTTGACAAAGAAACTATTTTATTGGTTGTTATGCAACTTCTCTAAATTTAAAAGAGTCTCTTTAAGTGATTTTCCCCAGTGGTAATTTCCTATTCCTCCTTGTTTGGGTAGTACACGGTGGCAAGGTATTATGATTGCAAGAGTATTTTTTCCTATAGCCGTGCCTACTGCTCGTAAGGCTGTCGGCTTTTTAATAGCTAAAGCAATTTCCTGATAAGAGTAGGTATTTCCGTAAGGAATATCAATCAAAGCATTCCATACCTCTTTTTGAAAGGGTGTTCCTTCAATAGATACAGGAACAGAGAATAATGTTCGTTGTCCGTTAAGATATTCAGATAATTGTGTTTTACAGGTTTGTATTAAGGAGTTGGAATGTATATCCATACCAACTGTTTCAACAAATGAAATGGAATTAATAGCTTTTGTATTAGCCTGGATACGAATAATTCCGATAGAAGATATAAGATAGTCGATGTACATGTTATGCTCGTATTTTATCTTTATAATAGTCGAAACGCTTAGATACATCCTTTACGTATTCATACGTTTCGCTTCCGCGAAGGTATCCGGCTTTAACTACCGGATCAGAATAATATTCGGGTAGTCTTTTAAGTAAAATGAATTTTTCCACATTATCATCCCATATCAAAGGATTTTTTCCATATTTCCGGGCTAATGCTTGTGCATCTCTGACATGGCCGGCTCCAGCATTATAAGCCGCAAGTATAAACTTCAAACGTTGATTCTCATCCGGAATATTCTTGAAACTTTCATTTAATACTTCAAGAACTTTGATTGATGTCCGGATATTTTCATGATTTTCTTTTATTCGGCTCATGTTTGCTTTCATTGCTCTGGCTGTGCGAGGCATAATTTGCATCAGACCCAAAGCACCTGCCCATGAAACTTGTGTAGAATCAAAGCGGGTTTCCTGATAAGCAATAGATGCAAGTAAACGCCAGTCCCAGACCGTTCCTTTAGTGAGTGTCTTAAATAAAGGATCGTGAATCGAAATTTTATTTTTAGAAAGACTCAGAATAGGAAGGCCTATCGGGCGTTTGCTTTGTTCGAAATAACGTTTGGCTATCGAACGGTAGCTTTGTTTTTTCTGGTTTTCATCAAACCATTTGTTTAATGAGTCAGCCAGAATAGGGGAGTCCCATCTTACGGCCCATGCGAGCCTTTGAGGAAAACTTATTTTTACAGAGATGTCAATATCATTATAATAAGTCTTATTGAGTTTTGCTAACTCGTTATCGGCAATGGTATACGGAATTTCATCTTTCGAAACCATTTCGATCAGATCTTCAGTGACAATGGAATCCTGATCAATATACACGATATTGATTCCACCACCGAGTTCTTCATTCAGATTTTGCAATCGGGAGTCAAAACGTGTATCTTTCATAATATATACACTATCACCAATTAATTCAGTTACATCCTTAATCAATGGTTTATCCTTCTTGACTTTTTGAACCAATACCTGATAGTTCTCTGTCTTACGTCCACAGAATATTAGACTGTCTTTATATGAAGAAACCTCAGGAATCTCGTAGGCAATAAGGTCTCCTTCGCCTCTGAGAAGCATTTCCTGTAACTTGTGGATATTCTGTCCTACCACAACTTTTAAATGCAGACCAAGTGACTCAGCAAAATCCTTTGCCAGCTCATAGTCATATCCCATATCATCACCCTTATAATTAAAAAAGGATGTTGAGCCATATAGGGTCAGTATTGTGAGCGTGTCTTTAGACATGATCTGAGGTAAATCAAATTCAGACGAAGGAATATCCGTATCTTTCGGGCTTTTCGGTTTGCATGAAAATAAAAAGAGAAAAGTCAGCAGACCAAACAGAAGTCTTCGCATATATGTATGATTTTAAATGAAAGATTAAACTTTCCGATAAATTTATTATTTGTCAAGTTCAAAAATATATTGGCAAATATCTTTATCCCTTTCTGTAAATTCTTTCTTCCTTCGTGCCATCATCTTCTCAGTCGTGATATAGAATTTCTTAAGATTAACTTCTTCGAAACCACTGTTACCACCTTCAATGAAAGAATGTACGAAATTCCTTGGGAATCCGGTACCGTAAATGTTACAGCCGACACCTACTACTGTTGCTGTATTAAACATGGTGTTAATTCCGGCTTTTGAGTAATCACCCATTATTAGTCCGCAGAACTGAAGGCCAGTCCGGGCGAAACGGCGGGTAGCATAATTCCATAATTTAATCTCAGAATAATCATTCTTTAAATTAGAAGCTTCTGTTCCTGCTCCGATATTACACCATTCACCAATAACAGCATTACCAAGAAATCCATCATGGGCCTTATTCGAATAACCAAACATTACAACATTATTCAATTCACCGCCAACTTTACAATGAGGACCGATGGTTGTAGGGCCATATATTTTAGAACCCATATTGACTGTTGCATGTTCACAAGCAGCAAAAGGACCTCTGATATTGGTTCCTTCCATTATCTCGACATCTTTACCGATATAAACCGGGCCCTTCTGTGTATTTATTGTAGTGCATTCAACGAACGCGCCTTCTTCTACAAATACAGGATTTGTTCCGATAACTCTATTCGTGAAACTCAATGGTTGTGTTTCGCGGGAGTGAGTAATAAGCTCAAAATCGGCACAAAGTTCTTCTCCATTTTTAAGAAAGATGTCGTAAGTGTTTTCGATTCGATTAACAGTTTCAATGATTCGTCTTGATGTGAAATTCTGATAACGATAGTTTTCGTAAGAGCCTAAAAAGGCAATCAAATTTCCATCAAAAAATAAAGCATCCCCATTTTGAAGTGATTGAATGGACTGTATGATTTTATCCTCCGGTAAAAGATTTCCGGATAAAAACAGACTTTCGTTCTTTTCGATAAAAGGATATTTCAGAGAAAGGTAATCTTCAGTCAGATATGACGCATTCAGATTTAATCTTATTTCCCATTTTTCTCGTATCGTTAAAATACCGACACGTATTTCAGCTACGGGTCTGGTAAATGTCAGGGGCAACAGGTCTGATCTGCAGGCCCCTTCAAAAAAGACAATATTATTCATTATTCTTACGAATATAATCTACAAAAGTGTAACTATATGGATGCTTTTCATCAGCAGGAAAATCTTTCCGGCTAACTTCCTCCCATTGAGAAAAATCAATTTGAGGGAAATATACATCTGCATCGAAATCTGCATGTACCCATGTCAGATACATTCTGCTGGCGATTGAAAGAGCATCTTCGTATACTGATGCACCACCAATGATATAAACATCCGGATCCTTTTCTGTCAGATCAGTCATTTCTTCCCAGGAAGTACAAACAAAAGCGTTTGTACCGATAGCTTCAGGCATGGATGTCATCACAACATTTTTGCGATTCGGTAATGCACCTTTGGGTAATGATTCAAAGGTGCGTCTTCCCATTACGATTGTATGACCTTGTGTTAACTCTTTGAAGCGTTTCATATCATTAGGAAGTCTCCAAAGTAAATCGTTATTTTTACCGATTGCATAGTTGTCTGCAATAGCGGCAATGATCGAAATGTTCTTCATTTTGCTATTATTTAGTGTTATTACACGGCAACCACACCTTTGATATGTGGATGCGGATCATACCCTTCTAATTCAAAGTCTTCAAATTTGAAATCGAAGATATTTTTAATCTCGGGGTTTAGTTTCATTTTAGGTAAGGCTCTTACCTCGCGAGAGATTTGCTCCTTAACCTGATCAATATGATTCGAATAAATATGCGCATCTCCGAGTGTGTGAACAAAATCGCCAACCTCCAGATCGCATACCTGTGCTACCATCATTTGTAACAAAGCATAAGACGCAATGTTGAATGGCACACCCAGAAATATATCAGCACTTCTTTGATAAAGTTGCAAACTTAATTTACCATTTGAAACATAAAACTGAAAAAATGCGTGACAGGGAGGAAGGTTCATGTTAGGAATATCTGCCACATTCCAGGCACTCACAATAATTCGTCTCGAATCCGGATTATTTTTTATTGTATCAATAGCTTCAGCTATCTGATCAATGTGACCTCCTTTATAATCTGGCCATGACCGCCACTGATATCCATAGATATGTCCCAGATCACCATTCTCGTCAGCCCATTCATTCCAGATTCTTACGCCATTATCTTGCAGATACTTTACGTTCGTGTCTCCTTTTAAAAACCATAGAAGTTCATAGATGACTGATTTTAAATGGATTTTTTTTGTCGTAACAAGTGGAAAACCCTGACTTAAATCAAAACGCATTTGATAGCCAAACAGACTGGTGGTTCCCGTTCCGGTGCGATCTTCTTTGAAATCTCCTTTTTCAAGGACATCGCTAAGCAAATCTATATATTGTTTCATTGCAGTTGTAGTATTCGTTATTTTATGTGGCAAATGTAATGAAAAAGTATCTATTGAAGCTTTTTTTGTCTTTGAAGTATGGGTTAGGGCAGATGAAGGAAATAGAGAATGTAAGAGTCTTGATAAATTAAATTTATGATTTACAAAGATATTATTAGGTTTATATATGAATATAATGTAGTTTTGGAGTATTATTATTTTATAAAATTAGAACAGTATAACAAATAATCGGAGGGAAATGAGAAACATTAGAAAAAGTGTGGTGGTAGCACTTTCTTCTCTGAGTCTTTTGTGTGGAGGGGTGTCTCATCTTTCAGCTCAAGAGCAGGGAAGCTTTACTACAGGTAATAAAACATTTTTATTGAACGGAGAACCTTTTATCATTAAAGCAGCCGAAATGCACTATCCTCGTATTCCGCGCCCTTATTGGGAGCATCGTATACAGATGTGTAAGGCATTAGGGATGAATACCATTTGTTTGTATGTATTCTGGAATATCCACGAACAGAAAGAAGGGGAGTTTGATTTTACTGAAAACAATGATATCCGTGAGTTTGTGAAGTTAGCACAAAAAAACGGGATGTATGTGATCGTGCGTCCCGGTCCTTATGTTTGTGCCGAATGGGAAATGGGCGGGTTGCCATGGTGGCTCCTTAAAAAGAAAGATATTAAGTTGCGCGATAATGATCCGTATTATATGGAACGCGTAGCAATCTTTGAGCAAGAAGTCGCAAAACAGCTAAGTGATCTGACTATAGATAAAGGAGGACCTGTCATTATGGTTCAAGTAGAGAATGAGTTTGGCGCTTATGCTACAAATAAACCTCATGTACGGGCTATTCGTGATATTCTTCGCAAATCAGGGTTTGATAAAGTTACATTATTTCAATGTGACTGGAGTTCAACATTTCAGAATAACGGACTGGATGATCTGGTTTGGACGATAAACTTTGGAACGGGTGCTAACATTGAAAAACAATTTGAGAATCTGAGTAATGCTCGTCCCGATGCACCTCTGATGTGCAGTGAGTTTTGGAGTGGTTGGTTTGACAGATGGGGGAGTCAGCATGAAACACGTAATAGTGAGACGATGATTAAGGGAATGCAGGAGATGCTTGACCGGGGAATCTCATTTTCCTTATATATGACCCATGGAGGAACTACGTGGGGACATTGGGCTGGCGCGAATAATCCTCCATATACACCAGATGTAACATCTTATGATTATGATGCTCCGATAAGTGAATCCGGAATAGCAACACCTAAATATATGGAGCTTCGTAAGATGTTATCTGATTATATGTATGGAGAAAAACAAATAGCCATTCCCAAAGCAATCCCGGTTATAGCAATCCCGAAAGTTTCATTTAATCAATATGCTCCTTTGTTTGAGAATCTGCCAGATCCTAAAGAAAGCTTTGGTATAAAAACGATGGAGGAGTTTGATCAGGGTTGGGGATCGATTGTTTATTCGACTACGGCTCCGGAAATATCAGAGAAAAGTGTGATGACGATTTATGATCCGAAAGATTATGTCCAAGTCTTTGTGAATGGTAATAAAGTTGGGGTAATGGATCGTAGGGTAAACGAAAAAAGTATAGTAATGCCTCCTTTAAGAAAGGGAGACCGAATCGATATTTTAGTTGAAGCTATGGGGCGTGTAAACTTCGGAAGTTCAATTAAGGATTTTAAAGGGATTACGGATAAGGTATTGCTGAGTTATGCTTTAGAAAATGGAAGCTCTGTAACCATTGATCTTAAAAACTGGAAGGTTTATAACTTGCCTGTCGATTATAGTTTTGTCCGTAACCAAAATTATCAGCCCTTACAAAAAGAGCAAGGTCCCGGATTTTATCGGGCTACGTTTAATCTGAAGAAAGTAGGCGATACATTTATAAACATGGAAAGTTGGGGAAAGGGATTAGTTTATGTAAACGGCTATCCTATCGGCCGTTTTTGGGAAATCGGTCCTCAGCAAACTTTATATATGCCGGGATGCTGGTTGAAGAAAGGTGAGAATGAAATAATTGTATTTGACATAATCGGTCCGCAAGAGGCTGCTGTAGAAGGATTAAAGACTCATATTGTAGATAAGCTGAATCTGAAAAAAGCGCCTTTAAACAGAAAAGAAGGTGAAAAACTTGACTTGACAGGAGAATCAGCTGTCAAATCGTCCACCTTTTCCGCAGGTAACGGATATCAGGAAATTAAATTTGATCAACCGGTAAGAGGCAGATATATTTGTGTGGAAGCACAAAATTCTCATGATGAAAAAGAATCAGTGGCAATAGCGGAGTGGTATATGCTCGGAGCTGATGGTCAGCGTTTGAGTCGTGAACCATGGAGCGTTGTGTATTGCAGTGATGAGGATGTACGATCCGGAAATAAAACGGCCGAAAAAGTTTTTGATCTTCAGGAATCAACTTACTGGAGTACCGGTCAGGGTGTTAAAGGACCTCATTATCTGGTTTTGGATTTAGGCTCCGTGCAAACGGTTAGCGGATTCCAATATTTACCTCGTGTTGAACCTAATGCGCCGCAAAGTATTAAAGATTATAAGATCTATATAAAAGAAAATCCGTTTAAATACTGATCGCAAGAATAGTAGTATACGAATGGTTGACTATGATTAACAGAAAAACTCCGATTTAGCTTCTGCTGAATCGGAGTTTTTTACATTTAGACGATGTTAATCGGCAGTGTAAAGGTATCGTTTAATTTTATGAGTCGGAGTTTTTTCAAACGGATGAGTCACTATCCGTAGTTCCGATACATGAGAAAAGCGATTTAAATTATTATTTAGTCTTTGTTTCATTTGTTGCAGATATCCGTTTAATTGTTGTTGGATTTCAGCATGCTTATCACTTGCCGCTTGTTTGAAAAATTCATATTTTTTGGCAAGTTCTTCCTGGTTCATATATACCTTGGCTATGATTTTCCCTTTTTTCTCATACACCATTGATTCCATGACACCTTCCATGTTATTCAATACATACTCGATCTCTTCGGGATAAATATTTTCACCGCTCGGACCTAATATCATATTTTTTGATCTTCCCCGAATGTATAGATTGCCATCTTCAAACGAACCTAAGTCTCCTGTATGGAACCATCCGTCACGTAATACAGATTTAGTCATCTCTTCTTCTTTGTAATATCCTTTCATCACACTCGGACCTTTTACGACGATTTCACCTTCTCCACCATGGCTGGCATCTACTTTGCATTCCAATCCGTTAAGAACAGGACCTACTGATCGGTAATGTACATGTTTCACTTTAGATCCGGCAACAAGTGATGCGGTCTCTGTGAGTCCATATCCGCATGAATAAGGGAAATGAGCTTCGCGTAAGAATTTTTCAACAGTAGGATCCAGAGGCGCTCCTCCGATACCAAAGAAACGAAGACGGGAACCGAACACCTTCATCATGGCACGCCCGGCTTTGCGGTTAATCAATTTACGGAACGGACCGAAATAGATCAGACGTTTAAAGCTAAATCTCTTATCAAGTCCCAATTTGGGCTTAATACGTTGGTTATATATCTTTTCTATAACAAGCGGCACTGAAAGCATTAATGTCGGTTTAACATGCTGAAGTGTTGCAAGCAGTATAGATGGGGTCGGCGGTTTCGTCATATAATGAACACTTGCACCCTGACGCATGGGTAGGATCAGTCCTAATACGTTTTCATACACATGAGAAAGAGGAAGTATGGATAAGAAGACATCTGTATCATAAACGCTTTGAACATCCAAAACTTTCTCGGCAACAAATGTCAGGTTGCGGTGAGATAGCATTACACCTTTGCTGCGGCCTGTTGTTCCGGACGTGTAAATAATACTGGCCAGATCATCCGGTTCTAAATCGGGTAAAACAATCTTATTTTTAGCGTGATCATAATCAAAATCCAGAATATGACTTTTTGATCCGGCGATTTCCAGATGATCCAGAAAAACGATAGGACCTTTAAAATCTAAAGTAGCCTGATGTTTCTGATATAGGCGATGAGATATAAATAGTATTTCTGATTCTGAGTGAGCCAGAATATTATTAATTTCCATATCAGAGAAATCAGGAAGAATAGGCACGGCTACCGCACCCATATATGTAATAGAGAAAAAGACCGCAGCCCAATGAGGAGAGTTTTCTCCTACTATCGCAACTTTAGATCCTTTTTGTATATTATGCTTCAAAAACCAATTACCGATCCGATGTACATGATCATATAATTCGTGATAATGGATTTTTTGTTTCTGGATATATGATAAAGCCAGATGATCACGATATTTAATCGCGCTGTTGTCAATCAATGCGCGCAATGTATCTATTCTAATTTCAGAAGTCATACAGTAATAATTTAAGTATTCAGGTTAGACAGGTGTCATTTATTTGATACTATGACACCTATATATAACAACGATTATCTCTAACTTTTTGTCCTTGAATTAGGTATATTTAAGAATTAAGAAAAAAGAAATGAATCGTCTCGGAGTTTCTTTTTTCGACAAATTAAATTACTATCTTTGTCTCACGATTCGGGTTTAATCTATCAATAAATGGATTAATTAAAAGGGAATCGGGTGAGAGTCCCGGACAGTCCCGCTGCTGTAATCTCCTTTATAATGAGTATTTTATCGAAAAATGGTCACTGCCATAGGTGGGAAGGCCGATAAGATACGGAGTAAGTCAGAATACCTGCCTGCATCGTCAAACGGTTCATTGTTCTCGAGGAGGAGCGATTGAATATTATGACACTAATCTCTTTGTGTGCGTCATGCGTAGAGAGTAGGGCTCTGAGCCGTTTGGTACCCAAGTATCAAATGGTTTTTTTTTCTAATATTATATATTGTATAAAAGATATTCTACGATGATTGAATCTGTAATTAAAAGAGATGGTAGAGAGGTACCTTTCCATTCGGATAAGATTACTGCTGCGATCTGCAAAGCCATGGCACATACTGAAGCCGGACCCGATAAAGAGTTGGCTTCTTCTATTTCTGAGCGAATTTCGCAAAGAGGTAACAATAAGATGAGTGTTGAAGAAATTCAGGACGCTGTCGAAAACGAATTAATGAAAAGTCGTCGTAAAGACGTTGCCAAAATTTATATTGCTTATCGCAATAAAAGAAGTGTGGCGCGTCAGGCGAAAACACGTGATATCTTTTTAGAGATCATCGAAGCAAAATCAAACGATATCACACGTGAAAATGCAAATATGAATGCCGACACTCCTGCCGGTATGATGATGAAGTTTGCCAGCGAAACTACAAAACCTTTTGTTGACGATTATTTATTGACAGATGAGATTCGTCAGGTTGTTCGCCAGGGATATCTTCATATTCATGATAAAGACTATTATCCGACAAAGAGTTTAACTTGTGTTCAGCATCCGTTGGATCATATTCTGACTAACGGTTTTGTGGCAGGTCACGGGGAGTCTCGTCCGGCTAAACGTATCGAGACAGCAAGTATTCAGGGATGTATTTCCTTAGAGACTGCTCAGAATGAAATGCACGGTGGGCAGGCTATTCCAGCTTTTGATTTCTACTATGCACCGTTTGTTCGTTCGAGTTACATCGAAGAGGTGAAAATGTTAGAGAAGCTGACAGGTGAAGACTTAAGTGAGCTTTACGAAGTGGAAGTGGAAGACTTCCTGATCAAACCTCTTGATGGCTTAAAAGGTAAAGAACGTTATATGCAACATGCTATGAATCGTACCGTGAGTCGTGTACATCAGGCTATGGAAGCATTTATTCATAATATGAACACAATTCACAGCCGTGGTGGAAACCAGGTTGTATTCAGTTCGATTAATTATGGGACTGATACTTCAGCTGAAGGTCGTTGTATTATTCGCGAAATTTTGCATTCAACTTACAGAGGTGTAGGTCGTGAGGCTACGGCAATCTTTCCAATTCAGATCTGGAAAAAGAAGAGAGGTGTAAACTTCTTGCCTGAAGATCGCAATTTCGATTTGTATCAGTTAGCTTGTAAAGTATCTGCTCGCCGTTTCTTTCCGAACTTCCTTAATCTGGATGCTACATTCAATCAGCATGAGAAATGGGATGCAAACGATCCGAAGAGATATAACTACGAGGTAGCGACAATGGGTTGTCGTACACGTGTGTTTGAAAACCGTTTCGGAGAGAAAACATCGGTAGGTCGCGGTAATATTTCATTCTCAACGATTAATATCGTTGGTTTGGCACTTGAATGCCGTCATATTGAAAACCAGGAAGAACGTATCGCTATGTTCTTTGAAAAACTGGAAGATATTCTGAAAATTACGGCTAAACAGCTTCATGAACGCTACGAATTCCAAAAGACAGCTCGTGCAAAACAATTCCCGTTATTGATGAGTATGTTGTGGAACGGATCTGAAAAGTTGAAACCGAATGATACGATTGAATCTGTAATCAATCAGGGAACGTTAGGTATTGGATTTATTGGTTTAGCCGAATGTCTCGTTGCACTTACAGGTAAGCATCACGGGGAAGACACTGCATCTCAGGAACTGGGTTTGCGCATTGTTACTTATATGCGTGACAGAGCTTACGATTTTGCAGAACAATATCAGCATAATTACAGCGTACTGGCTACACCGGCAGAAGGCCTTTCGGGACGATTTACAAAAATTGACCGCAAGCACTGGGGTATTATTCCGGGGATTACAGACCGTGATTATTATACAAACTCGAATCATGTACCCGTTTATTTCCCTTGCAGCGTAACGCATAAGGCAAGTATCGAAGCTCCTTATCACGATCTTACTCGTGGCGGACATATTTTCTATGTTGAAATAGACGGAGATGCAACACACAATCCGGCGTCAATCAGCGCAGTTGTGGATATTATGGATAAACTGAATATCGGATACGGATCGGTTAACCATAACCGAAACAGATGTTTGGATTGCGGATTTGAAAACGCACAGGATAATCTGACTGTTTGTCCTTCTTGCGGTAGCAAACATATTGATAAACTGCAACGTATCACCGGATACCTTGTAGGAACTACGGATCGATGGAATAATGCTAAATTAGCAGAGTTAAATGACCGTGTGAGACATGATTGATTCTATTTGGTTGCTGCGTATTGTTGAGGATACCGTTGTGGATGGTCCGGGATTTCGTACGGCAGTTTATGGATCGGGATGTAATCATCGTTGCAAAGGATGTCATAATCCACATTCCTGGAATAAGGAGAACGGTGAACAATATACGATTCAGGAAGTTGCCGATAAAATTCTGATGAACCCCGTCAGTGATGTAACCTTTACAGGCGGTGATCCTTTTTATCAGGCTGAGGCTTTTGGCCGGCTTGCTGAATTGATAAAGAAACGGAGTAATAAGAAGATTTGGTGCTATACAGGCTACTGTTTCGAAGAAGTTGTTCGTCATTCCGGATTTCGTCATTTACTTTCGCAAATAGATATTCTGGTCGATGGACCTTTTATACAGGATCTGTACGAACCGGGTCTCCTTTTTCGCGGAAGCCGCAATCAGCGTCTGATCGATGTTCGCTTATCTCTGATTCATAATCGGGTTATAGAGTGGAATTATAATCCTTTTCCTGTATTCGAGAAGGAAACACTATAAAGAAGTATCTTTTATATAAGAAAAAAGGTTGTTGTAACAAATATGAGTTACAGCAACCTTTTTCTTTTTTCGTCTTACTGGATGCACAATTGACAGTTTAAAGGAGCTTAATAGGTCTTATCGAAATGAACTTTCTATATAAGATCATGTTTTTAGAGTTAGAATAAATGACTTAAAAATGGATGTAATCTTGTTACAAATTATATGAATCTGATTAAGAAAAATGCTATTCTCTTTCCTTATCATTTCATTGTGAGAAATTTCAATAAACGAGGCATCTTTCTTTTTTTGCTGTTATCAACCCTCATTGTGACTATGCAGGCCCAGCAAATGATTACAGGTGTTGTAAGAGATTCCGTTTCTCGTGAAGTTCTGCCTTATGTGTCTGTATATTATAAGGGGACAACAACCGGAGCTATGACGGATGATAAAGGAGCTTTTGAAATAGAGAAAATATCCGGCGGAAATTTGACTGTTTCCTGTATTGGTTATAAGGAATTTTCATCACTTATATCTAAGCAGCGGGTTAAACCGATGGAAATCTTGTTAATTCCTTCTCAGTATCAACTTAATGAAATTGTAGTTAAGCCCGGAAAAGAAAAGTATACACGAAAAGGAAATCCTGCCGTAGAATTTATTCAGCAGGTAATTGACCGGAAACAAATGAATGATCCGTATTCGAAAGAGTATTTTTCTTTCAGACGTTACGAGAAGCTGACGTATGCATTAAATAACTTTGATAGTATAGAGCAGAATAAATTAGTTTACCGGCATTTGAAATTTTTGAAGAATTATGTTGACACATCAATGATCTCTAAAAAGCCGATATTACCCGTATCGGTTAAAGAAATGGTTGAGCTCAATTATCTGAAAAATAAATCGGGAACGAAACGTAAAATTGTAGAAGGGTATAAGAAAAGTGGAATTGATCAGGTTTTGTCCGGAGACGGGATGGATAAATTCTCGGCTGAGACTTTTAAAGAAATAGACATTTATCAGAATGATATATCTTTATTTCTGATTCGCTTCGTGAGTCCGTTATCTGATATAGGAACCCGTTTTTACAAATACTATCTCAATGATACGGTATTTGTAAATGGGGTACAATGCCGTGATGTTAGCTTTGTGCCTGTGCAATCCGAATCTTTAGGGTTTACGGGACATCTCTATGTGGCATTAGACTCAAGTTATTTTGTCAAAAAAGCTATTTTGAATGTTCCCCGGCATATCAATCTGAATTTTGTGGATAATATGGTTATTGAACAGGAGTATGATCGTACTCCTGATCACATTCGTATGCTTAAAAAAGATGATGTAGCTGTAGAGTTTAAATTGATAGGTAAATCAGGAGGATTCTATGCCCGACGTATTAACATGTACAGCGGGGAATCTTTTGAAGCACCGGCCGATTCTATCTTTGAAAAATCTAATCCCGTTGTCGAGTTGAAGGGAGCTAAAGGTCGGGATTCTGTTTATTGGCAACAAAACAGAGGAATGGCTACAGCAGGCAATGACGAGAATGTAAAAGGTATGCTAAATGAAATGCGAAGAGTACCCGTGTATTACTATTCAGAGAAATTGCTGGCAATGCTTATTGACGGTTATATCCCGACGGCAAAAGAAAACAGTAAATTTGATATCGGACCTGTTTCAACGCTTATAAGTGGTAATAGTTTTGAAGGGGCTCGTTTCCGTTTCGGTGGTATGACGACACCGGCACTGAATAAAAACTGGTTTGCTGAGGGCTATCTGGCTTATGGAACAAGAGATAAAAAGTTGAAATATCGTGGACAACTTGAATATAGTTTTATTGATAAAGAAACTCATCAGCGTGAGTTCCCTGTTCACTCCGTGAAACTCTCGTATATGTATGATATCAATAAATTAGGTCAGCAATACGGAACAGGGAATAAGGATAATATTTTTACTTCTGTAAGTCGGAAGAATGATGATCGCGTACTGTATCTCCGAAAAGCGGAGTTAGGTTATCAGCGTGAATTCTATTCAGGATTTTCTTATGAAATAGAATTGCGGAATATGATTCAATATGCAACATCGTCCCTTCATTTTGATCAGTTACGACCGGATAGTACTTTGAATCCTTTACGTAGTTTCGGAATGACAGAAGCAGAATTGAAACTACGATACTCTCCCGGTGAGAAATTCTATCAAATGAAAGATAAACGTATCAGAATAACCCGCGATGCACCGGAGTTTTATTTGTCACACATTATAGCTGTTAAGGGCTTTCTGGGTTCGGATTATTCACTTAACCGTACTGAAGTCGGTTTTAATAAATATTTTTGGCTTTCAGCTTTCGGTTCTTTGTCTGTGAAACTGAACGCAGGTAAAATATGGAATAAGGTTCCGTTCCCGTTATTGATTATTCCTAAAACCAATATGAGTTATACGATACAGCCTAATTCTTTCTCATTGATGAACCCATTGGAGTTTATAAATGATCAATACGCTTTATGGGATGTCACTTATCACATGAGTGGATGGCTGTTGAACTATGTTCCGTTGGTTAAGAAGCTTAAGTTACGCGAGATTGTTTCTTTCAGAGGTATGTTTGGTAGTCTGAGTAAGAAAAATCTGCCTGAGAATAATTCAGATCTTTTTGTTTTTCCGACAGCATCGTATCGAATGGGAAGCACACCATATATGGAAGTTTCGGCAGGTTTAACCAATATACTTAAGCTTTTCAGAATAGAGTATGTCTGGCGTTTAACGTACAGAGATCATCCGGATATAAATAAAAGTGGTATCCGGGTTGGTTTACATGTCTCTTTCTGAAAGTGCTGATTGACGATTAATGGAGGTAAAATTGCGTATTGAGTACGCATGGAAAAGAAGACTTTTCAGATAATTCTCCTTGATGGATTTTATAGAGTGAAATAATAATTAGTTCATTTTTTTATTCTACATTTGCAACGATGGTAGTATTTACTTCAATTCTCCGAGGTAAAAACTTTAAAATGGGAATTCGGTGAAAGTCCGAAACTGTACCCGCAGCCGTATGTTTCTTTAAAGTATCTTTAAAGCAAGGAAAACCACTGATGAAAGGTTCGCAGAACTAAGTATCCGGGAAGGTATTAAAGATATGAAACGAGTCGGAAGACCTGCCTCAAACAATTAATTTAAAAGTGAAACTTCGGGAATAAAGTTTTTGCGGCGGTCATCGTTACGACCTTATTCTCCCATATTTTTATTTGATTTATGAAAGCCTTTGTTTCGTGGAGCGGAGGTAAAGATTGTATGTATGCCTTACATAGATTTTTATCTGATACTGAGAATCAAGTTGAATGTTTAGTGAATTTTTGTGATGCGGATACGCTGAAATCGCGTTCGCACGGATTGGATGCTTCCCTGATTAAAGCGCAGGCAGAAGCTATGGAACTGCAAATTATACAAGAGCCTCTGACTACGGGGTCTTATGAATATCATTTCAGGGAGGTTGTGAGTCGTCTGAAAGAGAAAGGTGTAGAAGCCGGCGTTTTTGGCGATATTTATTTACGCGAACACCGGGACTGGATTGAACGTGTTTGCGGGGAATGTGGCATAAAGGCTTGTTTTCCTTTGTGGGGAGAGCAAACAACCGACTTGTTGCAGCAATTCATTGCGGACGGTTATAGAACACTGATTGTTGCTGTAAAAAAAGAGGATCGTTTTCGTGATTTACCCGGACAAATCTTTAATCAAACTTTATACAAGACTCTTGAATCAATGCATGACGTAGATCCTTGTGGTGAAAACGGAGAATACCACACTTTCGTGGTAGATGGTCCTTTATTTCACCATCCGCTCAGTTATGAATCAGGCAAAGTTTACGAGACCTCAGATCATTATTTTTTACCGGTAAGACTAAAAGTAAAATGAAAAACTTATTACAGCTTCGATTTACACTATGTATGCTTGTTCTGATAGCAGGCTGTGTGGCATTGTCGGCTAAAACCTCTTTACGCGTTATATCTTTAGGTCCTTCACTCACTCAAAGTATTTATTATCTCGAAGCTCAGAATCAATTGATCGGCTGTACAAGTTATTGTCATTCGGCGAAAGGTGATAAAAAAGAAGTTGTTGCATCGGCCGTAAAGCCCAATTTGGAAAAAATAGCTTCTTTGAAACCGGATCTGGTATTGGCTTCAGGATTTACACCGGTCCGTGATATCGAGACATTGCGTAAACTGGGTATTCGGGTTGAGGTATTCCGCAGTCCGAAATCTTTTGATGAAATATGTGAACAGTTTCAGCATCTCGGTCATTTGCTGGGATGTGATCGAAAAGCCGGGGAGATTATTCATAATTCAAGACAAAGAGTCAACGAAATTGTATCGATCAGTAAGAAGAGAGGAACAAAACCCAAAGTCTTTATGCAAATAGGGGCTTCTCCGATTTTTACCGTTATCCCCAATACATTTATGGATGATTATATTCGTTATAATGGTTGTTCGAATATTGCATCCGATCTTACAAAAGGGACGATAGGGAGAGAGTTGGTCGTAGCTCGCAGACCGGATTATATTTATATCGTAACAATGGGACTCACAGGTACTGAAGAAAAAGTCGAATGGGAACGCTTTAAGCATATTCCGGCAGTACGTAATAACCGGATTTTTATTTTAGATTCAGACTACGCATGTCAGCCTACGCCGATTTCTTTTGTTCAGACTCTGGAAATTATGCACAAACAAATCAGTCAATAATAATATGGAAACTACAGGACTTATACACATCTATACGGGAGACGGTAAAGGGAAAACAACTTCAGCTATCGGGCTTGCAGCGCGGGCTTTGGGTGGAGGATTAAAGGTTTGTTATGTCTCATTTCATAAGCGTCCCGAATTATTCGGATATACTGAAATGGACAGCCTCAGAACACTGGGCGCGAAAGTCATTAACCTGGCAAAAGGTCACCCGCATCTGGACTCATCGATCAAACGCGAAACAATGGAAACGGAAGTTAAAGGGGGCTTGATCATGCTGAAAGAACTGATTCGTACAGAAAAATTTGATTTGTTATTGTTGGATGAAATTCTGATATCCGTACGTGATGGTTATATCGGAGAAGATTTGTTGATAGATTTTGTTCAGACAAAACCCGAAGAACTGGAATTGGTAATGACAGGGCGTGGAGCAACTCCTGCTTTGATAGAGTTGGCGGATTATGTGAGTAACGTGCAGAAAGTCAAACATCCTTTTGATCGTGCTGTACCAAGTAGGAAAGGGATAGAATATTAATGATGAATACCCCAAAAATCATACGGCCGATATCGGGATTCTTACTGCTGGTAACTGGTTTATTTCTGGTTTGTCTGTTATCGTTGTCAGTAGGTGAGATTCCGATGTCTTACGATCAGATTACCGGATATCTTCAGGATCCGGATTCGATGGAATACGGTGTATTATGGTATATCCGCATTCCACGTACAGTTTTAGCGATTGCAATTGGTGGTAGCTTAAGTTTAGCCGGTGTAGTCTTACAGGGTATCTACAGGAATCCGCTGGTTGAACCCTATACTTTAGGGATTTCAGGAGGCGCATCTCTCGGAATAACTTTTGCTATTATAACGGGATTGTATGCCATGCATTCGCTTTTGTTACCGTTATTTGGTTTTGGCGGTGCATTGATTACGATTTTTCTGGTTTATACATTAAGTATGGGGAAAAGTCACGGAGCTGTAAACCGGATGCTGTTAATCGGAGTGATGATCAGTTTTATATCTTCAGCGATTGTGATGTTTCTGATGTCGGTTACTTCAGTCGAAAATCTTCCGGGTATTATCTTTTGGACCATGGGATCTTTAAATGAATCGGATATGACACTGATCTTGTTTATGATCTGCTCAGCCTTTCTGATTTTGGGAATAACCTATTTGTTTGTTCCGGCATTGAATGCATTGCGTTTAGGAGAATCGAAAGCCCGCTATCTGGGAATCAATACACAGTATGCAATAAGAGTACTTTTTATATTGACTTCTCTGTTGACAGGAACATGTATTGCGGTTGCCGGAGTTATCGGTTTTGTAGGTTTGATTATTCCTCATTTCACTCGTCTCTGGGTAGGTACAGATTATAAATACCTCTTAGGTGCTTCCTTTCTGAGCGGAAGTATATTTCTTGTGCTATGCGATATAGTGGCCCGCACGGTTGTGGCTCCTAATGAATTACCTATCGGAGTGATAACAGGAATGACGGGAGGTATAGCATTTATATTTATTCTGAGCAGGCGAACTTCTCATTCAAAGATACTCTGATATGACATTGATTGATATACAAGAAATCGAATGCGGATACCGGGATGGGTTTCATTTGGGACCCGTCGATATGAAGATAAAGAAAGGTTCTTTTACAGGAATTATCGGACCGAACGGTTCGGGGAAAAGTACATTGTTTAAGTGCCTGACCGGGGATTTATCTCTTCGTAAAGGGCATATAGATTTATGCGGCAAACCTTTGTCTTCTTATTCGCTGAAAGAAAGAGCAAGAATGCTTTCGATCGTAACTCAGTTCTGTGAACTGGCTCCGATGACAGTCGGAGAATATGTACTAATGGGAAGGATGCCGTATCGGAAGATGTTTCAGTTCTATTATTCCGAACAGGATAATGAGATAGCTGATTATTATATAAAACTTACAGGTATTGAGCATCTGCGTGAGAAACAGATTACCGAATTGAGCGGAGGAGAGCAACAAATGGCATCTATAGCTTTGGC
>DKPO01000020.1:79323-101592 GCA_002471225.1 Porphyromonadaceae bacterium UBA7332
ATCGTGATGATCATTCATGACCTTAATATGGCCAGCGAATACTGTTCGGACCTTTTTCTGATGAAGAAAGGAAGTCTTTATCGGGCTGGTACGCCAACGGACGTATTGACTTATGAGCATATTGAGGAGGTGTATAAGACAATCGTATTGGTCGGGAATAACCCGCTGTCAGATAAACCTGTGATTTATCCGGTTTCGGGAAAACGATTAGATGAGCATAAGAATCAATATGAGAAACAAAAAGATACTTTGGTTAGTACGCCACGGACAAACCATTGAGAATATAGAAAACATCTGTCAGGGACAAACACCGGGAACACTTACTGAAAAAGGTATTGCACAAATGCAGGTACTTGGTGAGAATTTAAGCGCCCAAACGTTTGATATCATTTATACCAGTGATCTGAAAAGAGCTGTAGATTCAGCACGATTGATTTGTGAAATACAGCAAGGTCCGGTAAGGTTGATTGAAGATAAGCGTTTGCGTGAGCGTTACTTCGGAAGTTTTCAGGGAATGAAATTTCCGGAGGACAGGACAAGCTTTAATTATCCCGATGATGTAGAGTCGTTCGAACAGATGGGAGAGAGGCTTTCTTCTTTTCTTCAGGACTTATTGTATAGTGAAACGGACGAGCATGTACTGATCGTGACACACGGAGTAGCACTTCGCGTTTTACTCTCCTTACTTCTTTCGGGTGACACCGCACAAACGGACTATTTTCCTTCATTGAAGAATGCTTCGGTAACCCGCGTGGAAACAGAAAATGGAAAGGTCACGGACCTTCGATTTGAACCAATAAATTGAAATTGAAATAGAACAACTTATTAACTGATACTTGTATCTGATAAAGGGAATTTGGTAAGCTTTTGAAAAAAAGCAAATCCAAAGCTGTACCCGCAGCCGTATACTCTGTCAAGACTGTCAAATAAAATGAGTCACTGTCTGCTTCACGCGGATGGGAAGACTTTGACAGTTGGAGTGAGCCGGAAGACCTGTCGGACAAGTTACGAACCTTTGCTTTCGGGAATAAGAGCATTATTCGTGTCTAATTTACTTGAACCTGATTGACGTCTAAGGTCTTAGCAATTACACACATCCTCGAAAGTTAACGGTTAAGCACTTGTTTAACTTAATAACTTTACAAGAATGAAATTGAAATTTCTTGCGGGCAGTTTAGCCCTTTTAGCCACACATCATTATTCTTTTTCACAACAGAACGCCGTAAGTCCTCCTAAAGAGGTCGATTTGAAAGAAGTTAATGTAACAGCTTCGCGAATGGAGTTGCCTTTGAAGCGTATTCCGCAAAAAGTAGAACTAATTAAAAAAGATGCTATTGAGGCTATACCCGGTGAGAATATCGGAGAAATTCTCAAACGGACAACCAACCTGGATATTATTCAGTATCCGGGAGCTTTAGTAACAGTAGGTATGCGGGGATTTCCTGCAACGGCTCATAGCCGGAGTTATGTCTTGATTCTTATTGACGGGAAACCTGCGGGAACGAATAACCTGGCGACCATTCCATCGGATATTATTGAGCGAATCGAGGTCGTAAAAGGACCGTACTCTGTTATGTATGGTTCGGATGCCATGGGAGGCGTAATTAATGTCGTTACCAAAATGCCTGCTGATAAAGCAACGGGGAAAATTGCACTAAGTGCAGGCAGCTACGGACAAAGTAACTTTTCGGCTTATACTTCGGGTGCCGTATTGCCAAAACTACGTTTCTCGATGGGATACGCAAGACGTGCACAAAACAGTGATTATCGTATAGGTAAATCTAACTTATTGAACGTATCCTCGCTTGAAGAAGAAATTCTGGATAGAAAATCATACGGAGATGCAATGACTAATACGCAATATCAGATTAATACGCTGAATACAAAATTGCAGTATCTGATTGATGATAACTGGTCTGTCGATTACTTCTCAAATATTACAATTTCAAATGATATTGAGACTCCGGGTAATTACTGGCATAGTAATGGTATGTCTAAAAAGGATATTGATCGTATTGCTAATTACCTCAATATCCGATATAGTAAGGAGAATAATGATTTATTAATCTCGCCTTATCTAAGTACGCAAAATGAAGCCAATTACGATAATAATACGGATTCTGCATTTATTAAATCGAATGAAAAGATTAAGCAGTATGGACTAAAAGTCGCCAATACGCATAACTGGGGCGATTTGCGATGGTTGGCAGGCGCTGATTTTGATGCTTTTGAAGTGCATTCAAAGAAATATTCAGACAAATGGGTACCGACAACTCCTTTACGGCCGAATCATACACGCACCGCAGCCTCGGCATTTACTCAGCTTGCTTATACGTGGAATAATTTATTCGTGAATGCGGGACTACGCTATAACTATATTACCTATACATTGAAGGCTGATGAGATGCTGAAAAATGAGAAGAAAACAGCTCATTATTCCAATCTGAATCCTTCCTTGGGTGTTAACTATCGTTTTACGAAAGATTTATATGTACATGCCAGTGCCGGTAATGCTTTTTATGTACCTGATGCTTACAAAACAGCAGGCGTATATAAGATTGGAAAGAAACTGTATGTCGGAAATCCGGATCTGAAACCGGAAAAATCGGTATCGTATGACTTGGGCATTAATTATGGCTATAAGGATTACTTTAATATAGATCTGACGTATTTCCAGAATTTTTATGACAATAAAATCGTAAACGACAATAGTCGTAAAGACACAACTTCCTATAAGAATGCAACGAAAGGCATGATGAACGGATTTGAAGTTTTATTTTCTTCTAATATTGCCTCGTTATGGAATGCTCCTTATCGTCTGGAACTATTCGGAGGAGCAACTTATTTCCTGAATGCCAGATTTGATGATGAGGTGAAAACAAAAACAGGAACGATGGAAAAAGTCAGAAAGGATATGTTGTACATACGAAAAGCGACAGCCAATTTCGGGATCGGGTTTGATAATAATCAGGGATTCTCGGCGCGAATGACAGCACGTTATATCGGACATCGTCTGGAGAATGACTGGAACGGCAATCAGAGACCGGATATTACTTCCGGCGATTATTATGATCATGGCGGATATCAGGCATCGGATAAAATTCTTCGCCACCCGTCTCATCTGATTTTTGACTTATCGTCACACTATGATATTAATAAGCATTTTCGTGTAGGTTTTTCGGTGACGAATTTATTTGATGAAAACTATACGGAAAAAGACGGTTATAATATGCCCGGACGTAGCATCATGGGACATGTGAGTTATCAATTCTAAAATATAAAGATAATGAGAGAGATCACTTTTATTACCGGTGGTCAGCGCTCAGGGAAAAGCCGCCATGCTCAAAGCATGGCGGAGTCTCTGAGTGAACATCCGGTGTATCTGGCAACAGCCCGCTGCTGGGATGCCGATTTTGAGGCACGTATCAAACGACATCAGGCAGACAGAGGGGAGAACTGGATTAACAAAGAAGAAGAAAAACATATTTCCTCTTTGGATTTGTCAGGGAAGACGGTTCTACTGGATTGTATCACCTTATGGTTAACGAATATTTTTCATGACAATCAATATGATCTGAATCGCTCACTCGAAGAAGCAAAAGCAGAATGGGACAGATTTATAGATCAGGATTTTACACTGATAGTCGTAAGTAACGAGATCGGAATGTGTTTGCATGCACCGGATGAAATGTCACGTCACTTTACCGATTTGCAAGGTTGGATGAACCAGTATATAGCAAAGAAAGCTGATCGGGTTTATGCGATGATTTCGGGATTGCCCCTACAATTGAAATAATAAATACGAATAACGATGGATAAAGCGATATGGCATAAAATTAATACCAGAACAAAACCTTTGGGATCTCTGGGAAAATTAGAGAAAATAGCATTTCAGATAGCCAGTGTGCAACAAACATTGACACCGAAGCTTCATAAGCCTGCGATTTTAGTGTTTGCAGCTGATCACGGAATAACCGATGAGGGTGTTAGCCCCTGTCCGAAGGAAATTACACATCAAATGGTAATGAATTTTGTGAATGGAGGTGCGGGAATTAATGTGTTTTCGCGTCAGCACGGTATAGAATTGAAGGTAATAGACGGCGGAGTCGATTATGATTTCGCAGAAGATTTGCCAATCGTTCATCGGAAAATTCAGCGAGGTACAGCAAATATGTTGCTTCAACCGGCAATGAGTGTAGATACTTGTCTGAAAGCGATGTCTGTAGGTAGAGAAATGGTGCGTAAAGAGTTTGAAGAAGGATGTAATATTATCGGATTCGGCGAAATGGGGATCGGTAATACATCTGCTGCTTCTTTATTGTTACATAAGTTTTCAGGCTATCCGTTGAGTGAATGTGTGGGTCGGGGAGCAGGATTGGATGAAAAAGGCGTGGAGCATAAACTTAATATCTTAAGTCAGGTAGCAAATAAATACGATCCGAAGGCTCCTTTAGAAGTCTTAGCTACTTTTGGCGGATTGGAAATTGCAATGATGTGCGGAGCCATTCTTGAAGCATGGAAACTTAATATGCTGATACTGGCCGACGGATTTATAGCGACATCTGCTTTTATCAGTGCGTATGAAATGCAGCCGGGTATATTGAAGAATACAATTTTTTCTCATTCATCGAATGAAAAAGGACATATTCTGATGTTGAAATACCTGAAAGCAGATCCGCTTCTTCAGCTTGACTTGCGTTTGGGTGAGGGAACAGGTGTTGCATTAGCTTATCCGATTATTCAATCTGCAGTAACGTTTTTAAATGAGATGGCAGATTTTGACAGTGCACAGGTATTTCAAGTTGATAAATAATCTCTGAAACTTATGAAAAAAGAGTTGAATCTTTTTTTTACCGCCCTTGTTTCCTATACCAGATTGCCTTCGCCGATCAAATTAAACTGGTCAGAAAAGATAATGACAGACAGCTTTCGTTATTTTCCGCTGGTTGGTATAGTAACAGGAATTGCCGGCAGTATAATCTATTTGTTCTTGTCTTATTGGTTTAATCTGCAAATTGCAGTTATCGGGACATTGGCAGGACTTGCTTTGATTACCGGATGTATGCACGAGGACGGACTGGCTGACTTTTTTGATGGTTTTGGCGGAGGATATAATAAAGAGCGGATTCTGGCTATTATGAAAGATAGTCATATCGGCGTTTATGGAGTGATCGCACTTATTTTACTTTTCCTGATGAAAGGAATGATTTTTATGAGTGTCGATATGCATGTCTTTCCGCTATTACTGATTAGTGCCGCAGCTTTAAGTCGTGTGCCTCCGTTATTCTTAATAAATACCAGTAACTATGCGCGATCAGAGTCAAGCAAAGGGGATTATACAAGAAATAAAATATCTCCGGAATCCGTGGCGTTTGCTGTATTAACCGGCGTGCTGCCATTGCTTTTCTTTTCCTGGGTCTTTTCCGTATTGTCAATGTTAGTGTTAATTATCTTCTTTCTTTTGTACAGAAGCTATTTGCATAAAAAAATAGATGGCTTTACGGGCGATACATTAGGAGCATTACAACAATTCTCGGAGATTATCATCTTTTTGTCTTACCTGATGAGCTTGAAATTATGGGGAGTGTAATCTATCTGATCCGGCATACCTCTGTTGAAAAAATGGAAGGTATCTGTTATGGGCAGAGTGATGTGAAACTAAGTGAATGGTTTGAGCTTGAAGCCGGAAATGTCCAACGAAAATTAGCAGAAATTTCTTATGACTCGATTATTAGTAGTCCGCTGTCGCGTTGTTGTCATTTAGCGTCCTGTCTGAACGGAACAGTGCATACAGACAGACGGCTGATGGAAATGAATTTTGGTGAATGGGAACTTTTACCGTGGACAGAGATTTATCACAGAGCGGAAGGTAAAAAATGGTTCGGAAATTACCTGCACGAAGCTCCTCCCGGAGGTGAGTCGTTTCAGTCGATGATCAGACGGGTCTCAGAGTTTATCGGAGAAGTGTGTACCGACGATAAAGTCATAGTGATTGTAACCCATGCCGGAACGATCCGGGCTTTTCTGGCTGCAATGGGTCTGGTAGCTATGGATCAGGCTTTTGATATTCCTGTAGCTTACGGTGAAGTCATAAAAATAGAAGATAACCGATATAATTATATAACGAAATGAATAAATTAAAACCCATCATGTTTGTAGGAACAGGGTCTGATGTCGGAAAATCGGTCATCAATGCAGCCTTCTGCCGGATCTTTCTGCAAGATGGTTATCATCCTGCCCCATTTAAAGCACAGAATATGTCTTTAAATAGTTATGCAACGAAAGATCAGCTCGAAATAGGCAGAGCTCAGGCTGTGCAGGCAGAAGCTTGTGGAATCGAATGTTGCGTGGAAATGAATCCCGTATTATTAAAACCTACCAACTATTTATCTTCACAAGTAGTTCTGAATGGTAAACCTGTAGGGAATAAAACTGCCTCAGAATATTTTCAGCATACGGATCGGGATGAGTTATTTGCTGAGGTGACAAGTGCCTTTAATCGTTTGAGCAATCGGTATAATCCGATCGTACTCGAAGGAGCGGGAAGCATATCGGAAATGAATTTATGGGATAAGGATATTGTCAATATGAGAATGGCCTTATATGCTGATGCTGCAACTTATTTAATTGCAGATATTGATAAAGGAGGCGTATTCGCAAGTGTTTACGGTTCGGTGATGCTTCTTCCTGAAAAAGAACGTCAGGCAATTAAAGGTATCATTATAAATAAATTCCGGGGGGATATCAATCTGTTTACAGAAGGAAGACGTATGCTGGAAGAGTTAACCGGTATTCCGGTAGTAGCAGTAGTACCTTATTTTCAGGACATATTTATAGAACAGGAAGATTCAGTCTGTATAGAGCGTCAGGACAGTACCAAAGAACAAAAAACGGTTAAGGTAGCTGTCGTATTGTTGCGTCATATGTCTAATTTTACCGATTTCAATACGATCGGACAACTCGATGATGTTCTCTTAACTTATGTGCATAATCCACGCGAAATCGATTCGGCAGATATAGTTATTATACCCGGATCAAAGAATACCATTTCGGATCTTGAATACCTCAGAAGCTCAGGAATGGCGAACGCTATTCTTAAGCATCATAGAAAAGGCAAACCGTTATATGGTATTTGCGGCGGATTCCAGATGATGGGTGAATGGGTAAATGATCCTTTACATATTGAGGGTGATATCTCTTCTATGCCGGGGTTAGGTATTTTACCCGTTTCTACAACTATCGGGGAGGGAAAAGAGACGCGTCAATGCAGCTTTACGATGGTGAATCAGGAAGGAAAGGGAGAAGGATACGAAATCCATGCGGGTGAAACGCCGACAGACTCTCCTTTTGCGATATTGGATAATGGTAAAAAAGATGGTTACTATTTGAATAATTCTACCTGGGGAACTTATATACATGGAGTTTTGGATAATACAGATGTTATCCGGTCAATTCTCTCACAGGTTAATCACACGATAGATTTGACTGTCGATTATAAATCCCGTAAGGAGGAGAATTATAATTTATTAGCTGAATGGGTTCGTAAACACACAGATATGGAATATATCTATCAAACCTTACATATATGATAAACGGGCATGGTAATAATCTACAGGATTATGGAGATAAAATAAAGATGGATTTTAGTTCTAATATAGCCTTTAATCATTCGGCAGAGCAAATCGGGAATCATTTGAAAAAATCGATGCATCTCATATCGAATTATCCTGATCCTGTAGCCAAAGAACTGACTCAGTTATTGGCCGATCATCATCATGTATCGACTTCGCATATATTGGTTACGAACGGTTCTGCTGAAGCGTTTTATCTGATAGCTCACTTGTTTCAGGGAGTAAATACAGCTATTTATACACCGGCATTTGCTGAATATGAAGATGCTTGTAAATTGTATAATCACAAGTTGTCTTTTCATCCGCTTAAGGAGTTTGATTCAGAAACGATCGCCGCGTATAATACGGTTTGGCTGGGAAATCCGAATAATCCGGACGGAACCTTTCTTTCCCGTTCAAAAATAGATGACTATTGTCAGAGGTCTGCGCATACACATCTGATCGTGGATGAAGCTTATACGCATTTATGTAGTCCGTTATCCACCTCTTTGCGGGGGCATATTCATGCAAATCTGATAACGGTACATTCTCTGACAAAAGCTTTTGCCATTCCCGGCTTAAGGTTAGGATATATTATTGCACATCCATCCTTAATAACACGTTTGGCTGAGATGCGTCCACCGTGGACCGTTAATGCTTTGGCTCTTGAAGCAGGTTGCTATATAATGAAGAATTATGATCGTTTGCATCCCTCGCTTACAGTTTTGCAGGAGGAGTCTGTCTTTCTTCAAAAGAGCCTGGATGCTATTGACGGAATTAAAGTATATCCTTCATTATGTAATTTCTTTTTATGTGAATTAGCTGATATAACAGCGTCAGAATGCAAGCAAATATTGATAGATAAATATGGAATCCTTATTCGTGATGCTTCGAATTTCAGAGGTTTGACGATAAATCATATTCGTATAGCTGCACAGTCTCACCATGTAAATTTAAAACTGATTGATGCACTTCATGAAATTATGCAATTAAAAAGAACACAAACAGGACGTTGATGAATGCTGAATTTTATATGATTATTCCTGTTATAGCAGGAAGTCTTCTGGATGGAATAATTGGTGATCCTTATTCTTTACCACATCCCATTCGCCTTTTCGGATCCTTAATAAGTTTCTTTGAGAGACATCTGAATAAAGGAAAATACAGAAAAATGAAAGGTGCCTTTATGGCCCTCCTTTTAATTAGTGGTGTTTTTCTGTTTTTTACATTTCTGATAAAAGCGAGTAAACAGGTTGATTTGATATATTATGTCGTATCATCTGTCTTCTTCTTCTACGGATTAAGTAGTCGATCTCTTCTGGATGAAGCCTGGAAGGTCGAAAAGAAATTGTTAGATAATGATTTGCCGGGTGCGCGTGAACAGCTAAGCTGGATCGTCGGTAGGGATACGGCTCATTTATCGGCCTCACAAATACGTATTGCGACATTGGAAACATTATCAGAGAATTTGAGTGACGGGGTTGTAGCTCCACTTTTTTACTATGGAGTAGCAGGTATTCCCGGAATGATGACTTATAAAATGATAAATACACTTGATTCAATGGTCGGTTACAAAAATGAGCGTTACAAGTCTTTCGGATTTGTTTCTGCAAAATCAGATGATTTAGCTAACCTGATACCTGCACGTCTTACGGCTTTGTTAATGATTATTGTCTCGGGGAGTATGAAGGGAATACGATTTATATACACTTACGGTTCTGCTCATGCAAGTCCAAATTCAGGCTATCCGGAATCGGCCTTAGCGGGTATTTTAGATTGCAAATTCGGAGGACCTAATGTATATCATGGTATAGTTGTTGAGAAACCATTTATAGGACGTAATAGCAGAGAGTTAACTCATAAGGATTTCTTGAGAGCTTGTAATGTGAATATTAAAGTCTCGGTAATATCAGTATTTCTACTTATTTTCTGCTTCTGGCTGGAGAATCTATAATCTTATTTATTTCTCTGCTTTTCATCGCATCAGACAGAGATTTAATATACTCGCTTATCTTTAGAATATGGGAGAGATAATTCTACTAACAGAAAAAGCAGGTTTTATCTGCAACCATTTGCAACATGCCTATAAGTATCTTGTATATAGTTTGTTACATGTTGCAGATAGCGTTTCTATTTGCAACCATCTGCAACCATCTGCAACCATTTGCAACAGTGATAAACACCGATCCACAAAGGGTTTTACGGGGATATGTTGCAGATGTTGCAAATGTTGCAGATAAAATGCAAAAAATTACTTTAGGTGTGTACATACATACAGAGCGTAATCAGTTTCAAATATTGTACGTATATCTCTAAAAAGATACGCCGTTTCTTTTAAAAGATAAACCGTATCTTTGTGAAGATATACCGTTTCTTTTCAGAGATACACCGTATCTTTTGATGTCTGTACTGAAAAAGAAAGTAATTGGAAATTAAGCAGATTTCAGCAAGACGAAATTACGAATTTCAAATTCGCCTTATCTAATCAAATCTACATACGTATGTAAAAAATCTCAGATACGTATATAAAATATTTTTGGTACGTATCTAAATATATTTTCATACGTATCTAAATACCAGAATAAAAGATTAATTATTGAGCCAATCTTTTAGATAAATGACTCTATCTTTGAAAAGATCCGGTCAATCGTATAAACGTTCGAGTCTATCTATTCCGAGATTGACTATATCTTTCATACACCTGGTCTCTCTTTTGATTAAAATCCCTCACTAAAGAGATATTTTGTGATTTTATCCTACACATCTGACACACTTGTAGTAATTTATTTAAAATCAGATGTATAGATTGTTGAACAGCTTTTGGATCTTACACCATCCTACACCCATCTTACACCATCCTACACCTATATGTAGTATTTTACTAATTGTAAATCAATACATTAATATCCGAGTGATAGATGTGATGGATAAAATCTGTTTTTTTGCAGTGTAGGGGGGATAATTATAAAGCAAAGGCATTTGATGATTACCAAATGCCTTTGTTTTATATAGCAAATACCTTTGTTTTTCTTTCCAAATTACTTCGTTTTTCTCATTTTGTGTCAACTTTTTTCAATATAAGATTATTTTCAAGCTAAACAATATAAGTTTACGAATAAAGCTTTTCGTAGCTGGTTGGAAGAAAAAAACGATCTATGGGAAGAATAGAAAAATCTACATGTTCATTCGAATGGCTTTTCAAGGAAAAGATCAGGTATATATTTTAAAAGATATATCAGGAAACTTGCAAACAGCTGTCCGATGTCTATGATATTTATTTCATAACACATTAGCATTCCCACAACCTTTTGACTTGATCCCCCATTTGTCGCTGATCCAGAATCTCTTTGATGTAGAAATAAAAAAAGGGCTCAACAAAATACTGAGTCCTTTTTATGAGGTTCCTGGCGAACGACTTATATTGTTAATAATCTGATAATTGAAATTTAGATTACTCAATTTTAAAGCCTTACTAATTCCTCGAAAACCCAGTAAAATAAATGCTTTGCTCTATATTGAAAAATTGCGACCCTTTTTGCGCCCCTATATTTTATATCTTGATTTCAAATCTATTAAACTTATCAGAGAAATTAACTATCAATAGTTCTGTTAATCTACCAATATAATATCCTTTTATATCTTTTGAAGGTTCTCCATAGTTTTCCCACCAATTTATGGAGAAAATTAATTTATCCTCCTCTTCTGTAAAACCAATTAATACTTTATCATACCATTGTTCTGGTTTATGAGTTAAAAATTTTGTCCCATTAGATTGTCTCACAACCCAAGTCTTGACTACTTCTTCCTCAACGACTTTAAGAATCTGCGTCTTTAATTCCTTACTTTTTTTTGTCTGAACTTCTATTTGCATAAATATATATTTATAAGTTTGTAATGTTCAAATATACACTGTTTATGTGCTAAATTTGAATCATTTAAAGAAAAAGTTTTCAACCATTGGGAAACTTCTGGAAATATTCAAGTGATTTTTTTATTTTCGCAATATAAAACTCAATTAACTAATATTTTAATTATATGATTGACCCTAATTCTGGCGAAGAACTACTTAATGAAGCAAAAGCTATTATACCAGAGGTATACAAAGATTTAGCTAAACCTGCCGTTTCCGAAGTTGGAAGTGTTGCAGGAAGAACTGTAAAAGTACTATTAGCACCGATAAGAGGATTATTATGGGGGTGGGAGCAAATAGAGAAAGTTGTTGAAGAAGGGGTAAAAAAGAAATTTGAGAAAATCCCAGAAGAAAGACGCAAGACTCCTGACCCTGAAATTGCAGTACCTCTTATTCAAGCCTTAGGCTATACAGCTCAAAATGAAACTTTAAGAGAGATGTATATTAATCTTCTTGCTAATTCAATGGATATTGGCAAAGAGAAGGTAGTGCATCCTTCATTTGTTGAAATCATAAAGCAAATGAACAGTTTAGATGCAAAGGTTTTTGAAAAACTATCCTCTATAAAAAGCTACCAGAAAATATTAAATCCTACAATCTCAATAAAAGGGAAAAATCAATTTTTTGTGGATGCAACTCCAGAATGGTATATGGGTTGGACTATTGACGGATTCAATGAATTCGACGTTTCTGCAAGCCTTATTCGATTAAGTAAGTTTGGATTGATTGAATTAATGTATGATAGAAGCCAAACTGGTGTTACCTATAATGAGTTGAGAAATACTCCTTTTTTATCGAACTTATTAAATCGTTATAAATCGGGCCACCCTAACGAAGAACTTGAGATAGGTGGCACCGAAAGCATTGTATATGTAAATGAATACGGTATCCAATTTAGAAATGCATGTCAATAATATAATTATTCTGAATAAAGAGTTGTGATCATGAAAATTACAATTCTTTTCTGTATATAAACTCATTTCTTTTGGTAAATATTTTGTCGTCTCTAAGCTGCCAACTAACTTAGCTCATGCGAGTTAATTAACTTTTATAATTATGGCAGAATATTCGATTATAAGTTGTATTAGAAAAGATAAACCGATAAAGCGAAATGGTAAATATCCAATATATCTTCGGATTCGGGTTGGTTGCCGTGATACCAAGATACCTACTAACATAGATGTATTCCCCGACCAATGGGACAAGAGGAAAAACGAGCCAAAAAAGCCGCCAAAGATATTTTAACTTTTTCGGGTGAATTAAGTAAATAATATTTATCTTAGCAAAAAAAATAGAATGGCTATGGCTATAAGGCTTCAAGATAAAACACTTTATCTTCGTGGCGATAAGAAAAAGAAGGACGGCACGATGCCTCTCTATATTCATTTTGCAGAATAGACGGCGAAGAACCCAAATTTCCAATAGGACTTAACTTATTGCTCGAAGAATGGGATGCAGATGTTTAAAAGGTGTTAGATCTAATCAAAGATGTGATATTTCAACAAGAGGTGAATCGTATTATGCAGAAGGTTCGCAAAACAGAATTGGAGAATACGGAGCTAACCAAAGATATTTTGAGGGAAATAATTTCTCAAATGAATGCGAAAGATGAACGACCTGAAAATGGGTCTTTTTATGCCTATTTCAGTGATTACGTCTCAAAGCGTACAAATACTGGTAAAATAGGAGAAAGCACGTTACAGGGGTATGAAACCACGCTTAAATCATAGAAGGAGTTTCGTAAAGAAATGCGGATTAAAGACGTAAATGCAAAACTGCTCTCAGACTTTGAAAAGTTTCTTATCAAGCGTGGTGAAGAGAATGGCAAAGGTGATGTTAAAGGAAGCTGATATAATCGCATTAAACATATCCGAGCTATAATCCGATATATTGAGACTTTGAATATTCCTATTAAAGATCCTTATCGAACAGTTGATTTGTGCCTGCCCGAAGATATTGTTAACGATGTATTCTTGGAAGAAAAGGAGGTTAAACGACTCTATCTGCTTTTGAATAAGGTGGAGCTCGGTTCTAAACAGTATCGTGTGCTGATAATGTATCTATTCTCGTGTGTAACTGCGTTAAGAATCGGAGATGCTTTGGCTATCAAATGGGGAGATTTAGACGTAAATCGAGACCCTGTTATTTTGGAAATTAAGATGCAGAAGGTAAAAAGCCTTTGTATGTTTCGTTACATCCATTGGCTGAAGTGATGTTGGAGTTTGCAGCCGAAGGAGATTTGGATAACGTGGAGAAGGGAAATCATATTTTTTATCAGTATTGTAAGCAAGATATAAAAGAGACTTTACGAGAGCTTACAAAAATGGCAGAGATAGACAAATATATTACTTATCACTCTTCACGCAGAACGTTTGCTACTCTTGCAAGTGCAAAAGGTATGCCTATTCAAATACAAAAGCAATGTATGGGGCATGGCAATATCAGAACCACCGAACGTTATATCAAATGGAGTCCGACTCTTGCTGAACAGTCAGCTAAGAAAGTCAAGTTGTTTGATGTGAAAGAGCTGTTGAAAAATAAATAGTTTTGTAGCATAAAATGCTCTCTTTATATTGAAATTGTATGGAACAAAAAACAAGAAAAAGGTCGCTCGGAGAAATTTGTAAAGACCCAAATAGTATGACAGAGGAAGAAAAGACTGATATGCTAAAAATGGTTGAAGCTTTTAGAGAATTAGGTAAAGCGACAGAACCATACAGTAATATTGAGCCAATTCTTAATAATACTGCTACTACGTTATCTGAGCGTTTTTATCAAGAACATTTTATTATGTCAGCAGTTTTGGAGGCTTTCCTTCAGAAAGATGAGATTTCATTTGCAGATCTTAATAAAACGATTGTAAACTATGTCCCAAAAGAATTTGTATGGGATATTTCCGTTGCACGAATAAATCTTATTATTTCTAAGATGATAAGATTAGGATTGGTAGAACTACTAGAAACAGAAAATAAATATGCTCCCAAATTTAGGATTACTTTAGACGGGGTAAAAGCATATCAAGAGCATACATTTCAATCGCTTGCGACATCATCATTTTTTAATTACCAAACTTATTTGTTAAGCAAAAAAGCTGATAAAATGTCGCATAGAATGTTTTGGGTAACTATTGTCTCTGTTGTGGTTGCTATTTTGTCTGTATTTGTTACAATATGGGTAACTACTAAAAAATAAAGATAGTGGACTTGCCAACTTATATTGGACATAAAGTTAAGCTACATTTGAATTTTTTGTTCTTTGAATATTGATTAATCTCCAAAACTATTCAATTGTAAGGTTATTCAATGCCGAATGTCTTCGTCTTCGGTTATACCATATTTCAATATATTCGAATATGATTTTGCTCAACTCTTCTTTAGTTTTGAGCTTATATCCATATAACCGCTCGCATTTAAGCGTTTTAAAAATGCTTTCAGCCACAGCATTATCCCAACAGTTGCCTTTGCGGCTTATGCTTTGAATAAATCCATGAGAGAGTAAATGGTTTCGAGTTTTCTTACAAGTATATTGAATATCTCTGTCTGAATGAATATAAAACGCCTATATATAGTAAGTTAGCTTATGTTTTTATTGTTGATTGACGTTGAATTACTATATTTGAGTGTTGAAAGTCAAGGCTATGAAATTCAGTTCACAAGGAAAACAGTTAGAATTAGATAAATTTAGATCTTCACTTGAGGGTTTGAATAAATCAAACCGTTGGGTTAAATTAGGAGACTCCATTCCATGGGAAGAAATAGAGAAGCTCTAATTAATTCGAAGTTGTCAAATAAAAAGCGAGGAGCGGGTAATAAGCCAGGCAGAATGATAATTAGAGCTCTTATCATTAAGCATAAAATGAATTTATCTGATGAGGAAACAATTTACGGCATACAAGAAAATCTCTATATGCAATATTTTATTGGGCTTTCAGAGTTTACCGATAAGCCAATCTTTGATCCGAGCTTATTTTTGACTATTCGCAAGTGTCTGGGGACAAACAATTTTAATCAGATGAGTGTAGCATTGTTATTCTCTCAACTGGAAAAGGCTAAATCAGTAGCAGAGTCAAAAGACAGCGATAAGAACAACAATCTTCCAACACCTATTCAACAGGAAGATGATAAATTTACAGACACTGAGGGCCGAGAGCATAAAGGAGCGCTTAAAATTGATGCAACTTGCGCTGATGCTGAAGTTCGCTATCCTACGGATATTGATTTACTTCATGATGGATCAAAGGTTCTCAATCGATTAATGCAAAAACTGTGTAAGAGCTTTTCTCTCGAACATCCGAACTCTCATTGTAATAAAGCTCGTAAGTCTTACCTTGAAGTAATAAAACAAAAAAAAGCAAAAAGCTCATTAACAAAGAGAAACTGGAGTTACTATCTTACTTGAGTAAAGATATTCATAGTATTGTAAATCTTATTGCAGTAAACGGAACGCAACTTCTTTATAATCTGAAGAACAATGAATAGAGCCTTATTGGAAGCATCATAAAAATGCATCACCAACAGGATGAAACGTTCAAGAATAAGATTAATTCATGTAGCAATCGAATTGTCAGTATTTTTCAAGCTCACGTACGTCCAATAGTACGAGGTAAAGCTAAATCTCTGATCGAGTTTGGTGTTAAAATTGGAGCAAGTATTATCAATGGTTAACTTTTATAGATCATCACAGCTGGGATGCTTATAACGAGTCTGGCGATTTGGAGCTTCAGATAAAATTATATAAAGAACGCTTTGGCTATCTTCCGGCAAAATTATATGCAGATAAGATATATTTGAACAAAGCTAACCGATTACTACTCAAACTCTATCAAATAGAAATAAATGGGAACACCTCTGGGAAGACCTTCAAAAGAATCCAAAACAGAGGAATCCCGGATTAAGTCAAAAAGTTGTGTGAGCAGTCGAAAAAAATTAACTTTGTCAGATAGAAATCGAATGTATTATGTCTCAAACTATAGATTATTCAGCTCTTTTATCACGTTTTCAAGTTAAACATTAAAAGTTTACGAATAAAGCTTTCCGTAGCTGGTTGGGAGAAATAAAGGATCTACTGGAAGAATTGAAAAATTTAAATGTTCATTCGAATGGCTTTTTTAAGGAAAAGATCAGGTATATATTTTAAAAGATATATCCGGAACTGGCAAGCAGCTGTCCGATGTTTATGATATTTATTCATAACACTTTAACATTCCCACAACTTTTTGACTTGATCCCATTTATCGCTGATCCAGAATCTCTTTGATGTAGAAATAAAAAAAAGGACTCAGCAAAATACTGAGTCCTTTTTATGAGGTTCCTGGCGGATTCGAACCGCCGTAAACGGTTTTGCAGACCGGTGCCTAACCACTCGGCTAAGGAACCATTGTTGTTTGTGGTATCGTTATTGTTTCGATTACGTGTGCAAAGGTAAGGCTTTATTTTGAAGTTGCAAATTTTTTCAAGATTATTTTTTCTGTAAATCCTTTGTATATGGGAGTTGACGGAGTTTTCTATTTGATTTTTATTTAGTTATGAGTGGGAAGTTTTTTTTTAAGAACTCTTTTGGGGGGAATATTGTTTTAAGATGAAAATAAATAAAAATAATGAGCCTTATATTATGAAAAAGATTTTCGTTTCGATAATGGTTTTGATGGGTATGTTTTGCTCGGCAAACGCTCAGGATTTTACTAAAAAATTACGCGGAGAAATCGCTTCGATAGCTAAAGGGTGTGACGGACAATTAGGTGTGGGTGTAATAAACCTTCAGACGGGGGACACTTTAACCTATAATGGAAATGAATTATTTCCTTTGTCACAAACGGCTAATTTACCGATCGGATTATTAACTATGAGTATTGTTGACAGACAAAACGGGTCGTTAGATTATAAAGTAAATGTAGAGGCTGGAGAGCTTGAGCAAAATGAATTCTCGCCATTAAGAAATAAATACGGGACACAGAAATCTCAAATATCTTTGAATGAGTTAATCGCCTATATGGTTGCATTCGATGATGAAAATGCAACAGATATTCTGACTAAGCAAGTCGGAGGTATGGCTAATATCAATACTTTTCTCGAAGAACATGGTATTAAAGGGATGAAAATAGCTGCAACGCAGAAAGAACAAAACACGTCATCTGCTAAAGTTTACGACAATTATTCTACACCTTACGGAATGTGTCAGCTTTTACGAGCATTCAATAGTGGTAACATTATTAATGGTGAAGCGAAAGGTTATTTTTCAAATTTATTGATGCAGGTTCCTGCGGGTGTATATCGTATTAAGTCAGGTTTGCCTGAAGATATTCGCCTGGAGCATAAAACAGGAACATCAGCAAAAGCTAAAAACGGATTATATGCAGCAACGAATGATGTTGGAATTTTCACAACTGATTCGGGACGTAAAATCGGATTAGCTGTCTTTGTGAAAGATTCGAAAATGAGTACTTCTGATAGAGATAAAGTGATTTCAGATGTAACGAAGGCTGTATGGAATGCAATCATGGGAACTAAATAAACGCGCGGGGTCGGAAAGAGTCTGAAAAGATTACTTTTCGACCCTTTTTGCTATTTCTCCGAAGGTTGGAATATCCTGAAGGAAATTGCAACGATGATTTTGATAATCGACCTCGCAGCAGTAGTGGCTAAGTCCGTTGGAAACGATCAGGTATGGGACCTGAAGAACCATATTATAGCGAACAATCTGATCGAATACATTTTGATTAATCGTTATCTGGGGTGCTTTGTATTCAATGATGACAACTGGTTTGCCTGTTTGATCAAAGACAACAGAGTCACAACGTTTATTCATACCATTGAGACGTACAGCTATTTCATTATTCATAAGTGTTTCCGGATACTCTTTGTGATCAATCAGGAATTCAATGAAGTTTTGTCGGACCCACTCTTCCGGAGTTAAGGCGACAAATTTCTTACGAAGACGATCCCAAATAAACTTTTTTTGGTCGCGTAAGGTGATTTTTAGCGTTGAGTTGGGAAGGTTTAGCGGAATCATTATTATATTTGCTTAATTTATACTATTGCAAAATTACTGTTTTATGAAGACAAAACAAGAAATTGTAGAAAATTGGTTACCAAGATATACAGGCAGACCAATTGAAGAATTTACAAGTCATATTCTATTGACAAATTTTTCTAACTACGTGAAAATATTTGCGGAACACTACGGTGTAGAAGCAATTACAGATGTAAATATGCCAAATGCTGTGGCAAACGGAATTACAATTATTAATTTCGGAATGGGTACTCCCAATGCTGCAACAATTATGGATTTATTATCAGCGATTGAACCAAATGCAGTTCTGTTCCTGGGTAAATGTGGCGGATTAAAGAAAGCGAACAAATTAGGTGATTATATTTTACCATTGGCGGGTATTCGTGGAGAAGGAACCTCTAATATGTATATGCCACCGGAAGTTCCTGCTTTGCCTGCATTTAGTTTACAGCGTGCCGTTTCTACCAGTATACGTGATTTAGAGCATGATTACTGGACAGGAACAGTTTACACAACAAACAGACGTGTATGGGAGCATGATGAGGAGTTTAAAACTTATTTGCGTAAAACACGTGCGATGGCGATTGATATGGAGACTGCAACGTTATTTACAGTTGGTTTTGCAAATGGCATTCCGACAGGAGCGTTGTTGCTGGTAACAGATCAGCCTATGATTTCGGAAGGCGTGAAAACGGATAAAAGTGATGCAGCTGTAACTCGTACCTACGTGAAAGATCACGTATTGATTGGTATTCGTTCGCTGGAAATGCTGATACAAAATCGTAAAACAGTTAAACACCTACGATTCGAACAAAATGGCTAAAAAAGAAACTCTGACTTTTGCTTCTATCATGACAGCAATACAGAAGCGGGATTTCGCTCCTGTGTATGTTTTGATGGGGGAGGAAAATTACTTTATTGATCAAATAACACAAGCATTAATGTCTTCAGTCCTTACTCAGGATGAAAAAGACTTTAATGAGGTCGTGTTGTATGGTGCAGATGTTACTGCGCAGGATATTATCAATGAAGCAAGGTTTTATCCGTCATTTGCCGAAAGGCGTGTCGTTCTGGTTAAAGAAGCACAATTGGTAAAAGATCTCGATAAGCTGTCAATCTATATGCAGCAGTTGATGTCTTCGACAGTGCTGATTATAAATTATAGAAATGGCAAGCTGGATGGTAGGACAAAGTTTGCGAGTGAAGCCGGGAAGCATGGAGTTCTGTTTGAATCTAAAAAATTATATGATAATCAGGTAGCCGGGTGGATAAGTTCTTATCTTCAGACAAAAGGGCAGACAATAGATCCGAAGGCTGCAGCTATGTTAGCTGATTTTCTGGGGACTGATTTAAGCCGGATTGTCAGAGAGCTTGATAAATTGATGATTGTTCAGAATGGTTCAGGCGGGCGAATAACTCCTGATCTGATTGAGAAGAATATCGGAATCAGTAAAGAATTTAATAATTTCGAGCTGCTTAAAGCGATTGTCGGTAAAGATGTTTTAAAAGCGAACCGGATAGTCAATTATTTCAGAGATAATCCGAGGTCGAATCCGATCGTAGTTACTAATACCGTTTTGTACAATTACTTCAGCAAACTAATGCTTTGTTATTATTTGCCGGATAAATCTGAAAATGGAGTAATAAAAGGATTAGGACTGAAGGGTTCTTTTCAGGCTAAAGATTATATGGAAGGTATGCGTAAATATTCGGCATTGAAAACCATGCAAATCATTGGCTTCATCAGAGAGTGTGATGCACGATCAAAAGGGGTGGGTAATTATTCAAATACGACACATGATCTTTTGCGTGAAACCATATATAAAATATTACATTAGTAAGCATTATGCAAATCAGGGATATATTGAATGAGATAGAGGCTTATGCGCCTTTAGCTTTGCAGGAAAACTATGATAATTGCGGGGTACAGGTCGGGAACGATCGTAAAGAAGTGTCAGGTGTTTTGATTGCTATAGATATTACGGAAGAACTGATAGATGAAGCCATTGCTAAGAATTGTAATCTTATAATAGCTCATCATCCTTTGATCTTTAAGGGAGTGAAAAAGCTGACGGGAAAAGATTATATTGAGCGTTGCATCATTAAAGCAATAAAGCATGATATTGTACTTTATGCAGCTCATACCAATCTGGATAATGTAAAAACCGGCGTGAGTTATCGTATGGCTCAAAAGCTGGGTCTGAAAAATATCAGAGTGCTGGCTCCACAGGCCGGAATGTTGATGAAGCTGGCTACATTTGTTCCTTTGAAAAAAGCAGAAATGGTTCGGATAGCTTTATTTGCTGCCGGTGCCGGAAAGATAGGCAACTATTCTTCTTGTAGTTTTAATGCTTTAGGAGAAGGTACGTTTAAAGCGAATGAAAATGCGAATCCGTATGTGGGCGACATTAATGAGATGCATACAGAAGTAGAAACAAAGGTTGAAGTAATTTTCCCTCGTTATCAGCAAAACAATATACTTCGTGCTTTGATGGAAGCTCACCCTTATGAAGTTCCGGCTTATGATCTGATTGAGTTGGCTAACGTCACTGAAGAGTCCGGTAGTGGAGTAATAGGAGAATTTGAGCATGCTTTATCACCAGTGAATGCATTGAAGCGGATTAAGGAAACGTTTGGAGTGCCTTGCCTGAAGCATTCTCCGGTTTGCAAAGAGTCAGTGAAGAGTGTCGCTTTATGTGGAGGCAGCGGATCTTTTCTTTATCCGCAGGCTATGGCAAATGGCGCTGATTTGTTTGTTACAGGTGAAATTAAGTATCATGACTTCTTTGTGCATGAAAACCGAATAATTTTGGCTGAAATAGGACATTATGAATCAGAACAATTCACAAAAGACTTGATTTATGATATAATTAGAGAAAAATTCTCTAACTTTGCGATTCATTTGTCAGAAGTAAAAACAAATCCGATAAATTACATATAAGAAACGTATGGCTACAAAAACGAAAGCAGAAGGTGTAGAGCTTACTGTTGAAGAAAAATTGAAAGCTCTTTGGGATCTTCAATCGATTCTTTCGGAGATTGACCGAATTAAGACTCTTCGCGGTGAATTGCCTTTAGAGGTTCAGGACCTTGAGGATGAGGTTGCCGGTTTAGAGACTCGTATTCAAAATATCAAGAATGAAGTCACTGACCTAAAAAACTCTCTTGCAACTAAGAAACAAGAGATTGTTGCTGCTAAAGAATTGATTGAGAAATATACAACTCAACAAGAGAATGTTCGCAACAACAAAGAATATGATTTCCTTTCTAAAGAGATCGAATTCCAAAATCTGGAAATCGAACTTTGTGAGAAAAGAATCAAAGAATTTACTTCTATGTCTAAAACAAAAACAGACGATTACGATAGAAGTAAAAAACAACTTGACGATAGATTAGCTGATTTGGAATCTAAAAAAGCTGAATTAGATGATATCGTTATGGAAACGAAACAAGATGAAGAGCGTCTTCGTGAAAAAGCGAAAAAAGTAGAATCAACTGTTGAACCTCGCTTATTGACAGCTTTTAAACGTATTCGTAAAGGTGCAAGAAACGGTCTTGCTATCGTTTATATCCAACGTGATGCTTGTGGTGGATGTTTTAACAAGATCCCTGCACAAAGACAGTTAGATGTAAAATTACGTAAGAAAATTATTGTATGTGAGTATTGCGGACGTTTATTGATTGACCCTGAATTGGCAGGTGTTGAATAGTCTGAATTTCATTACAGATATAAAAAAACCA
>DKPO01000020.1:101797-127054 GCA_002471225.1 Porphyromonadaceae bacterium UBA7332
TGGTTTTTTTATATCTGTAATGATGATGAAAGTTATTCTTTCTCGCCATAAGCTAAGTCACCTGCATCACCTAATCCCGGGATGATATATGAATGATCATCGATTTCAGGATCAATAGCAGCAACCCATAATGTAACATTTGGATGTTTGATAACTTTTTGAAGATAATCAACAGCTTGTTGGCTCGCTATAATAGCAGCAAGATAGATGTGGTCAGGATTTCCTTTGGTAAGTAATGCTCCTAATGCCAGCTCCATAGAGCTACCTGTTGCAAGCATTGGATCGGTAACAATTAATGTTTTGTTGTCAATACGGGGAGAAGCGATATATTCGATACTAATCTCGAATTTAAGAGCATCTTTGTATTTTCTGTAAGCTGATACGAAAGCATTCTCTGCTTTGTCTAAATAACTAAGAAAGCCTTGGTGGAACGGTAGACCCGCTCTTAAAATGGTACCGATAACGACTTTATCGTCTGCAGTATTTACAGGGGCAATACCAAGAGGTGTTTGTACGTCTTTTGTGCTGTAACGGAATGTTTTGCTTATTTCATAAGCCATCACTTCACCAATCCGTTCGATGTTTCTGCGAAAACGTAAACTGTCATGTTGTACATTTACATCTCTTATTTCAGCAACAAAACGGTTTAATTCGGAATTCTGCTCAGCAAGATTGTATACTTTCATTGGAATATTGTTTAATAGGTAAAATCGGGCAAATGTACGAAAAAGCTTGTATTCATGGGAATCAAGGTTGTGAAAATATACAAAGAAAGCCATATTAGAGATTTATTAACCCCTAATATGGCTTTCTTTTATTTTAATTCAATCATTGGAACTTCTATTAAAAGCAAATAGGCATTTTCTTTTACTTCGACATAAAACTCCTGTGTATCAGTTATTGCGATGCCGTCGCGTGCGTTTAGAGTATTGTCGTCTACTTCAACACGACCATGGATAACAAACATATAAACACCCATATTCTCACCATGCAGTTTATAATGATAGTGCTCACCCATGTCTTTAAATCCGAGTGTAACCCAGGCGTATTGATTTATGGATGTTATACCTGATCCGTCCGGAGCAATGATGGTAAGCATCTGATTACGCGCAAGCAGATTTTTCAGATTATAATCATCATAACGCGGTTTTGTATTTTCGCTTTTAGGAATAATCCAGATTTGCAGGAACTCTACAAATTCCGTCAGACTATCATTATATTCTCCATGCGTGATACCTGTTCCGGCACTCATCACCTGAATCATTCCCGGAGAAATAACTTCGGTATTGCCCATGTTATCCTGATGTTTTAGATGTCCAAGCAACGGGATGCTCAGAATCTCCATATTCTGATGCTTATGCATGTCGAATCCTTTACCCGGCATAACTCGATCATCGTTTAATACACGTAGTGCACCGAAGTGTATTTTATGAGGGTTGTAATAACCGGCAAAGCTGAAAGTGTGATAGCTCTCCAGCCATCCATGGGTGGCATGTCCCCGGCTATTTGCATGGTCTATTATATACTTCATCTTTTTTATATATAAGGTTTTATATATAACACCTTTTAACGTGTTTAGGTTTATAAAATAATGGATTTTAAAGGTTGAACATATGCATTCTTTTGAATGTTTTATTTTATCTAAACAGCTTGATTATGAATATTCTGCTTACCGGAGTTACGGGTTATATAGGTGGCCGGATGTTGCCTATATTGCTGGCTGCAAATCATCAGGTTTACTGCTTAATCAGAGATAAAAAGCGAATGCCTGAAGAATACCATAGTAATCCTCAGATACATCTCATTGAGGGTGATCTTGTTAAAGGTTCCGGATTAGAGAATATTCCGGAGGATATTGATGCAGCATATTATCTGGTGCATTCAATGAGTGCATCGACAAATCATTTTGAAGAAGACGAACAGCATGCAGCTTCTAACTTCGTCCATTGTTTGAGTAACACACGAATCAAACAAGTGATTTATTTGAGTGGATTCGAACATGATAAGAATCTATCCAAACATTTAGAATCAAGGAAGGAAACGGGGGAAATACTCAAATCGGCTAAAAATTATGCGGTGACAGTTTTGCATGCAGGGATTGTCATCGGAAGTGGAAGTGCCTCATTTGAAATCATAAGAGATCTGGTAGAAAAATTGCCGGTAATGTTCGTGCCTGAATTCATGGAGAATAAATGTCAGCCTATAGCTGTGCGGGATGTCCTGTTTTATCTAACATCCGTTTTAGGTAATGAAGCCGCATACAATAGAGATTTTGATATCGGTGGTCCGGACGTATTATCCTATAAAGAAATGCTTCAGCACGTTGCTAAAGTAAGAGGCTTAAGACGTCATATCTTTGTTTTACCTCTTATTCGTACACGTTTATGTGCTAACTGGTTGTATTTTATTACGACGACCTCATATAAATTAGCTCTGAATCTTACAGAAAGTATGAAGAATAATACGGTTTGTGAAGAGCATGCTATTTGTGATCTTTTTCCAAGAGACTTGTTGGATTATGATACAGCCGTAAAATTTGCATATGAAAAAGAAGAGAATGATGATGTCTTTACGAGTTGGCGTGATGCCTTTTCAAGTAGTGGAATTAATTGGAAAATCAGTGATCGGATACATATACCGCAATTTGGCGTTTATAAGCATATTCAGGATACCGTATTGGAAATACCGGTAGAAGAGGCTTTGGAGCGAATCTGGCAAACAGGTGGAGAGAATGGTTGGTGGTATGCAAATTGGTTGTGGAGGCTTCGTGGATTCCTTGATTTGTTTGATCATGGAGTCGGAATTAAACGGGGAAGAACGCACAAGACTGTATTGTATCCGGGAGAAACGGTTGATTTCTGGCGGGTATTAATTGCAAGTAAGAAGGAAAAACGGTTATTGCTGTATGCCGAAATGTGGATGCCGGGAGAAGGTTGGCTGGATTTTAGAATCATATCCATGCTTGAAGGACCTACCTTACGCATAAGTGCAACGATGCGTCCGAAAGGTATACCCGGTAGATTATACTGGTATATGACCCTGCCATTTCACAATAGTATTTTTTCAGGAATGGGGAAGAAGCTGGCTAAAAAATAAAGTATTTTTGATAAGCAGATTAAACTTATAAGAACTAATAATGTCATAAACTTTGATATATTTGAAACCTTTAATTAATTACAGAGCGATAACCAAATGAAAAAGTTAGTTGGATTGGTATTATTTATCCTCATGTCAATACCTCTGATTGCAGGGAATATTGAGGGTAAAATAGTGGATGGAAATAATAAAAAGCCATTGGATTATGTAAATGTTGCTATATATAAATCGGCAGGAGATAAATTAGTGATGGGTGTGGCAACAGATCTGAACGGAAGTTTTCTTTTTAAAGATGTAGCTATAGGAACATATATTTTAAAAGTATCATTTGTCGGGTATACACCTTTAGAAATACCGATTAATCTGACCAAACAAAAACCGTCAATTAATCTGGGGTCTCTATCGATATCGGAAGATACAAAAGTATTGAATGAAGTGAGCGTGACCGGACAACGCGGACAAATGAAGTTGGATATTGATAAAAAAATATTTAATGTAGAACAGAGTGTGGCGACTGCAGGCGCAGGTGCTTCTGATGTGTTAAGAAATATACCTTCAGTAAATGTGGATCCCGAGGGTAATATCTCATTGAGAAATAACAGCAGTGTTATGGTTTGGATTAATGGCAGACCATCCGGGCTGAATGAAGATAACCGGGCTCAGATTCTTGAACAAATGCCTGCCGAAACAATTGAACGTATAGAAGTAATTACGAACCCGTCTTCGAAATATAGTCCTGAAGGTTCTGCCGGGATTATCAATATCATTCTTAAAAAAGATAGAAAAGCCGGCTATTACGGTAGCGCGAGTCTCGGAGGTGATACTTTCGGAGGTGTTAACGGAAGCGTGAATATTAATTATAACTCCAGCAAGTGGGAGTACTATGCGAATGTCGGCGTCCGCTCTCATAGATTTAAAATGAAAGGGGATTCAGAACGTGAAACCTATGGCGAATCAGATACTACCTATCTGAATACCATTCAACGCAGAAATATGGCACCTGTCGGAGTTTTTGCCCGTGCAGGGGCAACCTATAATATTACGGATAAGGATCATTTAGGGCTGACCCTGATGGGAATGTATGGTAACGGGTGTAATGATGGTTTTTATGAATACAGCGGGACTGCACCTTCGATGAGACGTGACCTTAATTCGAAAGGTGGTCATAAAATGTATGATATTGGATTGAACTATCAAAAAGAAATAGGTAAAGATCATGATTTTTCAGCTTCAGTTTCTTATAGCTGGATGAATCGCAACGATAACTCACTGTATGATCAGTATCGATTGGAAGGTCCGCTTTCTAATTTCTATCAAAGACAAAAATCAGATACAGAGAATAAAACTTTAGAGTTTCAGGCAGACTATGCGAAGAAATTTACAGAGTGGGCTAAGATTGAAGCCGGTATAAAAGGTCAAAGTAAATGGCGTACTTCTGAATCTCGCGGAGAACAGGGAAATACGCAGGATAATATGCTTCCTCAATATCCAATGTATAATGATTATAATAGCGATGAGGGTATATATGCCATGTATCTGAACTATCTGGGTAAATGGAATAACTTTGGCTATCAGTTAGGTTTGCGCGGAGAATATACAACTATGCATGCTGATAACTGGCTTTATGCTACGGATGCGTCAAAAGTAAAGGATCCATTTGATACAAATTATTTCGATTTGTTCCCAACCTTATTCTTAAGCTATTCATTGCCTAAAGATAATGAGCTTCAGTTTAGTGTGACAAGAAGGATTAATCGTCCGCGCGGTCGTATGCTAAGTAGTTACAGAAACGTATCGGATTCAACAAATATCAGTTTTGGTAATCCTACATTGCAACCTGAATTCTCAACAGCAGTAGAATTAAATTATTTGAAATCCTGGGAGATGCATACCCTGAGCACCTCTTTATATTATAGAAAAACGGATGATGTAATTCAGAATGTCGCTTATGTAGAAGACGGTATTAAATACTCAACTTATGAGAATATCACGAATATTCAGGCAGCCGGACTTGAAATTGTTGCTAAAAACAGATTGTTGAAAATTTTAGATCTGACAACAACCGTGAATCTTTTTTATAATCGCGTAGATGGATTTGATTATAGAGGAGCAAGCTATAAAACGGTAGAAGATTTCAACTGGAATGCACAGTTGATCGCAAATTTCAGTCTGCCTCAGATGATCATGTTGCAGCTTACAGGACGCTATGATTCTGAGAGTAAAAGACCTCAAAGCATAACTGAACAAAATTATTCATTTGACATAGGATTGCGCAAATCTTTCTTAAATAGAAAATTAAACGTATCTTTGACGGCTCGTGATATTCTGGACTCCCGCAAAATGAAAACAAGAAGCTGGGGACCGAACTTTTCGGAACGTTCTGTAATGCAATTTGGCGGACGCGTATTGTCTGCAACCATAAGTTATAATTTTGGTAACGCAGGATTAGCTAAGAAACGACCAAATAAAAATCAGCAACGTTCGTCAGGCGATATGGATATGATTAATGGCGATTTTTAATATATATGGTAACAGTTAAAGCGATTGATAAAAAAAAGGATTTAAAACAATTTGTACAATTCCGTACGGATCTTTATAAAGGTAATCCGTATGCTGTACCGGCATTGTTTGACGATGAATTAAATACACTTACTCCTGAGAAAAATCCTGCAGGTGAATTTTGTGACTTTCAATGTTTCTTAGCTTATAAGAACGATAAAATAGTTGGTCGTATTTGTGCGATAATAAACAACAGAGCTAACGAAATATGGAAATCAAAAAGTGGTCGTATCGGTTTCTTTGACTTTATAGATGACGAAGAAGTATCTGATGCTTTACTTTCTACTGCAGAAGAATGGATTCGTTCAAAAGGAATGACTGAAGTTCACGGTCCTCTTGGTTTTACCGATATGGATCCTGAAGGAATGCTGATCGAAGGATTTGATCAACTCGGAACAATGGCAGCTTACTATAATTATGATTATTATCCGAAACATATTGAGCGTTTAGGATATGTCAAGGATGCTGATTGGGTTGAATTTAAAGTTTATATTCCGGATGCAATTCCTGATAAGCATAAGCGTATTGCTGATATCGTTCAGAAGAAATATGAACTCAAATTGATGAAGTTCAAAAAGGCATCTCAGATTATAGATGAAGGGTGGGGACGTAAGTTTTTCGAGTTGATTAATATGTCTTATGGTCATTTATATGGATTTACTCCATTGACAGAAAGACAAATTGATCATTATGTAAAAATGTATGTGCCGATTCTAAGACCGGAGTTAGTAACTTTGATTGCAGATAAAGATAATAATCTGGTTTGTGTCGGTGTTGCACTGCCGTCATTATCAAAAGCACTACAGAAATCAAATGGTAAATTATTCCCATTCGGGTTTATTCATTTGTTGAAAGCGCTTAAAACAAAGGCAGAGATTTGTGACCTGATGTTGGTAGCCGTTCATCCGGAATATCAGAATAAGGGTGTAAACGCGTTGTTGTTTACTGATTTGATTCCACAATTTCAAAAGCTGGGAACTGTATATGCTGAATCTAATCCTGAATTGGAAGAGAATGGCAAAGTTCAGGCACAGTGGGACTACTTCAAAACAGAGCAACACAAACGTAGAAGAGCTTATAAAAAAGAACTTATATGATAGTAAAATAGCATCCTTAACCGGGATGCTATTTTTATTTGTATTTGTAACCTCTTTGTCACAACTAATTTAAAATCAAACTCTATCTTTGCCGATAAGAAACAAAAATATAATTTAAACATAATTCTATGAATGCGAATAAGTATAAAATACTCGTAGTAGATGATGAAGAAGATTTATGCGAAATTTTGCAGTTTAACTTAGAGAATGAAGGTTACGTTGTTCATACAGCAAATTCAGCAGAAGAGGCATTAAAGTTGGATCTGTTGCAATATAATCTGTTATTACTTGATGTAATGATGGGAGAGATTTCAGGATTTAAAATGGCAAATATTTTGCGTAAGGATCCGAAAACTGAAAAAATGCCGATTATATTTCTGACTGCTAAGGATACAGAAAACGATATGCTTACCGGATTTAATCTCGGAGCAGATGATTATATTGCAAAACCATTTTCTATACGTCAGGTAGTCGCAAGGGTAAAAGCTGTTTTGCGCCGTACGACTGAGACTGAAGAGAAAAAGCTTCATACTGTTATGCAATATCAGACTATGCAGCTTGACACGAAGCAAAAGAAACTGACTATTGATGAGGAAGAAGTTGCTTTGACAAAGAAAGAATTTGAAATCCTTAAACTTTTGATGAGTAATTTCGGGCATGTATTCTCTCGCGAAGAAATTCTGTCTAAAGTATGGAGTGATGAGGTTTATGTATTAGACCGTACAATTGATGTTAACATTACACGTTTGCGCAAAAAACTGGGAAGCTATGGTAAAAATGTAGTAACCCGTGCAGGATACGGATATTGTTTCGAAGAATAAAACAGCAATAAATAAAAGATTATTTTCTAAGAATGAGTAAAATTAAATGGAGAGGAAGGCTTCAAATTCCTTTTCATAAGAAACTATTTGTTTCTCTCGCTACCCTTTTTCTGATTTTTCTGACCTCCGTTTTTGTATTTCAGTATAAACGTGAGAAAGATTTCAGAGAAAGAGAACTAAATGCATTTCTGTCAAATTTCAACGTTAATTTATATCATTCGCTAAAAGGAGATTCTTTGACTCGTAATCGGATAGATTCTATTGTGCATCTATTCGATTATCCTGATTTAAGAATATCTATGATTGATGATCAGGGTGTCGTGGTTTACGATACAGAGTTCTCGGATACAAAAGCATTGGAAAAACATGCGGATCGTCCGGAAGTAAAAGATGCGAAGAAAAAGGGAGCCGGTTATTCGATACGTTATTCCACGTCTTTAGGACAGGACTATTTCTATTCGGCACAGTATTTCGATACACTGATTGTCCGTAGTGCTTTACCTTATACGATGACTACTCAGTTTCTGAAGGCAGATAGTCAGTTTATCTATTTTCTGATTATCATATCAGCATTTGTTATTCTGACACTGTTATACTTCTCGTATAGATTAGGTATTAGTATCTCCAGGCTGAAAGAATTTGCCACCAGGGCAGAACGTAACGAAAAAATAGATTATAACATTTCTTTCCCTGATAATGATATCGGAGATATATCCCGAAACATTGTAGAGATCTATAAGAAATTAAAAACTACAAAAGAGGCTCTTTATATCGAAAGAGATAAATTGTTTCAGCATCTTCAGATTTCGAAAGAAGGTCTTGCCATTTTTTCGAATCAGCGAAAATGTATTTTTGCCAATAATCTTTTTAAGCAATATGCCGACTTAATTGCCGACATTCAGTTAGATAAAATTGATCAGATTCTTTTTGTGGAAGACTTCCGTTTTGTATCGGAATTTCTCGATCAGCAAATGGATCAGTCCAAAGAGGTCCGCGACTTCGTAAGCTCATCTAAATTGATTCAGAGTAACGGTAAGATATTCCAGGTGAACTGTATCCTTTTTCAGGATAATACGTTTGAAATATCAATCAGTAATATTACGCAAAAAGAAGAGCAAAACAGACTGAAACGTCAGTTGACTCAGAATATCTCTCATGAACTGAAGACTCCGGTAAGCAGTATTAAAGGGTATTTGGAGACAATTCTCGAAAATGACAATATACCGGAAGATAAACTTCGGTTCTTTTTGGAACGATGTTTTGTTCAGGCCAAACGTCTGGGTGACCTGCTTGCAGATATTTCGGTATTGACAAGGCTGGATGAAGCAGGATCTTTATTTGACAGACAACCTATTAATATTCACACGTTAGTAAGTGATATTTATAAAGATTCGATGCAGGCTCTGGAGGTAAAGAACGATGTCTTTATTATGCAGATCCCTGATACATGCCAGATCAGAGGAAACCATTCTCTGTTATACTCGATTTTCAGAAATCTTTTAGACAATGCGATTGCGTATGCAGGCGAGGGGATTCATATCCAGGTACAATGCTACAGAGAAGATGAGGAATTCTATTACTTCAGCTTTTCAGACTCCGGTTTAGGAGTGAATGCAGAGCATCTGAATCGTATCTTTGAGCGTTTCTATCGAGTAGATAAAGGTCGTTCCCGCAAGTTAGGAGGAACGGGACTGGGACTTGCAATTGTAAAAAATGCAGTGCTTTTCCATCAAGGTGAAATCTCAGCCCGTAAACATTCTTCAGGTGGACTCGAAATCCTATTCTCTTTAAGAAAGGCTCCTGCTTCAGCTGAAAAAGAATAATACTTACAAATCGTCCAAATCCGATTTAGCAGAAGCTAACTGACAAATTAACAAGTAAGTTAGTCGGATTTACAGTTTGTAATTACATAAATAAAGTCCCATTTTGACTGAAAATACAGGTCAAAATGGGACTTCTTCATTTTAATATATCTATTGTAGTTTAGTGCAGAGGCGAGCCTGAACGAATTCAGTTTTATCATACTGCATTGATTCTTGTATTTTTCCTGTCTTTTTGTATTTTCCTGATTGCTCAGAATGCGCTATATATTTTAATAGTATTCCTTCGTTGAAATAAGCTCTGTATTTTCATTTTGGTAACTAATTGAAAATCAGGATATAGGTGTATGTGAATTTGATTGAAGGTATTTTATCGGGTTTTGATACGTATTTAGAAACATTTTGATACGTATCTTACTGAAAAAACAAAGGGCGAAAAATTCAAAACAAACCGTATCTTTTAAAAGATATGCCGTAGAATTTTCAAGATACGGTGTATCTTTTCAAAATGGACGGTATTTCATCAGAAACAGTAGGCTATACTGTTTCAAATCATGCTCTGCATCGTTGTTTTTGCTTTCTTTTTATTTGCCGGGAGAGAGGTTTGTAAATTGATAAAATGCTGCTGAATAAGTAATAATACTGACAATATGATTTATTGATTATTTGCTCTTTTTCTTTTAACCATCTCTCGTACTACTTCCTTTTTTACTGATTCAAAAGAGGTATGATTGCTTATGGGTTAGTCGCAAACTATGGAAATATATGCGTTCACCCGTAATAAAAAAGCGTATAGATTTTCTTATGAAAATCTATACGCTACTATAAAATTGTGTACCTGACAGGTTCTATCTAATTATCGACGTTCTAATAATACTACGTTCTCAACGTGGTGAGTATGAGGGAACATATCAACCGGACGAACGCGAACTACTTTATAATCGCAATCAAGCAAACTTAGATCGCGAGCTTGTGTAGCTGAGTTACAACTTACGTAAACGATACGTTTAGGAGCTGCAAATAAGATTGATTTGATCACATCATCGTGCATACCCGCGCGTGGAGGGTCTGTAATGATTACATCAGGCTTGCCGTGTTGCTCGATAAATTCTGTAGTCAGAATATCTTTCATATCTCCGGCATAGAATAAAGTATTTTCGATACCGTTGTTTTGAGAATTGAATTTGGCATCCTCAATAGCTTCTGGTACATACTCAATACCTACAACGCTTTTAGCCTGACGGGCAACGAAGTTAGCAATTGTACCTGTCCCTGTATAAAGGTCATATACATACTCTTCTCCTGTAAGACCTGCGAAATCACGAGTTACTTTATATAATTCGTATGCCTGATCTGAATTTGTCTGATAGAATGATTTTGGTCCGATTTTGAACTTCAAACCTTCCATTTCTTCGTAGATACATTCACTTCCTTTGAAAACAAGAATCTCCTGGTCAGTGATCGTATCATTACGTTTCTCATTAATCACATAAAGTAAAGATGTGATTTGAGGGAATTTATCAGCCAAATGCTGTAAAAGGGCTTCACGTCTTTCGATGTCTTCTTTGAAGAATACAACGATCAGCATAAGTTCACCTGTCGAAGTCGTACGAATAATCATAGTACGCATGAATCCGACTTGTTCACGTAAATCGAAGAATTCATATTCGTTTTTCAAACAGAAATCACGAATCTCCAAACGAATCTCATTCGAAAGTTTTGTTTGAAGATAACAATTCTCGATATTCAATACTTTGTCGAAACAACCTGAGATATGATAACCAAGTGCTTCGTTATATGGGAATTTAGTTCCTTCCTGAAGATCTTTCTCAGTGTACCAACGACGGTTCGAGAAAGTGAATTCTAATTTATTGCGGTAGTATTCAGTTTTAGCAGAACCTAATATTGATTCAAACTCAGGTAGCTCCACTTTGCCGATACGGGCAAGATTGCTATGTACTTCCTTTTGTTTGCAATTTAGCTGTTCTTCATATTTTAAGTGCTGCCATTTGCAACCACCGCATACGCCGAAATGTTCGCAGAATGGAGTCGCACGCTTATCACTGTATTTATGAAACTTAATGATTTTAGCTTCAGCAAATGAGCTTTTTTTGCGTGTGCATTGCAGGTCTACGATATCTCCCGGAGCTGCATAAGGAACAAAAACAACCAAATCGTCGATTTTTGCTATAGCCTTACCTTCAGCAGCAACATCGATAATTTCAACTTCTTCCCAGATAGGAAGGATTTTTTTCTTTCTTGCCATATAGGTGCTCTTAAATCACTACAGAGCTGTATAGGCTTAGTAAGAAGCACCATACAACTCTGCAGGTATTTTATTTAATTTGTTTTCTTAATCAATGATTTCAAATCCTGTATAAGGAACCAAAGCTTTAGGAATACGGATTCCTTCCGGTGTCTGGTTGTTCTCAAGGATAGCAGCAACGATACGAGGAAGTGCCATTGCAGAACCATTCAATGTGTGACACAATTGTGGTTTTTTATCTTCAGAACGGAAACGACATTTCAAACGATTAGCCTGATAGCTTTCGAAGTTTGAAACTGAACTTACTTCTAACCAACGCTCCTGAGCAGCCGAATAAACTTCGAAGTCAAAAGTAAGAGCAGATGTGAAGCTCATGTCGCCGCCACAAAGACGAAGAATACGCCAAGGTAATTCTAATTTCTCAACCAAAGTCTGAACGTAGTTTACCATTTCGTCCAAAATCTGATATGAATCAGCTGGATTTGCAATTTGTACAATTTCTACTTTGTCAAATTGGTGTAAACGATTTAATCCACGTACATCTTTACCGTAAGATCCGGCTTCACGACGGAAACAAGCTGAATAAGCTGTGTTTTTAATCGGAAGATCCTTCGCTTCAAGGATTACATCGCGGTAGATATTTGTTACCGGAACCTCAGCTGTAGGGATCAGATAAAGATCATCCAATTGGCAGTGGTACATTTGACCTTCTTTATCAGGTAACTGACCTGTACCATATCCTGATGCTGCATTAACAACATAAGGAGGCTGGATTTCCAGATATCCTGCATCGCGGGCATTGTCAAGGAAGAAGTTGATCAAAGCACGTTGAAGACGAGCACCTTTACCTTTGTAAACCGGGAATCCTGAACCAGTGATTTTAACACCAAGTTCAAAATCGATCAAATCATATTTTTTGCAAAGATCCCAGTGAGGAAGCGCGTCAGAACCAAGGTTTGGCATTTCACCGCCTGTACGTTCTACCACGTTATCTTCAGGTAATTTACCTGCAGGCACTGCATCACAAGGTAAGTTAGGGATAGTTAGCAGGAGAGTAGTCATCTCCTCTTCAGCTGTTTTCATTTCAGCTTCAACTTCCTTCACACCTTCTTTTAGCGTAGCTACTTTTGCTTTATTTGCATCCGCTTCATCGCGTTTACCCTCTTTCATCAAAGCACCGATGCTTTTTGAAAGCTGATTCATTTCAGCTAAAGTATTATCTAATTGTAACTGTGCAGTTCTGCGTTTTTGATCATAGTCCAACACTTTCGCAATAACCTCTTCGGCATCAAAGTGTTTTTTCGCCAAACGGGCAACAACCTCTTGCGGGTTTTCTTTGATTACTTGTAGTGTAAGCATAAAGCCTTATCTCTTATTATTTTTAGTATAATCTTTCAATATGTGGCAAAGATAGAAAAAAAGAAGAGATCATTACCAATCCTTTTATAAAATTACCATCCTCCGCCTAAAGCTTTATACAAAGTTGTAGTTGCAAGCTTTTCAGTCAGAATTGCTTTGTTGAGACTAATCTCCGCATCAAGCAAACTACGTTGAGCATCCAGTACATCCATGTAGCTGATTACGCCATTTATATACTGAAGGTTGGCAAGATCCAGGTAGCTGCGTGCTGCCTGTTCACTCTTTTGTCTGGATTCACGAATCTCTTTTGATTTGCGTACAGATACTAAAGCGTTATTCAACTCTTTGAATGCTTCCAGTACAACCTTTTCGTAGTCATAAACCTGCTGCTCCATTTTAGCCTGACTTCTTTTCCAGTTTGCTCTGTTTTTTCCAAAATTGAAAAGAGGTGACAGAATATTACCTCCGATCAATCCGACAGGAGACTGAAGGAATGAAGAAAAGTCTCCACTTTCAAGTCCACCTTCAGCTGTTAATTTGAAAGATGGAAACATTGATGTGAAAGCTACGCCAACCTGAGCATGCGATTCTTTAAGCTTGTATTCCGCTTGCATGATATCGGGACGCTGTTCCAGAATTTCGGATGGTAATCCGATTGGAATATTAACCGGTGTTACACGAATCTTTTTCTCTCTTGGCAGATTTTCTCCATCAAATTTACCAAGCAGAAAAGCCATATCGTTTTGTTTCTCTTTTTGCTGATACTCTAGCGAAGGAATCAAAGTTTCTGTTTTTGCCAATTCGGCTTCAGCCTGTTTAAGTGCTAATTCCGAAGTTAAACCTCCTTCAAAACGAAGTCTGGCAATACGGACTGCTTCTTTGCGGGCCGCTGTTGTCTGAGTGACAATCTGAAGTTCCTGATCAATCGCAATCAGCTCGTAATAGGTACGTACGACCTGAGAGATAATACTGACCTGTAAAGCTCTTTTACCTTCGATGCTTTGCATTAGCTGTGCTTTTGCAGCATCATTGGCCCAGCGAAGTTTTCCCCAAATATCCAATTCCCATGAAAAGGTAGCTTTTGCGGCGAATGTATCATCTGTTTTAGATTTATCGCCTTCACGTTCGCCTTCCAGTTCAAGTCCCAATCCGGGCATCATGTTCGCAAATGCTATTTTTTTGCCCTGATTAAATTCTGCAATAACAGCTTCGGCTTTCAGCATATCTTTGTTGTTTTCCAAAGCTTCCTGAATCAGTCCTTGAAGGATAGGGTCAGTATAGAGTTCCCACCATTTTAAATCACGGATCAAACCCGTAGCCGATTGATTGGTTGTATCTATCTGTGCAGGCAAGTCCATTTGTGGACGAACGAAATCTTTGCCTACTTTACACGATGATAGTCCGGCAAGGACTATCATCGGTAAAATTATATATTTCTTACCCATTTCTTTTACGTTTTAAGCGATCTCTAAAATATGCCTTCCACTTGTAAACCTGAACAAAGAAGAAAGGCACTAATACGATACCGAGAGTGATGGCAACGAGCATACCAAAGAATACACCAGTACCGATGGAGTGTCTGCCGGCACTACCAGGACCTGTAGCAAGGACCATAGGTAGCATACCTAATACGAATGCGAGTGAGGTCATAACAATCGGACGGAAACGCATTTTGGCTGCTTCGATAGCTGCCTGCGTAATATCTACGCCTGACTCTACTTTTTCTTTCGCAAACTCAACAATTAAAATCGCATTTTTAGCTGCCAGACCAATCAGAGTAACCATACCGATCTGGAAGTAAATATTGTTTTCCAATCCGGTTATCCAGATTCCCAGATAAGCTCCTAATGCAGCTACCGGTAATGATAATATTACTGCCGCAGGAACTAACCAGCTTTCGTACTGAGCTGCAAGGAACAGGAATACAAATAAGAATACAAGAGTGATAACCATACCCATCTGTCCGCCTGCTTTTTTCTCCTGATAAGAAAGTCCGCTCCATTCAATCTGAATATTCTGAGGCAGATGTTTATTAGCTATTGCCTCCATCGAAGCCATAGCTTCTCCGGTACTGTATCCTTTTGCAGGAGTTCCGCGCATAACGGCAGAGGTAAACATATTAAATCGTTTAATGTTACCCGGTCCCGTTGTGTAGCTTGTAGTTCCCAATGCTGTCAATGGTACCATAGTGCCATTGTTGGCTTTTACGAAATACATGCTCAGTTTGTCGGAATGCGAACGATATTGTCCTTCTGCCTGAATATATACTTTATAAATACGATTAAACAAGTTGAAGTCATTAACGTACACAGAACCCAGATAAGCCTTCATTGTTGAGAAAATATCGGACATCGGGATTCCAAGGAATTTCGCTTTGTCACGATCCACATCGAAATACAATTGAGGTATATCAGATTGCAGAGCTGATGAAATTTCTGCAATAGACTTATCTTTTGAAGCGTAATACATTAATGTATCTGCTGCGTCAACCAGTTCTTTGAATGACGATCCGGATCTTGCCTGAAGCTGAAGCTCGAATCCACCCGATGAACCTAATCCGGGAACAACCGGAGGTTTTGTAAAATAGGCGTTTGCTTCAGGATAATAAGCAAACTCTTCACGAGCGTCTTCTATAACTTTATTCACTGTATATCCGTCGTCAGATCTTTCAGTCCAGTCTTTTAAGATAACATTTAGTGTCGATCTTGACTGATTGGTTCCTACTTTACCGCTTGAACCGGTTACATTCTGAACATGAGCAACTCCCGGATGTTGAGTAAGGAAATTGATTGCACGATCGGTAATTTCACGTGTGCGATTCAGAGTAGCTCCTTCCGGTAGTTCCAGCTCGACACTGAAAACACCTTGATCTTCTTCAGGTATGAAACTGGTAGGGATGATTTTATTTAAAAGGAAAATCGCGATCAGAACGATTCCGAAACCAACCCATACTCTTTTATAGCGAGACATGACGCGGCGTAAAATCGAAATGTATGTGTTGTTTCCTTTGTCCAGCCATTCGTCAATTTTACGGAATACTATATTTTTGTTGCTTCCGTCCGAAGGCTTAAGAATGATAGCACACATTGCCGGGCTTAAAGTCAAAGCAACTACTGTAGAGATCAAAACTGATACAACAATAGTGACTGAGAACTGACGATATAGCTGACCCGTAATTCCATCCAGAAAACTTACGGGAACAAATACAGCTGCTAAAACCAAAGATGTTGCAATAAGAGCTCCGGCAAGACCTTTCATCGCTTTATGTGTAGCTTCGCGAGCTGATAATCCCTCTTCATGCATGATTCGTTCGACACTCTCCACCACAACGATGGCGTCATCGACGACAATACCGATAGCAAGAACCAATCCAAGAAGAGTCAGCAGGTTTAATGAAAAACCAAAAATAAGCATGACTCCGAATGTACCGATCAGAGAGATAGGTACTGCAATAACAGGGATTAATGTTGCTCTCCAGTTTTGTAAAGAAAGATATACTACCAGAATAACAAGCAAAAGTGCTTCAAATAATGTTTTGTAAACTTCATGAATTGATTCTTCGATATATTTAGTGTTATCGAATGGAACGATGTAATCCATTCCTTCAGGGAATGTTTGTTTCATCTCATTCATGGCAGTTTTAATTTCCTCTGCAACCTGAAGGGCATTTGCTCCGGGTAGTAAGTAGATACTTAATACGGCTGCATTTTTACCATCAAGACCACTCTCTGTAGAATAAGACGAAGCTTCCAGAGAAACACGGGCAACATCGCGGATACGTACAATAGATCCGTCCTGATTGGCGCGAACAACAATATCTTCAAATTCTTTCGTTGAACTTAAACGGCCTTTTGTACTGATCGGAATAGTAACATCCAGGTCGTTCATCGGTTGTAAACCAAGTTCACCTGCAGCTGCTTCACGATTCTGATCTTTTAGAGCGTCCTGAAGATCTTTAACGGTTAGTCCGAAACTAGCCAGACGATCCGGCATAGCCCAGATCAGCATACCATAATAACGGCTACCGACATTGGATATACGACCGACGCCGGGAATACGTTTTAATACGTCAATAACGTTTATGGTTGCAAAGTTACTGAGGTATATTTCATCAAACTTAGGGTCTGAAGATGTCAGACAGAGAGTCATTAACTGACTCGATGATTCTTTGTCTACACGAATACCATTTTGAATAACCTCGGCAGGTAACTGATTCTCTGCCAGTTTTACACGGTTTTGTACTTCAACGGCAGCTAAATCCGGGTCAACGTTCACATCAAAAGTCAGATTAATAGAAAGACCTCCGGAGTTACTGCTGCTGGATTCCATATATATCATTCCCGGCGTACCGTTTAACTGCTGCTCAAGAGGTGTTGCCACTGCCTGAGATACTGTAAGTGCACTTGCGCCGGGATATGAACAACTTACTTTAATTACTGGTGGCGTAATTTTAGGGTATTGATCAACCGGAAGAAGTTTCAGACCGATTATCCCCACAATTACGATGACAATCGAAAGTACCCATGAGAATACGGGACGATCGATGAAAAATCCTGGTTTCATAATCCTTCCTCCACTTTAATTTTATCCATAGTCGCTTTATCCCATGAGTGTACGGGACGAGCTTTCATACCTGGTTTCAATTTATGATAGCCATCAGTTACGATTTGATCATATAAACCGATACCACGTTCAATAATAACCTCATTTTCTAACTCTTTAGAAATCTCGACAAAGCGTCTTTCGGCTATTGAGTCGCGGCGTAATACATAGACATATGCTCCTCCGGTTTCGATTGAAACGGCTTTACGAGGCACAATTATTGCGTTTTCAATTACATCCAGAAGTAGTTTTACTTTTGTAAACTGTCCCGGAAGCAATTTCTTTTCAGGATTTGCGAGATGAGCACGTACAGTAAATGTACCTGTTTGCGGATCAACCTGAGGGTCTGCAAAGTCAACAAAGCCTCTGACCGGATACAGTGAATTATCTGCAAGTGTTACGGCTACAGTTGGTTGCCAAGAGCGGGTTGTGTCCTGCTCTCCTAATTTTACGTTTCTTTCTTTGCTTTTTAAATAATCAAGTGCTGTCATCTTGAAATCAACGCGAACCGTATCACTTTGTACAACTGTCGCTAAAAGAGACTTACCGCCTGATCCGGATCCAACTAAAGATCCGATATCGACATGTCGTTCACTTACTTCACCTGAAATAGGAGAGCGTACAGTAGTATAGCTTAATTCAAGTTCGGCCTGATCAAGATCCGCTTTACTCATAGAAACACTGGCTTCGGCATTTTCAAGTGCCGCTACAGCATTCTCCAAATCAAGTTTACTAACAGCATTTTGTTCGAAAAGAGGTTGTAGACGTTCTACATCACGTTTAGCTTTTGCAGCTTGTGCTTTGTCTTTTTTAAGTTGAGCTCTTGCTTTATCGACACGTGCTTTGTATTGTGCCGGGTTAATGACAAAAAGAGGTTGATTTGCGTCAACTCTTTTACCTTCTGTAAATAGCATTTTTTCGAGATATCCAACAACACGTGCATGAATTTCAACATATTTATTCGGACGGATACGACCGACATATTCGCCTTCAATATCGACATTCTTACGTTTGGGATATTCTACAGTAACTACCGGAAGTTTCTCTACTTTTTTCTCCTTGCAGCTAAAAAATAAGGATGTAAAAAGCAAGACCAAAAAAAGGTGGGACTTTTTTAGCGTCATAAATATTTTCTCAATTTTAGTTTGAATACAATACTAATTCTCTCAAATAGACAAGACAACAAAAAACAATGAGTAGAATAGGTGTTGATACATTATTATGTATGTTTTATGATGCAAAGTAGAATAATCTTTTGATAACTCACAATAGGTAATGAGTATTTTGTTGTTAATTAAATTAAACAGAGTGGGTGTTTTTGTAATATTTGCGATTGCTGATGTTGAATTTGCATATATTATATCTTCCCTGTTCCGAAACTTGCGTAATAATCCCTCTTTTATCTATCTTTGTCCCCGATTCAATAAATCATTCAGTAAGAATTATGTACAGCAAAATAATGTACGAAGAACTTTCTCTTCGTTGGAATAAGATTAGACAAGCTATGTTGCAAGCTGGTATCGAAGCTTGTTTTATTAGTGGTACTGTTAATCTTTTATATGTTTCCGGACGTGTATTTAATGGTTATTTCTATTTGCCGTTAGAGGGTGAACCAATCTTTTTTGTAAAACGTCCTTTAGGTTTAAATGAAGGGAATATTGTGTATATCCGCAAACCAGAGGATATTCCTACGATTTTGAATGAGCGTAAATGTATTCCTGTTCAGACTATAGGATTTGAAGATGATACGTTAACCTATAATGAGCATACACGTTTGGCTTCATTGTTTCCTGTAGCATCTGTGAAAAATATATCAGGACTGATGCGTTCGGTAAGATCCGTTAAAACTCCTTATGAGATTTCGGTATATCGTCAGACTTGTGACAGACATGCCAAAGTAATGGCGCAGGTGCCTGATTGCTATGAAAAAGGGATGACGGACCTGGAGTTTAATATAGCACTCGAAACGTTATTCAGAAAGAATGGTTCTATGGGGCTTTTCCGGGCTTTTGGTTCGAATATGGAAATCTTCATGGGTAGTGTTCTTGCAGGAGATAATGCGATGGCTGCCTCTCCATATGATTTTGCAATGGGAGGAGCCGGAGTTGATGCTTCTTTACCAATTGGGAGTTGCGGAAAGGTTATGGCAGAAGGTGAAGCGGTTATGGTTGATATGGGAGGGTTATTCTCGCCATATATCAGTGATATGACGCGGACTTTTTCTGTGGGACATTTGTCTGATTTAGCTTACAAAGCTCATGAGACCTCGATGGATATCCAGCATAAGATTAAAGATATGGCTCGCAGCGGCACTGCTTGTTCGGAGTTGTATATTTTGGCTTCGGAGATGGCGAAAGAAGCCGGACTTGCGGAGTATTTTATGGGATATGGTCAGCAAGCAGGATTTGTCGGACATGGTATCGGTTTAGAAATTAATGAACTACCTGTTTTGTTTGGTCGTTCTAAAGAAAGATTGCAAGCGAACAATATTATTGCGATTGAACCTAAATTCGTAATTCCGGGAGTCGGAGCCGTAGGGGTTGAGAACAGCTTCCTGGTTCATGAGTCGGGGATTGAGAAACTGACAAATACGTCAGAAGAGATTATTGATTTATTGAAAAAGTAGTACAATATAATAGATGGGTAAATACACACCGGAAGAGCATTTTTTGCGAAAATTAGATGCGAAATTGCGCGAGGCGATTGATAAATATGGATTGATAAAGGAAGGCGACCGCATACTGATCGGTTTATCCGGAGGTAAGGATTCGCTGGCTCTTGTAGAGCTACTGGGACGCAAAAAGAAGATATTCAGACCTAAGTTTGAGGTTTTTGCGGCACATATAACGATGGAGAATATTCCTTATCAATCAGATTTGAGTTATCTGAAAGAGCATTGCGAAAAATACGATATTCCGTTTATTCATGCTACGACCTCTTTTGATGAATCGTCAGATTATCGTAAATCGCCTTGTTTTTTGTGTTCATGGAACAGAAGAAAGATGCTTTTTACGATTGCGAAAGAGCATAATTGTAATAAAATAGCTTTAGGTCATCATCAGGACGATGTGATCCAGACATTATTGATGAATATGACTTTTCAGGGAGCTTTCGGTACTATGCCTCCGAAACTTAAAATGGAAAAGTTTGATATGACGATTATTCGTCCGATGTGTCTGATGGCCGAAGCAGACTTAATTAAAATGGCTGAGATGCAGGATTATCGTAAGCAGAAGAAAAACTGTCCGCATGAGCGTACATCTAACCGTGGTGCAATGAAAGATATTGTGAAGCAATTAGAGCAGCTTAATCCGCAGGCTCGACATCACATCTGGGGAAGTATGACTAATATTCAGGATGAATATCTGCCACAACCCGATGAAAACTAATATTTACTCTATAACAAAGGAGAGAAGATGGAAATTAAAAAGGCTGAATTTGTCATTAGTAATACGCAAGTCAAAAAATGTCCTGAAGGAAATATGCCGGAATATGCCTTCATCGGACGCTCAAATGTAGGTAAGTCATCATTGATTAATATGCTTACTAACAAAAAGGGCTTGGCTATGACTTCTCAAACTCCGGGAAAAACGATGTTGATTAACCATTTTATGATTAATGATGAATGGTATCTGGTCGATTTACCAGGATATGGATATGCACGTCGTGGAAAAGAAGGTCGTGAGCAAATTCGTAAAATTATAGATCATTATTTGTTGGATCGTGAGCAATTAACCTGTGTGTTTTTGTTAATCGATTCACGATTGGAGCCACAAAAAATTGATATGGATTTTGTGGAATGGTTGGGTGAAAATGGAATTCCGTTCTGTATCGTTCTTACTAAACTTGACAAAATATCGAAAGGTCAGAAATCTGCTAACCGTTTGAAATTGGAGGAAAAGTTACTTCAGACATGGGAGGAGCTACCTCTTATCTTTGAAACGTCTTCTGAAAAGAAAGTTGGTAGAGAAGAATTGTTGAATTATATCGATGAGATCAATAAGCAACTTTAAAAAGTAGCCTTTTAATATAAAAAGCTATCTCAGGAATCTGTTTCCCGGGATAGCTTTTTTTGTTTCTACACCTTATTAAGCAGGTTCTACAGTATATCCCTGTTTTCTTAGCAATTTAATTATTCCGTCTTCTCCTGGTAAGTGTCCGGCCCCAACGACAATGAAGATTGGTTCGTTTTTGGGTAGAATTTCTTTTAATTGCCCATCCCAGTTTTTATTTCGGGCATATAAGATTCTTTCCAGTTCTTCTTTGTTTGCTCCATATTTCTCATCAGTCATCAAGCTTAAAAGTTTGTCCAGATCTTGTGCCATATAAGCATCGTTCATTATCTGAACAAAATAATCCAACTGGTCAAAATGATCCATTAATATTACGAGACTTTTAGCTTGTTCTTTTAGAGAGGCTCCAAACAATATGTTCATTTGTTGTTCCATTGTCTCTAAACTACCAACATTTTTATTGGCAGCTTTGGCTCTTGTCTGCATAAGTTGATCAAGCTGTTCTTCAGGTTTGAAATCTTTGAAATGCTTAATATGGGCCATTACTGCAAGCTGAGTAGACAGAGCTGCCGGTTTGAGTATTTTGACCTGATCAGCAGTTACCCCCATATTCTCAGTTGTAATTTTGTTTAGCTTCTCAAATTGATCTTTACTAAGAACTACATCTAAGGTGCTGTCTGGCGGAGACATCATTAATCCGGCAAACTTCCTGGCTTCTGTTTGCATCTGATCTTTGTCCATGATTAATTCTCCGTAAACGGTAGAACAACTGTTAAACGCGTCATTAAAAACAGGGATACTATCTAAAATGCTGAGTGGAGCTAAATGGTGAGTCCCGAAGATATAAGAGGGTTTCTCTAATCCATTTCCTGAAATTTTCCATAGTAATTGCGCATTAGACTGGTAGATACTAAGGAATAAAACAATAAACAATAAATAATACTTTTTCATAGTAAATCTTTTTAATTGATGTATCATATATTACACGTATTTGTGACAAATATAATAGAAAAAATATATGAACAACTATTATCTAATATTTATTTTATAGAAACTGTTTATAGGTGATATATTCTTATACACAAGATAATTAGATGTATGTATGTTAATATTCGGGTTCTTCGATAATCTGATGGATCTGTGCTATGTACGCAATTTGCTGTAAAATAGCAGTAGAGAGTAAAGGATATGTTTTCTCTGTTATATATTGTTAATTATAGTAGTTTGTATTGCAAAGTACTAAAATGTCCATATATTTGCGGCATGATTTAATAATAAAGAGTAAAAAATAGTTCGTAAATATATAATAGTTATATATTTGAGGCATTAAAATAATAGTAATATGATTAAGCTAAGAGGAATAAACAAATCGTATTATGCAGGTAAACCTCTTCATGTTCTGAAAGGAATTGATTTGGATATTGCAAAAGGCGAGTTTGTATCAATTATGGGAGCCTCAGGCTCAGGTAAATCAACTTTGCTCAATATTCTGGGGATTCTGGATACCTATGATACGGGCGAATATTATTTAAATAATACCTTGATTAAAAACCTTTCAGAATCGAAAGCCGCTGAATACCGCAATAAAATGATCGGCTTTATCTTTCAATCTTTTAATCTGATATCATTTAAAAATGCCTGGGAAAATGTAGCTCTTCCTTTATATTACCAGGGTTATAGTCGAAAAAAGCGTCATCAGATGGCTATGGAGTATCTTGATATGGTCGGACTTAAAGAGTGGGCAGATCATTTACCAAACGAAATGTCAGGGGGGCAAAAACAGCGGGTTGCTATTGCCAGAGCTTTAGTTGCTAAACCACAGATTATCCTTGCCGATGAGCCTACAGGGGCATTGGATAGTATTACGTCGGTTGAGGTTATGAATTTACTTAAAGAGGTAAATGAAACAGGAATGACTATGATTGTGGTTACACATGAGAATGACGTGGCTATGAAAACAGAGAAAATTATTCGACTAAAGGATGGTTTGATCGAAAAAATAGAGAACACAGCAGATTTGATTAATATATAATTTCTAAATCTTACATCATGGATTTATGGATAGAGATATGGGAAACAATCAAACGGAATAAGCTCAGAACATTCTTTACAGGTTTTTCGGTTGCCTGGGGTATTTTTATGCTGATAGTTTTACTTGCAGCAGGTAATGGTCTTCGCAATGCGATTGCCCGGAATTATGAAACAAGTTCTGTGAATGTAATTCGATTATTTCCCGGTAGGACGACAATGTCATTTGGTGGATATGAAAAAGGCAGGTCTATCAATCTGGATAAAAATGATATGCGTCTTTCCGAAAGTTTAAAAGATAATGTAGCCGAAGCTTATCCGTCTTCACGGGCTTACGGTATAAATGCAGTTCGAGGTGTTCAAAGCTCTTCTGTAACCTGCGAGGGTCTTTATCCGGGTTCCCTTCAGGCAAATGGCATAAAGATAATTAATGAGAACGGTCGTTTTATAAATGATATGGATATGATTAACCGAAGACGTGTTGCGGTTATTCACAAACAACTTAAAGAATCATTCTTTCAAAATGAAGATCCTGTCGGCAAGCAAATTATTATAGGTAAAATGCCTTTTCAGGTTATCGGTGTATATGATTTCAATTCATCTCGTAATAATGGCAGTATATATATTCCTTTCACTACATCAGAAGTGATATTTCCTCCTAAATATGGTTATAGCAACATTATTTTATCCTTGAAAAATCTGGATACGCGTGAGGCCAATGATAAGTTCATAGCAAAGTTAAGAGTTCTTCTTGCAAGGCTTCATAACTATGATCCTACAGATGATTCTTCCATTTGGATTTGGAATAAGTTAGATGATTATTTACAGACCATGGGTATTCTTAACGGGATCACTCTTTTTATCTGGGTTATTGGCATTGGTTCGCTTATTGCCGGGATAGTCGGAATTAGTAATATTATGTTGATTACGGTCAAAGAGCGAACACGTGAAATAGGGATTCGTAAAGCATTAGGGGCAACTCCTAATTCGGTATTGAAGATGATCCTTCTTGAATCTTTATTGATAACCGGTGTTTTTGGTTATGTCGGATTAGTTTTCGGTATAACACTTACGGAAGGGGTGAATGCTCTACTCAGTTCGGGAGGAGCATCGGATAGTATGGTTATGTTCTATAATCCGACAGTTGATATCCGTGTTGTGATTATTGCATCAATCGTCATTATTTCGGCAGGTCTTTTTGCTGGTTTTATACCTGCTAAGCGTGCTGTAAATATTAAACCTATAGAAGCATTACGATATGAATAAAATACCATTTTTAGATTTTGATCAATTCCAGGAAATTATCCATACACTAAGCAAAAATAAGCTTCGGAGTTTTCTTACTATGTTTGGTGTAGGCTGGGGGATCTTTATGTTAGTCGTGATGATCGGAGCGGGTAATGGTTTGGAAAACGGAGTCCTTTCTGGAGTTGAGGGAATACCAACGAACTCTTGTTTTATGTTTACGAATCGTACGACTCTTCCTTATAAAGGCTTTCAACGAGGGCGATATTGGGAGCTTAAAAAATCAGATGTATCAGTAATCCGGCAAAATGTGCCTGAAGTTGATTTGGTTGAGCCTGTACTTTTCGGAGG
>DKPO01000020.1:127275-188392 GCA_002471225.1 Porphyromonadaceae bacterium UBA7332
AAAGGAATTGCTGAAAATTACTTTAAAATTGATCCTGTAAAGACAATCGAAGGACGCTTGATCAATAAGATAGATATAGCAGAAAATCGAAAAGTCTGTCTGATTGGCGAAAAAGTTTTTAATGACCTTTTTTCTAATACACCTAATAGTATCGGCGATTATATACGTGTAGATGGAATTTACTTTCAAGTGATCGGGATAATAAAAGCTACGACACAGATCAATATGGGGTCGAGTACGGACGAAACGATCTTTATTCCTATTTCTACCATGCAACAAGCATATAGTAAGGGTGATGAAGTTCACATGATTGCTGTTACAGCTGAACCCAATAAATCAATAACCAAAGTGCAGGACAAGATTACAAAATTGATTAAAGAGCAGCATATGATTAATCCTGATGATAAGTCTGCACTTTGGGTTCTCAATATTGAAGAGCAATTTAAGCAAATGAGTATGCTGTTTATGGGTATTTCCGTTCTTATCTGGATCGTAGGTATGGGATCCCTGGCAGCCGGAGTTATTGGCGTTAGTAATATTATGGTTGTAACGGTACAGGAGCGGACGAAGGAGATAGGAATCCGGAGAGCCCTTGGTGCGAAGCCAGCCGAAATAATTTTGCAGATTGTACAGGAAACAGTTATTCTGACTTTGGTTGCCGGTTTGTTTGGAATGACCATCGGGATCGGAGTCCTGGATATAGCAGGTAAGATTTTGCAAGCCAATCAATCAGGGAATATCTTTTTGAAAGACCCTCAGATAACATTTAATGTCGCTGTTTTAGCTATGATCGTATTGGTTATTTGTGGTATCCTCGCAGGATTGGTTCCTGCAAGCAGAGCAATGAAAATAAAAGCAATTGATGCTATAAGAGAAGAATAAACACATAAAATAAGAAACAACTATGAAACGAATTTTATTTATCTCACTTTGTCTTTTGATGAGTGTGACTACGCTTTTAGCAAGCGGTGCAATGAGAAAAGAAACAAGAAAAATTGGTAAGTTTTCATCGATAAAAGTTTCAAACGGAATCCGGGTTTTTCTGACGAATGGTAATTCGGATAAAGCGGTGATTGAATCTAATATAGAGGATTTCAGAGATATTAATATATCCTCTTCAGGCTCTGCACTGACAATATCTCTTTCTCCTTTTGATAAACGTAGTAATGCAGTTTTTAAGAATGTATCGGTTAATGTTTATTTGTCGACAAAAACGATTAATGCAATCGGAGTCTCAAGTTCAGGTTCTGTAACTTCAGAAGATAAGTTTACCGGAAAATCATTAGATATAAAAGCCAGCTCTGCAGGAGCAGTGAAAATGAATATTGACATGAATGAAGTAGACGTGGAATCATCGTCAAGTTCAAACGTTAAGCTTCGCGGAAACATAAATGAACTTGATATTAATTCTTCTTCAGCGTCATCTGTTGATTATGATGGTAAAGCTCAAAAAGTAGAGGTTGAGTCAAGCTCAAGTTCGAGTGTGAATTTAAAAGATGTTTCGCAAAATGCACAACTTTCGGCAAGCTCAGCTGCAAAAATCAAAGTGACCGGAGTTTCATCTTTCTGTGAGGCTTCTACCAGTTCAAGTGGTTTTATTGATGCTTCAGCATTTGTGTGTGAGGAAGTTGTTGCTAAAGCAAGTTCGGGGTCAACGTTGAAAGTTAATGCAGTTAAGAAAATGCAGGCAACAGCCTCTTCAGGAGCGAAGATATATTATAAAGGATCGCCGGTAATTACTCAGACCTTAAGCAGTGGCGCCAAACTGGTAAAATTTTAATCTAATCAAAACTCGACAATAATGAAAAAAGCATTCAAAATATTAGGGATTATCCTATTGGTAATCATATTTATAAGTTCGTTTTTCTTTTTATGGAAAAAAGCACAGCCGAAGAAAATGTACTATGGTATAGAAGTGCCAAAGATTGATACATTAGAGAAGAAAACAGTAGCAACAGGTAAAGTTGAACCACGCGATGAGGTGGCTATTAAGCCTCAGATTACGGGCATTATTGAGGAAATCTATAAAGAAGCAGGTCAGTCGGTTAAAGCCGGAGAAGTAATTGCTAAGATTAAAGTTATTCCGGAAATGGCTAATTTGAGTAATGCCGATTCACGTGTTCGTTTAGCTCAAATAGCACTGGATCAGTTTAAATCTGAATTCGAAAGACAAAAGAAGCTATATAATACAGGTGTGGTTTCTAAAGAGGAATTTGAGAAAAGTGAAGCAACTTATCAACGTTATGTAGAGGAGTTGGATAATGCCAAGGATAATCTTGAAATTATCAAATCAGGTATTTCAAAGAAAGGAAATGCATATAGTACAACGCAGATTCGTTCGACTGTATCGGGTATGATTCTGGATGTGCCAGTTAAAGTGGGTAACTCTGTTATTCAATCTAATAACTTTAATGACGGGACAACGATTGCAACAGTTGCGAATATGAATGATATGATTTTCCGTGGTAATATTGATGAAACGGATGTGGGAAGAGTAAAAGAAGGAATGCCTTTGGTTTTGACTTTAGGAGCAGTACAAGGAACTAAATTTGATGCTATACTGGAGTATATTTCTCCGAAAGGAAAAGAAGAAAACGGAGCTAACTTATTCGAGATAAAAGCTGCAATGGTAGTGCCTGACTCTGTTTTTGTAAGAGCTGGTTATAGCGCAAATGCTGAGATTGTTTTAAATCGTAAGGCTAATATCTTAACTATTCCTGAGTCAACAATTGAGTTCGTAAAAGATACAGCATTTGTTTATCTGCTTACATCAAATGATGCGGTTGATCAGACATTTGATAAAAAGCAGATACAAGTCGGATTGTCTGACGGTATTCGTATCGAAGTTGTATCCGGATTGAATAAAGATGATAAGTTGAGAGGAAATATAGTAGATAAAAAATAGGCAAAACTATGCGTAAGATATATCTGATAATTTTAGCAGTTGGAGTTTCAGCAGCTTCATTTGCTCAAAAGAAATGGACCCTACAGGATTGCATTCAGTATGCTATCGAGAATAATCTCGATATTCAGAAGATGCAAATACAAAAAGAGAGTAGTGAGATCACGTTAAATACATCCAAAATGAGCCGTTTACCCGACTTAAATGCGGGGCTTGGTCAAAGCTTTAGTTTTGGTCGTTCCGAAAACAGAGACGGGGTACTGACAGATCGGAACTCGGCATCAAGTAATTTTAATGTAAGTTTGGGTGCACCAGTATTTACCGGCTTACGGATTACGAACGAGATTAAGGCTAATAAAAGTGCAATTAACGCGATTGTTGAAGAGTTGGATCAGGCTAAGCAGGATTTAAGTATTCGTGTAACAAGCCTTTTTTTACAGGTTTTGTTTAATAAAGAGTTGGTGAAGATTTCAGAGCAACAATTAAACCTTTCTAAAGACCAGTTGTCCAAAACCCGTGCATTGAATGATGCCGGACGTGTTGCAGACTCTGAAGTTTATGAAGCCAATTCAATTGTTGCTTCAAATGAGCAAAGTCTTGTAGAAGCTCAGAACTCATATATGCTTTCTCAATTGGATTTGGCTCAGGCTTTGGAGATAGATGATACAAATTCATTTTTAGTAAGTGATCCCTTTATTGAAGCAAGTATGCTGAATGGTGAAGCCTTATTGAATAATAAAGATGTTATCTATGAAACGGCTCTCCGAAATCGGGCTTCTGTGAAAGCAGCAAAATACAGAATTGAGGAAAGTAAGCATAATATTAAAGTTAGTCGTTCCGGTTATTTCCCGACTATTAGTTTCGGAGCCAACTATTCGAACGGTTATTATCATTCTTATGGTGATGAATACGCAGCTATGAATAGTAGTTTTTCCAGTCAGCTGAAAGAGAATGGGCGGTATAGTTTAGGGCTGAATTTAAGCATTCCTATCTTTAATAAATTCGCAACACGTAACCGTGTCAGGATGTCTAAACTAAATTTAAGAACCCAGGAAATAAACTTTTTGCAGTCCAAAAAGGTTTTACAAAGAGAAGTCGAACAAGCTTATTATAATGCGGTAGCTTCAAAAGAAAAATATATAGCAAGTACGAAAGCTATGGAAGCCGCAAAAATAGCTTATGACTATATGTCTCAACGGTATGATGCCGGCAAGGCAACAGCCTTTGAGTTCGGTGAACTCAAAAATAGAGTAGGACGAAGTGAAGCTCAGCTTTCACAGGCGAAGTATGAATTTATACTGCGTTGTAAGATTCTTGATTTCTATATGGGAACACCAATTAGTATGTAGTTTATGAAGTAATATAGATTAATAAGAGTAGGATAGGGTGACCTGTGAAAGGTCGCCCTATCCTGTTTTTAGAAGATTGCTTCCCTCTTTTCTCTATGCAGGCAATATTGATTTATCGGTACTATAAACTTCTCAATAACTAAGGAGGTAAAATTAGCATGATAATAATAGATGAACATCATATAGTGTAAATTATTAAAAAAGTACTCCTTGTTGTGAATATCTATGATGATTTCAGGCGTGTAAATCCTTTCGTTGTAATGGAGTCAGGCATAGTTTCAGGAGAGTGTTTTTTATGTTCTATCTTATTTTTATCTTGAATCTGCGAATTCTTATCTCGTTTCTTAACCATTTTCTTTATCCTTGTTTCTTTTCTTATTAGATAGTTCTTCTTATTCCTGAACTTATTAGTATTTATGTCTATTTGATGCATATATTGCTTTATTTGCTTCTAAATGATTCTTTATTGTAAGTTTTTATTGCATAATTAAAGTGTTGAGTCTGTTGGTGTTTACATGTTTGTTTAGATGTTTTGCTGAAATAATAATAATTTAAATAGTTGGAATGTAGCCCAAATGTCATATATTTGCCGAAAATACTTCATTTCTTAAAAACATATATCTTCAGGGAATACTCATGATTTACACTAAGGTACACTAAAGGGTGTATATTTTATATTTTTATTTAACCAATTAATTATGAAGAAGTATTTTTTTGGAATACTGTTCCTTATCTTGACGTATAGTTGCGGCGAAGATAAAGATAGCATTATCGGACAGATCGATATTCCAGGTGAAACACAAACATCATTTAAGTTTAGTGCAGAAGGTGGTGATGAAGAATTTAGTTTTTCATCGACATTAGGTTGGAAAGCGACTACAAACGCTGATTGGATTCAATTTTCGCCAGCTTATGGAAAAGCCGGTGAATCCACACTGAAGATATCCGTATCCCCTTCGGATGAAATTCGTAGTGCTACTATTATTATAGATAATGGTGAGGCTTCGAAAGAAATTCAGATACTCCAATCCAAATATCCGGATAAAAGTAATTTTGACGTGTATGCTACAGAGCTTACTCTGGAAAAATATGCGAATGAAAAGTTTGAATGGCATTTGGTCATGAAAGATGAAAAGTATATTCAATCTTACGGAAGTGAAGGGCGAAGTGTCTATTTGAAATTCTTTGTAGATAAATCACACGATTATAGTAAGGGTATTCCTTTCGGGCAATATAAAATAGAACAATCAGAGAATGCCGGAACATCTTTAGGTGTCATTATTGAGGGCCGGGAAGAATCACTGGTTAATGGTGGGTTTGTCGAAATACAGAAAATTAATGATCAGGTTCATATCGGTTTAATGGTTGATGCTGAAGGTAAAGATCAGGTTGTTACAAACTACCATCCTCATCCGGATTTCTTACATGTATTTAATTACGCCTATGGAAGTAACATCAGTCGTGATCTGACGATTGACAATTACGATCAGGCTTACATTATGGATGAAGGTGATATCTTCAGGGAAGGAAAGAAAATCTGGCGTCTAAACATCGGTCAGAAAGATATTCAGTTCAAATATGTAGGTCTGCATGAAGGAGTAGGGGAATGGTTGGAAATCACTTTGGTTACCGCATTGGATGTGGTCTCTCCTGTAGGAACATACGAGTTTGTAATGGATGACAGAACTCTAATAGAGAACACTGCTCTAGGTGGATATCGATCGAATATGATGGGTGGAATTGGATTCAATTCATGGTGGAGAAGCCAGATTGCACCGAATGAATTTGTAGAGGAAACTCCTTTTGTTGCAGGTAAAGTAGAGGTAAAGCAGAATACTGATGGAACTTATTCGATAGATGTGTTGGCTGTAGATGATGCTCTTCCTGAGAACAATACTTTACTTGTTAAGTATAATGGTAAGATGGATATTTATGATCCGACTAAAACCGGTGATTTTGCAATGGCTAACGCTGATTTTTACGGACCTTTCGAATTTAATTCTCCGAATATGAACTGGTTTATCGGTTTAGGAGATAAATCATTGAGTGATACTTACTGGGGTGAAGGTGAAGCATGGGTTTTTGATATCATGGCACGTCCTGATCAGAAATTTACTACAGGCTCGCCGTATGGCGTTTACCGTATTGTTGATAATACGAATTATGAAGCCGGAACTATTCACATGGCTTATCATCGTACATACCAGAATTATACGCTTAAAGAAGAAGTTAAGCTCGTAAGCGGACAAATCGAAATGAAGTTGCTGGCAGATGGTCGTGAAGAGATCATTGTAGATGCTGTAGATGCAAAAGGTAATGTACATAAGGGTAAATATACAGGTACTATCCCTAAGAACTCATTGTCTACACCGCCTTATGCCGATCGTGTTTTCAATCCTGCAGATGCTGTCGTAACAGTGAATTTCTTTGGTCGTAATTATGCTCCTGGAAATGAAAAGCCGGAGAAAGTAGGATGGGATTTAATTCTGGAAGATAAAGACTTTTACAATTCGAAAGGTCAAAATGGATTAGCTATTGAGCTGGAACTTCGTACAACTGTGACCCAATCTGTTGAAGATGGACTGCCTGTAGGAGTATTTCCTATCTATGAACCGCATGAGACAGGAGTGAAAGAAGGAATCTATAATGGCGACTTTACACTTTATACAGTAGCTTATGAGACAGCGCAAAGCAAAGTAATGATTACCGGTGGTTATATTACGATTGCAAGAAGCGGTGATAATTATACGATTGATCTGGAGCTTGAAACAGCTAATGAGCATGTTCGTTTTACGGTTACAGGGTCTTATAATGGTAAGCTTGTGATGAATGACTTCTCGGGTTCTACTTTTAGTGCGAACGATAAACGCGTCGCTAAGACTTCTCAAAAGTCAGCAGGAGAACAAAAGAAAATTCAATTTAAAAAATAAATGATCTAAAGGTCTATACCTTATTTTCAATGCAAAATTAAGATTGATGAAAAATACATTAAAATACTCGCTATTGGCTTCCGGTATGCTATTGGCATCTTGTGAGTCAACTCATGAATTATTTACGGAGGATGCGAATCAAAATATATCTGCCGAGTCAACGGTTGCTTATGAAAAAGGAGTAATCCGTATTAAAATGAATGAGGCTTTTTGTAATGCTTTACCTCAGAACGAATCTGAAAGTAATCAGTATGTAGGTAAGTTATTGTCGGATGAACTGGCAGACTATCGCATAGAGTCTGTAGAAAGACTTTATCCTTATGCAGGTAAATTTGAAAAACGTACCCGTGAAATGGGTATGCATTTGTGGTATGTGGTACGCTTTGATAAGGATATTCCTCAAACTAAGATGTCCGACTCTTTTATTCGTAGTAAGAATGTGGTGAAAGTTGAGAAGGTTCCCGTTATCAAACACTATAAATCCACAGTTATACCTGATTTAAAAGTTACATTAAATCAGCTTTCATCAAAGGCTGCGTCAAATAATCTGATTTTTAATGATCCATTATTAGCTGATCAATGGCATTACATGAATGATGGTACTAAACCGAATCATTTGAAGGGTGCTGACGTGAATGTTTATCCTGTATGGGAAAGAGATTTAGTTGGAAATCCCGATGTAATTGTTTGTGTAGTGGATGGTGGCGTAGATTATCGTCATGAAGATCTACATGAAAACATGTACATCAACGAAAAAGAATTGAACGGTACGCCCGGAGTTGATGATGATGGGAATGGTTACGTAGATGATGTATACGGATATAATTTTGTGACACGATCAGGCGTAATTATGCCTCATGACCATGGAACACACGTAGCCGGAGTTATTGCAGCAAAAAATAACAATGGTGTCGGTGTTGCAGGATTAGCAGGAGGTAAAGGAAACGACCTGGGCGGCGTAAGAATAATGTCTGCCCAGATATTTACAGATAACGGAAGTGCCGATGGTGCAGTCGCAATTAAATACGGTGCAGATAATGGAGCGGTAATCAGTCAGAATAGTTGGGGATACCCGACATTAACAGAAGTTCCGGAATCAGATCGTCTGGCGATTGAATATTTTACAAAATACGCAGGATTAGATGAGAACGGCAATCAGACAGGTCCTATTAAAGGTGGTATAGTTGTTTTTGCATCGGGAAATGAGAATCGCCCTCTTTCGGTTCCTGGTATGGATGAGAACTCAATAGCTGTGACAGCGATTGCTCCGGATTATAAAAAAGCCTATTACTCCAATTACGGTAGCTGGGCTGATATAGCAGCACCGGGAGGTCAGGTTACATCCGAATACGGACCCAATCAGGCGGGAGGCGTTTTAAGTACGACCACAGGTAACACGTATCAGCGTATGCAAGGTTCTTCTATGGCTTGCCCTCATGTATCAGGTGCTTTTGCTCTTTTAGCTTCACATGTGGCTAATAATGGAATACAGGGAGTTACCAACCAGGACCTTATAGATCGCCTTTTAAATAATACGCGTCCGGTAGATAACTACAATCCGCAATATCAGGGTGCAATGGGTAAAGGGTTACTGGATATTTACCGTGCCGTAGGCGGTAACAGTACAATAGCTCCTGATCAAATTACCGATCTGACAATTCTGGAAAGTAATTACAATTCAATCGGAGTTCAGTGGACAGTGCCTCAGGATGAAGATGATGCCTCGAATATAGGGTTTACGTTATATTACAGCACCAAATCATTGCAAGGTGTTGATCTGGATAATCCGGGTCAGGATGTAAATAGTATTAACGTTGGTGAATATACAACTGCTGCAGGGACTAAGATGCAAACGAAGATCAATGGTTTGTACCCGGGTACAAACTATTACATAGCCATTCGTGCATTTGACTATTCCGGTAATAAAGCAAAGGTTTCGAATTTTGTGACAGCTCAGACTTTAGCCAACGGCGTTCCGACTATTTCAGCACGCGAAGGCGTTGAAATATCGGTAAGAAATGGCGGAATGGGTAAGTTGCGATTTGATATATCAGATCCTGATAATGATAAACTGGATGTGCAATTGATTAAAGAAACTGAAGCAGAATCTTTTGTATTGAATAATGGAGTGATTACCTTATTCATTAATGGTGCAAAAGCGTCTGTAGGGACTTACAAGTCAACCCTGGTAGTGACTGATCCGTATGAAGGCAAAGTAACTCAGGAAGTAACCTACACAATTACTGAGCAAAACCCTCCGACATTTACAGGTAAACCGATGACTGATTTGGAAATTTCAGGATACAATAAGTCTGTGAAAATAGATTGGACAGAATATGTAACCGATGCTGATGGTGATAAACTCGAAGTTAAGGCGGAATCCTCTCAACCGGAAGTTGCCGAAGTAACGATCGATGGAAATTACTTAATTCTGAATACGCTGACTGCAGGAACTTCTACTATTAAGATGACATTCAGTGATCAGGTTAATCCGGCTCTTCAATTAGAGTTTAAGGTAACTTGTCTGAAAGATCAGTCTTCGGTAGATATTAACCAGATTCAGTTCAAACTGTTTCCTAATCCGGTAATAGATAATCTGTTTATCGAAGCAGATACATCGGTAGATGTAAATGTTCGTATCAAAAATTCCCGTGGAAACCAGGTATATCAGTCTTCGGGGGTTGAACTTGAATCCAAAAATGCAAAAATGCTTAATCTGAGTCAGCTGAAAGCAGGTCAGTATCAGATAGAAATAGAAACAAACGGTAAAACTATTAAACGCAATCTGACAAAATTATGATAAAACGATCTTTAATTATACTGGCTGCATTAGCAGCAAGCCAGTTTGCCAATGCTCAAATGGATATGTTGGGTGTAAGCAATGATCCCCGCTCATTAAGTTTGGGAAATAACACAACGACAACCGGGCCTTCGGCCTATTCGATTTATTCCAACGCGGCATCGGTAGCTTTCTCTGAAGATCGCTTCGGAGTTGGAGTGTCTGACATTTTGTGGATGCCTTCAGGAGTAGATATAAATATCGGAGCTTTGTCCGGCTTTTACGGTGTTAATAATCGTCTTTCTTTATTAGTGGGTGCACGCTATAGTTTCTGGAAGGATTATATGTTAATGGATGAAATCGGCGAATGCGGGAGCGGTTTTCGTCCTTACGATTATTCCATTGATTTGGGAGCAGCTTATCTGTTGACCGATTATCTTTCGGGTGCGGTTACTTTACGCTATCTCAACTCACGTATTTTTACTGAAAAAGCTTCAGCTTTTGGAATGGATGTGCATTTGCAAATGCAGTTAGAACGTTGGACTGCCGGCTTATCGGTAACGAATATCGGATCTAAATTCAAATATGAGCACTCCTCATTGGTTCAGCCCGTACAGGCTAAGTTAGGAGGGGCTTATGATTTCTTTGCTACGACATCGGATCACAAACTGAAAGCCGGAGCTGAGGTGGGTTATCTTTTTCAGCCTAAAGAAGATCGTTCTTTTCTGGCAGGCGCAGGTCTGGAGTATATCTATAAATCGACGTTAGCTCTTCGCGGAGCATACTCGTATGCTGATAAGGATGCTTTTGTTCCGTCTTTCGTTAGTGTCGGTCTGGGTATAAAAGTTGCAGGTATCGGACTGGATGCTGCATATCTGATTCCGACGGAAAGCAATACATCATTGAAGAATACGTTTTCGATAGGTTTATCCTATTGTTGGTAAAACAGACAGACATTCACCGCTTCTCATGTTTTACAGGTGAATGGATGGAATCATAAAAAAAGGTTGTTTGAAAGGATACTATCCAATCAAACAACCTTTTTCGTATTAAAAACAAAAGCGAAACAGATTAATTCGGCATTTCTTCACCGAAAATAAGCATATAATCGCGTTTTGCAGCCGGAACAGTCCACTCTTCCGGAATAAATTTCCATTGGTTTAGAGGTTGAGGATTTAGTTTACCCTCTTTCTTGATGTATTCCATCAAGTAGTAACGTAGATCTTTATTGGTTGCCGTAATAATGCGGCTTTTCAATTCATCCTGAGGGATGCCGGCTCCTTTTGTCAAAAGGTCACCACCACCATTACCTCTGTACGAGTTAAGAGCTACTTTGTATGATTTATTTAAATCGAAAGGTGAACCGTCAGCCATGCTGATGATATTGATACGTTCTCCTTCCGGTTTCGTTACGTCAACTGTGTAAATAATACCTGCACCTGAGTCGAAATTAAAGCTCATGTTTGCAAAAACCTGTCTTTCATTTCCGCTTTTTGTATCTTGTTTCAATAACAAAAGGTGATCTTCAGGCGATTTCATTTGATTAGCCCAACGAGCGTATGATTCTTCCAGTAAGCCTTTCACTTCTTTACCTGTCAGATTCATTACATAAAGCATATTTTCATACTTATATAAGTTGAACATATCTCTTACACGGATAGTTCCTTCTTTGATTTCCGAACGGAAAGAAAGCGGTGCCGTGATTGAAATATCTGCTCCAGAGATAGCTAATTGCAATTGGTGAATCAGATCAATGAAAGCAGAAGGACCGAAGTAAGCCGGTCTTGAGTCTACATCAGATGCAAAATCACCGATAGGCATACTCACAAACTCTTTCACAATGTCAAACTGAGGTTTGAATTTATTCATAAAATCAGCATCGGGCTGTACATTCTTCATGTCAACTAATTTACCGATAACTTCTTTACCTACGATTTTGTCGCGTTTTTTCTTAAATACAAGCTCAACTTCCGAAACGTAACGTCCGTTGCTTGCCGGATTGATGATCAAAACAGAATCTCCGGCTACATTAGCCACTTTGCGGTTGTCTGCGCGGTGATCGTGTCCCATTAATACAACATCAAATCCCGGAACATTCTGAGCAACGCTCAAAGAGGCGTTATCGCGGAATTTATCAGACATAAGCACTTCGTTTTGTCCTGCGTGGAATAGGCCGACGATTGCATCCGGATTAACTTCTTTCTGTATAATCGGAATCCATTTCTTAGCAGTCTCTTCCATATCATCAAACTGCAGACCTTGCCAAAGTGTTTCTGGTAACCAAGCCGGGATAGCCGGTGTGATCATACCTAAAACGGCAATCTTGATACCATCTACCGTAAATACTTCGTAAGGTTTGAAATATGGTTTTCCCGTTGTGCGGTCAATGACGTTCGCACCCAACATCGGGAATTGAAGATCATTCACGAAACGATCAAAGACAGGACGACCTGTTTCGATATCGTGATTTCCGATAGACATAGCGTTATAACCGATATAGTTCAGGATATCTGCTCCAAGGTGAGTCGAAGTTGTATCCATGAAATTGTAGTAATAAGCCGAAGGCTGCCCCTGAAGGTAGTCTCCGTTTTCAAGAACGATTACATTCTTTTTTCCGTGTTTTTTTCGCTCTTCTTTAACCAAAGTTGCAACACGTGCCATACTTCCATCCATAGGCTTATCCTCAATAAAATTGTACGGATAATATGCACCGTGAATGTCAGATGTTTCTATCAGCTTGATACGTACTTCTTTCGATTTAGCAAAAACGAAAGAACCGCACACAAGCAATGACAGCACTAATGTAGAAAAACGTTTCATTTGTTGTTGTTTAGGTTTATGATAAACTTAGTTGTTTCTGAAGTGAGACGTATTTATATGATCGAGAATATCATAATCGATAATAAAAATATCGCATAAGTTACTTTATCCATTAATCCGGTATCGGACACAGGAGCCAGCTTCTTTTTGAATAGACGAAAAACCAATGATCCGCAAATAATCCCGATCAGAGTACCGCATAACACATCGCCAAAGAAGTGAACCCCGAGATAAATACGGGAATAACCTGTCAGTAAAGCCCAAAGTATAAGCAGGAAGTATTGCCATTTGTCTCTGAAGTATAACATCAGAAGAGTGGCAACACCAAACGTATTTGCAGCATGACTGGACGTAAAGCCGTATTTGCCTCCTACATATCCGTTAACGGTATGAATAATTCCCTGTAATTCCGGATCACGGGATGGTCGCCATCTTTCGGTTAGCGGCTTCAGTATTCCCGAACTGATCTGATCTGTAAGCAGTATAGTAAGTCCGATTGCCAATACCCACCAGAAATTCTTTTTTCCGTTGTTTTTATAAATGAAATAAAGATAGGCTATATAAAAGGGAGCCCAAACCCACATGTGAGTATAACGAAAAAAGAAATCGTCCCAGAAAGGAGTATGAAAACTATTTATCCATACAGTAAATGAGCGATCCCAACCTATAAGTTGCTCAATCATCGTAAATCAGTTTTTATGATTTATACTTGAAAATATTCATAGCGTACAAAAATAATTACATTTAATGATTCTAACTAAGCTAAAGAGTAAAATAAATCTCAATTAATTCTACTATACCGAAATTCGGATGCATCATATAAATAACAGAGGGCCATACTGCGAATATCGCAGACGGCCCTCTGAATTTTTAAAGAGTTGAATTTTTATAGAGATTAAAGAACAATTGTTTTTAGTGGCGGTTGAGTCAGTCAAACCTTATTAACATACTATGAAACTAATGAAAAACGTTATTTAGAAAATAATCTGGAAACGGGTTTGAATGGCATTTAATGTTGTGTTTTCAAATCCTGACCGGTTATTCACATAAGTATATGAATAATGCAGTCTCCAAATCATATATTTATTTATATAATAATTAAGCGTGATGGAAGCATCATTTTGACGACCTCCTAAAATACCAGCTCGTTTATCGGATAAATCCGTATAGTTATATCCTGCTACAGCCTCGAACGTTCCCGGTTGAGGTGTCGCGATCCCTGCATCCCATGCAGAGTATTTATAATCCTTACCGATAATAACTCCACGTAATAAAACATAAGCTCCGTTTGCCTTGAAACTTGGTTGATTGTTTCGTTGCACATGTACATAGAAGTATTGAGACTCAATACCGAAACGTTTGTAGGCTGCACAGATCTCCGGTGTGAATTTATAAAGCATTTTGGCATCTACGATTGATGCTTCCTGAGCCGTTACTTTTGAAATACGCGACGGAAAGTTCGTTTTCAAAACAAACGTTTTGTGATTGTACTCAGGATTGCTGTTATAACGAGGCGTTTCAAACGCTCCCGAAACACCAATATGGAATATACGACCATCTTCGGTGAAAGGTCTGAATACCAGACGCGACATCATACCATAGCCTTGTTTTCCTGTTTCGGATGTATTCTTCTTAATTGCTTCATTTTCGACATGAAAACTAAGTGTTCCGAAGAATTTTTCCTGACTGTGCATATACATAGCTCCGATCAAACGTGAATTAAAGAAAGCCTCATTACTTTCAGGTTCTTCCATCGAAATTTTCATGGATGAACTTGTGCAGCTTTGTAGTCCGAACTGGTGTACGAAATAACCTAATCTTAAAAGGTTTTTTTGTCCGAAAGAACGTTCTACGAAGATATCTTTCAATGATAATTTACCATAGGCAAATCCGACATCCACTTTGGCTTTGTAAGCACCGTATGAAGCTTTTACTCCTAAACGGGCATCGGGGATGGCCAGGCCACTTGTCAGATGATCGTTGTTCGAATGAAGATATCCGGCATCTATTAATATACGACCTGTCGGTCTTACTTCTAATTTTTTTTCCTGGGCATGCATGGTAAAGCATGAGCATGCGATTGTAAGTATCGCTATTATCGATTTATTCATAGGGATTATGATAGATTTTAGAAGGCTGATCCTTTGATTTAATTTTTAGTGCTTTTTGAAACTTTACCTGCTTTTTGTAAAGAGTTAAACTCTTTTTTTGCTTTTTCAAGTTGCTTCATGAAAGCGTCGTTTGCATGTAAACGTGCTACTACACCGCTTGCTACCAAACGTGCGGCATCTACGTCGCTTTGGAAGTGATAACCGCAAATCACACGGCTTTGTCCCATTTGATAACCTCTTTGAAGGATTTCGTCCTGACGGTCCGGATTGATTTCAGCTAATACAAGTGCTGTTGCCCATCCGATAGCTGTGTGTCCTGAAGGATAAGATCCGTTTGTAGAAAGCTCTTGTTGCTGTTCCGGATTACAAGTAGCTTCCTGATAGAAACTGAATGGACGAACACGCATATAATGTTCTTTGGCATGACGTGTTGCTAAATCTCCTGCATCTTCACGCATATTGATCACTAATTTGTGGATCTCAGGTGTGCTTTCTTTTGATATTTCTACACCGAATGCATCCGAAAAAGCCATCGGTACGCCATTTCCTCCTACACGTGCATCGCTTACTGCCTGATCACCGCGTGGAGTGTCACGTTGCATTTTTCCCCACTCGTATTGAGCTTCGTCATTTAGGAATAAAATACTACCCGGAGCAGGAGGCGCTGGTAATAATTCCAAACTGTTGGGTACTTCTGAAATTTCAAGAAAGTAAAGATCAGGGTTTGTTCTTCTGTCTTTGATTTTTGCTTCTTGTGCAAATGCACTTAATGATAATAACGTGCATGCTAATGCAACGAATAAAGGTTTTTTGTTCATAAGTATTGGTTTTATGAGTTATGAATTTTGATTCGCTGCAAAAGTATGGGAGGGAGGGTAAAAAGAAAGTTGCATGTGTTTATTTGCTCGATTTTCACACATGCAACTTTCTGCAATATTGATTTACTGTATTGTTAATCAATTAGTTTAAGGATGTAGTAAACAAATACTTTATGGAGTGGCTTTTCTTCGTAATAATGTCTCAGGACTTCTTCGTTACTTTTAATTTTACTGTTAATCAGTCTGCTTATGACCGGATTCAGGTTTCCGTAAACGCCAAGCATACCCGGAATAAGGAATCGTTTGATTCTTGGGTTGACCAGGAGTAAAGCTAATACTTTCGCCTGCTGATGATAATAGCTCGTAATCTTCAAAAGATCGTTCAGAACAGACTGATCGGTTTTGTGTAATATTTTGTACATCGTAACGATCAGGTGCTCGATACGGTCTGCATATAGCTTTGTCTTTTCGGTAATAATCAGATCTAGATCTTTATCGAATTTCTTATTGATCAACTGATCATTATCATGGATAACCTGATCTCTGCACTGAATATATTTGTCAATACAAACCCCGATATCGTCTTTGACGCGGAGAAACTCTATACGTTCATGAATTTCATTTAGCGAACGGAGTATATCGTATGGGTTAGACAGGCGCAAAGACGCACGGATCTGAACCAGTTCGTTTATTAACAATTCAGAGATTTCGTTTCGCTCTTCCCGTTCGTTTAAATAACGGGTTTGTTTCTGAATATATGATTCGGTCAGTTCGGTGAACTCAGGCGAATCGATTTTCCGGAGCATTATTTTCAGCTCGGCCAATCCTTTTTGTAATTCACTGAGCGGAACGTGTCCCGAATCTTCATTTATTTTGTTCAGAAGCTCGAAAATACAGGAAGTAAGTCCATGGATACTGATGGCACCGCTCATTTGTTGTTGAATGGCATCCCGATCTGTGCGGAAAGTATTGTATTCCTGTATCCAGCTTTCGTTGATACTAACTTGTTTACGGATAAGATCAATATCATCTGATTTTAGAATCATCATGGATTCTTCCAGCAAAAGATCCTGTTCGTAAGCATGGATATTTGAAATCTGTGCGATTTGAGTTTCCAGCTTTTTGAGCAATCGTAAAGATATTTCCCGGTTGTGCAGAATAATTTTGGATGTCAGACTGCTGATAAGCTGATTCAATTCTTTTTTTCTTTTTTTCGTTATATCTATCCGTTCAATTTCAGCTCTGAGTTGATCAATCTCTGCTTTTTCATGATCATTGGAAAGATTATAATACAACATCAATTCATCCGCACACGCTTTTAGTTCGTTCAATTGATTATTGAGCTGAACTCTGTTCATCTTTTTTCGTCTGTAATGTCTGAAAACAGCATAGATCACAAACAGAGCGGACAGGGCTGCGAACAGAAGTATATATTTTATTCCGACATTCAATCCCGGTGTAAATGTAATCCAGCGAGCTTCATCTTCCTGATGAGGTGTCAGTCTCAAAACGCCCATATTTGACCCCAGAAACAAAGTCTGATCTTTCACATAAGCGGCAGCAGGGTTAAATCGAATATCGGTGTAGAATAAGCCTCCGTCATGCAGATAACCTGCCTGATCAGAGATAATCTTACGTATTCCGGCATCTCCGATTGCATAAAACAGAGTATCGTTCAGATAAATAAGCTTATGATAACCGCGTGTCTCAAGAGAGTCATTCGTTACGTGTGATAGTATATCGTGATTTGTCAGTGTAATTAACTGCGGAGGATAATCTCCTGTCACGATCAGGTCTTTAATCGATGCATGTTCACTTGTATGATCGATATATTTAAACGCTGTATCCCGGTTTGCGTAATACACACCGCTGTTTAGAGTGGATAAATACAAGGATTTTGAATGCGGAGCAGTGAAGAAGGATGTGACATAGCGGTGCTCAAAGCCGGCAACCGAATCCACTTCGTCAGTTTCCGGATTAATAACCCACAGTCCGTCCTGTATCCCGAAAAACAATTGAGTCTGATTACCCTGATTCTTTAAATACGCAGCCGTAATCTTATGTTTGGATTTATGGATTAAACGAGGTTTATGAAAAAACGTGTTTTTGAGCAGAAAGCGCGAAACGGCCAACTCTTTGATCTCATTCTTGCTGTTGCAGTAATAAAGCTTATCACCGTCCGTACTCATCCAGCTGATCTGTTCTTCGAGAGGGAATGTATAAATAGGGTTGGCTACCGATTCTCCCTTATTTTGAAAATACAAATCATTACCGGAGGTAAGAAAGTATGAAACCTCACCGCTGTTGCAGGCTATTTTGATGATATCATTCCCGCTGAATACGCCCGTGTGTTTAGGTACACGCCAGATGGCATCTTCCATTAAGAGAATGGAGAAATCTTTCTGAAAGTCGGGCAGTATAACATTACGGCATTGATCTGCCATTTTCTTTCGCAACGGAACAACGCGGAAATCTTTAAGATTCTTGCTTATAGCCATATTGTCGCGATCCGTCAGATAATGGACTCCTCCTGACTGATAATAGACTTTCGGAGAGAAAGGCAGATTGATACTCCGTATTATTTCCCCCGAAATCTCTGAAAGATAAAGCTTATTGCCTGACACGGCATACAGGGTATCTTTTGAAACCGATACATGATTGAAAGCCTGATCCGGCAGCTCGGTATGTGTAAGCTTGTTTGTCAGATCATAGGTCAGTAAGCCATGCTCGGTTGCTGCCCAAAGCTTGTTCAGGTGATTTGTACATATATTATAAGTAACAAAAGAATAGTTGTAAGTATTTGTCAGCTCGCCGACAGAAGGGTAGAGTAAGCTCAGAGTATCATTCGGATTGTTCTGATCAAGCAAGTACATACCTTGCGTCGTAGCCAGGAATAGTGAATCACCGCTCTGACAAATATCATAAGTTGAATATCTGTCACCTTTAGCAGGGATCGTATAGGTTTTTAGTTTAACCAGGCTGTTTCCCTTCAACTCCCATTTCTGTAGTCCGGAATTACGGATACCGATCCATAAAATAGAATGGCCATCTGCCGTGCGACTCTCCAGGACTTTGTAGATGCGGTCGGTCCCCACATCAAAAGCTTCGGGATGGTTTCCCGAAACACGCCAGAGTCTGCCCGTTTCGCTTCCGACCCAGATCGTATGATCTTCTCCCGAAGATACAGAAGTCGTTTTCTCATCAAAATACAACTCCGTTTCTCCCAGTGAATGCATACTCGTTTTTTCGTCACATCCGGCAAAAATCAGTATCGCAAGTAATAAAAAGTTAATTGTCCAACAACAATTTGGTTTGATCTTAATCAACATAATATTCTGTTAGTTTTTCTGTTCCGCATCCTTAGACTATAAATAGATAAGTATAATCCGTATCATCGTTATTTAAGTGAATTCTTTAACAAGAGGGGCAAAAGTAAAAAGTTTAGCCAAATAACGACCGTATATGTAAATTAAATAAATTGAAATGTGGTAAGCCTTTCTTTCTTGAAAAAATAGAAAGTATCCTACTTGTTAAGTTGAAAAGGGATTCAGCGGGTAAGATAGATAAAGGAGCTTTGTTAAAAGTACAGGAAATGCCTCTTTTTGCTGACTATTTGCATTTTTCTAATCGCTCAGAATGGCGTATTTTTTTCTTCCGGGATTCTGTCTGTGAATATGCTCTGTAAGTGTATTTATGTAAAGTATTGATAATCAATAGTAAAGGTTTTTGTTTGAAATCTGGAAGGCGATTTCTGATCCAAATGCATGTTTTATGAGATTTTGATACGTATCTAAGCAAAAAAACAAAGGGCGAAAATTTAAAAACAAAGGGCGAAAATAAAAAGATATACCGTATAAATTTGAAGATACGGTGTGTCTCTTCAAAACAGACGGTATTTCGTCTGAAATCAGGCATCATACTGTCTGAATTCAACGTCTGAACCGTTCTTTTTCTCTCGGCTTTGCTCCCGTTCGGAGAGGTCTGAAAAGTAGCAAAAAGACAGCTGATAGCCTCTTTTGCTAACCGGGCTTTTTTTGACTACATCATCCTTAAGGTATCAAACTGGTTAAGTTTTTTCTGCTACTGTTAAAATATCCGCTTAGGCTCTCTCTGACAATCCGGATAAGGGGCAATTACCTACTTTTGGGTAAGTTTTTATCCCGATTCACACGAAGCAAAACGCGAAGCATCACACGAAGCAAAATTACATGCTTTTTTAGTGTTGGAAATGATACTTAAACCCTTTGTGGATCCTTGTTTGAAAGAACGTTTCAAAACCTTTGTTTTGGAGGTAAAATGAGAGGTAAAAACGAAGCATCGCACAAAGCATCACACGAACATAATCTAAATATATAATATCTATAGAGAAGAAGAAGGAATAAAAGAAAATGCAAAAAGCTTTGAAATGGATTGAGTCGATGTGGGGAATAAGTGACGAAGGGCAGAGCTTGAAAAATGGGTATAGGGTATGGATCTTAATGAAAGTATTTCTATCTTTGTAGAAAGACTAACGGAACTAAAAAAATGCTTTGGTTAGTCCGAAGGATTCAATAATAATTCAAACACAGCATAGTAAATGGAAACTAAAATAACACAGGACGATATAAACAAAGTGGTTTGGAAGGCTTGCGATACGTTTCGCGGAGTCATCGATCCCAGCCAGTACAAGGATTATATCCTGACGATGCTCTTTCTCAAATACGTCAGCGATGTGGACAAATCCAAGTATGCCGAGTATCTTGGCCGCTATGGGGGCGATGAGGACAGAGCGCGTCGTGCCATGCGCCACGAAAGGTTTGTCGTTCCTGCCAACAGTACGTTTGACTACCTGTTTGAACATCGTAACGAGAGCAATATCGGCGAGCTGATCGATATCGCGCTGGCTGACCTGGAAGAGGCGAACCGCGAGAAACTGAGCAGTGAGGACGGTAGCGGAATTTTCCGTAATATCAGTTTCAACAGCAGTAATCTGGGCGAGGCGAAGGACAAGAATACCCGTCTGAAGAATCTGCTGATAGACTTTGCCGACGAGCGATTGCAGTTTGATGAGAGTCACCTGGCTAACAATGATGTGATCGGTGATGCCTACATGTATCTGGTTTCGACTTTTGCGGGCGAATCGGGTAAGAAAGCGGGTGAGTTCTTTACGCCGGCGGAGGTTTCGACGTTGTTGGCGCGGCTGACTAAAAGTGCGCCGGGTGCCCGTATCTGCGATCCCACTTGCGGATCGGGGTCTTTGCTTATCAAGGCGGGGCGTGAGGTCGGAAACAATAATTTTTCGCTTTACGGACAAGAGCTGAACGGCAGTACCTGGGCACTGGCTATGATGAATATGTTGTTGCACGGATTCGACAGCGCCACGATACGTTGGGGCGATACACTGCGTAATCCGAAGCTGAAAGAGGGTGATGCTCTGATGAAGTTTGACACGGTGGTGGCTAACCCGCCTTTCTCGCTCGATAAATGGGGCGCAGATGAAGCAGAACATGATCCGCACAATCGTTTCTGGCGCGGGACTCCTCCGAAGAGTAAAGGAGACTGGGCTTTTATCAGTCACATGCTTGAAGTGGCCTACGAGGGACATGGTAAAGTGGGCGTGGTTGTTCCGCACGGTGTTCTGTTTCGCGGGGCTGGCGAGGGGAAAATCCGTAAGCAGACAATTGACGAGAATATACTGGAAGCGGTGATCGGACTTCCTGCGAATCTGTTTTTCGGGACCGGTATTCCGGCGGCTATTATGCTTTTCAATAAAGGTAAGAAGAGTGATCATGTTTTGTTTATCGATGCGAGTCGTGAGTTTGAGTCCGGGAAGAATCAGAACAAACTGCGCGAACAAGATCTGACGCATATTGTCGATACTTACCGCCGTTTTGCTGAAGGTTCTTTACCGGCAGGTGTGGCAGAAGATAAATACGCTTATGTGGCAACTCGCGAAGAGATTGCAGAAAACGACTACAACCTGAATATTCCGCGCTATGTGGATACCTACGAGGAGGAAGAGCTGATTGATATCGCTGCGGTGCAGAAAGAGATCGCTTCGCTGGAAACGGAACTGGAGTCGGTGCAGGCGAAAATGAAGTCTTACTTAACGGAACTGGGGTACTAAGGGTTATGGAAGGAAAAAATAAACAGATCCCTGCGGGATATAAAGATTCGCCTTTAGGTATTATTCCGGTTGAGTGGGAGGTGAAGAGGTTGGGTGAGATGTGTACTAAGATTGGAAGTGGAGTTACTCCTAAAGGAGGAGAAACTGTTTACTCAGAACAAGGACATTTTTTTATTAGAAGTCAAAATGTAGGTTGGGGACAATTACTTTTGGATGATGTTGCATACATTGATGATGAAATACATAAGAAGCAGATCGCAACTGAGTTGAAATATAAAGATGTTTTATTGAATATAACAGGAGCATCGATTGGGCGAAGTGTAACTGTTTCAGATAATATTGTTGGTGGAAATGTTAATCAACATGTTTGCATTATTAGACCAAAATCGATATTGGATTCTGACTTTTTATGTTTTTTCTTGATCTCGTCTCAAGGTCAGAAAATGATAGATAGTTATCAAGCTGGTGGCAATAGACAAGGATTAAACTTTGAACAAATACGATCTTTTGTAATCTCTCTCCCTCCACTACCCGAACAACAACGCATAGCGGAAGTTTTGGGAGCTTGGGATCAAGGAATCGAATTGCAGGCAAAGTTGGTAGAATCACTTCAAAAGCGTAAGCGTGCTCTAATGCAACAATTGCTGACGGGTAAAAAACGATTGAAGGGGTTTGATCAGGCTTGGAAGAAGGTGAAGTTAGGGGAGATAGCTGATATTAAAAAAGGAAAAGCTTTATCATCAAAAGATATTATTGAAGGTGTTTATCCTGTAATCGCAGGAGGAAAGTCAAGTCCATATTCACATATTTCTTTCACAGATGAACATTGTATAACGATTAGTGCCAGTGGTGCTTATGCGGGTTATGTGTCGTATCATGATTATAAAATATGGGCATCAGATTGTTCTGTAGTGTATGCAAAAGAAAAAAAATCAAGTATCGCTTTTTTATTTCAATTATTGTCTTTCCAACAATATTTTATATATTCTTTGCAAAGTGGAGGTGCACAACCTCATATCTTTCCTAAAGATATATCAGGGATAAATCAAATGACTCCTCCTCTTCCCGAACAGCAAGCTATAGCCGAAATATTAACGGCAGCAGATCGGGAGATTGAATTAGCACAAAAGAAACTGGAAGTATTACGCGAGCAGAAGCGCGGGCTGATGCAGCAATTGCTTACGGGTAAGAAACGACTGAAAGTATAAGACCGAATCGGAAAACTAAATAAACGTTTGACAGACTTATGAATCTTTCCTTTTTAGAAGACCATATATCCCAGATTCCGGCTTTAATGCTATTGGAGAAATTAGGTTATACCTATCTGACTCCGGCAGAAGCTTTGGAGATGCGCGGAGGCAGTACGACGAATGTGCTGCTCGAACCGATCTTGCGGAATCAATTGGAGAAAATCAATACCTTGCAGGTAAGTTCGACCCGAACGGCCGAATTTACCGCACAAAACATAGCGAGCGGCATCGAAGCCTTGCGTCATGTGCCGATGGCCGAAGGTTATGTGTCGGCCTCGCAGACGGTCTATGATTTGCTGACGGCGGGCAAGACGCTGGAGCAGAGTATAGAGGGTGATAAGAAGAGTTTCACGCTTCGCTATATCGATTGGGAAAACACGGAGAACAATGTGTTTCATGTGACCGAAGAGTTTGCGGTGAGTCGTGCGGGTATGAATGAAACGTATCGTCCGGATATTGTATTGTTCGTAAACGGGATTCCGCTTTGTGTGATCGAATGTAAACGTCCCGATTTGAAGGAGTCATTGCAGCAGGCCGTGTCGCAACATCTGCGTAATCAGAAAGAAGACGGTATCCGTTCGCTTTATATCTATGCGGCCTTGTTGCTGAGCGTGGCTACGCAGCGGGCTTCATACGGTACGACGGGAACGCCTGAGAAATTCTGGGCAAAATGGACCGAACAGTTTTCGGGTCGCGATGAGCAGGAGGTGTATAAACAGCACCTGGTAGAGAAAGTGAACGAAAGGCGTATGAACCCGAAACTCTTTGGTGAGCGTTTCGGGTATGTGCGCGGGCATTTCGAACGAATGCACGATGCGTTTATTACTCCTTCGGTGCAGGATGAATATCTCTACTCACTGTGTCGCCCGGATCGGTTGCTGAAACTTATGTACAGCTTTACGCTCTATGACGGCGGTATCCGTAAGGTCGCACGTTATCAGCAGTTTTTCGCGGTAGAGAAAACGATGGAGCGGATCGGTGGTCTGGCAGGAGGTAAGCGCAAAGGCGGTGTGATCTGGCATACGCAGGGAAGTGGTAAGTCGCTGACTATGGTGTTGCTGGCTCAGGCGATTGTGCTGGATAAAACGATTCGTAATCCGAAGATTATTCTGGTGACGGACCGGACGGATCTGGACCGGCAAATCACGGCTACGTTCAGAAAATGTGGTACGCCGGTAGAGAATGCGCGGACGGGCAGCGAGCTGATCGAATTGCTCGGAAGTAAGAGCGATGCAGTGGTGACAACCATTATCAATAAATTTGAGACGGCGGTACGGGGAATCAAAAATCCGCTGACCGATCCGAATATTTTTGTATTGATTGACGAAGGACACCGGAGTCAGTATGGTGAGATGGGGATTAAGATGGAAAAGACGTTGCCGAATGCCTGCTTTATAGCGATGACGGGTACGCCTCTGATGAAAAAAGAGAAGAGTACGGCGCGTAAATTCGGCGGAGTGATTCAACCTGTTTATACGGTAGATCAGGCTGTGCAGGACGGTGCCGTGGTTCCGTTGCTTTACGAGGGACGCATGGTTCCGCAGCAGGTACACGAGCATACGCTGGATGTTTTCTTTGAGAAAGTTTGTGAGCCGCTGAGTGATTATCAGCGGGCGGACATGAAAAAGAAATTCAGCCGGGCAGACCAGCTTAATCAGACCGAACAGCGAATCCGTGCCATTGCATGGGATATCTCTCATCACTTCCGCGACAACTGGCAAGGAACGAAGTTTAAAGCGCAGTTGGTGGCTCCGCGTAAAAAGATTGCGATTCAATATAAGAAATTTCTGGATGAAATCGGTATCGTTTCATCAGAGGTGCTGATCACATCGCCCGATTCGCGTGAAGGCGAGGAAACGGCTTACGGTGATACGTCGAACACGGAGCTGGCTTTCTGGAAACGTATGATGGACGAACACGGTACCCCTAAAAAGTATGAGACGAATATCGTGAGTCGCTTTAAAAACGACTCTCATCCTGAAATTATTATTGTGGTGGATAAACTGCTGACCGGATTTGACGAACCGAGAAATACGGTACTTTATCTGGATCGGAAGCTGAAGGAGCATACTTTGCTGCAAGCCATTGCACGAGTCAATCGGGTATGTGACGATAAGGATTTTGGTTATATCGTGGATTACTACGGAGTGTTGGGTGCGCTGAATGATGCACTGGATATCTATAACGATTTTGATGCGGAAGATCTGGAAGGAGCTTTCACGGATATCGGGGAGGAGATAGCCAAGCTTCCGCAGAAATACTCGGAGCTTTGGGATCTTTTTAAAACGGTGAAGAATAAAAGAGATTTGGAGGCATACGGTGAGTTGTTGCGGGCGGAGGATATCCGTACGGAGTTTTACGAGAAACTGGCTGCTTATGCGCGTTCGCTGAAGGTGGCTCTTTCATCTATCGTATTTCACCAAACGAAAAGTGAAAAAGAGATCGGAATGTATAAGGAGGATCTGACGATGTTTATGAAACTTCGCAGTGCCGTGCAGGAAAGATATTCGGATACGATTGATTATAAGAAATACGAAGGCCAGATTCAGAAACTGATCGATACACATATCGAGAGCGGTGAGGTAAAGGTGATCACGGAACAGGTGAATATCTTCGATAAGGACCGTTTTGCGGAAGAGGTCGAAAAGGTGGAAGGAAAGGCCGCCAAAGCTGATATGATTGCTACGCGTACGGCTAAATATATCACGGAAAAAATGGATACGGATCCGGCTTTCTACAAAAAGTTTTCGCAACTGCTGAAAGAAACGATTGAAGCTTATGAGCAAGGGCGAATTGATGAATCGGTCTTTCTGAGTAAGGTTTCGGAATATAAGGATCAGGTGCTGGCGCATACGGATGCGGAGCTGCCTGAAAAGATTCGGGAAAATCCATCGGCAAGGGCTTATTTCGGTATTAGTAAAGAGATTTATGAATCGATAGAGGGTAGCGAATGTGTCGGGGTAAAAAGTCTGTCGCTGGAAACGGCGCTGAAAATGGATGAAATTATCCGTCAGTATATTCTGGATAACGGGAAGACGGTTGTTGACTGGAGTGACAAAACTCAGCTGACCGGACCTATGAAAATAGAAATGGAAGATTATTTAATTGATGAGGTGAAGCGAAAGTATGATATTCCATTGACATTTGATGATATGGATCGTATAATCGAACGCTGTGTGGAAATAGCCAAATTATGGTTCAAACAATAAGTGGAACGATTTGTTACGGGACGATAACGATCGGATACAGATTGCGGTTTACGAAACGGAAAACGCTCGGTATAACCGTAACGCCGGATGGAGAGGTTTGGGTGAATGCACCTGCACAAACTTCACTGGTGAAAATAGAGGAAAAGTTGCATAAGCGTGCGGGGTGGATTGTGAAACAACAGAACTATTTCCGTTCTTTTGGCGAACCTACTCCGGCCCGTAAGTATGTGAGCGGAGAATCACACTATTACCTGGGCAGGCAGTATCTGCTGCGTGTGACTGAGGGTAAACCGGAAGGGACCAAATACAAGGGTCGTTGTCTGGAGGTGGTTTGTTCGTCGCGTGCGAAGGCTGAAGAGTTACTCAAGGCATGGTACAGGGAGCGGGCAAAGTTGAAGTTTGTGGAGATAGCGGAACCGATCGTAGCCCGTTTTGCCAGATATGGTGTAGCTCCATCTTCGATTGCAGTGCAGGAAATGGAAACTCGCTGGGGCAGCTGTACGCAAACGGGCCGTATTCTGCTAAACCCGGAACTGATCAAAGCACCCGGACCGTGTATCGAATATGTGATTACGCACGAACTGTGCCATTTGATCCATCGTGAACATTCACAGGCATTCTTTACTCTGCTCGGCACAGAAATGCCGGATTGGAAAGTCTGGAAAGAAAAACTGGAGCGGTTTATGTATTGAAAAAGATTGAAGCAGGAAAAGTAGAAATGAAAAATACGGCGAAATTGTGAAAGAGCAGTTTCGTCGTTTTTTTTCGTTTTGATATTAGCAGATTGGTATAAAAAAGAAAAGGTTGTCTCACGACAACCTAAACCCTAATTAACCTTAAATCTAATACCATGAAAAACATGCTGCAAATATAGAGGCTTTTTTTGGAATGTCAATAGTTTGGTCCTGAAAAAAGTACATGATTAGAATTGTTTAACGAATAAGCAAGCTGTATAAAGTATTATCTTTGCAAAAGTTTGAAAATTACAAAAACAATGGATTTGATTAATATAACTGTTTCGGAGTCTTTGAAAAAGGCTGCACCGGAATACAAAGGAATTGCTTTACTGGCAAAAGTGGAAAATACAAAAGAGTCTGCGGGTTTGTGGGAGAGGATTGAACAACTTGAAGAAGAAATCCGATCGACTTATGCGTTGAATGAAATCAACAAGCGAAAAGAAATTCTGGCAACACGTCAGGCTTATAAAGCGTTGGGGAAGGATCCGAATCGTTACAGACCTTCGGCAGAGGCTTTATGCCGAAGGGTTTTGAAGGATATGCCTTTGTATAGGATTTCGGTATTGGTGGACCTGATTAATTACATCTCCATTAAATATGGTTACTCGATAGGAGGGTTTGATGCAGATCAGGTTGTTGGCGATTTAGAATTAGGTGTAGGTAATAACGGAGAGATCTTTCATGCAATCGGCAGAGGAGAGTTGAATATTGAAGGTTTGCCTGTATTCAGAGATCAGGTCGGACCTATCGGTACACCTACAAGCGACGAGGAAAGAACGATGTTGCGTGATGAAACAACAAGTTTATTGATGATTGTAAACGGATATGATGGTGGTGAAAAGCTGGATTCTTGTATAAATGAAACTATTATGCTTCTCAAGCAATTTGCCCGATTAAAAAGTTTTCAGGTTATTCCTGTCTTGTAAATAGTATATGTACAGGCTTTTACGCTTCTGTTTTTAAGCACTTGTTTGTTTTCTCAAATAAATAAGTGCTTAATTTTTGCATATAATAAAACATTTACCTTTATTTGTCAGACAAATAAGAATAATAGGATTTTAGGGGCTTTTTAAACAGAGTCCTCAAGGAACCAATAAATAACTATGGAACATCTAAGAGCAACGATTCAACCCTTAACATTGGTTGATCAGGTTGAAGATAAATTATTGAACTATTTAAAAGAGTCTGATATTTCGGTTGGAGATTCGATTCCCAATGAAATAGAGTTGGCAGCAACGATCGGTGTAGCACGAAGTGTACTGCGTGAAGCATTAAGTCGTCTGAAGATGCTCGGAATTATAGAGACCCGACCGCGAAGAGGAATGATAATGACCGCACCATCGGTATTCAATGGTATGAAACGAATTATTGATCCTCGTATATTAGATGAGCAAACTGTTTTTGAGATGTTGCATTTCCGGATTACACTGGAAATAGGGATGTGTTCGGATTTATTTCTGAATCTGACCGAAGAAGATCTCTGCGAGTTGGATGATATTATCAAGCATAGCGTTTTGTATGAAAATAATGAATATGATCCGTACAGCGAATATAATTTTCACGCAAAGCTATATGAGATAGCCGGAAATAAAATAGTATCCGAGTTTCAGGAAATGGTATATCCATTGATGACTTTCGTGAATAAGAAGTTTAAAGATCTGATCGAACCGATTAATATCGAGTTAGAGAAAGAAGGTAAAATCGTTACGCATAAAGAACTCTTCTCGTATTTGAAAGAACGGGATGAAGACGGTTTTACAAAGGCCCTGAAGAACCATTTTTTAAGTTATAAAAGATTGATGAGAAGCAGAACATAATAGAGAAAACCACAATCTTAAAAATCATACCCAATTAATTATGAAAAAACCAACAAGAACACTGAGTGCATTAATACTGTGCCTGATAAATATATTTTTCTCTTTTTCGATAGAGAAGGATTCTATAATATGGAATAAGTCGAATATAATTCCCGGGACGGAAGACAGTAAACAGCATCCGGGTCTGGCAGGAGCTTTTTCCGGCTTTGCCGGTTCGAGCTACGTCATTGCAGGGGGTGCTAACTTTCCCGAACAGATGCCGTGGGATGGTGGAGATAAAATCTGGCATAAAGATATATTTGTTTCAGAATCGGTGGATTCTATACCTTTAAAACGGATTGATCTGAAACTCTCTGTACCTGCTGCCTATGGTTTATCCTTTTCAATTCCTCAAGGCGTCTTGTGTATCGGAGGATGTAATGCAGATAGTTGTCTGACGAATGTTTTTCTGATAAAGAATGAGTCAGGTAATTATGTGATTGATCAAAACTGGCCTTCCTTGCCTTATCCGTTGGCTAACGCTACGGGTGCTATGTGGAATAATAAGATTTATCTTGCAGGAGGACAGAAGGAGCTTACAAATGGTGAGTCTACCAGCACATTTCTTGTTCTTGATTTGAATAAAGCTCGTCCTGAGTGGAAAGAGTTGCAAAGCTGGCCGGGAGATTCACGGGGTTATGCTGTAAGTGCCATTCAGAGTAACGGATCGGATCATTGCTTTTACCTATTCAGCGGACGCACATTCAATAAAGATAGTGTACGCGTGCTGACAGATGGATTTGAGTATAATATCCGGTTGAATAAATGGAGAAAACTAAATGGCTCTTTTCCGGTGATGGCAGGAACGGCTGTAGCAACAGGCGCTAATCATATTTTGTTTTTTGGCGGAGTTCCGTCTCTGATTGCTGCATCTGCAGATCATCCGGGATTTGATAACTCCGTACGGGCTTACCATACGATCACAGAAACATTGATGCAGCGTGCTCAAATGTCCGTTAAGATACCGGTAACAACCAATGTGACAGTTCGGAATAATAAATTTTATATAGGAAGCGGAGAAGTCAGACCGGGCGAACGCACACCGCAAATTCTCATAGCCCAGATACAGAACTTTGAACGAAGCTTCGGTTGGCTAAATATTATTGTCATTATTCTTTATTTCGCAGCCCTTTCTTATATAGGTATCTATTTTGCCAAGAAACAGAAAACGACGGATGACTATTTTAAAGGAGGCGGTCGTTTACCCTGGTGGGCTGTCGGTCTGAGTATTTTCGGTACGACACTGAGTGCGATTACTTTTATGGCTATTCCGGCGAAATCATTCAGTTCGGACTGGAGTTACATGCTCATGAATGCAGGGATTCTTCTCGTTGTGCCTATTATCCTTTACTTATTTATCCCTTTCTACAGAACGTTGGATGTAACGACTGCTTATGAATATCTGGAGAAACGATTTAATAGTACGATCCGGGTGATCAGTAGTGTTGCGTTTATCTTATTTCAGGTCGGTCGAATGGGGATCGTAATGTTTTTGCCAGCTATTGCATTAAATGTAGTTACGGGTATTGATATACGTATGTGTATTATGGTAATGGGTGTTTTGAGTTTGATTTATACAATGATCGGTGGTATCGAAGCTGTTGTCTGGACGGATGCCTTGCAGGTGGTTGTGCTTTTGGGAGGTGCTATTCTGGTTGTAATTCTTATTGCGACATCGACACCTGATGGTCTGTCCGGTATTCTTAGAGAAGCCTCGGAGCATAATAAGTTTGATCTTGGATCCACAGCCTGGGATTTGCGGCAATCAACGATCTGGACCGTACTTATAGCTTCCTTCTTTACGAATCTGACAACATACGGAACGGATCAGACACTGGTACAAAGATACATGACGACAGCTACAGAACAAGAGGCCAGAAAAAGTGTACTTACTAATGCCGTGATGACTATTCCGGCAACGATTCTTTTCTTTTTTGTCGGCACAGCTTTATACGTTTATTATCGCCATTTACCTCAGGATTTAAGTCTGACGATTACGGATGGGGATGCTATTTTGCCCTGGTACATATTTACAGAATTGCCACAAGGTTTAGCCGGACTTCTTGTTTCGGGTATTTTCGCTGCTGCTATGTCAACGTTGAGCAGTAGTATGAATTCAGCTGCAACTGCTTATGTAACGGATATTCATGACAAATTTTTTAATCAATCGCAAAAACAGGCATTACGGACAGCAAAGCTGGCGACCTGTGTTTTAGGCCTTTTAGGGATCGTGTTTGCTTTGATGATGGCTACATGGGAAGTTAAGTCCATGTGGGATGAATTTAATAAAATTCTGGGAATCATATTAGGTAGCTTAGGCGGACTGTTTATGCTGGGTATGATCACGACACGGGCGAATGCAAAAGGAGCTTTACTGGGTTTAGCAGGAAGTGTTGTCATTCAGTTATTGATCGTACAATATGCTTTTGTGCATTTGCTGTTGTTTGCAGCAACCGGTTTTATTTCCTGTTTTGTGCTGGGCTATCTGTTCAGTTTGCTTTTTACGGATGAGAAAAAATCAATAATACAATACACAATTTTTAAACAGAAATAATTTTCAAATGAAAAATTATCAAAGAATGGAGGGAATGGTAGCTGCTACCTTTACTCCAATGGATGCTAACGGTGAAGTTAATTACGCAGTTATTGAGAACTATGCCGAATGGGCAGCCAAATCTAAGTTTGCAGGCGTATTCGTTTGTGGTACGACAGGTGAGTCTCAATCTCTGACTTTAGAGGAAAGAATGCTGATTCTTGAAAAATGGATCGCATGTGCATCCGGAAGATTCAAAGTAATCGCACACGTGGGAAGCAATTGCCAAAAGGATGCGATAGCATTAGCAGCACATGCGGCAAAGAAAGGTGCAGATGCGATATCGTCTATTGCTCCAAACTTCTTCAGACCGGGTAGTGTAAAAGACCTGACAGACTTCTTTAAGCCGATTGCAGCAGCAGCGCCTGAGTTGCCATTTTATTATTACAATATGCCGTCAATGTCAGGGGTATGTTTGTCTGTAGTTGACTTTTTAAAAGAAGGATCAAAGGTTATTCCTAATCTGGTTGGAGTTAAATTTACGCATAACAACCTGATGGAAATGGGAGAGTGTATTGCTTTTGAAAACAACCGATTCGAAGTATTACATGGATATGACGAAATTCTGATTGCGGGTCTGGCTTTCGGTGCAAAAGCCGGAGTAGGAAGTACCTATAATTATATACCGAATGTCTACAGAGGTATTTTTGAAGCCATGAAGGAGAATAACGTTGAAAAAGCACGTCAACTACAGGAAATCTCCATTCAGGTAGTCGAAATTATTATTAAATATGGCGGAGGTGTTCGCGGTGGAAAAGCAATTATGAATCTGATCGGTATCGAGTGTGGTTCATGCAGATCACCTTTTGCAGCATTTTCAGAAGAAGAATATAAATCATTAAAAGAAGATCTGGAAAAAATCAACTTCTTCTCATTATAAAAAAAAGAAGGGAGAGTTAAACTTTGGCCGGCTTATGCTCTCCTCTTCTTTTGAGTATTAATCATTAAAATCAATACAAAGATGCGAAAAATTAATCGTTTTCTATTTCTATTTGTCGCATTCTTGCTGTTTTTCGTGAATTCACTTCCGATTTTGGCACAGCAAGGTAACGTAACAGCGAATTTCGAGATTTCGGGGATTGTAAAAGATAACCTGGGAGAACCTGCACTCGGAGCAACGATTGTCGTTGAGAATACAACAATCGGAACAACAACGGACTTTGATGGAAAGTTTAATCTGAAAGTTCCTGCGAAGTCAACAATTAAAATTTCTTATATCGGATATAATCCTCAGGTAGTTAAAATTACAGATAAGAAGTTTTATGAAATCATACTTCAGCCTTCATCTATTGCTTTGGAAGAAGTTGTAGCTGTAGGTTATGGTACGCAATCAAAAGCAACCATTACAACAGGTATTGCCTCTGTAAAGAAAGATGAATTAAAATCAGGCGTATCTGCTTCTCCTTTAAATAACTTACAAGGTAAAGTAGCCGGATTGGATATTCGTCAGACAACCGGACAGCCGGGAGCTAATCCGACGGTTTTGATTCGTGGAGGATCGACAAATCCGGGTGGTGATAATCCGTTGTATGTGATCGATGGGGTTGTGCGCCAAAATATGAACGGTATTAATGCCGAAGATATTGAATCGATGGAAGTGCTGAAAGATGCAGCATCAGCTGCGATTTATGGAGCAAAAGCGGCAAATGGTATTATTTTGATTACTACGAAACAAGGTAGTTCAAATAATGGAAATGCGGTTGTTTCAGCATCATACAGAATGGGTGTGGAACGTATCAGAAAGCATTATCCGTTTTCTAATGCCCGCGATTATATCTGGGCATCTCGTTTAGCAGGATCTAAAGGAATTAATGATGCGAATATTACCGGACGTTTGGATGGTGGTAATTATCCGTTTTCGACAGGGAATATCAGATATAAAAACGGAAGTTTACAAGGGTATGGGTATTCTCGTTTTACGACAGAATATCTGGATGATCTGATCGGAGACATGGGACAGGATTATGTAGATAATCTGCTTTATGGTCAGGGATATGAAACCATGATCGATCCATACTCCGGCAGGGAACTGATTTTTAAAGATAACAATTATCAGAAAGATGTATTATTCAGAACAGGAGTAACACATAATTACGATGTGAACGTATCAGGAGGTACAGATAAAGCAAACTTCTATATCAGTGCCGGTTATATTGATTCTGAAGGGATGGTTCTTGGAACAGGATATGATCGTTTAAGTCTGACTGCAAATGGTGGTTATAAACTACGAGATAATGTGAAATTAACGATGGGTTATAAAAGTGCTGTTATTTCAAATAAAGGTACAGACCAATCAAATACTGGAACAAGTACAATGGACAGATCTTCGCGTTATCCGACGACTTTCCGCTTATATTATGATGACGGAACACCGGGTATCGGTGAATCGGGTGGATCACCAAGAAGCCGTTTACATGAATTGTATTATCAGAGCATTACAGATAAAGCCTATCGTAACACAATTCAGTTTGGTCTGGAATGGGAGATAATTGAAGGGCTGTTCTTTAAACCGTCAGCATCTTATTATACACAAGAGAATATCTATCGTTTTAACGAGAAATATAACGAGTTTAATAAAGCCAGAAAAGTATTTGAATCTCATAGTCAATATCAGCAAACCATGGTTGATGCCGTATTTACTTATGAGAAAAAAATTAAAAAGAATAATATGAATTTCTTGTTAGGAGCTAACTATACAAGAGATTACAACTATAACCTGGAAGCTTCGGGTTCTGATGCATCCACAGATTACATTCCTAATCTGGGTGCGACAAAACCAGATACAGAAAGAGCTTATTCGGGAACATCCGAAAACCGTCTGTTGGGATTCTTTGCCCGTGCAAATTATGATTATGACAAAAAATATTTGTTAAGTGCATCTATTCGTTATGATGGTGCTTCTCAGTTTGCTTCGGATAATCGTTACGCAGCATTCCCTGCCGTTTCGGGAGGATGGAATATGCACTATGAGGATTGGTTTCCTACACAAATAGCAAGTCGTCTGAAATTGAGAACGAGCTGGGGACAAACAGGGAACAATAATTTGAGTTACTCAAATACGCAAGGGGAATATAAAACCTATTTATATGCTCAAAATCCGGGAGTGTTGAATAGTGTGCTTGCCAATCGTAATCTGATTTGGGAAACGACTTCCAATGTGGATTATGGTTTCGATTTAGGATTTTTGGATAATCGGATTGAATTTGGTTTTACCGGATATAATAAGCTGACTACGGACCGTCTTTACGATAAACGTTTACCTGCAGAAACAGGATTTGGATCTATTAAATCCAATCTGGGAACTGTTCAGAATAAGGGTGTGGAGCTGACACTTTCAGCAAGAGCTTTGGATGGACCTGTTGCCTGGGATATATCGGCTACTTTCAGTTTGAATAAAACGTATATGAAAAAGCTACCGTTCAATGGAAGAGATAAAAACCGAATTGACGGAGGTATTATTTGGGATGAGAAATCTCAATCATATATTGAAGTAGGTGGTTTAGCTGAAGGAGAAAGAATCGGTGGTCGCTGGGGATTCAAATACTTAGGTGTTTATGATACGGATGAGGCTGCCGCAAATGCACCTAAAGATACAAAGGTGTCAGGAAGTAAAATGAATAAACCAAAGGTAGCCGGAGATGCTATCTGGGATGACCGTGACGGTAACGGTGTAATTGATGAGAAAGATATTGTCTTTTTAGGTTGGGCTGCACCGGATAAAAAAGGAGCGTTGATAAACTCTCTTTCTTATAAAGGAATTACTTTCCGATTTGTGATCGACTATGCTTTAGGTCATTCTGTAGCAAATATCTGGAGAGCCAGATCGAATGGTAATGCCCGAAATGCTATTATCACGACTAATGATGTGACTAATGGAAATATCTGGTGGCAAACAGGGGATGCAGCAACAGCTAAATATCCACGATATGATCCTGCTTCGGATTGGGATAACGGATACCGCAACCACATGCGTACGATTAGTTATGCGGGAATGAACAGTAATGGAAATGCGGATAACTCGGCATATTATTCTAAAGGTGATTACCTGTGTTTCCGCGAGATATCATTAGCTTATGACTTGCCGACTCTGATATGTAAGAAAATCGGTATGCAAGGAGTAACTATCAACGCAGGTGTAAATAATATCGGTTATATCTCAAGTTATGATGGCTTGAATCCGGAACAATATGACGGATCTGAAACCGGTGAGTATTTTATTCCTCTACAATTTAATGTAGGTGCACGTATTACTTTCTAATCTGAAAATTTAGACATTATGAGAAAACTATCAATAGCGGCATACCTATGTGTTGCATCCTGTTTGGGATTCAATAGCTGTAATTTATTGGATGTGCCACAGGAGAACATTATAACAAACGATTCTTTTTGGAAAAATCCGGGAGATGCAAAAGCTTTTTTAACAGGGATATATAACCGTATGTTGGCTAATCAGAACGGGTCATTATGGGGTGAAGATCGTGGTGATTCTTTTAAAGCTGGCGAAATTGGTCCGACATCTAACGCCTGGGCTCATGCTTTATTGGAAACAAATGCACCGTCTTATCGGGACTCATATTATATCATACACAATGTTAACTTATTGTTTTCCCGTATAGAGAAATTGAACTTTACGAATGAAGCTGAACGTAAACAGATAAAAGCGGAAGCCTATGCTATAAGAGCTTATGCATATTATCATATGTTGAAAATATGGGGAGGTGTGCCTATTGTTACGGAACCGACACTTAGTGATGCTGTCATTAACAAACCACGATCAAGCAAAGAGGAAGTAATGCAGGTAGTCCTGGCAGATATCGAATCAGCCTTAGGATTATTTACAAAAGAGGGATATGTAAATAAACATTACTTCTCGAAACCTGCGGTTTTGGCTTTAAAAGCAGATGTGCTGATGTGGAAAGCGAAAGTTCATGGGGGTGGAGCTACGGATTTGAATACAGCTATCGAATGTATAAATGCTGTGGAAGCAAGCGGTGTTTCATTACTACCGGTTTATGCGGATGTTTTTGCGAATGGTAATAAAAAGAACAATGAGATAATCTTTTCGATGTATATCAATCGCTATGAAACGGAATCATTAAGTATTGCTGCAAATACGACATCCCGTACAGATAATGTTTCATCTGCAGATAATATATCGGAGGCTGCAACCTCACCAAATAAAAGCCGCCATGTTTATGCTCCAAGTGAGAAAGTTCGTGCATTGTACGATATGAATCCTTCAGATATCAGAAAAAAGTCGGCAATAATAGATCTTGTGCAGGGAGAAACTCTTTTGCTTACTCAGCAAAATAAGTTCAGAGGAAAGGATTATGGAGATGACCGCTTTTTTGATGATGATCTGATTATCTACAGGTGGGGTGATATGGTTCTTTTGCGCGCTGAAGCAAATGCGGCTTTAGGAAATATGCAGGAGGCCGTTGCTGACTTAAACCAAATCAGAAACAGAGCAGGTTTGGATGATTATGAAGGTGCAATGGACAAACAAAGTGTTGAGAAAGAGATTTGTAATGAACGCTTAAGAGAGCTCTTTATCGAACAAAAAAGATGGTTTGATCTGGTTCGTTTTCATTCAGGAGGTACGATAGATATCTATCAGGAAGTGCCTAATCTTAAAGATAAACCGAATTATCCATTATACTGGCCGGTTAATTATAATGATATGGTCTCAAATGAAATGCTTGTTCAAACTGAAGGATATGCTTCAAGTTTTAGCAGATAAAAAGATAATTAGTAACTAATAGACAGAAGCATAGAGAGTGAGAACTTTCTATGCTTCTCTTAAATGATGAAAGATGAAAAAGCTAGGATTGATTATTTTAGGAGTAATCGGATATTTCCCTTTATTCGCTCAAGGTTCAATTTGTAATCTGCCTGTTCTTGATCTGTCTGCGGATACGGTAAGACATCAGATTATTGCCCGAGGTACCAAAGATTTATATAACGGACATCCAACTACCGTTATGCTGGATGATAATAAAACGATTTTTTGTACCTGGAGCTATAATCATGGAGGTAAAGCCGGATTATTAGCACAAAGTCCGGATGGAGGAGTGACCTGGCAAATGATGGAGACTCCGAAAGATTGGGAGACAACAAGTAATTGCCCGAGTATTTATGAATTAGAAGATAAAAAGGGTAAGAAACGCTTAATGGTTTTTACCGCATGGCCAAATATGACGCATACATATAGTGAAGATCTGGGTAAAACCTGGTCTCCTATTGTAAGTTTGAATAAACCATGTATAATGGCTTTTGCCAGTGTCGTGAAACTTAAAAACGGAGATTATTTAGGTTTCTATCATAGAGGGAAGGATGGGCACGACAGAGCACCGTTGACTGTATGGCAATCCAGATCTACGGATGGAGGTTTAACATGGGGAGAATCAGAGATGGTCGGGTCATTTGAAGGTCGATCGCCTTGTGAGCCCTTTGTGTTTCGTGCACCGGGAACAAACCGGTTAGTTTGCATTACACGAGAAAACGAGCGTAAAGGTAATTCATTAATGATGTTCTCTGACGATGAAGGTGAAAACTGGTCTGACATGAAGGAAACTCCATGGGGTTTAACAGGAGACAGACACATTATAAAATTTACAAAAGATGGGCGTATGGTAGCCGTTTTCCGCGATATGGCTGAGAATAGTCCTACGAAGGGACACTTTGTAGCATGGGTTGGTTTTTATAAGGACTTACGCGAAAATACATCAGGTCAGTATAGAATTAAATTATTACATAGTTATGCCGGATCTGATTGCGGTTATCCGGGGTTAGAAATATTACCTGATGGAACTATTCTGGCTATTACTTATGTTAAGTATGCACCCGGAGCTGAGAAGCATTCGATTGTAGCAACACGTTTCAATCTGGACGAAACAGATCGTTTGATTAAACGAAATTTTTCATCACAAAAACAATCATCACTTTAATATATGAGATCAAATAAGAAAATGCGTAATTTAATGCTTGCGTCATATGCAATGCTTGCTGTTGGATGTACATCTGTTGCTAAGAATCTGGATGCAGAGTTATATACTCCCCGGGTTCCGGTATTGATAGGAGATGAGGTGAATCCGGTTCAACGACTGTTATTAATAAATAAAGATTCGGCAGCATATACATTAAATCAGTTAAACGTATTATTGGATGGCACGACAGATTTGAAAGATATTAAAGAATTATCTTTGTATTTGTCTCAGAAATCAAGACGTACTGATTTTTCAAAAGATTTATTATTAGCAACAATAAACGATCCGAAAGGTGATAAACAAACTTTTAAATTCAATCTTCCGGTAGCATCGGATAGTGTGATTTTATGGATCGATATGAAGCTTGCTTCTAATACGGATTTATTAAATAAATTCAGGATTAATATAGTAGAAGCAGAAACATCTGCAGGTTTAGTTAAAATCGCACAAGACTCCTTGTTTAATGGAACTTTACGTGCCGGTATTGCTGTACGTAAGCATTGGCAGGATTCAGTTCATACCGCTCGTATTCCCGGATTGACGACAACAAAGAATGGGACTCTATTAGCTATTTTTGATGCACGCTATGAGTCTTCGAGAGATTTACAAGGGCATATGGACATTGGTCTTCATAGAAGTGAAGATGGTGGACAAACCTGGCAGCCGATGCAAGTTGTTCTTGATATGAAGGAGTGGGGTGGTCTTCCTGAGAAATTCAATGGAGTAAGTGATGCCTGTGTTCTTGTTGATGATAATACAGGTGCTATTTATATTGCTGGTTTGTGGATGCATGGTATTCTGGATTATAATACAGGTAAATGGAAGCAGGGATTGGATGCAAATAGTAAAGATTGGATTCATCAATGGGTCGCAAAAGGATCACAGCCGGGATTAGGCGTAAAGCAAACATCACAATTTCTTATTACGCGTAGTGATGATGACGGAAAAACCTGGAGTGAACCGATTAATATTACCGAACAAACGAAACGACCTGAATGGTGGTTGTATGCACCAGCACCTGGTCATGGTATCACATTGACAGATGGAACACTTGTTTTCCCGACACAAGGTCGCGATAAAAACGGATTGCCGTTTTCGAATATAACCTATAGTAAAGATGGAGGTAAAACCTGGATAACAAGTAATCCGGCAGCAGAGAATACGACTGAATGTATGGCAGTTCAATTAGCTGATGGTGGAATTATGTTAAACATGCGTGATAATCGTAATCGTGACGAAAAAGGAGATAAAAATGGACGAAATATCGCTGTAACGTATGATCTGGGCGAAACCTGGAGTGAGCACCCGTCATCTCATGGAGGGTTGATAGAACCTGTATGTATGGGTTCTGTACATAAACATATGGTAAATGCAGATCAGCCATTAGAATCTCTTGTGTTATTCTCGAATCCGGATTCTAAATATCATAGAAATCAGATGAGTATAAAAGTCAGTAAAGATGATGGGAAAACCTGGGACTTATCTAAAACACAGTTATTGGATGAATGGGGTAGTTTCGGTTATTCTTGTCTGACATCCGTAAATGACTCGGTTGTAGGTATTCTTTATGAAGGTAGCAAGGCTCAAATGATTTTCCAAAAAATGAAAATCAATGAATTTGAATAATATGTAAAAAAATAGTAGTTTGTGTTTTTAGATTAATGAATTGCAGGAGAGATTGATAGGTATGATGTTCATATCCGTTCAATCTCTCTGCTTTTATGAAGAAAAAGACCTTTTAGAAGGTGAAATATTTGAAAAAATCGAATAAAGCGAACGATAAATGAAAATATTATTTTGTAATTCAGAGAAAATACGTACTTTTGCGAGCCGATTATTATTCCAATAAGACGATATCGGGTAGATTTATAATTCTCAGTGTCCGAGAGAATGTAGATTACTTGGTAATCAAGCAAATTTTATTATTAACAATTTAAAACTTATTAAGCAGTGGATACTTTAAGTTATAAGACCATTTCTGCGAACAAAGCAACTGTACAAAAAGAATGGGTTGTTGTTGATGCAACAGACCAAGTTTTGGGACGTATCGGCTCGAAAGTTGCGAAACTTTTGAGAGGGAAATACAAACCAAACTTCACACCTCACGTTGATTGTGGTGATAACGTAATTATCATCAACGCAGACAAAGTAAAATTAACAGGTAACAAATGGAATGACCGTGTATATTTACATTACACAGGTTACCCAGGTGGTCAAAGAGAGAACACTCCAGCGACTTTATTGAAAAAAGGTCCGGATCGTTTGTTCAGAAAAGTTGTTAAAGGTATGCTACCTAAAAACAGACTTGGTGACCAATTGATCGGAAATATGTATGTATATGCAGGTTCTGAGCACCCACACCAAGCACAACAACCAAAGACTATTGATATAAACTCTCTTAAATAATTGATATGACAGTAATTAATGCAATCGGAAGACGTAAAGCAGCAGTTGCTCGTGTTTACGTTAGCGAGGGAACAGGAAAGATTACTATCAACAAACGTGACCTGTCAAACTACTTCCCTTCAACTATCCTTCAGTTCGTTGTTAAGCAACCACTTAGCGTATTAGGCGCAACTGAAAAATATGACATCCACGTTAACTTGAACGGTGGTGGTTATAAAGGACAAGCGGAAGCTCTACGTTTAGCTATTGCTCGTGCGTTGGTTAAAATTAATGCAGATGATAAATCAGCATTAAGAAAAGAAGGTTTCATGACTCGTGACCCACGTGTTGTTGAGCGTAAAAAACCGGGACAACCAAAAGCAAGAAAAAGATTCCAGTTCAGCAAACGTTAATATTTGTGCTTCGAACAGAGCTTTGTGCTTAGGGTTCGCAGCTTAATAATGGATACTGGCATAATCAATTGCTTGATACACGCACGTTTAGTATCCAAATCGAAAGGACTCATTTGTGAAAAATGACTACCGGTCGATTGAATTAGTTGAATGTAAACGAATTAAATTAAAACAAAATGTCAAGAGTTTCTTTTGAACAATTATTAGAAGCAGGATGTCACTTCGGACACCTTAAGAGAAAGTGGAACCCTGCAATGGCTCCTTTTATTTTTATGGAGCGCAATGGTATTCATATCATTGACCTACACAAAACAGTTGCTAAAGTAGAAGATGCTGCTGAAGCGTTGAAACAAATCGCTAAGTCTGGTCGCCGCGTATTATTCGTAGGTACTAAAAAACAAGCGAAAGATGTTATCGCAGAAAGAGCAGGAGCTGTAAATATGCCATACGTAACTGAGCGTTGGCCGGGCGGTATGTTGACTAACTTCACTACTATCCGTAAATCAGTGAAAAAAATGAGTACTATCGATAAAATGACTAAAGATGGTACTTTCGAAAATCTTTCTAAAAGAGAAAGACTTCAAATTACTCGTCAACGTGCTAAATTAGAGAAAACTTTAGGTTCTATCTCTGATTTGACTCGTCTTCCTGCTGCGCTTTTCGTAGTTGACGTAATGAAAGAGCACATCGCGATCGCTGAAGCTACCCGTTTAGGTATTCCAGTTTTCGGTATCGTTGATACAAACTCTTCTCCAAGAGATATCGACTATGTAATCCCTGCAAATGATGACGCTACTAAATCTGTAGACGTAATCTTGGGTGCTGTTTGTTCAGCAATCGCAGAAGGTCTTACTGAAAGACAAGCAGAAAAAATCGACAATGCTGACGAAAACTCTGCTAAAAAAGACAAAAAAGCAAGACCAGTAAAAAAAGAGAGAACTAAGAAAGAAGACGAAGAAGCGTTAAACGCTAAAGTAGCTTCTAAGTTCGCTGAAAAAGAAGACTAATTTCTGACTAAGAATATTGTTTGAGGTTTGGAGTTTTAAACTCCAAACTTCAAACTTTAATATTTAATCCAATAAATACACAAGATATTATGGCAGTTACTATGGCTGATATTACTAAGCTTCGTAAAATGACCGGAGCTGGTATGATGGACTGTAAAAACGCTTTGAACGAAGCTGAAGGTGATTTCGATAAAGCAATGGAAATTATCCGTAAAAAAGGACAAGCAGTTGCTGCAAAACGTTCTGATCGTGAAGCATCAGAAGGTTGTGTTTTAGCTGAGTCTAACGGTGATTTTGCTGCTATCGTTGCTTTGAAATGTGAGACTGACTTCGTTGCTAAAAACGAAGAGTTTATCGCTCTTACTAAGCAAATTTTGGATGCTGCAATCGCTAACAAGCCTGCATCTATCGAAGAACTTAACGCTTTGACTATTGGTGATAGCACTATCGCTCAACTTGTAATCGATAAAATCGGTTCTACAGGTGAGAAAATGGAAGTTGGTTATTATGAATTTATCAGCGCTCCTTCAACTGTAGCTTATATTCACCCAGGTAACAAATTAGCTACTATCGTAGGATTCAACTTACCAGAAGTTGATGCTCAGGTTGCTAAAGATGTTGCTATGCAAGCAGCTGCAATGAACCCTGTAGCTTTGAACAAAGAAGCAGTTCCTGCTGAAGTTGCTCAAAAAGAGTTCGATATTGCACGCGAAAAAGCTCGTGAAGAAGGTAAACCGGAAGAAATGCTTGATAAAATTGCTCAAGGTCGTATGAATAAATTCTACCAAGAGTCAACTTTGTTGGAGCAAGCTTTCATCAAAGATGGTAAAGTTTCTGTAGCTAACTATTTGAAAGCAGCTAACAAAGATCTTACTGCAACAGGTTTCAAACGTGTAACTTTGAATGTTGACTAATTAATAGTCTCTACCAGTTAGAAGCTATTTCTAAATATAGAGAAGGGTAACAGATTCGTTTGTTACCCTTTTTTTAATCATTACTTTGTCTGATTCAGACGAAATAAATAATGTCCTTTCGAAAATTAGAACATTATTAAGCTCCATTTGTTATCATTAAAGGAACAATCCTAGGTAAAAAGCGAATGATTCTCTAAAAAATTCCTACTTTTGTGCCTTATAGAAAATAATAGATTATAGAGATGATAAATCGCGCGTTAATCCGTATTAAAGTAGTACAGTTATTATATTCGTACTATCAAAACGAAGAAAGAGATATGGCCAGAGCTGAGAAGGAATTGCTTTTCAGTTTGGATAAAGCATATGAGTTATATAACTATCTGCTTCTTTTGATTGTTGAAATAACTGATGCTCAAAATAAAAGAATAGAAACAGCCAAATCTAAGTTTTTGGCTTCGGATGAAGACTTGAATCCTAACACAAAATTTGTTGATAACCTATTTGTTTATCACTTGCGTCAGGATCCTGCTTTCCGTGAATATCTTTCAATGCATAAATTAGCATGGGATGAAGAATTTGTAAAAGATCTTCTTGATCTGATTCTTACATCTGAATGTTATCAGGAATATATGAATTCTTCAACTCGTTCTTTCGAAGAAGATAAAGATTTATGGAGAACTTTGTTTAAAACGTTTATTGTAGATAATGAGCGTCTGGCAGAATTACTTGAAGAATCAAGTCTTTATTGGAATGACGATATCGAGATTGTACAATCGTTTGCTTTCAAAACGATTAAACAATTTGCTCAATCAGAAGAGCCTCAACTTCTTCCACAATATCGTTCGGATGAGGAAAAAGAATATGCAATCCAATTATTCCGTAATGCAATTGTAAATGGTCAGGAATATAAAGATATGATTACTAAATACACCAGCAATTGGGATATTAATCGTATCGCATTGATGGATGTTATTGTAATGCAAATTGCATTAGCTGAAATAATGACATTCCCGGCTATTCCGACTTCAGTGAGCTTAAACGAATATATTGATTTGGCAAAAACATATAGTACATTGAAAAGTGGATACTTTATTAATGGTGTACTTGACAGAGTCGTTAGAAACTTAAAAGAAGAAGGAATTCTATTGAAAAAATAGAATTGTATCTTACACTAATAATCATTACCTAACTAAAAGAAATAACACATGAATTTATTAACTGTTGTTTTAGCTCAAGCAGCTGCAGGAGGTTCTCTATTGCAAAGTGTCATCATGATGGTACTTATTATCGCTGTATTTTATTTCTTCATGATTCGTCCACAAACGAAACGTCAGAAAGAAGTTCAAAATTTTCGTAATAACTTAAATGTAGGTGATAGTGTTGTCACTTCAGGCGGTATTTACGGTAAAATCAAGAATATTCAGGATAATATCGTAACATTGGAAATTGCAGATAATGTAAAAATTAAAATTGACAAAAACTCAATCTTTGCATCTGCAGATGATCAACAAGGTAATAAGTAATTTAATATGTCGTACAGACGAAAAATAGTACATTCATATTTACTTTTAAAGAAAAAGGTTGGACTCTTTATTAAAAAGAAAAATAATAAGGAGCTTCTAACCTTTTCCTTTTTTTTACTATTGTCTTTCTTTTTTTGGACACTACAAGTTCTGCGTGAAGAGATAACAACCAGTTATACTATAAACCTGGAGATTACCGATATACCAAAGAATATATTGATAACATCTAAGATCCCTGCAATTGATGTAAAGCTGCGTGATCAGGGTGCTGATTTGTTTAATCTGTATCGCAAAGAGAATAAGCCTGTGACCGTACCTTTTAGTCCTAAGGATATGAGAAGCGGACGTTACACCTTGTCTCCGGAGGATATCCTTAGCATTGTGCAAAAACGTATTACAGGTAGTGCGCAAATAATTTCGGTTTATCCTAATAGTTTAGTGCTGTATTTTTCAATCGGACAATCTAAGCAATTACCAATTAAGGTGAATGGCGATTTCCGCACAAAGCAGCAATATATGATTTCGGGTGAAATAACGACTGATCCGCAAATGGTCACGGCTTATGCACCTGAAGACTTATTGGCTAAACTGGAAGAATGTGAAACAGACTCTTTATTTCTTCAAAATTTATCCGAAACATATACAACCGATATCGGAATTAAGCCTGTTCCCGGAGTTAAATTTTATCCTGATAAAGTGAGATTGGATGTGCCTGTAGAGTCGTTTACTCAAAAGGAATTGCAAGTTCCGTTTGTAATCAAGGATTTACCGGTAGATAAAATCTTACGAACTTTTCCTGCAAATGCCTCAATAAGTTGTTTTGTCGCATTAAGCAAATATAGTCAGATGAAGAAGGAGGAATTCTCAGTCATAGTAGATTATAAGGATATTGTAAATGAGAAACAGAACAAGGTAAAAGTGAAACTAGAGGATTATCCGGTGTATGTTTCCAATGTTCAGTTGCTAAATGATAGTGTTGAATTTATTATTGAAGATAAGATAATTCATGATTAAATTAGGTATAACAGGTGGTATCGGGAGCGGTAAATCTTTACTTTCTAAATATTTACGTTGTCGTAATATTCCGGTTTATGATACTGACGCGCATGCTAAGTTATTGATGGTTGCTGATTTGAGTTTGCGCGAAGCTCTGAAGGAGCTTCTTGGCGAATCGGCCTATATCAGTAATCAACTAAATAAAGAGTATATCGCATCCTGCATTTTCTCGGACAGGTCTCTTTTAAAGAAAGTAAATGCGATCGTTCATCCTGTAGTTAAACAAGATTTTATTCATTGGGCTGATAAGCAAAATAAATCGATTGTAGCAATGGAATGTGCAATTCTTTTTGAAGCAGATTTTTCATCTTCAGTTGATTATATTATTCAGGTTTCAGCACCGGAAGAACTCCGGATATCGAGAGCTGTTAAACGAGATGCGCAGCTTTACAAGGATATTCAATCCCGTGTTAAAAATCAAATGAGTGATTCTGAACGGAAAAAGTTAGCTGATTTTGAGATAATTAATAACGATTCAATAGCTGTTATTCCTCAGATAGAATCAATACTGAATAAATTATCTCAATAGTAAACCAATTTGAAAGTAAAAATGAAGTCTGTAAATGTGTTGTAATACGATATTATTATTACATTTGTATCACACTCATTTAGAATTTAAAAAGACAGAAGAATATGTTGAAACTTATTTTATCGATTTCGGGTAAACCTGGATTGTTTAAATTAATCTCTCAGGGAAGAGGTAATATCATTGTTGAGTCGTTGGTAGATAAGAAAAAAGTTCCGGCTTACGCACACGATAAAGTGATCTCATTAAATGATATTTCTATTTATACGTTAGATGGAGAGACTCCATTAAGAGAGATCTTCGCTACTATCGCTGAAAAAGAAAACGGGGCTCAGGCTTCAATTGATCCAAAGGCAGACGCAAAAGCTTTACGTGCTTATTTTGCGGAAATTCTTCCTGATTATGACGAAGATCGCGTTTATCCGACTGATATCAAAAAAGTAATTACGTGGTATAATATTCTTACTGCAAACGGAATCGCAGACTTTAAAGAAGAAGCTGCTGAATCTGCTGAGTAATTATTTATAGGATTTATATAAAAAGAGATGTTTTGCTATCATTATGTTAGTATAACATCTCTTTTTTATTTGTCAATTTCCTGATTTTATCCTTAACTTTGTCAGAAAGTTATATTTGAAGAAGGTTCGATGATGTTGAGTTTCAGAGATAAATAAGACACATGATATCACAACTATGTATTTAACTAATAGAATAACAAGCACACAATGAAGAAAATGTTTTTATTGGCGACGAGCTGTCTGTTTTTTGTAGCATGCAATAATCCCTATGCGAATGTTTCAAAAGAGCTGTCAGAAACAATTGAAAAGCGCATGGATAGTCTTGATATTAGCCGTTCTGAGGAAATCAAGAAGTCTATTATAGAAGCTCCTGAAGAGCAACAAGAAGGTTTGGCTTATCTTTATGCTTATATGCCACAGGCTGATTTTGATACATTGTCAGTTAGTTTGATAAAAGAAAATGTAGCTTATGCTTATAAAGCGCGAGAAGTTTTTCCTTGGGCCAAAGATGTTCCTGAAGATGTTTTCTTGAACGATGTACTTCCGTATGCCTCTATGGATGAAACACGAGAAAACTGGAGACCAGAATTCTTCGAAATGTTGTCTCCAGTTTTGAAAAATACAACTGATGTATATGCTGCGGTTGATACTATTAATAAAGTATTGAAAGATTTGGTTAAGGTAGAGTATAATACGAAAAGAAATAAGCCTAATCAATCGCCTAAAGAATCCATGTCAATAAATATGGCTTCATGCTCTGGTCTCTCAATATTACTGACAGATGCGTTACGGGCAGTTGGCATTCCTTCAAGAATAGCAGGGACCCCAATGTGGATTACGAATGAAGGTAATCATAACTGGAATGAAGTTTGGATTAATGGAGAGTGGTTATTGATAGAGTATTATCCGGCTCCGCTTAACGATGCCTGGTTCCTTCCAAGATGCGCAGCATTTGAAGGACAAGATAATCCAGATCATCAGGTATATGCTACTACATTTAAACCTGTATCCGAACAGCACTTTCCAATGGTTTGGAATGAAGAAGATCATAGTATTCCCGGCGTTAAGGTCACAGATCGTTATGTGAAGTTATATAAACAGAATCAGTTAGCTAAATCAGAGGGAACTCAAGGGGAAGTTTCTGTTGTGGTACGTGGTTTCTGTAAAGGAGGAAATCCTGAAGTTAGTGCCGATAGAAGATCTGTAGATGTGATTATTCTTGATGAGAATAATGATCAGGTTGCAAAAGGACAAACACGTAATTCAAATGCAGATATGAATGACTACCTGGTTTTTAATTTAGCCGATAATAAAAAGTATACGATTTTGTTCGGAAACCAGAAGTTAGAGATAAAAACAGACTCACAAAAAGAGAATGAGTATAATCTTTATTTTTGATAAAGTATAATTTTAAATAAAAGGAACGGTATATCGATTTTGATATGCCGTTTTTTTTTTGATCAATGCCAAACAGATTAGGATTTGGGGTATGGGTATAAAAAAAGCCCCTAGCAGGGCTATCTTAAACTAGAACGATAAAGAAAAAAAAGAAACAACCGTGAAGTAGGATATGAATAAAACTCCGAATAATAGGTTTTGAGTGCCCGACCTCTTTTGTAATCTGCCGTACTTAAAGTATACCCGAAGGCGCAGCCCGCCATTAGAAATCAAAGCTTATTCTCGGTTTTGTGAAAAAAACTGTGAGTTTACCAATCGTAAAGCAACACGGCTGTTTCATGATGCAAATATATATTGCCTGATTATATCTCCCAAATGTTTTAACCTAAATCTTTATTGAATTTTGATTTTTATTTCTAAACACAGGAAGCAAGCATTTAATTAGCTTCTTTGATTATATAACGCTTATAGGTGTGTTTGGTTCAAAAATAATACGGATAGGTATAAATATACATACTAAAAACGGGTAAAAAACATTAAGAATCGGGTCTTTTCTCTTTTAAACCGCTTGTTTAGCGTATATTTGTATTATAAAAATCAGAATACGAATATAATTAACAGGTATAAATATACATACAATGAGCGTAGTGTTGAAAAAAGAGCCCAGAATTTGGGTGGCAGTTTTGCCAATTGTGTTTCTTGTTGTGGCGTTAAGTCTAAATGTTTATTATTTGGGGAGTGATGCTTTAGGCGGAGCTAGTCAGATTTTATTGATAATTTCAGCTGTATTGTGTTTTGGAGTTGCCCGTGTCGAATCCGGTGTAACCTGGGATCAGACTGAAAAAACAATTGTTAAGCATATCGGTGATTCGACACCGGCTATTCTTATCTTGTTTATGATTGGAGCTTTATCCGGAGCGTGGATGCTTAGTGGTGTTGTTCCTACAATGATATATTACGGGTTGCAGATTATAGATCCGTCTACATTTTTGTTGACCGCATGTATTATCTCTTCAATTGTATCAGTTGCTGCTGGTAGTTCATGGGCAACAGTAGCTACCATTGGTGTTGCAATGATGGGTGTTGGGAAAGCATTGGGTTATAGTGATGGCTGGATTGCCGGAGCAATTATTTCAGGGGCTTATTTCGGTGATAAAGTATCTCCCTTGTCCGAGACAACGAACCTGGCTGCAAATATTACCGGGACACCATTGTTCAAGCATATTCGCTTTATGATGTACACCACCGTGCCCAATTATATAATAACATTGATTATATTCTTTATAGCAGGGTTGTCGATGAAGGCTGAAGGTGCAGCACAAATGACTGCATTTACCGATGCTTTGAAAGCCTCCTATATGATTTCGCCATGGTTGTTATTAATACCTGTAGGTACTTTTGTCCTGATTTCACGTCGTATGCCGACACTTATTATATTAATGATATCATCACTTGCTGCGGCAGTTGTAGCCATTGTTTTTCAAACCAATATAACAGAAAGTGTTTCGGGTATTACAGATAATAGTTTTACGGCCGGCGTAATGGCTGCCTTTCAGTCTCTTTACGGATCCATTCAGGTTGAAACAGGTTATGAGGCTCTTAATGAGTTGGTAGCAACCAAAGGAATGGGTGGAATGATGAACACGGTTTGGTTGATTCTGGCTGCGATGACGTTCGGTGGAGCAATGGAAGCAGGAGGTATGTTGCAAACGATATCCAATTATATGGTTAAATTAATGCGCAATACATTTTCAACGGTAGGTTGTACAACATTTTCATGTTTGTTTTTGAATGTGACAACAGCCGATCAGTACATCTCTATTTTGCTTCCCGGGAAAATGTTTGCTTCTATTTTTAAGAATAAAGGATACGACACGGCGTTATTAAGCAGAACTCTGGAAGATAGTGCAACTGTTACGGGTGTTTTGATTCCATGGAATGCATGCGGGTTAACACAGGCGACTGTCTTAAATGTAGCAACATTGACGTATTTACCATATTGTTTCTTTAATATATTAAGTCCGATAACGACTCTTCTTATTGCTGCGATAGGATACAAAATAACAAAGACTGAAATTGTAGAAGAGGAGGTTGGCGTTACTTGTGCAGGCGAATCGCCAATACCAGTCTTAAATGAGGAATTAAAGAATCTTTAATAAGAGTATTCCAATAAAAAGCTCTACCTTTGCACCACTTTTTTAAGAGAGATGTGAAAATGGACGACGATAGTTGTATAAGGTATTAATTCGGGCAGGGGATATTTAGTTTTCTTTTCCTCTGTCGCATTAAAGTATGGAGGCAAAAGTAGATGGTAAAATTTCTTACCTGCCAGAGCGGATTCTTTGAGAGAGAATCTTGGGTGCCGGACTGTTGGATCAATGTGTTGTGTCCTTCGGAGTCTGATATACGATATTTGGAAGATGAGTTTAACGTTCCCCGGTCATTTCTGAATGATATTGAAGATAATGAGGAACGTCCGCGTATGGAGCATGAAGAGGGGTGGCGCCTGGTTATATTGCGTGTACCCTTTAAAACGGATGATAATGATAATCCCTTTATAACGGTGCCTTTAGGTATTATTACAAAAGGTGATTTGTTTATTACGGTTTGTCACTACGAGGTAGAAATGATCCATGACTTTATATTGTTTTCACGACGAAAGACGTATGAAGAAAAAAAGCGGGAAGATCTTTTGCTGCATATTATGCTGACTTCGTCTGTTTGGTTTATGAAATATCTGAAACAAGTAAATGTTCAGATCAAACAAGGTGAAGATGAATTGGAGAGATCTGTTCGTAATGAAGAGTTACACAGATTAATGAAATTGGAGCGTACGCTTGTCTATTTTATTACATCAATTCGTGGAAATGAGATTCTTCTGATAAAGCTTAAAAGTATGTTTAAGCAAAGTGAGATTCAATATGACAAAGACTTATTGGAAGATGTTGAAATCGAGCTTCAGCAAGCTCATAGCTCAGCAAATATCTATAGTCATATTCTTTCGAGCATGATGGATACGTTTGCTTCAATTATATCCAATAATCTGAATATAATAATGAAACGCTTAACATCGATTTCGATTATCCTGATGATACCGACGTTAATAGCGAGTTTTTATGGAATGAATGTTCCTAACTTTATAGAGGAATGGACTTTCGGCTTTGCCTGTATTATTATTGTTTCAATATTATTATCGGTTATGGCGTTAGTCTTCTTCAAGAAAAGAAAGTGGTTATAGAGTAATCTATAATCACTTTTGTCGTTTTATTCCCTTGTAAGTATGTATGATTTCCCAAAATCTTTATCTTTGCGCTAGTATGAAAAAGATTCTAATAACAACATTAAGTATATTATGCTGGATGAGTGTCTATGCACAAACATCCGGAGCTTCCGGTAATAATAAATCAGAGCCGGGTGATGAGCAAATGCCTGAAGTGCCGATGAAAATATCTGCATGGAAAATTAATCCGTTGTTGGGAGAGGTATCCCGTTCGGCAATGGATACATTATCACGTAATTTCCAGAATCAAACAGTGATGGATGGCGAACCGTATAGCCGTATCTATACCGGTCCTATGGGGTCTCCTTATATGAGCCGTTATATTTTTGATCAACCGATTGCGCCATCATTTTTATTTTTGCAGCCATTTGAGGGATATACTTATAATGTGCAAAACACGAAATTTTACGACACGACTGTCCCATTCTCCAATCTGACCTATTTCGGTTCGGGAAACAGACAAAATGGAGAAGATCGGTTTAAAGCGTTCTTTACCATCAATCGTGGAAAAAAACTCAACTTTGGCGGCGACTTTGATATGATTTACGCCAGAGGTATTTACAACAATCAAACAGCTAAACAAACGCATTACCGTTTATTCGGATCATACGTTACAGACCATTACTCCATACATGCCGCTGTAATGGGTAATGCTATGTCCAATAAAGAAAATGGGGGTATAGTTGATGATCGTTATATTACGGATCCGACAGCTATTGATGCAAAAAAGAAAAGTTTTAAACCCAGAGATATTCCTACGAATCTGAATGATAACTTTAATCGGGTTATCAGTGATAATTATTTCTTTACACAACGATACAATCTGGGCTTCGAGCGGAATGTAGTCGTGGATTCGGTAGAATTAAAAGACTCTGTAGAGTTTGTTCCTGTTACAAGCTTTATTCATACGTTTGATTTTCAAAAGAATTTTAAGCGGTATGTAATGGATTCACCGCCTGCCGACTCTTCGTTTTTTGAAAATTATTATTTTGATAAGAATAAATTCAGAGATCATACGCGTAACTGGAAGCTGAGCAATACTTTAGGTATTTCCTTACGCGAAGGATTTAATCGATTTATGAAATTCGGTCTGACCGGTTATGCTCAGTTTGTTTCAGAGCGTTATGAGTTGATGAATCCGCTTCACTTTATGGGGATGGCTACAGCCCCTGAAATGAACAAATATACAGAGAACACGCTCTATGTGGGTGGACAATTACTGAAAACACAAGGTAGTGCTTTTACTTTTGATATTAACGGGCGTTTTGGCGTTGTCGGACATAATGCCGGCGATATAGATGTTCAGGGTAATATTAATTCGATGTTTAGACTATTCAAAAAAGACTTTTATGTAAATGCACAAGGTATGTTTTTGAATAAGGCACCGAATTTCTATTATGATCGTTGGATCTCAAATAACTTTATATGGGATAACAACTTTAAATTCGAACAACGTTTTCGTGCGTTAGGAGAAATCGGAGTGAAACAATGGGACTTTTCTCTGAAAGCAGGTTTTGAGAATATCACAAACCATATTTATTTCAACGAAAAATCTTTACCGGTACAAGATGAGGGAGGTGTTCAGGTATTTACGGCATCGTTAATGAAAAACTTTGCATTCGGACCTTTCCATCTTGACAATGATATAACCTATCAAAAAAGCTCAAATCAGAAAGTTTTGCCTTTGCCTGATCTGATGTTATATCACAATATGTATTTCAATACCGCAATTGCCCGCGTTCTTAAAATACAAATCGGAGTTGATTTACGCTACTGGAGTAAATATTATGGACAAACTTACCAGCCTGCGACAAACATGTTTGTTAATCAACAGAATATCGAAATCGGAAATTATCCGTTGATGAATGTGTATGTGAATTTCAATTTGAAAAAAGCACGATTCTTTGTAATGATGTATAATGTGAATCAGGGTCTGTTCGGAGGTGATGAGTATTTCTCTATGCCTGGTTATCCGATCGCCCCGAGATCCTTTAAGTTTGGTCTTTCATGGAACTTCTTAAATTAATTATGTAATATATGAAGAAGCAACTCTATCTATATGTGTTATTATTGGCAATCATAGTCATTGCCATGGTGAAAGTAAAAGAACATATGACAGAGCATAAAGAAGATGCTATTCGGGATTTACCTCAAATAAAAGAGCAGGGAGTATTAAGGTTGGCTGCCGATTATAATTCTGTTGAATTACATGCTTCGGCTGATTCGATGGCCGGTTTTCAATACGAGCTTGCGAAAGAATTTTCAAACTTTCTGGGAGTAGAAGTTGAAATTTATCCTATCGGAGATATACAAGAATCTTTGAAGGGGTTAGAAAATAATGAATTTGATATTGTAGCACGGTTGATTCCTGTTACGACATCTTTGAAAAATGATTATGCAGTAAGTACACCTTTTATAACATCAAAGCATGTTTTGGTGCAGCGAAAAGTGAAGGATGCTGCTGATGATAGTACCTTTATCCGGAATCAACTGAAGTTGGCAGGGAAAGAATTATATATTCCCGCTAACTCCTCCGTTGCAACACGAATCAGTAATCTTATGAAAGAGATTGGTGATACGATTTATGTCAAGCAACATGAGATATATCAAGATGAGCAGCTTATTCAGATGGTTGCTGCCGGTTTGATTGATTATGCTGTGGTCGATGAACATATTGCAAAAAAAATGATTGCAAATTATCCCGATCTTGATATAGAAACCGATATAAGTTTTTCGCAACTAAATTCGTGGATAACACGGAAAGAGTCAATAGAATTGATAGATTCGATAAACAGTTTTATTGATAAGTTTAAGACAACTGATAAGTTTAAATCTTTACAAAAGCGCTATCTTAAGTAAAGACGAGAGAATTTAATAAGACAATGATGAATTATCCTGCAAATATAGAACAGAAGATTGGCTTTGATAAAATACGCCAATTATTAAAAGATAAATGCTTAAGCTCATTAGGGGAAGAACAAGTTTCCCTGATGAGCTTTTCTTCCAACTTTGAAGAGGTTAAGCAAAAGCTGGAGGAAACTTCAGAGATGATTAGAATTATTCAGGAGGAAGATGATTTTCCTGCGAATTATTTTTTCGACGTTCGCCCTGCTTTGTCACGTATCAGAGTTGAAGGAACCTATTTGGACCAAAGTGAATTGTTTGATTTAAGACGTTCTCTGGAAACGATCTATGCGTTAGTTCGCTTCTTTAAGAAAGAAGATGAGGCCGAAATAATCTATCCGCGTTTAACAGAAGCTGCAGGAGGAATTTTGGTTTTTCCATCGATCCTGAACAGCATTGACCGTATTTTGGATAAATTCGGCTATATTAAGGATAATGCTTCAAGTGAATTATCGCGTATCCGCAGAGAGTTATCTCAGGTCTCAAGTTCAATAAGCCGCACCCTGAATTCTATATTAAGATCTGCTCAGAGCGAAGGTATCGTAGATAAAGATCTGACACCGACTATGCGTGATGGCCGACTTGTTATTCCGGTAGCTCCGGCCTTTAAGCGTAAAATTAAAGGGATCGTACATGATGAATCAGCCAGTGGTAAAACGGTCTTTATTGAGCCTGCTGAAGTGGTTGAAGCAAACAATAGAATCAGAGAGTTAGAAAATGAGGAAAGACGTGAGGTTTTGAAAATTCTTACCGAGTTTGCAAACGAACTACGTCCTTACGTAAATGATATTTCAGAGAGTTATTCGTTTCTGGCACTGATTGATTTCGCTCGCGCTAAAGCTATGTTTGCGATAGAAACAGATGCCATATCGCCTATTCTTGAAGACTATTGCCAGGTGGATTGGTATGGGGCAAAGCATCCATTGTTGCTCTTGTCCTTACGTAAACAAAATAAGCCGATAGTCCCTCTGGATATTACGCTTTATGATAAGAAACGATTGCTTATTATTTCAGGGCCTAATGCAGGGGGTAAATCCGTATGTCTGAAGACCGTAGGTTTATTGCAGTATATGTTGCAGTGTGGAAATCCGATTCCGGTTTATGAAAACTCGCGTACAGGATTATTTGATAGTGTATTTATTGATATCGGGGATGAACAATCCATTGAAAATGATTTAAGTACATACAGTTCTCACTTGACTAATATGAAAAACTTTTTGCGTCATTGCGACTCAAAAAGCTTATTGCTGATCGATGAGTTCGGAGGAGGTACAGAACCTCAAATCGGTGGTGCGATAGCTGAAAGTTTACTGGATCGTTTTAATCAGAAAGGAGCTTTCGGGGTAATAACAACGCACTATCAGAATTTAAAGCATTATGCCGAACATCATGAAGGTGTAGTAAATGGCGCGATGTTATATGACCGTCATCATATGCAACCCCTGTTTAAACTTTCAATAGGTAATCCGGGTAGTTCTTTTGCTATAGAGATTGCCCGTAAAATCGGATTGCCGGAGGATTTGATAGAAGATGCTTCTAAAATCGTAGGTAGCGATTATATTGATATGGATAAATACCTTCAGGATATTGTTCGTGATAAACGCTATTGGGAAAATAAGCGGCAAGAGGTACGCAAGAAAGAGAAAAAGCTTGAAGATACTTTAGCTAAATACGGCGAACAGTTATCTTCTTTGGAATCTCAACGTAAAGAAATATTACGTCAGGCTAAAACGGAAGCCCAAAATCTTATCTCGCAAACCAATGCGAAAATAGAGAATACGATACGAGAGATTAAAGAAGCGCAGGCAGATAAAGAAAAAACAAAACTGATTCGATCTGAAATCGAGCTTTTCAAAGAGAAGTTGCGTGAAGAAGCAAATGATCCGGATAGTAAACTGTCGCGGAAAATAGAAAAACTTCGTCAGAAAGAACAAAATAAAGGCAAGAATAAAACCAAGGCCAATACCGATATATTACCTAAAGAAACCGTATTCTCTGTCGGAGATCAGGTTCGGATCAAAGGTCAGACAACAATCGGAGAGATCTTGGAATTAACTAATAAGCAAGCAATAGTTGCATTTGGATTGCTAAAAACTTCAGTCAAAACAGACAGACTGGAGAAAATGAGCAACAACCAGATTAAAAAGGAAAAAGCGAAAGTTTCATTTATCAGTTCCACAACTGCCGATGATATCCGCGAGCGAAAATTGAACTTTAAGCATGATATAGATGTGCGGGGCATGCGGGCTGATGAGGCATTGCAAGCAGTTGCTTATTTTATTGATGATGCTATTCTTGTATCTTCCGGTGATGTCCGGATTTTGCATGGAACCGGTACAGGTGCTTTAAAACAAGTAATAAGACAATATTTGCAAACAGTTCCGGGTATAAAGCGTTATAGAGATGAGCACGTTCAATTCGGAGGTGCCGGAATAACGGTTGTAGAGTTTGAATAAATAATACAATCGGAAAATGAAAAAATAGCTATATTGCATCTGTTATTAATATTTATTTCCTTCAATAGATAATCATATATATAATAGATCGATATTTTATTATAAAAAGCAAAATTGATTCTTTTTTTGTACGGTTGTATGATATAAAGATTACTTTTGTCACATACTAATAAGCTATCTTATTTTTAAACCTCAAAAACATAAATGTTATGGCGAGTGTAAGACTACTTAAAAAACAAATTCAAGGTATTTCTGACGAATTGTTATCAGAAGCATTGTTCTGTATGTATTTTTTGCCAAATGTAGACAATCAGAAAGGTGAAGAATTAGTAGAGAAAGTCGTAGAAATGCAAAGAGAATATCTTCAGCGTATTGGAAAATGCGGAGGTAAAGAACCTAAGTTAATTAAGAGCTATTATCGCCAATTAGGGGTTGACTTCAATACAGCCGTACTTTCTATATTGGAAGAAATTAAAGGCTTAGAGAAATAATATTATTATAAAAAGAAGATTTAGAAGGGATGAAAAAAGCGTTGAGTCGTTGGATCTTAAAGATGTTCGGATGGGATTGTGTGGTTACGGTACCGGATTTGCCAAAATGTGTAATCTGTGTTGCTCCTCACACAAGTAACTGGGATTTTATTGTAGGTAAACTATTCTATAATGCTGCCGGACGTCATGCTTCTTTTTTAATTAAAAAAGAATGGTTCTTTTTTCCAATGGGAGCTATCTTTAGATCAATGGGTGGTGTACCGGTTGAAAGAGGACGGAAAAACGATATGGTGCAGCAGATGGTGAAAGTTTTCAATGAACGAGATCGATTCCAGTTAGCGATAACACCCGAAGCAACACGCAAACGTAACCCGAATTGGAAAAAAGGTTTTTATTATATTGCTAAGAAAGCGAATGTTCCGATAATTCTGGCTTATATGGATTATGGAAAAAAAGTTATGGGTATGGAAGTTGTATTTACTCCGACTGATAACGAAGAAGCTGATATGAAATATATTAAGAACTACTTTACACAATTTGAAGCAAGACATCCTGAAAATTTTGCTACAGGTGATGAGTAAAGAAAGTAAATTACGAATTTCACTTTTTCAAATGGATATTTCCTGGGAAGATAAAGCGCAGAACCTCAATAAAGTTGAGGCATGTGCAAGAAGTCTCAAGGGAAAAACTGACCTTCTCGTTTTGCCGGAAATGTTTTCGACGGGCTTTTCCATGTCTCCGGAAACATTAGCAGAAACAAATGAAGGTCCCACAATTTCAAGACTAAAGAAAATTTCCAGTGAGTGCAATTTAGCACTTGCTGGAAGCTTTATAGCACAAAGCGGGGAAAATTACTTTAACAGGGGATTCTTTGTTACAACTGATCAGACTCATTTTATGGATAAAAAGCACCTTTTCCGTATGGGAGAAGAGGCGAAGCATTATACAGCAGGCTCTGATCAGAAAGTGATTACGTATAAAGGGTTTAATATATCACTCTATATTTGTTATGATTTGCGTTTTCCGGTATGGAGTTCCAATTATAATAACAAGTATGATCTGGCCTTGTATGTTGCTTGTTGGCCGGAACAAAGACGTATAGCCTGGAATACACTTCTGGATGCGCGTGCAATAGAAAATTCAGCTTATGTATGTGGCGTTAATCGCTCAGGTACAGATGCTATGAATTTGAAATATAGTGGCGACAGCAAATTGATCGATCCAAAAGGCTCTGTACTTGCTGCCTGTCAGAAGTCCATTGAAGATGTGGTTACTTATGAACTGGACTTATATACATTAGAAGAATATCGACGAAAATTTCCTGTATGGAAAGATGCAGATGATTTTCGGATACTCTAAATATATTTTATTATCAAAACTCTACTACTAACAGAAATAAAAAGACTGTATGAGAACCAATTTAAGTTCGATGATTACGTTGAATCGCATACCGGTAAGATACTACAAGCCGGCAAATGCGTTTGAGAAGACAGTAATTACTCGTTATGAGAAATTTAATACAGACATCTTTGAGTCTGAACAAGAAGGAGCTATTTGTGTAGCTCATGAGATTGCTCAAGCAATTCAGGATAAGCAAAACAAAGGACAAAAATGTGTATTGGCTTTACCTGGTGGTTATTCACCGCGTGATATTTACGCTGAACTTGTGCGTATGCACAAAGAAGAAGGTTTAAGCTTTCACAATGTAGTTGTTTTTATTATCAGTGAATTTTATCCGCTAAGCGACAATCCTCCTCACAGCAATTTGAAAATGGTGAAAGAATATTTGCTGGATCATGTGGATATCGATCCTAAAAATATTTTCTCTCAGGATGGAACAATCGCTAAAGAAGATATAGCAGAGCATGCACTTCAATATGAAGCAAAAATCGAAAGCTTCGGTGGATTGGATATTGCTTTAACTGGTGTAGGCCGTTTGGGGAATATCGGTCACAACGAACCGGGTTCTTTGATCAACTCTAAAACACGTTTGGTTTTATTGGATTCAGAATCGTTGAAAGATACAGCTCGTTTCTTCAGCTCAATCCAAAATGTACCTAACTGTGCTATTACAATGGGTATTTCAACTTTGATGAGAGCTGCAAGAGTTATCCTTGTTGCCTTCGGTGAGTCGAAATCCAAAGTTGTAAAACAAGTTGTAGAAAGCCCTGTTCAGGATAATGCACCTGCTTCTTATTTCCAAAATCATAATAATGCAAGAGTCGTTTTAGATCTTCAGGCAGCTGAGCGTTTAACTCGTATTCATACACCATGGTTGGTTACTTCATGCGAATGGAATGACATGATGGTACGTCGTGCGATCGTATGGTTGTGTGAGAAAACAGATAAGCCGATTTTGAAATTGACAAACAAAGATTACAACGATTTTGGTTTGCAGGAACTTTTGGCTCTTTATGGATCTGCTTATAATGTAAACATTAAAATCTTTAATGATTTACAGCATACAATCACAGGATGGCCGGGTGGAAAACCAAATGAAGATGATAAATATCGTCCGGAAAGAGCTAATCCATACCCAAAACGTGTATTGGTATTCTCTCCACACCCGGATGATGATGTAATCTCGATGGGTGGAACATTCCGTCGTTTGGTTGATCAAAAGCATGATGTTTATGTAGCTTACGAGACTTCAGGAAATATCGCAGTAGGCGACGAGGAAGTTATTCGTTCAATGTCTCTTTACAGAAGCTTAATCGAGAAATTCGATGGTGGAAATAAAGAAATGCTGGAAAAATATGATTCAATCGTTAACTACCTTCTTCATGAGAAAAAAGAAGGTGATATGGATCCGGTTGATATCCGTTTCATTAAAGGACATCTTCGTCGCGAGGAAGCTCGTTCAGCTTGTCGTTACGTAGGCGTTAAGCCAGAGAATGTAAATTTCCTTGACTTACCATTCTATGAAACAGGTACAATTAAAAAAGGAGATTTATCTGAAGCAGACGTAGTAATCGTACGTGAACTTTTAGAGAAAATTCAACCGCATCAGATTTTTGTAGCTGGTGACTTAGCCGATCCGCACGGAACACACAAAGTATGTCTGGATGCAATTTTAGCAGCTATTGACGAAGCTAAAGGATCAGAGTGGTTAGATAATTGTCGTATCTGGATGTACCGTGGAGCCTGGGCTGAATGGGAAATCGAGAATATCGAAATGGCTGTGCCAATCAGTCCTGAAGAATTAAGACAAAAACGCAACTCGATTTTGAGACACCAGTCTCAAATGGAAAGTGCTCCATTCTTAGGAAATGATGATCGTTTGTTCTGGCAACGTGCTGAAGAGCGTAACCGTGCAACAGCCGATTTATATCAGAAATTAGGTTTGGCTTCATACGAAGCAATCGAAGCTTTCGTTGAGTATAAACCGTTATAATTTGAATTGGGTCAGATATTAATCTGAATCAGAATATTTGAGAAGGTTATTCATAAGGAAACCCCTGTGAATAACCTTCTTTTTTGTTGATAGCAGCATCCGGACACAACCTTTCATGCACGATACTGCCTTTTGTTTCTGGTGAAATTCCATTGCCGTGCGATCCCCAAAAATTCAATAAATCATCAACGGTGTAGGGGCTGGCTTTATGCCTGCCCGCGGTTAAAAACGAACAAAAACATCAATCAACCAACCAAATGGTTTGATCCGCACGATGCCTTTTGTTTGTTCGTTAAATTCGATTGCCAACCGATGCCAAACCATCATCCCAAATTCAAGAAATCGCCAATGTGATTGTACGGGTCTCGTTATTGCTAACGAGAGTAAACGCCCGCATCCCAAAACC
>DKPO01000020.1:188603-189271 GCA_002471225.1 Porphyromonadaceae bacterium UBA7332
ATCAAATTTTCAATCAATCCCACAATATTTATGATCCTCACAATGCATTGATTTTCTTCGTCAAATACTATTGCCATGCAATTGTGAACCACGGATGAATCTCGTTATGACTCCCTCGACACAGTACCAGGATTCATCCCTCCATTAAAAAAACAATCCATATAATGATACTTTTTTGTTATTCAACCAAATAATGTATCAGTACCAAGCATGTAGGGGGCGATCCATGTATCGCCCCGTGTCCCAAAACCAACCAAAACATCAATCAACCAAATGGTTTGATCCGCACGATGCATTGATTACGTTCGCCAAAATCGATTGCCAGCAAATGTGCTTGTACGGGTCTCGTTATTGCTAACGAGAGCAAACGCCCGCGGTTCAAAACGAACAAAATCACAATTAATCCCACATAATTTATGATCCGTACAATGCAATAACGGCTGATTTTCAATCTGTCTTTTAAATTGAGGAAATTGATTTAATCAGTTTATGGGTTGATGATTGATTTATAAGAAGCTAAACCATAGCATTTGTAAAACGATATGAGTGTAGATTCGAAATAAAGCAATCATAGAGCTGTTTGTAAAACAGATCGGCAGATCACCCATAAACTTAATTGAGGTGAGTCGTTTTTTTAATCTGCGTCAATCTGTGCAATCTTTTTTAAT
>DKPO01000011.1:0-21323 GCA_002471225.1 Porphyromonadaceae bacterium UBA7332
TAGATTGCTTCTTTGCTGACAACCACCCCATCTTTCTTCCACGCTACAAAGGAGTAGCCCGTATTCGGTATCGCTTTCAAAGTTGCTTCCGAGCCGTAGGTAAAGTTACCTAATCCTTCCACTAAGCCGTTCGTTGCAGATGCAGTAACGGGATATAAGAACTCCATATCACGGGCAAATTCGCCAGTAATCTGAATCTGGTTTTCCGCTAAAAAAGTAAACGAAGCCTGCTCCGACAACACACGTCCGTCAGCCATCCATTTGACAAACTTAAAACCATTCAAAGGCGTTGCCTTTAAATTCACCTCATCCCGATAATTAAACAGTCCGGAGCCCGAAACCGAGCCGGAGCCCAAGGCCTGAACCTCCACTTTAATTTTACGGATCCGGATTGTATTTGAAGCCTCCGGAAGCGTCAGCTTTATCCCCTTATCCAACGACACAGTACTATTGCGGAAAACAATCCTCCGGGTAGCCTCTGTTGTCGGCTTATCCGTTTCGACAGCCACAGTGAAAAGATCACCCGCTAAATTCCGAAACGGAAGATTACTCATAGACAGCGCTATAATCCGATAGCTATTTGCCCCGATCGGACGATACGTAAGCGTATGATCCTGTTTACGTCCGGTAAGCTGTATGGCATCCGTACCATTTGCCAGACGTGTACCTTTCGGCAAAATCAGATCGCATTGAAAAGCAATAACCGGATCAGAATGTGTCAATGCAACCCCCAGCTGACCGGCTTGACCAGGAGCCAGTTCCAGAGCCGGAAATTCAAATGCACCGTGCTCCTGTACCCGGATTGTCGCTGGATTAACCAAAGGGGTCGTCTGCGACTTATCACTCCATACCAGTAAGGCATTACTGATTGAATAGGGATGTGTCGTCTTGTCAACAGACTTATCAATCGTCAATCCCACCGACAAGACCTCTCCGCTTCCCGAAGCGAAAGTTGCATTGCTGAATGAGGTTACCAGAATCCGATACAGACCGCTGCTCAGGCGATTGCATGAGACGGTATGAGTCGGATGATTACGACCCGATAAACGGACCTGATAATTCCCGCTGGTTTGTCCGATCTGAATACCCGGAGGTAATTGCAGATCGAACTGAAAACCAATCAGCGGAGAATCATTAAACAACGAAACAGGCAGCTCGGCAGTCGTTCCGGCACTTACCTGCAGATCCCTTAACTGAAATCCCCCCTGTGCATGTATATAGCCGAACCCAATGAACAGCATCCAACATAAAATAAATATTCTTTGCTTCATGAATTCTCCTTTATAATATAACCACTTTACGTGTCAGGACAGTACTTGCATCTATACGAATGCGAACGAGATAGACTCCTTTCGGAAAATCGCTCACCGGAATTCGTAACGCTTTTGTTTCGCGGATTTTTGTTCCGCTCAGATTATACAATGCAACCGATTGCACCTCATCAACCCCCTGCACCATAAGCTGACGGTCTTTATAAAATACAACGATGTCATCGGCTTCCGTTTTACCTGCTGATGTCGGTATAATTTCGACCCGGCATGGAATCTCTACCCCTTTCGGTCCGATAAAAAGCACGTCATCGACTGATTCCAGCTGATTGATTCCGAAAAGCTCCACCGATTCACCCGTAAGGTGTTCCGACAAAGCATACGCAATCACTCTTTTCTGACCTTTCTTCGTATAAAACGAAACCATCATCCCGGTATGATCCAATAATGACGAAAGATCACCCGTATAGGCAAAATCAAATCCTGCCAGCGGAACCTGCGAACGGAATATCAATTTATTATTCTCAGTCACCAGTTCCGAAGTGCTTCGCTTAGAAGGATAAACCGGAATATAAGGAGGCTGTGCGAAAGCCAAATCCACGATACCTACTACATCCGCTACATTGATCACATCAAAAGCCTGCGAAACATCTGCAGCATAGAAATGGAACGGTACTGTCGACTCCCTTTCAATAATATGATTAACGGTATGGGTGGCATCAAACACATCAATCTGCATATCGCCATCTGCATCGCCCAGTAAAACAACACGTGCAGTCCACTCCTGATTTTCATTCAGCAAAGTCTCATAATGTTCCGACCTGCTGATCAGTTGTCCTGCCGATTCCCATCCGATAAAGCGGTAGCCCGGTTTAGCCTGAGCTGTCATAATCACTTTCGTTCCGGCTGCGTACACACCCTGACCACTATAATTCAATGCATCAGGAAGGGATGGATTTATGGTCAGTGTCACTTTATCCGTCGTTTCCTGAACCGTCACAGCAGCAACTGCATCCAACGGACGATAAGACACGCCGGCTACAGGCGCATCTAAGGTTATATCGGATACTTTCAGCGTGTAATCCGCAGAAGAAAGTGCTGCCGAGGCACGTAAACGAACCTGGAACAAGGCACCTTCCGTACCTGAGAATGCCGCATTTTGTGTAGAATAAGCCAGAATAATAAAGCTCCCGTCTGCCTGCTTATTAAAAGCAATCTGATGGGATGATTTCTTACGCGAAGTCAGCGAGATCGCGTAATCCAACTCATTGTCCGCATTGTATGCTTTCACTACCTCAAACCCCTGCGGCAAAACCAGACGACACTGGAATGCCGATACGGGATCGGGGTTGATCAATGAGACCGGCATATCCAACTCGTCGCCCGCACGAACGGTCTGTGGATTGATCGCCATATAATTGACATCCGGAATCCGGTTCACCTGAATATTCCCCGTTACTGCAGACGGATTAAATTCGACACCTCCCGTCGCTGCGGTCAAGATAATCTCCTTCAGTAAAACCGGAAGCGACTGCGGTTGAACTGCTTCCGACACTTTCAGTTTCAGTTGTACGATTGCTCCGGAATTACCCGAAAAAGCCGCATTTTTTGTGGAGAAACTCAGGATAACAAACGAACCATCCGCCTGCTTATTAAAAGACAAGGTATGTGAGCTCGTTTTACGATCGGTAAGCGTAATGGCATAGTCCATATCTCCATCGGTATTCGGTTCACGCACTACAGTCACGCCCTCAGGCAGCGAAAGCTGAAATTGAAAAGCAGTGAGAGGCTGCGTATTGTTCAAATCAATATCACAAGTAATTGTCTCACCCGGATAGCACTGCCGGGAGCGGAACGAAAGTGTATTACCGTCACTCTGAGCCACGCCCTGAGCAAAAATACCGGGGAAAAGAATCAGAAAAAGAATCAGTATATATTTAAATTGTGTCATGCATTTAAAGTTTAAAAAGAAGATTGTTCACGCCTGTGTGCGTGAACAATCCATCCTGTTGTTTCCGATTAACGTCTGTTTCCAAGAATCATTTTTGTACGTAACTCCTCTTTATCGGTTATAACACGAATGATATAGGTTGAGCGTCCAAAAGTATGTGTCTCAATTACCGCCTGAGTAGTTTGTTTTACCCGACGACCACCCAAATCATAGATTTCGATCATTTTTACCGGATCGGCTGACTCAATCTGTAATTGAGAACCGTTTTGCAGAATCCGGATCGAATTTTCCGGAGACACTGCATCAAAGTCTCCTGTAAATGGTAATTCGCGGCCTTTACGATCTACAAACAGCGCCTCTTCAATCCGGGTACGTGTATCAACACGGAATAGCGACTGGGTATCTGACAGCCCTTTGCCTGAAACGGTATAAGCCAATACGCTTTTTTTCCCATCCTTTTCATAAAGAGTCACATCAAAACCGTCCAGATCAGGAAGAGCCTCTAAAGCACCTTCGTACGTAAATTCGAATCCGAATACAGGCTCCTGTGTCACAATCTCCAGCGTATTCCCGTTGCGGGAACAACGAATCTCTCCGTTCACAGCTGTTTCATCCTCCGACTGAAGCTGGCGCGGATTTAATATCAGATCCACAATTGCCACGACATCCGAGATATTGACGCGACCATCCTGATTGATATCCGCAGCTTCGAATATAAAGGCTTGCGGATTTTTTCCGATAATATAATCAACCGTTGCCACGACATCCGAAATATTTACACGATCATCGCCGTTTGCATCTCCCAATTGTGAAACAAACTGCTCGAAATGTGCCAGCAACTGAACCGATTGAATGGCCTTGAAGCTATAATTCGCTTCCTGGCTTACTTCGACGCCATTATTAGTCCATTTAATAAAACGGTATCCAAAATCAGGAGTCGCTTTTACAAGCACCGTTTCGCCATAAACTGCAATTCCCCCGCCGGAAACAGAACCTCCCTGAGCGGCCGAAGCCTGAATATTCATTTCAGATTCAATATCGAAGTTCACAACCAGATTACCCCTTTCAGCCGTAAAGCCTGTTGCCACGTATGTATTCCCTTGCAACTCGTGGGTTACATCTACGTTGTTATATAAAACTTTCATCGATCCGTTTTCGATTTCCGGATTGATCACAAAACGGATCTCTTCGTTCTCATCCAGATAAATCGTAGAGGCATCACGTAAGATAGCTCCTTTATCGGCTGTCTCTCTCTGAGATAACTTATAAGCCATTGGTTGTCCAAGTGTCTGGTCGTCTTCCTTAATTGCCGCAATGTATTCAACGGTACCTCCCTGAGAAACACCTACATCAATTGCCTTACGCATTTGAACAAATTGTCCCCACTGCTCGGCTGTCAGATACTGATAATAAGCTGCTGTAGGAATCGACAAGACACAGGAGCGGGTTTTCACACCTTCAAATACCTGGTCACTCATGGTTGCAGGAATCTGATTTTCGACCGATATATTCGCTAAAGCTGTACATCCTGCGAATGCACGCTCTCCGATATGCGACATCGCGACAGGCAGATTTACTGAAATTAATGAACGACAGCCTCTGAAAGCATACGACCCGATCTGATTCAACTGACTACAATTACTGAAATCCAGTTTTGTCAGACGGTAATTATTCTCGAACGCATACCCTTCGATTGACTGAAGCGTTTGCGGGAAAACAACATTATCCAAACGGCTACAGCCCTGGAATGCATAATACTGGATTGTACGCAAAGCCGGAGGAAGTATAATTTCGGTCAGTGTCGAATCTGAGGCAAAACAATAGCCCGATATCGACTGTAGCTGAGCAGACTGTGAAAAATCGACTTTCTTAATATTCGTACAGCCCTGGAATGCGTTCGAAGACAGGTTGGTCAATGCTTCGGAGAACTGAATCAATCCATTCAGATTACGGCATCCGTTGAATGCCTGATAACCAATCGTACGAACGCCTTTCGGGAAGTGAATATCCTGAGTCAGACGACTACAATATTCAAAGGCATGACTACCTATTTCGGTTAATGAAGCCGGAAGATCCACACGATACAGATCTGAGCAATACTGGAATGCATAATCGCCGATGCGATCCACGCCCTGCGGGATGATCAATGTATCCTGTAACCCTTTACAATTCATAAAGGCATTGTTTCCGATCTGACGTAAACCTTCCGGAAGCTGAATTGTCATCAGGATACGTTTGTCGCGGAAAGCTCCGTCCGGCAAATGAGTCACATCCGTTTTGGAAATATCCAGGTTGTACAACACCGTCATATTAGTACGAAGACCTCCGAAGTCTGTTTCATTCAATGTTCCGGTTACGGTCAGGTGAGTTACCGTTGCCGGTGATACTTTTGCCTGATCCATAATCTGCTGTGCCAGCTCACCTCCACGTTGTACATGCACTGTCACATGTCTTTCGCCGCCCAGCAGCGTATATTGTCCCCATTGCGGATGAGCCTCATAAGTAGCCAAAGCTGATTCGGGGACAAAGATTCCGATCAGCGATTCGCTGCTAAACACACTGCTGCCTAAGACAGGAGGTGTAGTCACGGAAACCTTACAGAATTTGAGGCTTGGTGCCTGAAAAGCCTGATCGCCGATGGTGGTTACGGACTCCGGTAGTACCAATGTCCCTGTCAGACCTGAGCCAGAGAATGCAGAATTCTCGATGGTTATCACGTTTGGCGGAAGTCCAATGTGACGTAAATCCGAACAAGAACCAAATATATTTTGCGCAAGCACCTTCAGTTCCTTCAGATTGGACAAATCCGCCGAAACCAAACGACTATTATAATTAAATGCTGAATTACCGATCTCTTTCACCGATGCGGGCAGACGTAAGGTGTCCATTCCGCAAGATGAGAAAGCATTTTCTCCAATACGTCTTAACAGGGCGCATTCTTCTAAATTAAGCTTCTGTAGGCGGTTATTCGAACTGAATGCACCGTTGCCGATCTCAGTAAGTGTAACCGGCAATTTCACTTCTGTCAATTGCACACAATTATTTAAAACATACTGCTCTATATTTTTAAGTTGTGTCTGTGATAAATCGGCCGACTGTAATTTTGAACAGCCATCAAAGGCATTATTTCTTAACTCCTTCAATGCCGCAGGCAATACAACATGCGTAATTCCTGAATAACAGAACGCCTCATAATCAATCGACTCCAATTTAGTCAGATCCGACCAGTTGATGGTATGCAGATTTGAAGCATGTCTGAACGCGTATGAACCAATCCGGCGTGTCTCTTTCGGCAGATAAACGGCAGTAAGTGTTTTCTTTCCTTGTGAGTAGTCTTTCGAAAAAGCTTGAGACGGAATTTCATCCGAGTAATAGAGCTCAGCACCCATGTTATTGCCGACACGAGCCTCACGCATATCCAATACGGACAATACCTCCATGCTATCGCGAAGGAACTCAAATTCATACAATCCGATTATCCCTTTAATCGTCAGTTCAGAAACCCCTTTTCGCTGATCGGCATTGATCAGCCTTTGTAATTGTCCCGACTGATTGGTCTGGATAACCAATACCGGACTGACTTTATAGGATGCTTCGATTCGCATATCGGCAGAAACGGCGTCCGTCAGTAAATGGTTACCCTCAAGTTGATTCGACACATCGGTTCCATTTATTAATACACGATCTATCAGGTAGCCTGATTCAGGAATAAACACAAATTTAGCCCGATCGCCCTCTTTCACCTTCACCGACGAAGTCTGAATTAATGGTGTATTGCAATATTCGATGCGTCCGTTACGACCCGCCCGGGTAGCAATGCGGTAGGTTTGACCCATTTCGGATTGCGGTACAAAACGGATCTGTAGTTCGGAGGCTTCCGTTACCGGTGGTGTCATATAAACCGAATCGAGCTGAAGAACACAACCCATTTGATTGAAACGGATCGTATCGGCTTCATATCCTGCCTCGGGAGTGATAATCAATGGTAACATCGAGCAACTATCCAGCGGCAAAGTTTCACCTGAAGTAAGTAAACGATCGCCCATTTTCACCCGACCTGATCCATCTATACGTATATGCATACCAAATTTACGTAGTGCATACGCGACACGAACCGACGCTGAACGTGTCCCTGCGGGGATGGTTACCTCTGCAAGCTCTGACGATTGCAGTTCCTGATTTATCCACAAAGAGTCAATCACATATCCGGGATCCGGCAGTAAAGTGAAGGTGTAATCATTTTTCGTATCGAATAATACGGTCTGATCACTTAAACGATTTCCGTTCAACAACAATGAGCCGTTATTTCCGATTAATGTCTGAATACCCACTTCCTCTATTTTGGTAAACGTTGCCCAGATACTTGTCAAGCCGTATTTTTTAGCTGATCCTGTCGGAACATACAACACGGTACGGTTATAGTCGATACCCGAGAAGGTTGTCTCCTGAATCGATGGTGTGCGTGATGACAATACCACGATTGTTTGAATCGGAGAATACGAGAACGCATAGCCATCTAAAGATAACCAATCCGAATTTGGCAGAATAATCTGTTTTAAATCACTACATGAGCTGAATGCAGATCCACCAATCGAATTTAATTTCTTGCACTCTGATAAGTCTAACTTTGTTAATCCTATGCCATTAAATGCATAAAAACCAATAGACTGAATATTTTTACCCCAGTTAATCTCTGAAATTGACCGACAATCCTGAAATATATGTTCTGATATCGAAGTCAATCCTTCCGCAGCAGAGAAATCTGCTTTTGAAATTTTTGAGCACCCCTGAAATGCATACGAACCGATCGATGTTAACGAACGAGGGAAAATAAGCTCCCCGGAAAGATTCGAACATCCCTGAAATGCATTCGAACCAATAGACTGGATAGAGTCGGCAAAAGGGATAGTCTCCAACAGGCGACAGCTGTTAAAGGCTTTCTCTCCGATTGTACGAATACTGCGGGATGTCAACACACGCTTCAGTGTTGTTTTGCCATCAAACGCATTGGCCGGAATTGCTGTAACGTCACTTTTGCTCAGATCGACTTCAATCAGACTTGACATCGATTTATTCATAATACGGAAATCTTCCGCATTCAGATCACCTGTAACGGCAAGACTGAATATATCTGCCAGGGTGTGGCCTGCGGCTGTTAATGATGCTGCCAGCATCCCCGGAGCCGGAACATGAATCTGAACAGGCTTAGCATCCATACTGATACAATTATACCCCGACCAGACATTTGCAGTGCGGTAGGCTTCGACACTCTCACCCGGCACAAACAACAAAGTAAGATTCGATCCGAAAATACCTGACGTCAATACCGGCGGTACGATTGGCAGGACTTTCGCATCAATCATATTTTCACACATGCCGAATGCCTGATAACCAATCGAAGTCACCGACTGTGGAATCGTAACCGTCGAAAGACGATTACAACCTTCGAAAGCATGTTGCCCAATATTTCTTAAACGAGGCAATAACTCCAATGAAACAGTTTCCAATGCTGGACAGGATTGAAATGCATAGCTCCCTATTGATTGTAATTTTTCAAGTTCATCCCAGTTTACATCGGCAAGATTCGTACAATTATAGAATGCGTTAGATCCAATTGAATCAAGTGAGACAGGCAACAAAACCGTTTTTAATGTACTCTTCTCCCGTAATGCATCTGAAGGAAGATAACGAGGGATCGATTGATAGCTTACCTGCGTTTGAGCCATATCCAGTTTTTGCAGAGCTGCCAGCTGATGTCTGATAAAATAGAAATCCGACTCATTTAACTCTCCGGTCAGACGTAAATCTTTCACAACCTGATATTGATGCGAAAGAAGCATTGATTGTAAAGTTCCTGCAGTAGAAAGATGCACAGAAACGACAGGATCTACATCGAACAGGATCTCTAACTGAGATGTTTGTGTCAATGCAGGCAGTGTCAATTGATTTTCCTGAAGCTGACTTACCAGCTCTTCGCCATTCAGACGAACCGATGCAACGCGGTACGTCGATTCGGGATGAAATGTAAAGATCGGAGCATCCCCCTCTTTGATTGAAATCGTTGTTTGTGGCAGAAGCGGTGTATTCATATAGTCGACACGTCCGTTCTCGCCAATCGTAAAATGAAGTTTATACGCTTTACCCGCTTCCGATTCTGACGCAAACTGAATATTCAGTGTTGCATCACCATGAATAACGGGAGTCACATACACACTATCTTGCTGAACAATATTTGGCTGTCCGTTAAATGTCAGCTCATTTAAGATATAACCCGATGCCGGATGAATAATGAAGCGCTTCATTTCGGAGCTATCTGCCATTACTTCGGTTCCGTTGATGATGCCTAACCCATCTGCGCGAACAGTACCTTCGCCCTGAATCTGAACCTGAATAGCAAACGGACGTAATGCAAATTCAATATCCAATACCCCGTTCTCGGTTCCTGCAGGCACAATAAAACGATCTGAAGGCGTTTGTTCATTTCCTAAGAAACGTACAGACTTAACGATATATCCATCATTCGGAATAATATCGAAAGAGGTTGCCAGTGCATCGTGAAAAACGACCTGATTATCGGACACAACTCCGGTTTTATGTTTTACCTGTCCGCCTGCATTGTGCTTAACCATCACTCCTATTTCGAAGATATCATAGAAAAGATTCCAGTGCTGTGCCTTTTCATACGCTCCTTTTGTGCCTACCGGCACGAACAATTTTGCTTCGTCCCAGTTTACACTCCCGAAAGTCATTTCCTGTATGGATGGTACGGCTGATGCTTTTACAACAATGTCGCGTAAATTACTACATCCCTGAAAGGGTGTCGAAAGATAACGTAGTGATTCGGGTAGAATAACTTTACGCAGACCCGAACAGGAGTTGAATACGCCTGATTCAATATTGCTCAGATTCTTACATACCGATAAATCGATTTCAGTCAGGGAAGAACAAGATGAAAAGGCTGATGAGCCCAAAGATGTCAAATCCCGGGGTAAGACAACCTGTTGAAGGGAAGAACATGACTGGAAGTCACCCCAATTGAGCGATGTAATAGACGGAGCCAGAATTACCTTTTTCAAAGAAGAACAATTATAGAAAGTACTCCCGCTTAAATAATTAATTCGTTCGCTGGCTGACATATCCACGCTTGTAATGCCTGAATAGTAGAATGCATTTGATCCGATATAGAATAACTTATCCGAAAAGATTAAATCGCCTTTCATGCTGCTACACGACGAAAAGGCCGATGATCCGATCGAATCGATACTCAGGGGATCAAATGGAATCTGCTGCAACTGATAACAGTTCTCAAAAGCCAATCCTCCAATTTTCCGTACGGATCGGGGAGCAAAGAAATGAGTCAACCCGGACTTATTCCGCATTGCCTCGGCCGGTATTTCCGTTACATCAGTTCCGGAAATATCCACATAATGCAGATTGCTCATCTGCATTTTCATACTCGAGAAGTCACGCTGATCGAACTTCCCGGTCACAATTAATTTTGTTACACTCCCCAAGGAGTAACCTTGTTCGCGAAGAGTAGCTGATAACTTGCCTGGTTCAATTAGATGTACCTTTGCCTCTAATTCGCTGACTTGCGCTATCACTGATAAACAAAAGCAAAAAAGTAAGATTAATAAGTAAAATTTCCTCATATAATTTTATTTATGTTTTTATAGCGCAAAGTTAATTATTACAAGGCATATAATATTCATTTATTTTGTATTTTATTTATTAAATACAAAATACAAAACTAATACATTCCATAACGATGCAAGAAACAGATATTGCTGCTGTATCTCAAAAAACTAATTTGTATGTGTAGCTAAACGTATTTGTATAAGGCTACCTGTTATAATGAACAGGATCATCTCTATTAATACAATTGAAAGCTGATTTCCATAGGAATGAAGATATAAATGTGTGATAGAAAAGAACGCACTAAATAAAATCAACATAAATGCAGTTTGCTTGTGCGTAAATCCATACATGAGGAAAAGATGATGAATATGAGACTGATCAGGAGAGAATGGGGATACTCTCCGATAAAGGCGCGAAAAAAACACACGGATCAGATCGACCAACGGCAGAAACAGAAGGACAGGCAACAACAAATAATCCGGATACGTACACGATAATTTATTCAATGATTGTATTTGGAGATAATAAATACTCAATGAGGCAAAGAAAAGGCCTATTAATTGTGACCCGGTATCTCCCATAAAAAGCTTATTGCGTTTTCCATATAAATTATAAATCATAAAAACACTTATTGATCCAATGGCAGCTGCTAACCAGCAAAGAATATCTGTCTGATTCAGGCTATGAAATAAATAAAAAAAGGCAAGAAGGGCTGTTAAACTTATACCGCCTGCCAAACCATCGATTCCATCAATCAAATTAATTGCATTAATTATTGTCACAAATATAAGCCAGGTACAAAGAATGCTTATCAGAGGCTCAAAAAAGATGGGATGATTAAATGACTCCGGAAGCGGCATACGAATATGTGCAAACCACATACACAATACAACAATAGTCTGCACCAGTATTTTTTGTATTGCATTAAGATGCCATATATCATCATATAGTCCTGCCACGAATAAAAGGATCACACCAAACGCAGCAAAGTACATCTGTAGGTTTAACTCAAATAAAGTTATTTCTATATTCCATATATCTGACGATTGTAATATTTGCAGCAATAACAGAGTTACAAATACGGCAACCAATATACACACTCCTCCCAATCGTGGTGTCGGGATGCAATGAGAACTCCTTATATTGGGGTTATCAATCCAATTTCTTCTGCGGGAAAAACGAACAATAAACGGTATCAGACATTTGGTTATGGCTGCCGAGAAACATACAATCAGTATTATATAGAATAAAAACATAACCTCCCGGGATTTATATTTATAGAATATTTCTTTTACTAAAGAACGTTTTATTTATCCAATTATTATTTCACAGATATTATTTCTGACTTTAAGTGAGATAATTATGCTGCTCAGATACAACTCTGAAAGCCATATAAACATAAAATGGTCCATCTAAGAGTCCATCACTCTTTGTGTACTGTATTTTAAAAGAAATAACAACAGAATATTCGCACAAAAAGAGGATAGGGCTAACGATAAAGACGCTGTGCAATAAGGTAAATAATTCAGTAACAACAAAAGCAATAGGATAATTGTACCTTCACGAAATATCTGAAAAAAAAATAATCGCCAATTCCGTTTCAAAGAGATTAAATATTGTGCATATACATTTGTCAGTCCGGCAAATACAGATGTAATACAAAGCACAGACAATACCAGGGGCATTGTCCGATAGGTTGACCCATAAAATGCCGCTATATAAGTTGATAATAGAGCTATCAGAATAGCTGGAATAAGTGTTGCTAAAAAATTAACTCTGAGCATCATTTTCAGTTGTCCTGCTATACTCTCTGCTGATTCATCAGCAGATGCCGATAAATGTGACAGCATGACATTTTTAAGCATCGCCGGAATAAACAATATCAATGCTACAAATTGTTCAGAAGCATTATATACGCCTAATTGTGAAAAACCCGCATAACGTATCACTATAATCGGCAAAAGCCATTTTGAGACTGAATAAGCCATTTCCTGCATCGCTATCGGAAAGCTCAATTTTATAAGTTTATGTTCATTTACTTCGGATGCCTTTTCTTCTCTATTAGCATTATTAGCATGTAAATACTTTTGTATCAATTTATGATTCTGAAAACAAAATAGCATTTGTGATATAAGAAGAGCGTATAATGCACCTTCCAATCCGATCCAAAAAGTGAATATCAAAGTAATGCTAAAGGTGAATACTCCATTCCATATATACAGTTTCGCTTGTGAACGATACTGTTTAATCCCTGCTATAATCCCATTTTGTGTATTCGCGATGGAGTTTAAAAAAACAAGTACAATCAAAAGCAAAAGTACCTTCCCTGAATAATCCACCGTCATTATTTTTCGCCATAGTGGATAACATATAGCTGCAAGAAGAATAACAGCCCATGCAAACAAGCTTGTGTAAATATATAATTGCCTGATCACTTTCTGCCTATCTGATGCATTCTGCCTCTTTGATAATACATATGTAGCCGTATAGCCTAACCCCCAATTAGCAAATAAGCCTATATTGATTAATAGAATTTTAAAGAATGAGTAAATCCCATATTGTTCGCTTCCTAAAATTTTTGCAATCAGTACGGATGCTGCCAGAATCAATCCCCTACCGAATGTTGAACCTGCAAGTGCCCAAAACGAATCTTTTAAAAAAGCATTCCGAAACAAATATTTCTGCAAAACCGATCTGGCATATAACATATTTCTATATGGTGTTATTTAAGTAAAATAAATTCTTTTAGCTTGAAAATATAGCGTAACGATAGCAGTAAAATATTTGAATACACACGATGTTGTTTTAATGCACGCTGATGTTCCCTCATTATAGATACATAACTTAAAAGGGTCGCATTACTAATACCTCCTAAGCGCATTGTCACAAAATCCATCTGAATATATTTTGTTTTTATTCTATGTAAATAGAGATATCTCAATAAAAACTCAAAGTCTGAGCTAATCCGATAATCCAATGAGTAATATCCATACTGCATAAAACATTGTCTGCGAATATAAAAAGAAGGATGTGCAGGCATAAATCCCATCCGCATTAAACCCGGAGTAAAAATATCAGAAGAATAATAACGTACGACTTGTCGGGTATTGATCGGTTTTACATATTTCACATCTCCATAAATTGCCTGGATGGATGTATCGTCAAACTCAGAAGCTATCCGACCCAATATATCATCCGCTGAAAAAAAGTCATCGGAATTCAACAGACCGACAATCTCTCCGGTCGCTAATTTAATACCTTTATTAATAGCGTCATACAATCCCCTATCAGGTTCACTGATCCATTTCAACCGCCCTTTAAATAGAGCTTCCTGATTTTTAATGATCTCCAGTGTTGAATCTGTACTGTTACCATCGACAATAATATATTCGTAATCTTCATGCATCTGACTCAGCACAGATTGAATTGCATCTCCGATAAACAAGGCGCTATTCTTGCATACCGTTATGATGGATATTTTCATGCTTGTGTTCTTTTAGTAATTCTTTATACAAATCGATATATTGATCAAACTGCTTTTTATGATTATAATGCTCCTCAGCCCTTTTGCGGCATTTGTTTGCTAATATTTCTCTATCAGTTTGGTTCAGTATATCCAATGCTCCTCCGATCATATCATATCTTCCTTTAGGAATAACCACCCCCGTTTCTTTGCAAACAGATTCAGGGCTACCTCCTGAATTATAAGTAATAACAGGTGTTCCACATGCCAAGGCCTCTAAATTAACCGTAGGAAAAGTATCTTCATAGGTCAGATTGACAAGGGCCAGAGCTTTTGAATACAACTGTCTTAAACGATCTCTCGATTTAATTCGTTTAAATCCGATAATCGAGGAAGGCAAGCCTATTTGTTGCCTGACAGAAAGCCCTATTAATATGATCTTCGTATTTACAGGTAATATCTCTGCTAATTTCAGAAAATCAGCCAGTCCTTTTCTCCGGGTCCAGGGATAAGCCACACCTATAACATAGGGAAAATCCAACTCGCCATTAAGAGTTATATCTCTATAAAACTTCGATAAATCAATCCCATTTGTTATGCATCTGACTGATTGACCCGAGAAGAACGAATTTTCCAGTTCTTTTGATAACCAACGTGAGACCGGAACAAGTGTCAGATGATTCAATTGAAGAAAACTATTCCGCTTAAGTTCCCAATTCCGTTTACTCTGATCTTTAAAAAAAGATGCCGGGTAAGTGCGAAGTTGCGGACAATCATAACAACCGGTTTGCCATTTAGTACATCCGATTTGTTCATAAAAAGCACAATGTCCGGTAAATGTCCAACAATCATGTAATGTCCATACTACAGGGTAATTCTTACGTTTCAGGTAATCGAATAATACAGGATAATGAATAAAATAACCATGGATATTATGCAAATGAATTATATCGGGGTTGATTCTGTCTATTTCCCGTAATAGCCTCAATGTAGCCTTTACGGATGCCAGTCCATGATTATCTCCCAAAAGTGACGATATGCCATGCACATACATATCCCATCGATCGCCGACAGGTATCCGATACGTATTATTGTCACATCTGTTACGTCCGAATGCGATATAACTTTCGCCACCTGCATTTAAGATATTCGCTTCTATATCTTCACTTATTCTTCCGGTTGCTGTAATAGCCCGTATGGTGTTAATCTGTAGAATTCTCATGATTCCGACGTTATTAAATAGGCCTCTACCTGTTTACGTCCCACCTCTTCAAAGTCTAACTCTGAGATTGCATTCACCATTTTGTTATACGTATTTTTATCTCTTATCCCGTTTATACATCGAGTTAAATCCGATGAATCCTGCGGATTAAATATGCATCCATATTTATCTGCTTCCATTAAAGTGTCCGCACACCCTACTTTTGAACTCAATAAAACAGGTAATCCGTGATGCAAAGCTTCTTCAACAACCAACCCCCAAGGTTCTGATAAAGAGGGTAAAACAAATACATCATGTGAATGATAATATTTAGCCATATCCTTATTATCCACCCGTCCTTCAAATTGTATGTTTGATCGTGCGATTTCTTTTAATTCAGCTTCTAATGGACCATAACCTATCAGTGTAAGTTTTAAATGAGGTAAATCATTGAAAGTCCTGATAAGAAACTCTAAATTCTTTTCTTTGGCAAAACGTCCCACATATAAAAAACGACTTACATCGCATTCCTCAGTAATCAATCGCTTTATACGGGAATTATAATGAAATAAGCCAACCCCCTTAGTTATTATTTTCAACCCATGAAATTGAAGATGTTCCATTAAGCAAGCATGGGATTGTCCCGGTAAATACGCAATGCTTACTCTTTTTACCAATAATCTCTTTACTAATCCTTTTACCCCATCGATTCTGCTTTCCTGACAAGAAGATTCATTAATTAAAGCATTCTTCGTTTTATCCGAAAGGACTAATGCCAGCCAATAATAAAACGAATCCCATCCTCCGGCAATCATCCGCGAATAACTTCCCTTCAGAAGCATTCTAATAAGCAAAGAATATCTGTATATGAAGTTGTAGTCGGATAAATAGATACATTCAAAGTTCATTTTATCGGGATCACCATAAAACTCGTTTGCCCTTTCCTTCGTATTTCTTTGAAAAAAAACTACACGAATTTTCCCTTTTTCAGCCAGTTTATTAAATAAGTTCACCTTGTAAAAAGCAGGTAAATTAGTTAATATCAATAAGTCACATCTATTATTTATTGTTTTCATAGTCTGTATAGATTTAATATTTTAACTATTCTATCGACACACCCTATCGCTAAACTTATAGCCACCGAATAAGCTATACCATTCATTAAGTCTCCGCGTAATATAAAAAAAAACATACCCAGCATAATCAAATACCGGATTTTGAATCTTGCTACAGCTGCGCGCGTATTCCAAAAGCGATTGTCATAAACAACACTAAACAGGGCTATAAGTAATATAAAAAAGAATACAATAAGAAAGCCTCCGTTTAAATATCCTTCTGCCACGTAAGGCATCGAAACATTATCATAGTAGAAGTTATTTTGCTGTGCTACAAAATGCCCACTTCCTAAAGGTTTATTATGCCATAATGAACGAGGTATAAAAAATAACAAAGCACCTAAAAGTTGATTTCCATAAGTTACTAACCTGGTATCTAAAACAACTCCTAAATTATGATAAGCATCAAAGTGTTCTGTCAAAAGAATGGAAAAGTCCAGCTCAAAAGAGACTTTCTGAGAAAGTGAAAAATAACGAAACTGATTTAAGAATGGGAATACAACTAATAACGCTCCAATAAAGAATATATTAAAACGATTGCCCTTAACCAAAGCCGGAAACATCAGAAAAACAACAGGCATATACAGTGCAGCTGCCTGAAGACGAGGCACAGATGTCGGAAATAAGCATATCAGTGCCAAAATCATAAACAGGATTCTCCACAAGATCTGTGACTTATCCGAAATCCAATAAAAAATAAATACTACCAGAGGTATGGGACGTATAAAAAAATCAAAAAATAACATGAACGATTGCCCAAATTTCAAAAAGTCTCTCTCATTAGATTCCATTCCACGGAAAATCAAGAAAAACCAATTAAAATCATACACATAAAATGTAAATACGCAAATAAGAGATAAAAACACGAATAAAACGACTTTTGAAAATAAGTTCCATTCCTGCAAACTTTCCTTTTCTTCCGATACCGGTTTTTCTTTTTCATATGAAAATCTATCATAAATCAAAACAAATAATACCTGAGTCCCCAAAAGCAATAAATTCAAATACAAATATGTATTATCCGCAATGAGTTGTGCTCCCCAAAAAGACAGTAAGCTCTTCCACTGTACAAATGGAATTACTGCCATAAAAGAGAAGTTAAATAAGAAGAACATACGAAACAAAGAGTAGGGCCTTTCATTATATCTAAACAACTGGAATAATGAGAATAACGCATTGACCAGAAATGAAGATTCAAGTAACAGATCCTGTCTCCCTTCGATTCCATAAAATAAGAAACAGGTTAATACGAAGAGACTGATAAATCCCTGATTTTTTAATACACTTATCATACGTCAATCGGTTATGCTTGTTTTCTTGTCTCTTTATATCCATATCCATACCCATACTTCCCATATTGATAGGATTTAGCTTGCATATCAACAGCATTTACTATGAGATAAGCATTTTTTATATGCCCGGAATCCAATAGTTTATGAATATCTACTATCATATTCTTATGTGTTACCTGCGCACGGGTTACGAATACAAACAGATCTGTCTGATCATTTAATAAATAGGAATCCGAGATAACACCTATCGGCGCCGAATCAATCAGAATATAATCATAGCTCTTTTTACTTTCTTCTATAAAATCCTTTAACTTCTCAGACATCAACATCTCATTGGGATTAATTGGAACGGGACCTGCCGGAATAATATCTAAATGCGGATAGAGTGCAGATGTGTAAATATCCGGCCGAGTCAAATCTGTTGATCCGGATATATAATTAGTAATACCTATATTTTTAATTTTAAAAATAGAAGCTATCTGAGGATTACGTAAATCCAATCCCAATAACAATGTTCGTTTACCTGAGATAGCAAACATAGCAGCCAGATTGGCTGTAACATATGATTTCCCCTCACCCGGAACATTTGAGGTAATGGTAATAACCTTCTTAGATCCAATACTCGAAACAAATTGTAAATTATTACGTATTGCACGAAACAGCTCATTTGGCAAATCTGTTTTCCCCGGACTTACGACTAATTGAGAGTCCGTAAGATCCTCCACATTTAATTCACCAAGAACGGGTAAATCGGAGATTTGTTCTATATCATTCCGATTGCGTATAGTCACCTGAAAAAGGTGATAAACATACATAACTGCTATTGGAATCACTAAAGCCAATACAAGGGCCAGAAGATATAAAATTCCGGAACGGGGTGCTATTTTCTTTTTGTTTGTGAACGGTTTCTCAATCATACGTGCCATCGGAACTGTCAGCGTCATTGTCAACGAGTTCTCTTCTTTCTTTTCTAATAAAAAGACATAAAGAGCCTCTTTAATTTTCTGCTGCCTGCTTATTTCCAATAATTCACGCTCTTGTTTCGGTACCGCTTGTACACGGGTTTGCATCTGTTTCTCCTGATTGAACAGATTCTGCTCCGATATTTCCAATGAATGAGCAAATACTTCAATTCCTTTTTGAATCGATATCCGTACAGTTTTAATTTCCTGGTTTGCTACCTGAATTGTCGGATTACCTGCTGAACTGGTTCTTAAAAGTTTTTCGCGTGCCAGAATTAATTGATTATAACGATCAATTACTTTAACAAGTCCGACATCGGTGATGCCCATATTGGGTATAAGCTGATATTCATTCTGAGGATCTGATACAAATCTTCGGATGTGAGAAACAATATTTATTTGTGTTTCAATTTGAAGCTTCTGAGTTACGTTCTCTCCAATTTGCTTAAGATACAGTTCCGACTCTGATAAAATATCAGTCAGTTTATTCTCTTGTTTATATTTCTCAATTTGCTGTTCAACAAGTGCCAGTTCATTTTCTAAGGATGCAAGTCTCTCATTAATAAAATTGTCTGTTGAAACAGCCGTTTCATTTTTAGCTTCCACTGATACACGATTATATGCATCCACGATATTATACAATATATCTTTTGCTAAAGCTATATTCTCATTCTTAGTCACTAAACGAACGACAGATCCATTTTTCTGTGCAATATGAAACAGTACATCTCTCGTTAGCTGTGAAGCCAGATAAAGAGGATTCTCTATTTGAATATATAATTCCTTCCAATTGTTATTACTAACTAACTGATTTTCTGTTATCAGTATTGTTCCGTCCCGCAAAGAGACTGTAGCTGGTAACTCATTGAACTCGCAATGTACTTCTTCAGCATCAACTTTACCTTCCAGCAAGTAACTCCCGTCCTGCTTCAGTAATCGAAGCCTTCCTTTTGATTCTATCTGATTTAATATCTCAGGAGAAACCTGAACCTGTATAGGAGCATCCGGATATAGATTCACTTTCTTCAACCCTTCTCTCTGGCTGATTGTCACAGATAAATTCAACGCTTCCACAACATTTATGAACAGGTCCTTAGAACGCATTACTTCTATTTCATTTTCAACATTCGCATTCATTCCTCCTAAGAAACCCAGCTCCTGAAGCATCGCCATATCTGCACGTCCCTTGCCAGATTCATCATTAAATAAAACCGCTGCATCTATCTGATAAACCTTATTCTGACACTGAATATACAAATACATCACTCCGATTGACAGGACCGCTGAGGCTAAGAAGTATTTCCAATATACAATATATTTCATCATCAAAGCGGATAGACTTATCCGATCTTGCTTCTTCGTAAATTTCTCATTTAATTTATACTTTTTCTCCATATCAGGATTGTACTTTAGATCATTCAATAGGTAATAGTATTCTAACGCAGCATATTTATATTTTATTTTATTTTAATACTTAATTAATTCAATAGGTATCTCAAAGTCAGAACAACCATTTACCCGTCAAGCATACAAAAAACACTTAGGGCCGGCACAAAAAAATTGTACTGGCCCTAAGTGTTCTTTTGTATGTTATCTTTAATACATAATATCACGATAAGTAACATAGTTACCTTCTCTTAAATCCCAATCGATAAATCCTGTAACACGCTTTTCACAACGAGTCCAGTTCCGGGATTCATCCAGGTCATACATCGCATTCATATGCCCTATCCGGATATTTGTCCCATCCGTATGCTCAACTGCTGTCAACAAGTGACCTGTATTATACTGATAAGACCATTGTCCTTTATCGGAACCAGTATCCCGCATATGAACAAGTAAGTTTCCTTTTGAGTCATATTCATAGTGCTGGTTTTGACGGATATTGCCCGACAGGGTAACTACATCCATTTTATGAATCGCTCCATTATCAAAATAGGAAAATTTAATATTGCGCTCCTCCTGAACGGCGGATTCATCGTCATTCAGAAATAGCGTCTCATTTGCTGCATAAGGCAAGTCCGAATTTTCATAAAAATAGGTATAGATCGTTGTCTGGTAGCCCGTACGATACCCGATTATAGCCTTATCTTCCGTATATTCAAAAGAAACAGATGAATCGGATGATTGGATTGCTGAAACTCCCTGTAAAAAAAGTTGAGAGAGAGGTTTCATATTTAAGAAGGAAGCAGGTAGATAACGCGTAGTATTACCATAAACAAAGGTAATATCTACAGGTGACTGTCCCCATTCCAAAACACGTACACCCGTTAAGTTATATCCGGAATACGTGTATTCAAATGACTGGCTGGCCGTAGGTAACCAATAACCTGTGGGTGATTCGGGCTCCATTTGATTAACCGGAGAGTAACTGGTAACATATCCCTGATTATTGAACTTCATGTGAGAATGCACAAATCGCTCGTTCTCAAT
>DKPO01000011.1:21623-75246 GCA_002471225.1 Porphyromonadaceae bacterium UBA7332
CTCATGAGTACATGAAGACAAAAGTAAAGAGGTGAAAAGGCAGATTAAAGAAAATTGTTTCATTCTGTTTGAAATAAACAGGACCGTTATCTAAACTTTCGTTTAAACAACAGTCCTGCAATTATTAAGTAACTCAGAAATAGTAATCTATTTCCGGTCTTTTATTTTAGTAATTCTACTTTAAGATCAATTCCCAGATTCGATCCGAAAATAACATCATATTGCTCTTGTGTAAAGAACAAGAAGTCATAGGTATATGTCAACCCATCATTCCCTTGATGAACAGAGTATAAATTAGGCATTCCCGAGCGATCTACGTCAGCTGCAGTAAGTCCTGTATTGATTAATGAAAGCATTCTCATCCGCGGCATATCCAATTTCGGGAATGACGAAAAGCGAATATCATTCAATTCAAGACAGTAAAGATTCGTAATAGATTCAATAGCTGCTTTGTCGATTGATTGGATCGGATTACCTGAAAAATCTAATTGAAGGAATTTCGAAGAAATAACTTCATCCGGAATCGACGTAAACCCGCAATTATTTGCGTACAAACCTCTCATATAAGATTCCTGATTACCAAATTGAATTGGTTTGATCGTTGAAGGAAGTTGAGTTAACCCCTTATTTCCGGAAATATTAAGTGTTGAAATACGGAATAAACGATCAAAAACATCCGGTAATGATGTTATCTGAAGATTACATAAGTTCAATGAACGCAGAAATTGACTCTGAGCGATCTCAGCCGGAATTTCCGTAATTGCTTCATTATAGATATGCACCAAATTCAAATTCTTTTGAGTATGCAGGAAAGAAGGGTATTCAGTCAGTTTATTACCATCCAATAAAATTCCGTGCAAGTCCAACTTACTCATCGAAGCAGGGAATGAACTTAAATTCGTATTACGAATAGTCAATCCGGTAATATAAGAATCACCCATATTTTCAGGAAGTTCTTCCAGTGCATTATTACAGATAATCAGATTTTCCAATGTCGGAAGATTCACAATCGAAGAAGGTAACTTCTTCAATGGCGCGAAGGTTTCATCCAATGTCAAACCGACCAAAGCTGAAATATTATCATACATATCAAATTCAAATTCGATATTCTCCCAGTTTTTCAAAGGATTCGCATTTCTCCATGTCGGAGGCCAGTTAGCGCTATCAGGACCAAAAGCTTCTTTACAAATAGCAAATAAGGCATTACGTACATTATTCTGGATAATCGTCTCTTTAATTTTCACTTGCAAGGAAAATTCTGTTGTTGATCCCGCTTCTATAACAAATTCATTGTTTTCGTCCAATTCCACATCTAAAAGCATAGATGCATCCGCACCAAACGTTTTATATTCAATCACTTTATACGGACCTTGCTCTAAAATGAACAAGTCGGCCGATAAAGAATCCGGAGTCCCGCTCAAAGAAAGGCTTGGAGTAATAACACGTTCGCCATCTTTTACCAACACAAGTTTGATAGATTTCATTTCCTGAAGCTCAGAGATACCCCAGGTTGTTATTTTCATAAACTGAAAACGAACCTGTCCCTGAGAAGCTCCCGGCATTATATCATCTGTATCATTCGAACAAGCTGTCAATCCTAAAATGATAGTGCTGACAAACAAGAAATATTTTAAGAATGAATGTTTGATCATTGTTTTATTTCTTAATGCAGAGGTTATCTGATTTTGGTTATCAGACAACCTCTTGTGTTATAAATTTCAATTAGTTCTCTTTCGGACAATCAGGTATACGGTTTGGAACATTCGTAAATCCAGGTTTCTTCCCTGAACTATCTTTTCCTGTTTCCTGATTAAATACTAAGATATCCGGGATCCAACAACCCAAATAGGGATGTTTCAAAATCCATTGTGGCAATGCTCCTGTAAAGAAATTCAGATTTAAGCCTAAATAGCGCAAATTTGGCATTGAACCTTCAGGTAATTCAGGAATTGTACCATCCAGATAATTGTACGAAAGTGATAAATACTCCAATTTATCTAATTGGAAAATCTCTACCGGAAGTTTACCTTTTAACCCGATATCATCACGCATATTTGTAGATAAATCAGAAACTGCTGAGCCTTTTCTATTTCCTGACATTCCAAAGTAACGCAAGTTTGGTAGTTCACGAATAATATCTAACGGAATGTGATCAAACGTATTTGAGCTGATATCCAAACCGACTAATGACTTCATCGTTTTCATCTTTTCCGGCAACGAAGAAAGACCGTATCCAACAATCTTCAGATATTCCAGTTCTTTCAATTCTGTAATATCATCATTCAATGCAATCGATTTGATATATCCGTTACCATTACCCAATAAATTCAAACTCTTAAGCTTAGTCAAATATTTTACAAAGAATGGTAACGACTCATTTGTATCAAAAATAGACATCGCTAATTCAGTGACACGGAACTCCGTTTCTCCTTCTTTACCGTTCTCAACCGGGAACTCAGCTACTTTGATTCCTGTCCAGTTTGAAAGAGGCAGACCTGATAATGAAGGATCAGTAGTTTTCAACATACGCGCCATCATAACTACAGCTAATGAATCTCCGGCACGAGATGGAGTAATTTTAGGTGAAGATTCCTGTTTGATCTGAAATTCAGTCTGTGCTGCATCCTGATCTTTATCCAAACTTGGTTTTAGTTTGATATTAGCCAAACGATCACCAACCTCCGTATTGATAAGATAACTGATTTTCAATTTACGTGGACGAGGAATTGAAGACGAGGAAGAATTATCTTTCTCTACTTTAACCCAATTGATATCTGCTGGTACTTCAACATCAAAATCGATATTTGAAATCACTTTAACTTCGATGAAAGCTTTATCAATTTCTTTGTAATAAGGAATCTCATAAACTTCCTCTTCTGTTTTAATTACTTTCTCAAATCCAAACTGATTCACTGAAATTTGTGTAGATTTTGATCCGGAGTGAAAAGTTAACACGGCATTACGCTCATTGTACAGGTAACTTGTATCAACTAAAATCTGACAATCTACTACACCAACACCATTTGCAGGCGTAACAAGACACCATTCTGCATCCGTTTCAACCGTCCATTCATTATCAGACGTTACTTTTAATGATTCGGCACCTCCTTCAGCTGCAAAATGAAATTCATTTGCTGATAGCTCGAAGCCCGTGAACACGACCTGCTTCTCTTCACACGCAGTGAATGTCAACAAACATGCTGCAGCTAATGATTTAATGTATTTATATGATAATCTCATTTCTAGTTATTTTAGGACATTGCCCCCGTAAAGGGGCAATGTAATATATTTTTACTTTAATCCATCAATACCTTCAATATTCTGCTCTCTGTCACAGATAAGCTTAAACGTACCTGACATGATACGGAAAGCGATATCTGCCGGAACGGAAATATAGATGTTCGGATTGTCGTGAATATCCAGATAATTCAATAACATCGGGAAATTACGTACGTTATGAATATTATTTCCATGAATATCTAATACACGAAGTCCCGGATGTTTGAATAAATTTTCCGGCCAGTCAGTCAATGTACGTCTGCCTGTTTTCGGATCATATTGATTCGAAATACGTAACTGCCCTAATGACGTTACATTCAGAATATGTTCCGGGAAACGCGAGAAATGATTATAACTGATATCGATACCATTCAAATAAGGGAATACTTCCGTATTGAATTCAAGAGGCATACTTTTCAGATTATTACCCATACATTCTAATGCTTCCAGATATTTCAGATTCTTCAATGCATCCGGTTTAATCGTATCAATACGATTATTAGATACCTGCAAGAAATTAAATCTGGATTCTGTCTCCGAGAACTCAATCGGTAACTCCGTAAAATTATTATTATTCAAATTCAAAACTTCTGCTTTCACACCCTCGAAACTCGGAGCAAATGACGAAATCTGATTTCCTGAAAAATCAAGTTCTGAAATTGTATAAACAGACTTCGCCGAGAATATATTCGGGAAATGAGTCAATTTATTATTTGAAACAGTCATTTTTTCAAGATCATCCGGCATAAACCATTTATCCGGAATTGATTCGATCAGATTGTTATCCAGGAAACATTGAACCAACGCTACCTTCTGACCCAACATCGGTAACTGCTTAATTCTGTTCGTACCTACATCCAATAATCCTAAATGTTCCAGATTAGATAAGTTTGATGGTAGTTCTGTTAGCTTCAACTCATTCATATAAAGAATCTGAAGCTTATCTTTTGACGGACCATCACACAATGCTCGCAAAGATGCCTGTAAACGGTTTTGATCAACATTCAGGTTTGCTGAGAAGTTTAACAAAATCAGGTTTGGCAATTGAGTGATTGCCGCTGGGATCTCAGTTACAGGAGAATTGAAGATTTCAACATCTGTCAAATTTGGTAAGGTAGCCAACGATGCAGGAAGTTCTGAGATCATACCATTAGCAATACTCAATTGAGTCAGTGCTTTACAATTGGCAATTGCTTCAGAAATCCCCGAAATACGGTTTGAAACGTTTCCGTATTTAACTGCATCTGTTGCATAAACGAATGGGGTTTTAGTACCATAGTTCAAAGTGGATTGTGCTTTAGGGTGTCTGATACGAAGTTGCTCTTTAGCAATACTCATACGCTCAGCACTTAAGTCAACACCATTAATTAATAAGAACCATTTGTCAATACCTGCTGTTCCCACTTCAGGGTCTATAAAATCAACATCGTTGTGGTTACCTAAATAAAGGATCTGAAGTTCTGTCAAATCACCAATCGCATCCGGAACAACTCCTTTTGGATTAAATGCTCCCAGATTCAGGTTGGTTACACGGCCTTTAGAAGCGATACCAACACCCGGTTGGTTCCCCCATAAGTCTAATGGTCTGTGTGATCCATCGCTGTAAGTAAATACCCAGTTGGCTCCAGTATTCGTTCCCATTCCCTGCCAGTACCAGTTTTCACCATCCATTGCTTTCCAGATGTTATATAAAGCGATATAATCTTTGAATGCCGGTGTTAAAGGCATATCCATACTGATTGTATCACGTGACATTTTCTGATCGGCAATTTTGATTGTTTGTGATTTGTCAACTACCATAATCAGTTTATCTTTCTGATCATACAGTCTCATTTGTGTAGTTTGATAATCACCTGCTCTTAACGCCAACGTATCTGTGTGAAATAAGTAATCTTTCGGACCTCTGTAAGCCTTAAACTCGTACTGACGCGGAGTTCCGGATGTTCCACGTTTAAGATCTAACTGAACCTTAGCGATTTGCCCATATTGAAAATCATCCGGATTAAAAGATGCTTTCATTTCAGGCTGAATATTCGTAAAGTCCTTACCGATATAGAACGATAGATTTCCTTTCAACTGCGCTTCTATAGCTAAATACTGAATATACAATTGAGAATCTTCGATACGGAATTGTGTCAACTCATCCGGTTCGCCAACTTGAAGAATCGGTGCTTTGTTATCCTCTGAAGTCCCTTCTGTATATGTTCCATAGATTTTATAGCCTGTTAAGGTATAATCTCCGGCCAAAAGTTCGATCGTCTCAGTTGTTAAGCCAAATTCAGCGGCATCTTCATCCACTGAAAGAAGATTCAGCGTTTGAGAAACCTGACGATTGTTATATAATAAATCGATCTGGATTTTTTTCGCGTCTTTCAAATTTTCTAACTCACCACCTTGAATGATTCCACGGGTCAGCTCTTTTTTACTCAGTTTTAATTGAAAGAACCCGAAACTTCTTCCGCTATTATCCAACTCATTATTGTCCTGACATCCTGTAAGTAAGAAGGATATCATAAGACTCATGATAAAGCTTAAATGAATAAATTTTTGTTTCATTGAATTCTATAGGTTTGTTCGCCGGAAAATCCGGCGAACTTACTTGTATTTAATTTAAAAATCACTCTGCGGCTTGTTCCACAAGGAATGTGTATATTATTTCATCAGGCACATCATCTGAAATAAATTGAGAAACCTGAACTTCCTGAAAGCGTGTAGCTCCGGTTGTATTCTCTTTCACCGATACTTTCAGTTGCATATTGCCAAAGTCATCTCTAATAAAATCAATGCTTAGCCATTCATGCTCTGTAATATTTGTACTAACAGATTCTGGTGTAGAATATATATCGAAGTATTGTACATCGGAAGCTTTGCCAAAAGCAACATAATTGTCCTGGATGCTACATTCGAAATCATTTTGCTTAGCTGCTTTCTGAGAAAAATAAGTTTTTGACTCATCAAATTGAGGTTTCAGATCTCCTTCTTCATTCAGGAACAAGTCATCAAACATTACATCTTTATCTGTAATAATAACATATCCTTCACGACGACCTCCGAAGTTATCCTGAACCCAAAGAACAAAGTTATGTTTGTTCAAAGGTGTTTTCATTCCTCCCTGAGCTTTTTCATCATAATCAATACCCGCCCAGTAAGCCTGTTGTTTCAACGGAAAACCATTCTGAGCTTCAATAAGGAAGAACTTGAATGGAGCATCATGCATACCTGTATAATCTGAACCTGAAAGCATTGAGAAATTCATATCCATTACTGCATCAGGGACCGGTTGCCAGTTTGCATCCCATTTAGAAGCAGAAAACTCAAATTCACTCGGAATAGACAATAATGATTCATAATAATCAAGTCCTGTACCCGGGAATACAATTGTTACCTTTTGAGCTAAATTAAGACCACTATTAGTCACTAAAATCTCCGTTTCTAATCGATCGGTATCAATCAGGTCTTCATTAAAGAAAACTTTTACTGTTTTGTTTGTCAATAAAGAAGTGCTGTATTCTTTCCCATTATCAGTAACCGGAATCGTTAACCATGCAGGTAAAGACTGTGTATCAATTGTCCATGATGTATTTGACTCAATGATCATCTCACCTACATATCGGTTTGCGGCAGCTGCAGAACGCTCAAGAACAATCTGGTTAGTTACCTGACCTGCTGTGTTATTTGTGATAATTGACGAGACAACCTTTAATTCTACTTCTAAATCTGAATCAGTATTAGCACCATTACCCAAAATCAATTTTTCTGTCATAACTGAAGCGTTGAATTTAGCGGGATTAGCCTGAAGAAGTAGTTTAATTTCCGATTGAATACCTTCAACAGGCAATTTATCATTTTCAGTTGTATAGGTAATCCATTCCGGAAGCGATTTAATCTCCCACTTTACATTAGAAAGTATGGTTAATTCAGAAACAAAAGCCCCTCTTCCATTAGCCAAAGCCGGGTTTACAACCAATTCAAGCTGATTTGATTCAGCAATCACATAAGGTCCTTTAGGCAATTGTGTAATTCTTACAATACGTGGCTCTTCGTCCTGAATAACCAGCGTTAAATCAGAAATACGCTCTTTTACGCCATTATTTTCATTCCACTTCAACTTGATCTCCGCATCACCCTTTGATCCTACTTTTGTCATCGGATCAATTTCAATCCATGACGTATTAGATAAAGATGCAGTCCAGTCTGAGGCAGCATAGAACTTAATAATTTGTTCTCCTTGAGAAGTAGCTTCAAGTGTAATCGGAGAAATCTCAACTACAGAAGGCTCTTTGATAACTTCCGTTTCAGAACAAGCAATAAATGCTGTAAAGAAAAGAATGAAGGCATACTTCAAATTAGTTTTACTAATAAACATTCTCATATAGCGAATTTATTTTGCTTTACTTTCTGAAAGCATTAATCAAATAATCAGGTTGTAAACTCATTGGAGAACCCGTACTATTATTCTCTGAATCAGCCTCTGCCGGTGTAATCCATTTTATGATGTATGGATGAACTCCGAAAGAACCTACACTTGGCACAAATAATTCCATATATAAAAATATTGAACGTGCTTCAGTTATATAATAAGAAGGAGAGATATCAACAGTACGCGCATGAATAGCTCCATACATCGGGTCTACAAGAACGGTCTGTTCTTTTACGATAACCTCATCTTCAAATGGATTCGTTTTATTTGATTTTAATCTTAAACGAAGATCATACTTATCACTAAATGCTCCTTTTAATAGTAATGTACTATCATTCATTACTTCTGTTTTGCACAAGAAGTTGATCGTTTTATCCGAAAAAGGGAAGGCTGCGAAGAAACGGATGTTACCTTCAAACTTAGCAATATCATAATCCGGACATTTGATAAGCATCAAACGAGTTTCCTGACCATAAATATCCCAGATTTCATCTTTAGGAGCCAATAATTTCAAGGTTACCTGCAATTTCTCTCCATAAATGATATTATCATAAAGACCAGCTATGCGAACATTTCCTGTTTTCTCTCCTGCTTTAATCGTTACATTATGAGTCAATAACTGATAATGTACACCTTCTATCGCATTTGATTTCTTGATTAAGATCTCTACACCGTATGTTTTATCTACATTCTGCGTTTTCGTAATAGATACAGGCAAGTCGTAGATAAACTCCGGATCCGGAGTAACCGGTATATATACAACCGAATCAGTAAACATTGCATAGTTATTTCCTTCGAACATTGTAGCTTCGTTACTACAAGCAGACAATGAAAGAATAAAAAGCAAGATTAAAGAAATCGGATTTATAAATTTTTTTTTCATCGATAAATTCTTTTAAAGTGAGTTGAATAAACTCTTTACAAGTAAATTCAACCCTTTGAACTTTATTTTCTATTGCTTGGATTTGGCAGAACGACTCCACCTGTAGCATCTAACTCATGCTGAGGTATAGGCCACGTAAACTCTACGCGATCTTTTGTTACTTTAAGCTGGTTATTGCTCGGACCATCAATTGTATTCTGTTGCTTTTTACGCTCGAATCCTTTACCCCAACGCTTCAAGTCGGATAATCTGAATCCTTCCATGAGTAATTCACGATATCTTTCATCCTGAATTTCCTGCATTATTTTTGATTCATCAAAACGACCAGCTGAATATCCTTTAATTCGCTTAAGTTTCAATTGATTTAAAGAGTTATTCGCTGCCTGATAATCACCTAAATTAGCTGAAGCCTCTGCATGAATCAAATAAACTTCTGATAATCTAAGAACTTTAGGCATATTGACAAAATAACGTCCCGTTCCTGCGTCAATATCTGCATTACCCGGATATTTACGTAACAATGTAGCATCGAAACCATATCCTGTTTTTACCGAAGCAAAGAATGCATAATAACGGAAATCGTTGTTTTCGTACTTATTTATAACCTCTGTACCCGGTATATAGTCAGGATAATACTTTGAGCTATTAAAACCTAAAAAGATACGACCTAAAGAACCACCCTTATCCGTTGTGCTCATTGCTATTTTCCAGATAACCTCTTTACTCTCATCGTAACGCCACATCACTTCATATTCTGAAATCTGCTCGTTTGTCTCCTGATCAATATAACGAATCGTTGTTGCATCAGCCAATTCGTAATATTTAAGATTCATCACTTTCTCGGCATACTCTTTTGACTTCGCCCATTCATGCATATATAAGTATATACGTGATTTTAATGCCCAAACCGCGCCTTTTGTGAAATATTTAGAGTCGGATCCCTCACGAGTCATGTACTTTTCTGATTGATCCAAATCATTCAAAACAAACTCATAAGATTCTTTCAAACTAGCACGCGGAACAACGATATCAGTTCCTTTATAAGTATCTACCAATGAAATACCTAATTGGTCATTAGCCTTAGCCGGATCATATGCATCGCAGAATGTACGGATCAAATCGGCATATGCAATAGCTCTCGCGAAATAAACATCCGCTAAACGACGATTGAACTCTTCTTTCTGTGCGTCAGTTTTCAATGTAGAGTATACCTGATCTTTATAATCCATGAAGAAATTACAACGAGATGCAATCTGGTATAAACCTGCATACGTACTGCTTATGTATGAGTCATTTGATTTAATTTCCCAACGATAGATATCACCATAAGCATTTGAGTATCCTTTTACCGCGTACACATAATCAGATTGTAAATCAGGTGCAATTGTTAAAGCACCACTATATAATCCCGAGTTTTTGAAGCAACTATAGATACCTAAAACTACTTCCGAGCAATCTTCTAATGTTTGCATTGCCTTTTCTTCCGGTATCGCTGTATCCGGATATCTTGTCAGAAAATCCTGGCATGAAGCCATCATCAATGACAAAAAAGCAAGTGCATATATTTTAATTTTTTTCATTATCTAACTTTTTTACCTTGTATATCTGTTATTCTTTATTTAGAAAGATATTTCAACACCAAAAGAGAACTGGCGAGCCAATGGATAAGATGCAGCATAAATATTCATGCTTGACTCCGGATCCATACCTGTAAAGCCTGTAAATGTCAATAGGTTTTGACCTTGTCCATAAAAACGGACTCTTTCAATAATTTTCGTATTTCTCAATAAAGAAGCCGGAAGTTCATATCCAATTGTAAGATTTTTCAAACGTAAGAATGATGCATTTTCCAAAAGATGGGTATCCATCTGTGTTAAAACACCATGACGCGGAATTTCAGCTATATCGCCTGGTTTTTTCCAGCGATCCAATAGCTTGCCTGATTGGTTATACATTGTAAATGTACCATTACTTTCATCGAAATAGCGGTCATTATTCATCATATAACGATCAGCTACCCAGCTGAACTGAGCACTTAGTGAAATACCTTTATAGCTCAATGATGTTCCGAAACCTCCTTGCCAAGGTGCATTGTAGCTTTTTCCAACTAACACGCGATCGCTCTCGTTGTACTCGTTTACAATATTGCCCTGTTTGTCATACCAAAGACCATCACCATTTGCCGGATTCACACCAGCAAAACGAACCATATAAAATTCACCATAAGAATGACCTACTTTAAGCAACATTCCTGTATTTGCCATTTCGTATTCATCCTGTCCGTTATAAAGTTCTGTGATTTTATTTTTATTATAAGAGAAGTTTGCATTTACATTCCAAACAAAATTTCTCGTGCGAATAGCATCCAGGTTCAAATCCAGCTCAACACCACGGTTAACCATTGCTCCGATATTATCCCATTTGAATGCGAAACCTGTTCCGTAAGATACAGGAACTTCCATCAACATGTCTGTAGTCTTTTTATTGTAGAACTCCAAGCCCATATCGAGACGATTGAAGAATCCAAGTTTTAATGCGACATTCGTTGTTGTCAGTTTCTCCCATGTAAGATTCTCATTTCCTTTTGTCATTGGTCCGATACCTGGCTTCCCATCATATTGAGGTCCGGCAGCAATCAAAGCAAGATGATCATAATTAGGAATTGAAGAGTTACCTGAAGTACCTACACTAAAGCTTAATTGTGCATTTGATAGCCAATCATATTGAGAAAGGAACTTCTCTGATTTTGCATTCCACATAGAACCTAAAGACCAGAATGTAGCCCAACGTGATTTAGCTCCGAATTTAGAAGAACCATCTCTACGTGCTGATAAATCAATAAAATATTTACCATCGTAGTTATACTCTCCGCGTCCGAAGAATGACAAATAAGTAGATTGAGCCTGAGAATCTCCCCAACTTGTTACGGATGTTCCTGAAGACATACTCAAAAGTTTATCATTTGATTGTCCTCTTGCAGTAACAGAGAAAGATTCGGCATCATTACTTACAGCTTCTTGTCCAAGTAATACATTAATATTATGTACGTCATCAAACGTTTTCATATAATTAGCTGTATTTGTCCATGTAAGATTCGTGTAACGAGCAAATGAACGTCCAACCATCCCTGATCCATAATTTGGAAGATAAGATGGATTTGATTTCATGTTTACGCGATTGTCTGAAAAATCCAGACCTCCTACAGAGCGAATAACCAAATCCTGGATCGGACGAATTTCAATAAATGCGGAAGCAATCAGTTTTGCTTTATTTACTCTTCTATCGTTATTAGCTAACCACTCCAGAGGATTCTGATTCGTTCCTAACCATGTCCCATCAGAAATAGACGTTAAAGAACCGTCCTCTTTATATGGATTCCAATAAGGCAACATGAATCTTGATGCTGAAATAGGTGTTACAGTTGTATATTCCCCTTCATCAGCTTCCATCATTTTTTCGTAAGAAAAAGCAGTATTTGTCCCGACTTTTAACCAGTTGGTTACACGAGCCTCCAGATTTGAACGGAAAGAGTAGCGATCAAAGTCAGATCCCATCGCAATCCCCTCTTGTCCATAATAAGATCCTGAAATAAAATAGTTAAATTTCTCACTTGCTCCTGATGCACTCAGTTCATAAGTACTAAATGGTGCATTATTATTAAATACGACATCTCGCCAGTTTATATTAATACGCTCCAACGCTTCACGATCATAAGTTCCCGGAATTCTCAATCCGATTTCTTCTTCATAATTTAAGCGTTGAGTTGTATTCATCTGATCCCATTTCCCGTAAGCTAAGTTAGAGAAACCGTACTGAGCGCGTACATTAATCTTCCCTTTATCACCCATTTTACCACGCTTTGTCGTAATAACGATTACACCGTTAGCCGCGCGTGCACCATAAATAGATGTAGAAGATGCATCTTTCAATACAGAGATATTCTCAATATCATTTGGATTAATTGCAGAAAAGTCATTCGCTGAGATAGCTATACCATCTAAAATAAATAATGGGGTCGTTCCTGCATTGATCGAGTTGACACCACGAATTTTAAATGTTGCCGGAGCACTTGGCTCCCCTGAATTTGCAAGAACCTGCAACCCTGTTGCTTTTCCTTGCAAAGCCTGATCAAAACTAGCAACCGGAACATTTTCCAACGCATCAGCTTTGATTACCCCTACTGATCCGGAAATTGTTCCTTTTTTTCTTGTTCCATAAGCAACAACTACAACCTCATCTAAAGCTTGTGTGTCTTCATTCAAAACAACATTGATCACACTTTGTGAGCCAACTACCACTTCTTTTGAAGCAAATCCAATGTAACTAAAGATTAAAGTGCTTCCTTTCGGGGCATTAATCTGATAATTACCATCCCAATCTGCAACTGTTCCGATCGTTGTCCCTTTTACGACGATATTGGCTGCCGGAATTGTTTCGCCTTTAGCATCTTTCACAACTCCTTTTACCGTAATCGAATTTTCTTGTGCCAGCATCGCTGCATGCAAAGAAGAATGTGATTTTCCAGTTGTTCCTTCTACCGCATATACTGATCCTGTAATCAATGGAAAAGTCATCAAAGCTAAACTAGCTCTTTTGAAATCCCCTTGAAAATCAATTTTAGCAGAAAGTTTCTCTAATCCTTTCTTAATCATTCAATTCTCTCAATTAGTTATTTAAATTACCTTAGTACTTAGTTCTTATACATAAAAATCCAAGCTATTGTTCCCTTACACAATAGCTTTACAAAAAACTTGATATCCCTCGAAATAATTATGCTGATTATAAATCTTAGAAACAGTATATACAAAAAGTCTAAATGTTAAAATTTAACACTTAGATAAATCCTCTTATTTTTTGATTCCTTATAAACTAGCTAAAAATCTCTCAAATCCATCTGCCATTTTATCACCAAAATAACATTTAGACAATCAAATGTACAAAAAACCATTCTTTTATCAAACATAGATACAATTACAATACAAAACGCTGCTTTTAGACACGCATAAATATTCCTTATACAATTATACTAACATTTTAATACTCACTACCCACCAACAACTACACCACACTAATACAACTTAATAATCAATATGTTAAACACACAAATAAAAACAACAAAATAAAGTTAGGCTATTCAACTCTTCTAAATTTTCATAAAACACATAACTAAAACACAAGTTATATTTATATTGTTTTAACACACATAACAATTACAATCTATCACCTATATTTATCAATCTAAGATAAAATATCACTGAAAACGAAGATGTGGTTACTATTCTAAAGCAAAACCGAAAAACTAAAAAAGAGATTGAACAAAAGAGCTTTCTGATTCAAGTGTATGATATTTTGTAAAAAATCAAACCATATAAGACCTCCGGACATAATTTAAGAGCCAATAAACAACAAGAGATCTTTAAGCAATAAAAAAACATATATCAATAAATGATTTGTTCACCCAAATACTCCAAAAGCCGTATTTTTAATTAGATTATCGTACGAAAGAGCAAAAGAATACTTGCAACTAAAAAATAATTATGTAAGTTTGCATTTCAGAAGAACTGTAATATTCAGATTACAGATCCAACCTTCAATGAAACTTAAACAACAAAAACAGATATGATGAACGCTATTAAGGAGCGTCTTTCCAGATTGCGTGCCTATATGAAAAAACACGAAATGGAAGCTTTTATAATACCAAGCTCAGACGCACATATTAGTGAATATACTGCTGAACACTGGCAGACGAGATCCTGGATCTCTGGATTTACCGGATCTGCCGGTACCGTTGTGGTGACAAATGACAAAGCGGGATTATGGACTGATTCGCGTTATTTCCTTCAAGCTGAACAAGAACTTGATGGAAGCGATATCGATTTATATAAAATGGGGAATACTGATACTCCAGACATAATCGATTTTATTTCATACCGTGTTGACAAAGGGGCGAAAGTCGGTATAGACGGCGATGTATTTACAGTAAATGAAGTGCGTAAAATGAAGTTAGCTTTAGACAAAAAAGGTATTGAAGTCGTTGCAGACAAAGATCCTTTTGATGAACTATGGCTAGACAGACCTACTTTACCTAAAGATCCGATCTTTGAGTTACCGGATATTTTTGCAGGTAATAACGCTGAAGATAAAATAAATGCTATTGATGAGATATTAAAGAGAGAAGAAGCTAATTGCACTATTCTTACTGCACTAGATGAAATTGCATGGACATTTAACATCCGTGGTACAGATGTAGAGCATAACCCGGTAGCTATCGCTTATGCCTTTATTTCAAAAGAAGAAAGTATTCTTTTTATCGAACTTGACAAACTGACTGAAGAATTAAGAGAATCTCTTCATTCTCAAAATATCAGTTTCGCCGACTATCATAAATTCGGAAGCTATTTATCTAAACTAGACAGTAAAATGACTGTTTTAGTTGATCCAAATAAAACGAACTACAATCTTTTTGAAATGATTTCGGAAGAGTGTACCGTTATTGAGGCTCCATCTCCGGTCACTTTGCTTAAAAGTGTCAAAAATGATACTGAAATTGATGGATTCAGACGCGCCATGGTCAAAGATGGTGTAGCTTTAACCCGATTCTTTATCTGGTTAGATCAAAACATTGACAGTGAAACGCTGACAGAACATTCTATAAGCGAGAAACTTCTTGAGTTCAGAGAAGAGCAGGAGTTATTTTTCGGTACAAGTTTTGCAACTATTGCAGGCTTTAAGAGTAATGGAGCAATTGTTCATTACAGACCGACTCCGGATAATTCATCAATCATATCGAGAGATAGCTTTTTACTCTTAGATTCAGGAGGCCAATATTTTGACGGCACAACTGATATAACCAGAACTACAGCGTTGGGTGAAGTAAATGACACTCAAAAAATGGACTACACATTAGTTCTGAAAGGACATATCGGTATTGCAACATGTAAATTTCCTGAGGGAACACGCGGTTCCCAAATAGATATACTTGCCAGAAAAGCTATGTGGGACCGTGGATTGAATTACGGACATGGTACAGGACATGGTATCGGGCATTTCCTAAATGTTCACGAAGGTCCTCAGTCTATCCGAATGGACGAAAACCCTACAAAACTTGTTCCGGGTATGATTTTATCTAATGAACCCGGATTATATCGCACAGGAGAGTATGGAATTCGCATCGAGAATCTTATTTTGGTAAAAGAAGAAATGGTTACTCCTTTTGGTAAGTTCCTGGGTTTTGAGACTCTGACTCTATTCCCTATTGACACAAAAGCCATTGATATTTCATTATTATCAAAAGAAGAAATTGACTGGCTAAATAGCTACCATCAACTTGTTTACTCGAAACTTGCTCCAAATCTGACTGAAGACGAAGATGCTTGGTTAAGAGAAAAAACAAGACCTGTTAACGCTTAATTTATTTATTATATAATATCTACCAAGAAGTATCTACTATTCTATTTTTTAATCGTAGTGACTTCTTGGTAGTTTTTTTTAACTAATATCTAAAATCATGGCTATAATTAGAAGTGTAAGAGGTTTTACTCCTCAAATCGGCGAAAATTGTTTTTTAGCAGAAAACTGTGCTATCATCGGTGATGTTGTAATAGGAAAAGATTGCAGTATTTGGTATAGCACTGTTATTCGTGGTGATGTAAATGCTATACGCATCGGAAATCAGGTTAACATACAGGACGGATCCGTTTTACATACTCTCTACGAAAAGTCAACAATTGAAATTGAAGATAATGTTTCTATAGGTCATAATGTGACTATTCATGGTGCATCCATACGAAAAGGAGCTCTAATTGGTATGGGCTCTGTCATTTTAGATCATGCTGAGATTGGCGAAGGTGCAATTATTGCAGCGGGTTCTGTCGTCACAGCAAAAACTATTGTCGAGCCAGGCTCTATTTATGCGGGAGTACCTGCTAAATTCATAAAGAAAGTAGATCCTGAACAATCAAAGGAAATGAATGAAAAAATTGCTCGTAATTACTTAATGTATGCGTCTTGGTATAAAGAATAACTCAAACTTAACACTCTTACTCCTTCTCATAGGTTTCTGGATCATAAACTTAATCCAATCTACCTTTACGCCCCTTCATTATGATGAGGCGTATTATTGGATGTTTTCACAATTTCCGGACTGGGGATACTTTGATCATCCTCCTATGACTTCACTCTTTATTCATCTGGGTAATTTAATATCCAATAATGAATTAGGAGTGCGATTTTTCATATCTATATTCCAGCCATTATATTTATTTATTTTCTGGCTGCTTATTAAAAGGGATGATTTCACACAAAAAGATGCCCTGATGTATTTTTTAATTACAGCATCCATACCTTTACTGGAAATAAATGGGTTCATTGCAACCCCGGATGTTCCTTTAATGCTGTTCTCTGTCATATTTTTAGGCTGTTTTGAAAAATACAGATCTACTAACTCCTATTTGTGGAGTATTTTAACCGGTATCTCCATGGCTCTTCTGGCTTATAGCAAATATCATGGAGCCATTGTTGTTATTTGTGCCTTAGCAGCAAATCTATCCCTCTTAAAACGTCCTAAAACCTATTTAGCGGCATTTATCGCTATTCTGTTTTTAATGCCACACTTTATGTGGCAATATAAAAATGATTTTGTATCTTTTAAATACCACTTATCAGATAGAAACAAGAGCTTCAAGGCATCCTATTTTTTTGAATATATTGGAAATGTATGGGTAACATTAAATCCATTCCTTTTCCCTGTTTTCTTATCCAGTCTGATTGGAAACAGAACTAAAAATCCTTTTGAGAAAACAATAAAAGCCGTAACAATAGGTTTCTTGTTATTCTTTGCTCTTTCTTCTGTGCGTGGGCATGTACAGCCTCAATGGATTTTACCCGCATCACTTGGTGTTACATTCTGGATTCTACTAGCCTGTAAAAGGACAACAAAAAAAAACAAGTATGTACTGAAAGCATCTCTTTTTTCAATATTACTGATCGCTTTCATCCGGTTAAATCTGATTTTTAACTGGATCAGTATTCCGGCAATGGGTTTTGACAACCAAAAGGATATGCTTGCTATTCAAGCAATTGCGAAGAACAATCCGGTAATTATGAAAAGTTCCTATTCACGGGCGGCGTTATATGATTTCTATACAGACAGCCAAGCTAACAGTCAACAAGAATGGAGTCATCGAAGTAGTCAGTACCAGATCTGGGATATTGATTCAAAATGGTATAATCAGCCTGTAATTATAGAAGTAGCTCAATCTGATTCTTCTATTACTTTGCCAAGCGGCAAAGTTTTCTCCTATATAAAAAATGAGCATTATATTCCAACACATAAATTAGAAGCTGAATGGAATAATCCCATTCACAAACTAAATAATGATTCTATGATTATAATAGAATCGACTATCCGGAATCCATATCCGTTTGAAATTACATTAGGAGAAAAAACAAATGAACTAGAGGTCGATTTGGTTATCCACAGAAAAAAACAAATTACTGAAATTATACCTCTTGTAGACCGTGAGATTATCTTACCGGCTAAAGGCGAAGTCCAATTGCTTTATGAATGGAATCCAAAGGATAATTTGCATGGAGATTATGAATTAAGCTATTGGATTAAGAATAAGCCTATGGAAGCCTGGTGGGCTAATAAAGACACATATAAAATCACATTTGAGAATTAATTAATGATTACCCAGTTTATAAAATTCGCGTTTGTAGGTGCCACAGGTACTTTATTAGATTTTGGAATAACATGGCTTTGCAAAGAAAAGCTAAACTATAACAAATACGTTGCTAACTCAATCGGATTTCTGGTTGCTGCAACTTCAAATTTCATACTAAACAGAGTATGGACATTCGAAAGTAAAAATCCGGATATCCAATATGAATATCTTTTATTCATGCTAATTTCTATATTAGGATTGTCTATTAATAACATGGTTATATTTGGACTTTCGAAACCCTGGGCTGACAAATTTTTCAAAATAATTCCTCAATATAGGTTTTATGTATCTAAAATAGTAGCTACGGGTGTTGTTATTCTATGGAATTTCTTCATGAATTATTTTTACACATTTGCTCAGTCAATGTAAGATATACTTAATTAAACCCAATACAGATATATGCTATGAAAATATATTTAGAGGAAGTTGAATCAACAAATCAATATATCCGGGAACTTTGCCAAAAACAGGAAGAACTTGAAGAGGGTTCTTTAGTTTGGTGCAGAAAACAAACCAAGGGAAGAGGCCAGGTTGGTAACAGTTGGGAGTCTGAAGAAGACAAAAACCTTACCTTCAGCTTTATTCTTTATCCTGAATTTATTCATATAAACGAACAGTTTATCATTTCTGAGCTTATTGCCATTTCCATTCTGGAAGAACTAAATAATATAGCAAGTGAATTCAGCATCAAATGGCCAAATGATATTTATTGGAAGAATAAAAAAATCGCAGGTATTCTTATTGAAAATGATCTGATAGGTGCACAAATCAAACAAACAATTATCGGAGTCGGATTAAACGTAAATCAGACTCAATTTGTCAGTAATGCACCTAATCCTGTATCTCTTAAACAAATTACTGGAAAGAATTTCATTCTGGAAGAATTACTGGACAGTATCATGTCGACAATTTATAGTAAATATCTTCAGCTAATCAGTGATGGGAATGAAGATATTCATAAATTATACATGAATAATTTATACCGAAAAGATAATTTCTATACATATCGGGATAAAAATGGTTTATTTGAAGCTAAAATAATTTCTGTAGAGCCAAGCGGACATTTAATTCTCCTCGATAGCGATCAGAAAAAAAGGACCTATGCTTTTAAAGAAATAGAATATATACTACAATAGCGTTAGCCGACAAAATCTAAAGCTGCGTGTATCTTTTTGTTATTAAGAAAAAGATACACGCTTTATAAACCTATCATCCAACTCTACTAGTCTGAATAGACATAATTAAAGAATATGCTACTAATCAGACACGTCTGGAAGTAGGGTTAAAAAGGAAGTAAGAATGTAATGAGCTAACATAAGTATACAAAACGACGACATCTGGCGCTAACCAGATGCCGTCATTTTATTATATAAATCATATATAGGGTAAATATTATTCACTTCATCTTATTCTCTCTAAAAAGTAAACTGGAAAATCAAGGCTGAATAATGAATCAATGCATAAGTTCGTATTATAAATTACTCAAAAATTATTTCATATTTTCTTCAATACGTAATTTCATCATTATTCGGGTATTCTCTTTTTTCATTTCTTCAATCCATTTCAGATTAGAACGTAGAAATTCATTCGATTGAGTCTGATTTGCACGTGATAAATAATATTCGGCATTATCCAGATAGTCTAGAATTGCTTTTTTTATTTTGAGCTGAAAATCGACCAAATCATTACGTTTCGTATTGAACCGTCGGGTACTAAATTGTGATTTGATTTCATCCACCAATGATTTACCCTGAATAAAATAATAGTTACCTAAAAACAGATTAGCCTGAAAATTATATGGATCGTTTATTACGATATTATTAACCTGCGACAGAGCATCTTCTGTCTTTCCCATTAAAAGCTCAATTTTAGCAATCGTAAGATTCAACTGAGTATCATACTCATATTCTGACTTCATTTGCTTAAGAATACGCAGAACATCTTCATACTTGTTATTTGCCCAATACTTATGAACAATATATTCTGTTACGACTGGGAAATATGTATAATCATTTTTACATATATAATTTAAAACCGGTTCAAGCAAAAGATCTTTTTTAGACATAGCTAATGCATCGTCAATATCCTGAAGTAAAACAGCATTCTCATCAGAGTGCTCCTTATATTTTCGAATAAAACCGAACATCGATCTTGCATCCTGGCTCATTGCCGCAGCAATAATAGCACGCGCATACTGCTCAGTTGTACTTAGATAATCGTTTGTATTGATAAATTCCTGATAAAGTGCAGTAGCTTCTTTCCATTTATTTTGTTGAAAAAAGCGAAATGCATAACCTTCATTCGACTCAGCAAACGAAGTAATTGAAATATTAACCAATAATAGAAATAAAACAATCCTTACCATCGAAATTAATTAAAATCTTAAATTAACGATATTTCTCTTCTTGTTCGTCCTCCATAATACTTAAATAGCTATTATAGCGAGACTCACTTATAAAATGATTTTCTAAAGCTTCCAAAACAGCACATCCCGGCTCATTTATATGCAAACAGTTATTGAAACGGCATGATTCCGATATCTGGAATATCTCCGGAAAAAAGTGTGAAACCTCCTCTTTTTTAAAATCAACCGTACCGAAACCTCTTATACCCGGAGTATCTATAATATAACCACCTTCGGGAGTTTCAAACATTTCAGAAAAAGTTGTTGTATGCATTCCCTGCTGATGATAAGCTGAGATATCACCTGTTCTTAGCGATAATCCCGGAATCAGAGCATTTATCAAAGTAGATTTACCTACTCCTGAATGTCCGGATAACAATGTTACTTTACCTTTGATCTCCTGACGAAGCTGCTCTAGACCTTCACCGGTTTTAGCAGAGATTAAATGGCATTTATACCCTATGCTTTCATATAGATGAATCAAAGCATCCGCATATTCCTTCTCTTCAACGTCCAAAGCATCAGCTTTGTTTATAAGAATTTCAACAGGTATGCGATAGGCCTCTGCTGAAGCTAAAAAACGATCAATAAAGTTCGTAGTCGTAGCAGGCGCTTTTAATGTTATTATTAAATATGCCTGGTCTACATTTGCTGCCAATATATGAGAATGTTTAGATAGATTAGATGCACGACGAACGATATAATTCTTACGATCTTTTATCTCATGGATCATTGCCTGACCCTCTTTATTGATATTTATAGCAACACGATCCCCAACGGCAATCGGATTGGTTGAACGAATTCCCTTTAAACGAAAATTTCCTTTAATTTTGCATTCGACCAGCTGACCTGTATCTGTTTTAACCTGATACCAGCTACCCGTATTTTTAATTACTATTCCCTCCATAAAAGTCAAGTTTATATAAGTAAAAAAGGATTACGCCTTATGAAGCGTAATCCTTATGCAAAACTATACGGTCATAATTTCTTTTTCCTTAATCGAATATAGCTCGTCTGCTCTCTTAACATATACATCATGTTTTTTTTGCACTTGAGCTTCTGCATCTTTTTCTGCATCTTCAGGAAGACCTTCTTTGATCATTTTTTTCAAAGTTTCATTAGCATCACGACGAGCATTACGAATACTTACCTTTGCCTTTTCAGTCTCTTCCTTACATTGTTTTGCAAGTTGTTTACGTCTTTCTTCAGTCAAAGGAGGAATACGAAGAATAATTACTTCTCCATTATTCTCCGGAGTAATACCAACTTCAGAGTTCATCAATGCTCTTTCAATTACAGAAATCATATTTTTTTCCCATGGTGCAATTGTAATTGTTTTCGCATCAGGCGTAGAAACAGTTGCTACTGCACTAATACCAACACTCGAACCATAATAATCAACAAATACACCTTCCAGAATTTTCGGATTTGATTTGCCTGCACGAATATGACTTAATGAATCTTCTAAGTGATCGCATGCCTGCGACATTTTGCTTTCTGCTGCTGAAATATGAATCTTAACGTCCATAAAATGATTATATTATTATTTTTTATTATAAGGCTTAGTAAACTAATGTCCCGATATTTTCACCGGACATTACTTTATTGAGATTACCGATAGTATCCATATCAAATACAATAATCGGTAAATTATTTTCTTTACACAGCGCCGTAGCTGTAAGATCCATTACCTTTAATCCGCGATTATAAACTTCATCATAGGTAATTTTGTCAAACTTGGTCGCTGATGGATCCTTTTCCGGATCTGCTGTATAGATACCATCTACACGAGTACCTTTAAGCATTACTTCAGCCTTGATTTCAACACCTCTTAACGCAGAAGCTGTATCTGTTGTAAAGAAAGGATTACCGGTACCGCCTGCAATGATAGCTACTTTACCATCTTCCAAAGCTGCTATGGCTTTTTCACTGCTATAGTGTTCTCCGATTGGATACATATTTGTAGCTGTATATACTATTGCTTTTGTTCCGATGGATTGAAGAGCTGAACAAAGTGCAAGGCTATTTATAACAGTAGCTAACATACCCATTTGATCACCTTTAACGCGATCAAAGCCTTTCGCTGCACCAGATAGTCCACGAAAGATATTGCCACCACCAATAACAATACCAACTTGAATTCCTTTGTTAACCAACTCCTGAATTTGAGATGCGTATTCACCTAAACGCACTTCGTCAATTCCATATTGTTTTCCTCCCATTAGTGACTCACCACTAAGTTTAAGAAGTATTCTTTTATAATTTGCCATATGAGATTTTTTATTGTACACGAACGGTATATTGTGCAAATATATTAAAAGATAAGCGATGAATTACGATAAAAAGGAAGAAAATCTACACGAGTGTCATTAGTATTAATTCGATTTATATCAGGTTAATTTCAGATTAATTAATCAGACTAGCCAATCTTCTTATCTGAGTTTTAAGCTCCCCTTCTTTTTCTGAAGATATTATTGCAATATCTCTCGCCAGAATCACCTGGCAATAAATTGCTGATAGAAGTGAGCGCATCTCATCTTTAAAATGATCATGAATCAATATCTGATTACGATAATTTTCCACTAACACTTCCTTTCTCACGCATAATTGTTTAATTCTTACAGGTATTGCATACATATCTTCATTAGCCATTTCATAGGCTTCTGAAAGCAGTAATTGAGTAAGTCGGTTATTTTCAGATAAAATCACCTCCATTACATCCGGTTTTTTCATTGTATTAACTTCCATGGTAATTCCAATTATTTAATTTACGTCTGCGACAAATATAAATAAAAAAAGCTGTCTTCCAAGAAGACAGCTTAATATTTCATCTGAAAGGTTACAATTATTTAACTGTATCCATGTGGCAGATTAAGTCAAGAACTTTGTTTGAATAACCCCACTCGTTGTCATACCAAGATACAACTTTAACGAAGTTATCATTCAAAGAGATACCTGCTTTTGCATCAAAGATAGAAGTGCGAGCATCTGTGATGAAGTCTGTTGAAACAACTTCGTCTTCAGTATATCCTAAGATACCTTTCAATTCGCCTTCTGAAGCTTCTTTAATAGCAGCACAGATTTCAGCGTAAGATGCACCTTTTTCAAGACGGCAAGTTAAATCTACTACAGAAACGTCCAAAGTTGGAACGCGGAATGCCATACCAGTAAGTTTGCCATTCAATGCAGGAATAACTTTACCTACAGCTTTAGCTGCACCTGTAGATGAAGGAATAATGTTACCAGCAGCTGCACGACCACCTCTCCAGTCTTTCGCTGAAGGAGCATCTACAGTTTTTTGTGTATTTGTTGTAGCGTGAACAGTTGTCATCAAACCTTCTACGATACCGAATTTATCGTTGATAACTTTAGCTAAAGGAGCTAAACAGTTTGTAGTACAAGATGCGTTAGAAACGAAAGTTTCACCTTTGTACTCTTTGTGGTTAACACCACAAACAAACATTGGAGTATCATCTTTAGAAGGAGCAGACATAACAACGCGTTTTGCACCAGCGTTGATGTGTTTTTGAGCTGTTTCTTTAGTAAGGAAAAGACCAGTTGATTCAACAACATACTCAGCACCTACTGCATCCCATTTCAAATCATCACCTCTTTCAGCTGTTACACGGATAGCTTTACCGTTTACAACTAGAGATCCGTCTTTTACTTCTACAGTACCGTTAAATCTACCGTGTACTGAATCGTAACGTAGCATATAAGCCATATACTCTACATCGATCAAGTCATTGATAGCAACAACTTCGATATCATTTCTCTCTTGAGCAGCACGGAAAACTAAACGTCCGATACGGCCGAAACCGTTAATACCTACTTTAATCATTGTTATAAATTTTAAAATGGTTGTTTGAAAAACAGTCGCAAAGTTATACGATTCTCATAAAGAAACAAACAAAATGACGAAAAAACGATCATGCATTTTACATCTTGTCTTTTAAGATTGTATTTTGCTATTTAGAGATAACAATAGATCGAAAACTTTTATATATTTGCCCCAACTAAATAAAAAATATTTTCTAATTGTTTTTTCTATGATCATTGATTCATTAAAAAATTCAAGTGCGATTGAGTCTCTTCATCCACTTTTCAAAAAAGCCTTTGATTATATTAAGTCAACAGACTTTACTCATATACCTGCCGGAAAAATCGAACTTGACGGGGATAATTTATACATCATCGTTGCTGAAATCGAGGGTAAAGAACCTCAGGATGCTAAAATGGAAACACATATCAAGTATCTTGATATTCAAGTTCCTCTTGCCTCAGAAGAAACATTCGGATGGACCTCATTAGATCTTTGTACTAATTGTACTGAAGAGTATTCTGAACAAAACGATATTGCTTTCTTTGGCAATAAACCGACAACTTATGTAACGGTAGTTCCTGGACAATTTGCAATCTTCTTTCCGGAAGACGGACATGCGCCGGGTATTGGAAACGGAGCTTTGAGAAAATTGATCGTAAAAATAAAAGTTGCTGTATAAGCAATCTTTTTTGACATAACACAAAACTAAAAAAGAGGGCGTATTTTTTGTCCTCTTTTTTTAATCATAAACCTTGATACACCATGCAGATCAAACTCATTCAATCAGATTTCTGGCTCGAGCCTTACCGATCAGTTATTGAAAAGAGAATTTCATATTTTGAGAAGAAAGAAGCTGAACTTACCCAAAACGGACTCATTAAGTTATCCGATTTTGCTACTGGCTATTTATACTATGGTCTACATCGGAATGGAAACAAATGGGTTTTCCGCGAATGGGCACCTAATGCAACGCAAATATACCTGATTGGCTCTTTTAATAATTGGGAAGAAAGACAAGACTTTTCTTTTCAATCAATTGGTAATGGAAACTGGGAATTAGTTCTTGATTCCGAGATGCTTCATCATTTGGATTTCTATAAATTAAAGATTCATTGGCAAAACGGCTCCGGCGAAAGAATACCTGCCTATGCTAAGAGAGTCGTACAAGATCCGCAGACTTTTTTGTTTTCAGCTCAAGTATGGGAGCCTGAACAACCTTATGAATTCAAAAGTAAACGCAAAGGATTAAATAAAACTCTGCTAATTTATGAATGCCATATTGGAATGGCTCAGGAAGAAGCAAAGGTAGGCAGCTATACGGAATTCAAAGATCTTATTCTCCCAAGAATAGTTGCTGAAGGATATAATGCGATTCAGATAATGGCTATTCAGGAACATCCGTATTATGGATCTTTTGGTTATCATGTTTCTAACTTTTTTGCGTGCGCATCCAGATTTGGTACACCTGATGAATTAAAAGCTTTGATTGATGAGGCTCATCGTTTAGGCTTATTAGTCATTATGGATATCGTCCACTCCCACTCTGTTAAAAACGAAAATGAGGGACTTGCCAAATTAGATGGTTCGATGCACCAATACTTTCATTCTGATCACAGACGTGAACATCCGGCCTGGGACTCATTATGCTTTGATTATGGTAGAAATGAAGTAATCCATTTCCTTCTTTCGAATTGTAAATTCTGGTTAGATGAGTATCAATTCGACGGATTCCGCTTCGATGGTGTAACCTCTATGCTGTATTATAACCACGGATTAGGTCAGGCATTCACCAGTTACGATGATTATTTTAATGAGGGGATTGATATAGATGCACTGACTTATCTCACATTAGCCAATAAATTAATTCATGAAGTCCGCACTGAATCTGTTACGATAGCAGAAGAAATGAGCGGATATCCGGGGTTAGCTTTCCCTGTTAATGACGGAGGTGTCGGTTTTGATTTTAGAATGGCTATGGGTATTCCAGATTTCTGGATTAAGATTATCAAAGAGCAAACGGATGAAAACTGGAACGTATCATCTATATTTTATGAGCTGACCAACTACAGAAAGGATGAAAAAATTGTTTCCTATGCAGAAAGTCATGACCAGGCTCTTGTCGGAGACAAAACAATTATATTCAGACTTATGGATGCAGATATGTATTCGGGAATGTCAATTTTCAATCCCCAGAATCTAAATGTAGACAGAGGTATTGCTTTACATAAAATCATACGACTGCTTACGTCTTCTACAACCAATGGAGCATATCTTAATTTTATGGGTAATGAATTCGGACATCCGGAATGGATAGATTTCCCCCGTCCGGGTAATAACTGGAGCCATCATTATGCTAGACGTCAATGGTCTTTAATGGATGATCACGATCTAAAGTATAAGTTTTTGGCCAAATTCGATAAGGATATGCTCGAAATCATTAAACCTAAAGGTTTTGCAAATTCCGAAATCAAAAAATTATGGAGTAAAGAAGATGACCAAATATTGGCTTTTCAGCGAAAAGATCTGATTTTCATCTTCAACCTCAGCCCAACCAAATCTTATACTGATTATGGCATTTTAGTACCCCGAGGATCTTACGGAATCGTTCTTGATTCAGATGAATCTGAGTATGGAGGATTTGAACGAATAAAAAAAGACAATACTTATTTTACTCATTTTGATCCATTATATAAACGATATCGTAAAGAGTGGTTAAAATTATATTTACCAACACGTACCGCTATCGTTTTAAAGAAGCGAAAAGAGAAATGAAAAAGAGACTGCCTTCACATCAGAGGGCAGTCTCTTTTTTTTATCACTTCTTCCGAATCGGAGTTAACACAAAATTAAACTCATAATCCTTATAAGGCAATCTGTATTGCTCTAACGGAAGTGATCCCCAACTATCGATTGAGCCCAATCCCATTTGCAATTTATCAAATGATACCACTGTATATTTTCGTGGATTCAACTCACCAGAGTGGCGTTGATCTTTATTTTTACCATCATCTAAATCACTCTGCTCATAATTCAAAGCAGAAGCATAGAACGACGAATCAGACTGAATCATAAGACCTCGTCCATCCAGATCCGTTACTTTCCACCATCTCACATCTGATTTAGTTCCCGATTCCTGCGGACGAATGTAATTATAGTATTGATCCGACACCTTTTGTTTATACAAACCGATACGCTCTGAGCTCTTACGATCTACATAGTTTTCCACCGGACCTCTACCGTAATATTCAATTCTGTCAAACTTCTCAGGCATTGTCATTTGCATGCCAAAACGGAATAAATCGGGCATTTTCTCTTTACCCTCGGTCACATCAAGCTTCTCTGTAATTTTAATCTGACCATCACTGTTCATTAAATAGGTCATATATAAAGTCGCATCCAGCTCCGGTAAACTATATACTGTTTTCACTAATGCATTTTCCCCTTCAGGTTGAACATCAAATGAGGTCAGCTTCATTGTCGGATTTTTCCACAACTCATAGCGATTTTGTAATCCAGCTCCCATATCATTATCAGTTGGAGCGCGCCAGAAGTTTGGTCTTAAATACGAGTCATCCTTCAAAAGAGACATGCCATCCATGTCTATAAACTCAATCCATCCCGTATGCTTATTAAACATTACCGAATGATCTCCCGCAGTTAACTCAACATGAGCCAGATCCTGATAAATTGTTACAGGTTGGCTCTGATTAATACTCTTAACATAAGCTGAGTAAGGAATAACCTCCATTTGCTCCTGAGCTACAGTGTAGCCAGCCGGCAACAGGTTTTCTCCGCGTTTCAACTTGTAATCCACATTCAAAAGTACTTCTGCATTTTCCGGGATATCAGAAATATTATATGGTAATTTCACCATTGCTTTTACTTGTGGCTGTATATCGAGATCATTAATTACACCTTGTTCGACAGCTAATCCATCAACCATCAAAGTCCACTCCATCCGATAATTATTCAGATTATTAAAGAAGTTTTCATTATAAACCTCAATCTTTCCATCTTTTAAATCGACAGGTGAAGTCCAGATACTCTGATACATTTTGCGTGTCTCATACATGTGCGGATTTAATTCTCTATCAGGCGATATTAATCCATTGTTATTGAAGTTATTATCAGATCCTAAATAACGACCATAATCCCCTCCATAAGTATATATCATCTTACCATCTTCTGTATAATCTCTTAATGCCTGATCAACAAAATCCCAAATGAAGCCACCTTGCAGATTCGGATATTTACGAATAATATCCCAATACTCTTTTAAGTTACCCATAGAATTACCCATTGCATGAGCATACTCACACTGAATCAATGGACGTTGCTGCTGAGATTCTCCATACTGAATCATTCCATTTGGCGAATAATACATAGGACAAAACACATCTGTATGTCTGTTTGTACCGGCTCTTTCATATTGTACCGGACGAGTTGTATCATAATTTTTGATCCAGTCATAGCAAGCCTCAAAGTTCGGTCCGTCACCTGCTTCATTTCCTAATGACCAGAAAATAATAGACGGATGATTCTTAAACTTCTGAACCATGCGCTGATTTCGCTCTAAATGAGCTTTTTTATATTCGGGAACTTTAGCTAATGTTGCATCACCATAACCCATTCCATGAGATTCGAGATTTGCTTCACAAATTACATATAAACCATACTGGTCACACAACTCATACCAATAAGGATCATCAGGATAATGACACGTACGAACTGCATTGATATTATTTTCTTTCATGATACGTACATCTTCCAGCATACGTTCTCTTGAAACTACATACCCTGTCAAAGGATCTAACTCATGTCTGTTTGCCCCTTTAAACAAGACCGGTTGACCATTTACTAAAATTTGCCCGTTTTTCGTATCTTGTTCTATTTTTCTAAAGCCAACAGGTTGAGCAATCACCTCAACGACTTTTCCATTTGGCGTTAGTTGCTCAATTTCCAATGAATATAAATATGGGGTTTCTGCACTCCATTTCTCCGGATTATCTATTTCCATTGTAGATGTAAGATTCTTACCATTTATCTTTATGGATTGAGCCTTTACCGTTTCCCCATTTTTATTCTTAAGAGACAAGTTAACTGTTCCGGCTGTAGCTTTATTTAAAGTCAGATCTACATTCAGTTTCGCATTTTTATATTGTCCGTCTAAATCCGTTACGACACGTATGTCATCAATATGACTCTGGGCACGTGCATAGAGATAAACATCACGTCCTATTCCGGAAAATCTCCAAAAATCCTGATCTTCCAGATAAGATCCGTCACACCAACGGAAAACTTGCATAGCAATAAGATTTTTACCGGGTTTTATATAGCGCGTAATATTAAATTCAGCAGCCATTTTACTATCTTCGCTATATCCCACAAACGCTCCGTTTACCCAAACATACACATTAGAAGTTGCGGATCCTATATTAAGAAAAACCTCCTCCCCTTTCCAATCGGCAGGAATATCTACTTCTTTACGATATGAGCCTACATAATTATTTCGCTCTTCAACCAAAGGAGGATTATTTTTAAATTGATTTGCCCATGCATATCCTACATTTTTATATACAGGATCACCGTATCCATTTAATTCCCAAAGTCCGGGAACTGAAAAGTCAACCCAATTCTTATCATCAAAAGAGGTTTTATAAAAATCTACCGGACGAAGATTTGCATCTTTCACCCAATTAAATTTCCATTTCCCATTTAACGAGATGTAATTACGGCTATCTTTTACATTATTTTTTAATCCTGATTTATCCGGATATGCAAAAAAAGCAGAGGATGTGTTTTTTCTGTTAATCTGATTCACTTGTGGATCCAACCACTCTTTGCTCTGAGCACTGGACATTAAAGAGATTCCGGCGAATCCCATAACTAGTATTTTTCTCATAAGGTTCTGTGTTTGATTTTAAAGTTGCCGCTAAAATACAATTTATCCTTGATTATAAAAAAGTTTCTTATCAAATAAAAAATTGTTAATTAAATAATTACATCTATTCCTTATTAGCTATATATTTGTGTGCTAATAATAATTATAACTGATAAAAAATGGAACCATATATCTTCGAACTTCGTTTTAAAGTAAGAGACTATGAATGTGATATGCAAGGAATCGTAAACAATTCTGTTTATCAAAATTATTTTGAACATACACGCCATGAGTATATGGCAAGCAGAGGAGTCAATTTCGCAGATTTATTTCCTAAAGGGATTGTTCCTGTTGTAGCACGCATAACCATTGACTTTAAGAACTCATTACGTAGTGGGGATACTTTCACATCCCGTCTTTATGTAAAAAAAGATGGTGTTAAATTCACGTTTTTTCAAGCTCTGTACAGAGATAGTGATGATAAATTATGTATTAAAGCAAAAGTTGATACTGTCTGCGTTATCAACGGCAGATTAACTAAGGGTGAATATTTTGATGAACTATTTAAGAACGATTTGCAAAATCAATTGATTGATCCTAAAATATAATACATAAAATTACTGTAAACTGAATCTACCACCATGAAAGATGATCTGATATATCAAATTGCCCTTACTCAAGTTAAAGGAGTCGGCTCTATATTATCCAAGCAGCTTGAGAAACAAACCGGGTCAGCGAAAGCAATATTTGAATTAAACGCAAAAGACAGACGGGAGTTAATCGGAGTAAGCGAAAGTTTAGCTAAAGCTTTCGACGATAAAGACGCCTTAGTCAGGGCTGAACAAGAATTAGCGTTTATTGAAAAGCATCATATAACACCATTGTTTTATAGAGATGATGAATACCCTCAAATGCTGAAACATTGCTCCGATGCACCATTCCTTCTTTTTTTTAAAGGAGATAAACAGGCACTAAAACTACCGTCGATTGCAGTTATCGGAACCCGAAAGGCTTCTGTTTATGGACGGGATATTTGTTCTGATATCGCATCTGACATTCAGGCACAGCATATTTCTGTCAATATAGTCAGCGGACTCGCCTATGGCATAGATATTGCTATTCATAAATCATGCATTGATAACAGAATTTCTACAATTGGAGTATTAGCCCATGGTTTGGATCGAATCTATCCAGATCAGCACAGGCAAACTGCAATAGAAATGCTGGAGACAGGTGGTTTACTAACTGAATTCTTAAGTCATACGAGGCCCGATAAGCAAAACTTCATTTTACGTAACCGAATTGTTGCAGGAATGACTGCAGGAACAATTGTCGTAGAATCTGCCGCAAAAGGAGGAGCCTTAATTACGGCCTCCATGGCTCGCAATTATCAAAGAAAAGTATTTGCCTATCCCGGCAAGGTTGGTGACATTCAATCCGAAGGTTGTAATACACTGATACGCGATAAACATGCTGAACTTATAACCAATATCAGTCAGGTTTTTGAGACTTTGGGATGGAGTATACAACAAAAAAAAGAAGTTCAGCAAAGACTTCCGTTCGATCTCTCAGAAGTTGACGAAAGCATTTTAAGTTTACTGAGTGAATCTCCATGTCATATAGACACGATCGCTCAAAATCTTTCAATGCCGATTTTCCAATTATCTCCTTTACTCCTTGATCTGGAATTTAAAGGAATGGTTCAAGTATTTCCGGGAAATTATTATAGACGCCGGATATAGACTCAAAATAAAAAAGAGAAAAAATATGGATTTAGATAAGTATTACATCGAAGAAGAGAATCTTGTTGACATATTCAAAAAAGAAGATGCAAGTCTGCCTCATACAAGGCATGAGACAATCTATGAGTGGGTATCCGGATACCAGATTTTTGATGCTATCCAGGAATTAAAATATTCACTTCAGACGAATCGTCTGCACCAATACAGAAATAATTTTGAGCAGATAGAATCTGTATATACAACCATGCTCAAATATATGGCTGAAGGTATAAAAGACCCTGAGCAAGAAAAATTACGCCGAAAACTTATCAAACAAATTCTGGAGCTTAATGATTTACAAGCATTCACTGCATTAAAAGATAAATCGCGTAATTACTTTTTTGTCAGATACAGATATCTGGTCGATAACTACAGACGTAAAAGTGGTAAAGAAATGGAAACATTCTTTGCTGATACCTTCGAATCTTTGCAATCACACAAAGAGCAAATCACGTTAATGGAGCAAACAGATACTCCGGATGAGTTTCAAAAAAATGCATTAATAGCTCTCTATAAACAATATGAAGATGAATTATCTTCTTTATTTGAAGGGATATGGCTGACATTACACAATAAGGATGCAGATCAATATTATCAACTCATATTGAGTAATACTTTTATGAGCGATTCAGATAAAGCTTTGTTAATTTCTGCTTTTACACTTTCTTTGACTTCTTATTTCGAAGAACGTAAAGCTTTAATTCTATTTAAAGCTGCACAAAGCAATAATGCTGAAATACGTATACGCGCTTTAGTTGGCATTATTCTAATGTCAGTGAAACATGAGCGTATATTCCCGCTTTTTCCAAATGTCATAGATGCTTTTAATTCAATGATGGAAAATCAGTCATTAAAAACGGAGCTTTTTGATATTATGGCTGAGTTCTATCGTGCTTTAGACACAAATGAAATCAATCGTAAAATGATGGAAGATATTCTTCCTACTATGTCTAAACTTGCAAATGACGCAAAATCCGTATCGAAGCAAAATCCGGAAGATCTGGGACTAAATCCGGAATGGCAGGAATCTATGGACAAAAGTGGACTGACCGACAAATTAATGGAGATTAATCAACTACAAAGTGAGGGAGCAGATGTCTTTTTCTCTACATTTCTGGGCTTAAAAGCATTCCCATTCTTCAATAATTTAAACAACTGGTTTTTGCCTTTTAACAAAGACCATTCAACAATTAAGCAAGTTTTCAAGAATAGTTCCGGAAAATCTGAAACCACCATTTTATCAATGGTTTCAGCATCCGTATCTTTATGTGATTCAGATAAATATTCTTTTTGCATCAGTTTGGAACAAATGCCTGAATCGCAAAGAGAAATTCTGGCACAACAATTTACCGGTAGTTCTGATGAAATGATCCAGGACGAACTAAAAGAAAGTTTGTTGAAAGATGCTAAAAAACCAAAGTTAATTGCCAAACAATATATACAAGATCTGTATCGGTTCTACAAACTGCATCCTCAACACGCTTCCTTTATGAATCCGTTTGATCTGACGTTTATCGGTTATGACAATGAATATTTAGAGCAAATTATATTCTCGCCGGAATATCTGGACTCGCTAAGTAATTATTTCCTGAATAAGAAACACTATAAACAGGCTCTTGCACTATTCAGTCATAAACTTGCTACAGAAGGACCAACAGCAGAATTATATCAAAAAATCGGTTTCTGCGAAGCTAAATCACATGACAACGATGCTGCAATTGAGTATTATAAGAAAGCTGACTTATTAGATTCACAAAATATCTGGACAATGCGTAGGATTATTGAAATCCTTAAATTTGAAAGTTGGGGGTTTGAACCAATTGACTATAACCAGATTCTTCATTATTGTGATCGCATTCTGGAAATTGAACCGGATAATATACCTACATGTCTGGATAAGGCAAATTTCCTGAATAAAGCGAATAAGCCGGAAGAAGCTTTAAAGATATATTTCAAAGTAAATTATCTGAAGCCAGAGAATCTTACTGCTATCAGAGGTATCGCATGGAGCTATTTATTAATGAACAAAATTGACCTTGCGAAAAAATATATTATTCCGCTTTTACCGAATAGCAAGAATTATAATGATTATGCAAATTTAGGACATTGCTATTTAGCTGAAGATAATATTAAAGAAGCTCTCAACTATTATGTAGAGGCTACTGAGATAGCCATCAAATATAGTCCCGACGCATGTGATATTGCAAGTTTAGTCAATGATGACAGAGAACTTTTGAAAAAGCTGAATATTCCTGAGAGTTTAATTAATACTCTCTCGGATCTCATTAATTATTTACATGGAGAAAAATATGATGATGATGACTATGATGACGATGATGATTGGGATGATGGTTTGGATCAGGATTCTTCTACTCAACATTAGATAGTAACATTTTTTATCATACCCAGTTAATAACTGAATACAAAGACATTACGATTAAAACTTATTTTATTATAAGTTTTAATCGTAATATTTTTAATGCAAGGTATTGCAGATTTGAAAAATTACCTTACCTTTGCACACGTAATCGAAACAATAACGATTCGAAAACGGTTCCGTAGCTCAACTGAATAGAGCATCTGACTACGGATCAGAAGGTTACAGGTTTGAATCCTGTCGGGATCACAAAGAGCTGCATTAAATGATGCGGCTCTTTTTTTTTCAAAAATCTGAAATCTATACTCATAAGCGGATCAAGCAAAAAAGTTATTACTGAAAACTATTTAAGAAAAAGATTATCTCCCTGATTTTAATCTTTACCAAAATAATTTACATACGTATTTCACCAAATCAATATACGCATTTCATAATCAGAAAATACGTATTTGGTCTTCACAAAGTACGTATTTCATCGACACCAAATACGTATATAATTGGACTATTTTCCTGATTTCAGGACACCCAATCGACACCAATCAGCACCAAATCGACACCAAAGTAATTACTATACACAACTAGCTGTCAACTATCTACAAATAAAAGTACAGATATAAGTTACCTATATTCCATGATAAGTAAAAAAAGAAGCTAAGTTTGAATATGATCAATCTTAGCTTCTTTTTTTATTATACAATACACCATCGCGGAGATGCTTACGCTGATAGAAGAATCCTCTCCGCTATAAGCAAAAGCAAAGATCTGCTTTTAATTCTTTCTATATTTTCTCCACTACTTCTCTGGAGTCTGAAATTGTAAATATATGCTTTAACTCACCTGAGACTGAATTAATCAGCAATCCTTCTATCTCAACATCATGAGGTATCAATGGGTGATTAACCACAACTTCCATAGTACTTTTAATGGCTTCATCGACACAATTAAAGCCTGAAAGCCATTTTTTATAATCAATATGACATGCTTTCAATTGGCGAAATGCATCATCTGATATGCCTCTTTTTTTCATTTTTTCAATCACAATATCAGTATCCAGATGCTCCATTCCGCAATCATCATGCCCGATAATCCAAATAGCTTTAACATTAAGCTGATAAATGGCAACAATCAGACTACGCATCATACTTCCAAAAGGATGAGATATAATTCCTCCTGCATTCTTTAGAAGTTTTATATCCCCATTTTTTATACCTGTAGCTGCTGGCAGAAGTTCGACCAGACGTGTATCCATACAAGTCAGTATCGCTAATTCTTTATTAGGATATTTGGTTGTAACAAACTTCGAATACTCCTTATTCTCCACAAATTGTTTATTATATGCTAAAATATCTTCCAGTATCATGAATAATTCAGTTTAAGTGTGTTTCAAAATTTTCATCAAAGATAAATTATATGTTTAAACAAAGTCTATGTTCTGCTCTTTGTTTAAACATATAAGGATCAATTTGCATATTTTGCTAATTATACTACTTTTGCGAACATCCTTAATAAAACATTATCAATACAGAGTGATGAAACGAGAGCAAGAATTGTTGATTAACTTAAAATCCGGAGACTATGATGCATTCCGCATCCTATATGACTGTTATGCCAGTCAATTAAAAGGTTTTATAATTGCAATGATCCGTTCTGAACAAATTGCCGACGATATTATTCAGGATACATTTCTTAAAATCTGGATAAACCGGCAAATCATAGACCCGGAGTTATCCTTCAAATCCTATTTGTTCCGTATTGCGAAAAATTCAGTTATTGATGAGTTCAGGAAAACTGCTTCTGATCCCCTATTTGAAGATTACATGCTTCATTGTGAGAACATCAAAATCAGTGAAAACACAATTGATCGCACCATTGACTTCAATCAATTTCGAGCTGATCTGGAACAAGCTAAATCTAAACTAACACCTAAACAAAGAGAAATATTCGAATTAAATAAGGAGGCTGGTTTTTCCGCTAAAGAAATAGCTGGAATGCTAAATATAAACGAACAAACTGTTTATAATCAATTATCTATATCCTTACAAATCATAAAAAAAGAAATACCATACAGCCTTTACTTCGCTATCCTTATTTATAACATATGTTAAAGAATCAGGTTTCCATGTTAGATATTTCTATTCGCTACGTATTGTTTATAAATACGAATAGAATTAAACATGAAAGATCCAATATATACACTATTTGAGAAATATATCAATAATACTATTTCAGTTCATGAATGGAAGGAACTGAAAACGCTTACTGATAGTCTGTCAGATGAAGCTATTGAAAAAATATTAGAACGAATCTGGGATAATTATAATGATCAGGGACTATACACTGCCGAGTCTTTTGATCAGATAACATCGTCAATCAAACAAAAAAAGACACCTGAAACGATAAAAGCAACCATTCGACGAATAGCTGCTATTGCGGCTGCGATAATCATACCTGTTTTATGCATTTCTCAGTTATACCTTATTTCTCAAAACAATAAAATGAATGAGGTTCTCCTGAACACACATGAAATATTTGTTGAAAATGGAGAAAGAGCAACAGTCAAACTTCCGGATGGTAGTACCGTGAAATTAAACTCTGCATCCTCATTAAGTTACAATTCTGATTTTGGTCTTAGAAACAGAGATGTACGCCTGCAAGGCGAAGCCTATTTCATAGTAAAAAAAGATTCATTATGTCCATTTAATGTACAAACATCAGATATAAATATTCGCGTATTAGGCACAATCTTTAACGTGTCTGCTTACACCGAACAAGATTATATAGAAACATCTTTGATTGAAGGCTCTGTTGCTTTAACAAGATACAATGATCCGTCATCACGCATCATAATGAAACCCAATGAAAAAATTATCTTTCATAAGGAGACTAATTCTCTGGAAACCTTACAATCGGACATGATTAGTGAAACAAGTTGGATTGCAGGAAAGCTAATTTTTAATTCTATTGAAATAAAAGATGTGTTACGGCAGATAGCCCGGTACTATGGCTATCAGATTGAGTTTAATGGAAAACTCCATGAGAATGATAAATTCAGCGGAACATTCACCGAAACAGATATCCGGTCTGTCCTAGAGATTCTTATGCTACACTATGATTTTAAATATACCCTTTCAAATAAACACATCATATTAACATTTTATTAATCCGATAAAAATGAAAACATAGAACACAAAATCACAATTGATTAAACACATTAATCTCTTAATCTACTATTTAGTATACACACTTAAAAGTAACTAATGACATGAACTTAAAAACCAAGAGAATACAATTTAAAACTCTACCAATTAAACTATTAACTCTTTTATTTTTTGCAAACATCCTGGCATTGACAGCTCAAACGCAAAAAGTAAGTTTAAACTTGAAGAACAATAATTTAAAAACTGTCTTCAACGAAATTGAAAAACAAACAGACTATCGTTTTACGTATCGAGATGCTATTATTCCGGCTACTTCCGATATTACGCTGAATACGGCAAACACACCATTGAATGAGGTACTGAACAAAATTCTGACTCCTAAGAAACTTACCTTCAATTTAAATGGAAATAACATCGCAATCAGTAAGCAGAAAGAGGGGCCAGCAAAGTCTGTTAAAGGAACAATTATCGATAATACCGGAGAGCCTGTAATTGGCGCAAATGTAATCGTAGAAGGCTTTGGCAACGGAACGATTACAGATTATGATGGTAATTTTGAATTACAAGCTCCTGACAACGCAATGCTTAAAATTACGTATATCGGGTATGAGCCAATGCTAATTGCGGCAAATGATAAAGAGCCCATGCACATCACATTAAAAGATGATACAAAAGCCCTTGAAGAAGTTGTTGTAGTTGGGTACGGTACGCAAAAAAAGGTAAACCTGACTGGCTCTGTAGCAGCTATCTCGTCAGATGACATTAAAGACCGTGTTCAGACAAACGTTTTATCTGCAGTTCAGGGCACAGTACCCGGCGTGACAATCATTTCAAGACCCGGCCAAACACCTTCTATCAATTTTCGCGGCAGGGGAAACTTAGGTTCTTCAGAACCTTTGTATGTAATTGACGGCGCAATTGCTGATGCTACTTTTTTCTCTAATCTCGATCCAAATAGTATCGAGTCTATATCTTTTCTGAAAGATGCAGCTTCAAGTGCAATTTATGGTTCACGTGCTGCATACGGTGTTGTATTGGTAACAACTAAAAACGGAAAAAAAGATAAGCTAAACATAGCTTATAATGGATATGTTGCTGTTAAGAATCCGACATATCTTCCTGATCTTGTAGATTCATGGGATTATGCCGAACTATTAAATGAAGCTTTTTATAATAGAAATCCTAAAAACGGATGGAATCAGGCATATTCTCAGGAAGAAATTGATATGTTCAGAAATGGAAGTAATCCTGATCTATATCCGAACACAGACTGGGCGGATCTGGTATTACGCAAAAATGTTGTTACGACTCAGCACTCTTTAAATTTTAGCGGCGGAAGTGATAAAATTCGATTCTTTGCCGGGTTAGGATATTTATTTAATGAGAAGTTTTTTCCGGGTCAAAGCAACGACCGCTATAACTTTAATCTGAACACGGCAGCCGACTTAACAAACTGGATTACATTAAAGGCTGGTGTTAAATATATCAGAAATACCAGCGACAGGGATAGAGGTGCACCTTCTTTAATGAATTTCCTTTTAGTTCCGACGACTATGGTCGCTCAGCACTCTAACGGATTATTCGGAACTATCGCCGGAGGAACTCAAGCGACTCAATCTTTTATTAATGGCAACCCACTTCGTGCTTTAGATAAGAAAGATTGGTCAAATTCAAAATCAGACAATACGATGATCGATTTAGGATTTGACTTTAAACCCATGAAAGGTTTAACCATAAGCGGGCAAGGAGTCTATAAAGGGTATGAATCAAAATCAAAAAGTTACACCGGTCTTATGGACGATGCCATTGATTTTCTATCCAATAAGCCAATTCCCGGAACGGGAGTCTATACCAATAAAATGGATATGAATTGGTATAGCTCAAATCGGATGCTTTATATGGCTACTGCTAAATATGACTGGAACAATACTGTAAATGATTTTTCTGCTTTAATCGGAACATCTTACGAGCATTTTAAAGGAGAGACACAGAAGAGCAGTCGTAAAAATTTCCCTACAGATGGTTTACCTGATATGAATGCAGGTTCAACAGCTGAAATGACAAATGAGGGGGGGATGTCTGAGAACAAGATCGGCTCATATTTTGCCCGCATCAATTATTCATTAATGGATAAATATCTTTTAGAAGCCAATGTGCGTGCAGATGGTTCTTCAAGTTTTCATGAAGATAATCGTTGGGGAGTATTTCCTTCTTTCTCTGCCGGATGGAGAATTAACCAGGAAAGTTTTTTGAAAGATGTCAAATGGATTGACAACCTGAAGATCCGGGCTTCGTGGGGTAAATTAGGAAATATCAATAATGTGGGTTATTACGATTATTTTCAGAACTACAGCAACAACCAGAATTTTAATTTCGAAGATGTTCCTGTTATAGGAATTGTAGAAACTAAACCTGCAAATAAAGGATTAGGCTGGGAGAAAGTGGCAATTACCGACTTTGGTCTGGATTTTGACATATTGAACGGAAAGCTGAATGTCGTTGCTGACTATTATATTAAACAAACAAGTGATATATTACTTGCCTACAATGTGCCTTTAGAAACAGGTATTACATCTAAACCGGCACAAAATATCGGTAAAGTAAGAAATAATGGATTCGAACTTGCTTTAACGCATCGCAATTCGATCGGAGCAGTAAACTATACAGTAGGTGCAAACTTTGCATGGAATAAAAACAAAATCACGGATTTAGGAAGTGCTGATAACGATATTCGCGGAGGTGGAGACAAGATCACTTATATATTAAAAAAAGGAGAATCAATCGGTTCTTTTTACGGATATAAAACGAATGGTCTTTATACACAAGATGAAATCGACAGAGGCGAATATTATAAGTTTGGACGTATCCCTAATGCCGGAGATATAAAATATGTACCTCAAAGAGACAATGTTCCTTATGGTAGTGATATCACAGCTGAAGACAGAACAATTATAGGTAAAGACGTACCTGATTTTACTTATGGTATCAACATCAGTCTTATGTATAAGAACTTTGAGTTTACAGTATTTGGTCAGGGTGTAAGTGGAACAATGGCTGCATTTGAATCAGAGCAGGTATGGGCTTTCTTTCTGAATGCGAATCCCCGCCAGTTTCATATGGACAGATGGAGCCCCAACGATCCAAATCCTAAAGCAACTTACCCGAGAATCTATGGCGGACACAGTTTAGATAACTATAATCAAAACTTCAGTGATTATCAATTATTTGACGCAGACTACTTCCGTTTCAAAACAATCACCTTAGGTTATCAAATGCCTTCGTCTTTATTAAAGAGCACTCCCCTATCCGGTGTAAAATTCTTTTTGACAGGCGAAAATCTGATGACGATTCGTGCAGATAAAAAGATGAAAGATTTTGATCCGGAATCTCCTTCGGGCAGAGGTTTGGGTGCTTTGGGTGAGAAATCCGTAGCTTTTGGAGTCAACGTTTCTTTTTAATTGATTAATAAGACATTATAATGAAAAATATATATTTAACTACACTTAAAATCGCTGCATTTTCACTTTTTATTGCAGGCACCTCATCATGCGATCTGAATGTCGTTCCTCCTTCAGATATAGCTGTAGAGAATTTCTGGAAAAATGAAAAAGATGCATGGTACGCTTTGAATGCTTGTTACGCTCAAATGCCTTCAATGGATATATGGGATGAAATGTGTACAGATAACGCACACAGTCATAAACCATGGGAAGGACCTTTCGAGCTTATTCAACAAAATGGATTAACGGCTTCTGAAAACAGAGGATATGACTTTTCTACCATCCGTATTGTGAACAACTTCCTTGAAAACGTCGATAAATGTCAGATGTCCGAATCGCTTCGAAACAGAATGAAGGCAGAAGCGCGGTTCTTTAGAGCCTTATCTTATCTGGATTTAACGACTAAGTTTGGGAAAGTAGCCATAATTACCTCTGTACTACCTTATGATGCTCCGCCGGTAGCAAGAAACAGTGTTGAAGAAGTACGCTCATTCATTTTAGATGAACTTGCAGATATTGCTACAATCCTTCCTGAATCATACAACGGAGATACAATGAATGAGCGGGGACGTATTACCTCGCAGGCAGCCAATGCTTTGAGAGCGAGAGCTGCATTATATTTCAACAATTTCACAGAAGCAGAAAAGTCTGCAAAGGCGATTATTGACTCAAAGCAACACGCATTGTTCCGTATTTCTGAGCTGACTGATGCACAAAAGCAAGAAGCAGACGAAATGTACCAATACGTCGATTTCGAAGCGAAAGGAATTGACAAAGACAAGTTCATTAAAGGAATGTTCAGCTATGAGGCTTTATGGCATAAAGAAAATGCGAATCCCCGAAATCCTGAGTATATCCTGACTCGCGGATTTATGGCAGATCCAAATAACTTTGATTGGACCCGTTATACTTATATACGTCCGAGCCAATTGGTTTCAGGCTACTGTTCATTCGAGCCTATGCAAGATTTGATTGACGCTTATTGGGATATTGATGGTAAGACAATTCGTCCATCTATTCCGATGGAAACAAGAGCTGCAAACTATTCTGCAATATACAATGAAGTAAAAGATCTGGATCAGACAGCATATATCAAAAAAGTTGAAACGATGGATCTTAAGCAATATGCTTATATGCAAGAATTCAGAAATCGTGACTCCCGTTTATATGTATCCATGCTCTTCCCATTCAAAGGATGGCATGAAACTGATTTTAAAGGAGGAACTTTCTACTACCGTTGGGATCCTTCGAAAGCAGGTAATGAATCCTGGTCGGGCTATTGCTACCGCAAGATGGTAGCTCTTCAGGCTTATGACAATTGGGCAAATGTAGAAGATTATCCGGTGATACGCTATGCAGAAGTATTGTTAACTTATGCAGAAGCTCGTATTCAAAACAATGGATGGGACGCAGAAGTGCAAACGGTACTGAATGATTTGCGAGACAGATGTGGTATGCCTGATGTTCCTGCTCATATGTCAAGTAAAGAGGAAGCTTTAGCGTTTGTAAGAAATGAAAGACGCATAGAGCTCGCTGCTGAAGGACATCGTTATGATGATATGCGCAGATACGGAAATGCATATTGCTCTTCAATTATGAACGGACCGACTTATGCTCCGAGCGGATATTTATTAGTCAACAAAAGCTGGAACGAACGTTTAATGCTTATGCCTGTACCACAAAGTGCAATCGACTATAATCCGCTATTACAAGGAGATCAGAATCCGGGCTATTAATAAAAACCAATTATAGAGAAATGAGAACTATTAAAAGAACACTTTTATCTTGCTTATTAGCATTAGCTATTGTGCCTGTTATAGAAGCACAAGTAATTAAAACTCCGACACCCAAACGTGCGAAAGGACAAAAGGATGTTGTCGAATTACGCTGCGACCCAATTCCGACTGTTCGTGTAGCCGTTATCGGACTTGGGATGAGAGGCCCGGGTGCAGTATATCGTATGAGCCAGATTGATGGCGTAGAGATTGTTGCTCTTTGTGACGTACTACCTGAACGCACAGCTGCTGTAAATAAACAGTTAGAAAAAGCTGGTAAACCGAAAGCTCTTGAATTCAGTGGTGACACTTCGGTATGGCGTAAAGTAACAGCCTTACCCAATGTTGATCTTGTTTATGTAGCTACAGACTGGAAAAGCCATGCAACTATTGGTATGCAGGCAATGAAAGACGGTAAACATGTTGCAATCGAAGTACCGGCAGCTATGACAATGGATGAGATTTGGGGATTGATTAATACGTCCGAAAAGACAAGAAAACATTGTATGCAATTAGAAAACTGTGTATATGACTTCTTTGAACTTACAACTCTGAATATGGCACAACAAGGATTATTCGGAGAGTTAATTCACGCTGAAGGTGCATATATCCACGGTTTACAACCTTTCTGGAATGCGTATTGGAATAACTGGCGCATGGATTATAATCAAAATCACAGAGGTGATGTATACGCTACCCATGGAATGGGACCTGCTTGTCAGGCATTAGGTATTCACCGTGGAGATAAAATGAATTATCTGGTTTCAATGGATACTAAACCATTACAAAATCCGGCTTTCATTAAAGAGAAAACAGGTAAAGCTCCTGAGAACTTCCGTAATGGAGACCATACTATGACTATGATCCGCACAGAAAATGGTAAAACGATTCAAATCCAACATGACGTAACGTCACCAAGACCTTACAATCGTATGTATCAATTAAGCGGAACAAAAGGTTTTGCGAACAAATACCCAACAGAAGGATATGCTTTGGATTCGAAAGAAATCGGATCTGATGTTGCGCCAAATCACGAAGATCTTAATGCTCACAGTTTCGTACCGGATGAAGTAAAAAAAGCGTTAATGACTAAATACAAACATCCGATCGTAAAAGACATCGAAGAAAAAGCGAAACAAGTAGGTGGACACGGCGGTATGGACTTTATTATGGATTATCGCCTGATATATTGTTTACAAAACGGACTTCCATTAGATATGGATGTATATGACTTAGCAGAATGGTGTTGTCTTGCTCCGCTGACAGAGATTTCATTAGACAATAACTCTGCTCCGGTAGAAATTCCTGACTTCACTCGCGGAGCTTGGAAAAAAGTAAACAAATTAGAATTTTACCAGTAAGAGAATTATTATATAATCTTTTTAAATCATGCATGTCGGGGGGCTGTTCAAGTGAGTTGAACGGCCCTTCTCTATTTAGATCTTTCAACTTATTATTTTGATATTGATAAAAGCCTGACAATAGACAAAACGTTTTTTTACATTGCAATATATAGCCGTTATATTCCAGAATATCCGATTAAAAAGCAGCAAATTGATAATAGATACAAACTTTAGCAGCCTATCCTCTGTTCATTTTATAGTATAGCTCTTTCTTATTATAAATGAAATGATCTATATTTGCCCTAAATATAATATTCTGAATTATGCAAAACGAATTCTACCAAACATCCATCCTCCTTATCTATACAGGGGGTACTATCGGTATGATAGAAAATCCGGAGACCGGAATTTTAGAACCTTTCAATTTTCAACATATTCAGACTCATGTTCCCGAATTAAAACGATTCGGATTCAATATCTCAACAATACAGTTTAATCCGACTATCGACTCTTCAGATATGGAGCCGGAAATATGGGCTAAACTCGTAAAAACAATTGTTGACAACTACAATGATTATGACGGATTTGTTATTTTGCATGGTACAGATACAATGGCATATACAGCTTCTGCTCTAAGCTTTATGCTGGAAAATTTATCAAAACCTGTAATTCTTACCGGATCTCAATTACCTATCGGACGTTTACGTACAGATGGTAAAGAGAATCTGATCACGTCGATAGAAATTGCGGCTGCTAAAGAAAACGGAAAACCTATTATTTCTGAAGTGTGCATCTTTTTCCAGAATCACTTAATGCGCGGAAACAGAACAGCTAAAATTAATGCAGAGCATTTCAATGCATTCAGATCAAATAATTATCCTCCGCTTGCCAGATCAGGAGTACATATTAAGTATGAGAAAAACGTAATTTATCAGGCTATTTCACCAAAACCGCTGAAAGCCCATTATAAATTAGACTCAAACGTCGTTATTCTGAAACTATTCCCCGGGATCAGCAAAGAAACAGTTGATGCTATTCTGAACATTCCCGGATTAAAAGGGGTTGTATTAGAGACTTACGGAACTGGGAATGCAACTACCAGAGAATGGTTCCTTGAGTCACTGAAAGCAGCTATCGATCGCGGAATTGTCATTGTAAATGTAACGCAATGTCAAAGCGGCGGTGTCGAAATGCAACGTTATGGAACAGGAAATACGCTGTATGAGATTGGTGTTGTCAGTGGTTACGACAGTACAGTTTCGGCAGCCATCACAAAATTGATGTTTTTGTTCGGACACGATCTGACTCCGTCTGAAGTTCGCGAGTATATGCAATGTTCATTAATTGGAGAAGTTACTATCAACAATAATTATTATGACTAAACAAGCGCCTTTATTAATGATTATCTGGATTACAATCATGTCTCTGATGGGCAGTTGTACTCCTAAATCTCAACCTTTGGCTACGAATGATATTCAGTTTGACTCTCTCGCTTCGGTGGATAGTCAAATCATTATGCTTGACACCATTGCTGCTAAATGCAAAGTAAAAATGCTGATGGATTTCCCTGCGACCTGCGGTGATAAATATGATCTGAAACAATTACAGGCTTTATTTATCCATGCAATGATCACGTCAAACACACCGGTTACTTCTCCTGAAGAAGCAATGTTGCAGTATAAAGATTCTTGCTTTAACGATTTCAATATGCAAATTTCTGAATTACAGAAAATGCTTCCGAACTTTAAAGAAGATCCTCCCGCATTTGTTACAGATTTTTATCATCAGAAAGATGTGGTACCTGCATTTAACAAAGCTGATTTCTTAAGTATTGCCAGTAATTTCTATGATTTCACAGGTGGTGCTCATGGTTATGGTGCTGAAATCTACAAAAACTATGACTTGCAAACAATGAAGCAGATTGTTTTAGCTGATATATTTGGAGAAGAGAACTTTGAAAAAATAGCAGAACTTATCGTAGAACAATTAGTAAAAGATTATCATGTTGAATCACCTCAGCAATTAGAGGAAACCGGATTCTTCAATATCAAACAAATCGTTCCGACTGAAAATTTCTGCCTGACCGATTCTGCAATGCTGTTTTCATATACACGTTATGATATTGCACCTTATTCAATGGGGCAGATCAATGTTGAAGTCAGCTACAATCAATTGAAACCATTTACTAAACCAAACAGTGTAATTAACCGATTATTTACCAAATAATCAATTGACTGAACTTAAAATGAATTTTCTATGAACGAAGAAATAATCTATAAATATTTTCCTAATCTGACAGAGGTACAAAAAGAGCAATTCAAAGCTTTGTATGATCTTTACTTAGAATGGAATACGAAGATTAATGTTATTTCCCGCAAGGATATTGATAATCTTTATGAACACCATATACTACATTCATTAGCTATCGCTAAGTTTGTATCATTCACACCCGGAACCAAAATTATGGATCTTGGTACCGGTGGTGGATTTCCGGGCATACCTTTGGCAATTATGTTTCCTGAAGTTGAATTTTTATTGAACGACCGTATCAATAAAAAACTAACGGTAGGGAGAGAAGTTGCTGAAGCTATCGGTTTGAAAAATGTAAGTTTCCGTCATTGCGGAGCTGAGGAAATTAAAGAAAAATTTGATTTCGTGGTGAGTCGTGCTGTAATGCCTCTTCCTGATCTGATTAAAATTATACGTAAAAACATATCTAAGGATCAGCATAATGGTATTCCGAATGGTTTAATCTGTTTAAAAGGAGGCGATCTGGCTCAGGAGTTAGCTCCTTACAGACGTGTAGCTATCATCGAAGACATTAAAGATTATTTTACTGAATCATTCTTTGACACTAAGAATGTAATCTATGTACCGCTTTAATAAAATGAATAACTATGTTTATAAAAATATTTACCTTTAATCCTGTCAGTGAGTGCACATATCTGTTAGTGGATGAACCCAGCAAAGAGGCTGTCATCATCGACTGCGGTGCATTCTATGAAGAAGAGAAAGAAGAATTAAGAGAATACGTGATGGATCATGGATTACAAATTAAATATATCCTGAATACCCATCTGCATTTTGATCACTGTTTCGGCGTTTCTTTTGCAACTCAAACATTCGGAACAGCAATGGGCGCAAATAAAGAAGATGCTTACCTTCTTTCAGCCTATAATGCATCTGCTGCAAGATTTGGTATCCGTATCAATGACTCTGCGCCACGTATCGGATTTAATATTGAGGAAGGTATGAGTTTTAAGTTTGGATCAGAAGAGCTTCAGGCCTTACATGTACCGGGACATACTCCGGGTAGTATTGCTTTTTACTCACCGACTTCAAAATGTGTCTTTGTCGGCGATGCATTATTCAAAAACAGCATCGGACGTACAGATCTGCCGGGTGGCAATTTTGAGCAACTGATCAGTTCTATTAAAACTAAACTATTGCCTCTTCCTGATGATACGGTTGTTTACTCCGGACATGGAGAATCAACAACAATAAAAGACGAGAAAAGATATAATATGTATCTTCGCTAAATAATTGAAGGAGACAATAGTCTCCTTTTTTTCTATATAATCAATCTTTATATCAATGAAAAAATCATTTATTACTATTTATACCTTACTGCTGCTCGGATGCGGCGGATATTTGCAGGCACAAAGCATAGATCTGTTACCGGAGAAATCATTTACTTCGGGCATTGAGGGTCCTGCTACTGACAAAGAAGGAAACATCTATGTCGTGAATTTCGGAAAAGAAGGAACTATCGGAAAAGTTAGCCCGGATGGGAAAGCGGAGCTTTTCGTAGAACTTCCGGCAACATCAATCGGCAACAGTATCCGTATTAATCCAAAGGGGCATTTAATTGTAGCAGACTATACTAACCACAATTTACTGGAAATAGACCCTGCTACCAAACACATAAAAGTCTATGCCCATTCCGGCAAAATGAATCAGCCGAATGACCTCGCACTCTCATCACTCACAGGCATAATCTATGCATCTGATCCTAATTGGAAGGAAACAAAAGGACAACTTTGGGCAATCTATCCTGACGGAGCGTGCAAACTTATCGAGCCGGATATGGGTACGACCAATGGCATTGAGCTTTCTCCCGATAATAAAACACTCTATGTAAATGAGTCTGCTCAACTTAATCTATGGAAATATGATGTGGATTCAAAAGGCAAGTTGTCTAATAAAAAACTGATCCATAAATTTGAAGGATATGGATTAGACGGAATGAAGTGCGATAAAAACGGAAATATCTATGTGACACGTTATGATAAAGGAACTGTCGAAGTACTTAATCCACAGGGAGGAAAAATCAAAGAATTTACTTTAAAAGGGAAACAGCCTTCAAATTTGACATTCAGTCCGGATGAAACGAAACTATATGTTACTTTACAAGACAGAGGCACTATTGAAATAATCAATCTGAAACAATAATAACAATATATGAGAACACTTTTTATTCTATTATTTATCACCATTTTAACCTATCCTGCTAAAGCAGCCAAAGTTGATACAGTATCTGTATACAGTCCATCAATGAAAAAATATATCAAGAATGTAGTTATACTTCCTGAAAAACAAAAGAAAGATATGCCGGTTGTTTTTATGCTACATGGCGCTGGCGGATCTTATAAAACATGGACAGCAGGACCTTCTCGAATCAAGGATTTTGTTGATCAATACGGTTTAGTTGTTATTTGCCCTGACGGCGCAGTAACAAGCTGGTATTTTGACAGTCCTCTGGATTCTACTATGCGATACGAGACCTATGTTGCCAAAGAGCTTACTCAATGGGCAAATGAGAACCTTCCAATTTCAAAAGATCGTAAGAAAAGGGCTATAACTGGATTGAGTATGGGTGGACATGGTGCATTTTATCTGGCTATCAATCATCCTGAGCAATGGGGAAATATAGGAAGCACAAGCGGCGGAATCGATTTCCGTAACTTTCCCGATAGCTGGAACATAAAATTACGTATCGGCGAAAAAGATAAATATCCGGAGAACTGGGAAAACTACACCGTATTCAATCATATTGATAAGATCAAAAAAGGAAATTTCAACATCTATGTAGACTGCGGAACTGAAGATTTTTTCTACCCTATGAATAAGGCTTTTCATGAACGACTGTTATATGAAAAAATACCTCACGAATATACCGACAGACCTGGTGCTCACAATTGGGATTACTGGAAAAATTCGATTTGCTATCAGCTAATGTTTTTCGGAGATAAAATGTCGCAGGAATAATGAACCGAGTATCCGAAATAACTGTTTAGGTTATACAATTCTGATTTCTAAACCTAAACCTTTATTATATGGATACAAGTCAAGTTCCTTTTCATTTATTGTTTCCGGCAATAGTCTCTATCACATCTGCATTGGTATGTTATACCATTGGTGTATGGGGTGAGAGAATTCAAAAAGTACTAAAAGGATGGCATGTTTTATTCTTTATCTTTGGTATCTTGTTTGATATAACCGGAACTTCGTTAATGACACATATCGCTATTGTCACAGGCAAGCACAATGAATTGCATGCTATAACAGGTATGATCGCAGTAGCCTTAATGCTTATTCACGCGACATGGGCTGTCTGGACCTATTATAAAGGATCCGAAAAAGCAAAAGAGCACTTCAATCGATTCAGTATTTTTGTTTGGAGTTTTTGGCTGATTCCGTTCTTCGTAGGTATGTATATTGCAATGCATTAATAAAAAAAGAAGAAATCCCCGTAACAAATCATTGTTACGGGGATTTCTTCTTTTCACTCTATAAAACTGTTATCCGGATTCAGATGACGAATAAAAAAGTCATATAAACGATTTAATTCATATTTACCTCCAAGTGAATGACCTTTCCCTGGTAAATACAATTGCTCAAAGTATTTATTCGCTTTCATCAATGCATCGACAACCTGCAATGTAGAAGTAGGATCGACATTATCATCTAATTCACCATTGATAAGTAAAAGATTACCCCTCAGCAAATGAGCATTCTCGACATTCGAAGACGCAATATAAGCCGAATCAACCGGATATCCCATCCAAAGCTCATTCCACCATATTTTATCAATACGGTTATCATGACATCCACAGAAAGAGACAGCAGCTTTATAAAAATCATTATAATGCAATAACGCAGACATCGCATTCTGTCCCCCTGCCGACCAACCGTAGACGCCAACTCTGCTGATATCCATATAAGGATATTTAGCAGCAGCCTCTTTAATCCATTTTATCCTGTCAGGATAACCTGCATCCTTCAGATTTTTCCAACATATATCATGAAATTGTTTGGAACGATAATTCGTCCCCATGCCATCAATCTTTACCACGATAAATCCCAGATTAGTCAAAGCAGTTATACTTTCAAACGGTCTTCCGAAATCTTTCTGAACAAAAGAACCATGAGGGCCCGCATAAATATCTTCGATAACGGGATACGATTTTGAAGGATCAAAATTAAAAGGTCTGTAAATAATACCCCAGATATCTGTCTTGTTATCTCTCCCTTTGGCTTTAAACACCTCCGGTTTTGTCCAGCCACTTGCCAAAAGTGTATCTATATTTGCCTCATCGATTTTCAGACAAAACTTCGGATCGCTGAATTTACGTATCTGAGTTATTTGAGGCATGTCCGGTCTGGAGTACCTTTCTGTAAAATAGTTCCGATGCTTCGGAATTGTTATTGTATGATTACCATTTTCAGGTGTTAAATCCCGAAAGTTTCTACCGTCAAAGTCAACGGAACAATAATGCTTATTATATGGGTCTTCATGTTTATTTATTCCTGATGCCATAAAATAAATCTTCTTATTGGCTTCATCTACATATTCAACTTCACGAACGACCCATTCCCCTTTTGTCAACTGCTTTTGCACTTCCCCGTTAGCTCCGTTTATCAAATAAAGATGTCTCCAGCCATCTCTCTCTGACAACCATAAGATTTCCGATCCGTCATTAAGATCATATCGGAAGTTGTTGATATACGAAATAAAAGTCGGAGATGTTTCCTCAATCAGATGTCTCACTTTACCGTTTTCAGCGTCTACCTCGCCTACGATATATCTTTGATGTCCTCTTTCATTGAATTCGAAAGTAAAAGCGCGACTATCCTTACGCCAACCAGTAAAATACAGATTAAACTGATTCAGATAAGGAGACATATCAATCGGAACCCCCGTGCATGTTTCCATATTAAAGAGCGTCAGATGTTTTACAGACAACGCATCTCCCGGTTTATTATAAGCTTTCCAGTGAATAACAGGCTGTAATTGATCTTCAGGAGCTGACTCAATTAAAGGAATCTTGCGGGTCTGTGTTTCAAACACCCGATATGACACAAGTTTTTTTGAATCCGGTGACCATTCCATTACTCCCCCATAAGGAGTCCCGGGTGAGCCATCATAAGAAAGCTGTATCGTTTTTTCCTCAGCGAAATTTTTAATGAAAAGATTATTATCACGAATAAAAGCACCGTACTTTCGATCAGGAGAGAAAGTATATTTCGAATCTTGTTTTGTTTCTTGCTTTGGAGTGGTCTGTAAATTATTCTTCAAATTATTCACTAATAAATATTGCTCCAACGCTTCGGCTGACTTAAATGTTTGTCTCGTATTGGCCTCAATATCCAAAACATGAAATAATTGACCTTCAGGAGTATGGACCGCAAATTGAATAATTTGCTCTTTGTCTGTCCATGCAGGAGTGCCTACTAATGAATAAACTTTATCAGATAATTTATACAACGAATCAAGACGTTGAGAATTAAATGTCTGACCTGATAAAGAATTCAAAGATAAAAGCTGTACTCCGATAGTAAATACAGCCAGATTTTTCATTTTCATTATATTCAAGATTAATCAGTTGTTCTTCAATACCCAAAAATAATATAATCATAATTATACGCAATCAAATCCATCTGGTATATTCGGATAAAAATACACAACGCCAAGCATAAGCGATCAATAGGCGTTATCACTTTGCTTCATTTAGAGACATAAATATGACATAATGATACTTATCCAAGACACACTTTTAAATCTGAAAAAGATAGGAAATCATCTCTAATTGACTCATAAAATCAAACTATCCTTGTTTAGTTCTGATAAAAAAGCACGCTTTTTACAATAACACACCGTATCTTTTCAATAAAACGGTATATCTTTAAATTTTAACGGTATATCTTTATTTTTTCGCCCTTTGTTTTTTTCATTTGATACGTATCAAAACATCTTCAAATACGTATTAAAATTACATTCTCTGCTTCAAAAAAAAACATTAAAAAGTATCCTGCTGAATATCTGCATATTACATAAAAAACAACTCCTTGCTTTGTATAAATACAATCTGTTTATAAATTCATACACGCCATTCTCAGCGATTAGAAAAATACAAAAAGACAGTAAAAAGAGCAAATCCATAGATTATAGTCAAAACATAAAAGCTAATCTGTTTGATCCTTCAAAAAAGACATACTTACACCTAATCAAGAAAGTCCAATATTCAGCCATCCTCCCATACATATCTCTCAATTATGTTTGGATTATACGTATATTTGAGGTCTGGATACATAAGCTGAATATAAACCGTGACAGAAAATAATAATTACATCAATGATTAAAGTAACAGACTCTGAAACAATACGAAATATTGATTTCACCCAAACAGACTTCGCAAACTCATATTATGATTGCACGTTTGAAGGATGCGAATTTAATGAATTGGAGATTCGTGATATACATTTTGAAAATTGCACGTTCCGGAGTTGTAACTTTTCTCTCACGAAGTTTATTTGTCATTTAAGCAACAGTAGATTTATAGAGTGTAAAATGACTGGTTCGAGCTTTGAATATATTCATAGATTCTCTTCTCAATTTGAATTCACTAATTCCATTCTGGAGTATGCTAACTTTACGGGAACTAATTTAAAAATGGCGAAATTCAATAATTGCTCTTTAGTTGAAGCAGACTTTAGTGATACGGATCTAACTAATGCGATTATTGGAAAATGCAATCTGTTACGTACCTATTTTAATAATACAAATCTAAGAAAATGCAACTTTTCATCCTCATACAATATTACGATCAATCCTAATACCAATCAAATAAAAGGTATGATCATCGATGAAACAGAATTAAGAGGTTTGGTTTCGCAATTCGGTATTGTTATAGCTTAGGTATTAAAAATATAGCATAATGAGATAAAAAAAGCGCTAAGTCTTCAGACTCAGCGCTTATGCGGTATGGACGGG
>DKPO01000011.1:75468-75781 GCA_002471225.1 Porphyromonadaceae bacterium UBA7332
ATTCTTGACGAGATGACAGGCTGATATTCCAACCTATATGTCCCATAGTTTTTATATAAATAAGTAAACTTGTTTTATTTAGTTCTTTGATCCGCTTCTCCTCGAGTAAAGCACTTCGCATATCCGACTTTTTTTAAATTCCTACAAGAATCCACGGACCACCGCTTGAGGTATATTAACTTTTTCTCGAATCATTGTGCTGATCCAGGCGCTTTTCGATATCTGTCTTTATTACTTTATAGAAAATTCCTTCCTGTTTTTCTAATATATAAATAATATAGAATTCCATAGAGATAAAAAAAGCGCTTGACCA
>DKPO01000002.1 GCA_002471225.1 Porphyromonadaceae bacterium UBA7332
GCTTTTCAATTTCCATATTTCAAGAATACCCTTAAACATAGCGTATAATATCATCAATCAAGTATAATCGACTCCATAAAACGTATTGAAAAATATGCTCAAAAGTGAGATATTTGATTAAAAAACATCTATACTTGCAATATGATCATGAAAATACCGTGCGTTGATGATAATTTTTGAATTAAAGACCATGAGGATAAGAAAGGCTATAGATTGATCAAGAAAAGTACCATTTAATGAACTCGTATAAATTATAAAATGAATTGCATGTTTAAGCCATTTACTTCGAAACCCTTTTCTCTGTTATTTATCTTCATTGCATTTATGCTTTCTTGTAATGAACCGGTGAAATACAGATCTCTGGATTTTAAAGCTAAAAACAATATCAAAGCTTCAGATTTCTATAAGAATATCTCATTCATTCAATTAGAAACAAATGAGAATTGCTTAATTCATGATCCGACAGAGCTTAAAGTCTGTAGAGATAAGATTTTTGTAGTAGATCGATTTGCAAAGACACCTAACGTTTTTGTCTTTTCTTTAGCAGGAAAGTTTATCGGAAGAGTTTCAAAACGAGGAGGAGGTCCCGGTGAATTTTTTCTTCCGGCAAATATAATTTGTAATGTAGAAAATAACAGATTGTATCTTACCGACTTGATGAAGAATGAACTGATAGCTTATGATCTTGACTCTTTTTCTTTTATTGAAAGCTTTAAAATTCCGTTTTATTTTACATCTGTAGAATATCTGGATAAAGATCATCTTATCTGGTATGTAGGATCTGGGCAAAAGAATGAGTCTCCGTTTAGCTGTCATATCCAAATAACAGATTTACAATGTAATCCCGTTAGAAGCTGGATAGAACGAGATAATTTTTCTATCGATGGACCGTATAATATTATTTCTAATTTTAGCAAAACGAAAAATGGAGTTCTTTTCCATCATCCTTTTTTAAACGAATATTACCATTGCTCCTTGGCTGATTCTATTTCTGCTTGTATGAACCTAAATATCGAGAATATAAATTTCCCATCCAAGGCATACATTGCTGATCATAAACAAGGAACTGCCAAGTCATTAGGTAAGGATGAACTGATTCAATATTGCGATTTATTTGAAAATGATGAATCGATACAACTCTTTTTTGGTGTTAATGACAATAAGTTTAAAGCGACATATGACAAAAAAATGGGACAAGGTTTTTATTGCAACACTAATGAGATTATTGACGATTTAGGACTTGGTTCAGTTAGTAGGGTAAAAGATATTTATAATAATCAATATGTTAGTTGCATTTTCATAGAAGATCTTAAAGCATTACCATCTCATTCTTTGCTCAAAAAAATCATTGAGGAAGATGATCTCGGAAAGAATCCAATTGTCATGCTTTATAATTAGTGAGGAGAACTGAATTATGCAATCCGAAGAGAGATTGATGAGCATGAGATCTTATATTTAGACAAATACAATCTTGATTAAATATATCGAGTGAACATGGACTTGTATCTTTTCAGACGTAGAATGTTATCTTTTCCTTTAATAGATTTATATTATTTTATATACTTAAAACATGAAATTAACTAATTCCTTTATTCTTCTTTTGCACTTCGTTTGTTGTTGCTTTTATTCTTGTAGTGAAAAAAATAAGAGTACCAACACTGAGGTTATTATGTGTAATGCCGATCAAGAAATTGATATCAATTTGATGGCTCCAAGGAAAATTTTTGCTTCACCATCCGGCTTTTTTGTTTTTGATACCAGTAAAAAAAATAACTTTTTAATCCTATATTCAAACAAAGGAGATTCTCTTGATTCATTTGGGAAGATTGGAGATGGCCCCGGAGAATTGATAATGCCAATTTGCAACCAATCCAATGATAGGTTAATCGTAAGCTCTATTAATGGAGAAATGTATTTTGTCGCTGATGCCAAAGGTAAGATAACTGTCGAATCAGAGAGAAAAGAATATTCAAAGGTATTTGAAGGGAGTAATTTTATTGAAAATATAGATACAGGAGTATATCTTTTATCTAAAACATCAGAGGAGCAGATACAGATACATGATTTTAAAACAGGAGTCTCAAGGGAAAACAGCTTTTACCCATTTGTAGTGAAAGATGATATTTCCGGGTATATGGTAAATAATGTATTATTTGAATCTAATTATGCTTATGGGATGGGACATATGTTTATATGTTATAAGCATTATCCTCTGACCTCTATCGTAGATATTAATGATAATATAACTCTTCAGACAATAGAAGCAGATGGGAATACTCAAAATACTTATTCTGTAAATAATGGTGTTGTCGAGTTTACAGATCCAACCTTATTCTATACTTTTTCAAGTTACGCTGATCAATCTTTTTGGGCATTATTTCAAAATAGCAAACGGGAAGAGTTAAAAGATAACTCGATAAGATCTCAGATTCATAGAATATCGTTAGGTCAAAAAAATCCAATTATTTATCAGCTGGACCGCACAATTTATAATTTTACAGTGTCTTCTGATGGGAAAAAAATTTATGCTTTGTATTTTGATAAAGATTCAGAACCTAAAATTTGTACCTATACAATATCTTAGAAGAAAAGTCTTTTATACTAAGTGTGAAGACTTAGATAATAGTACAAGACATACGATTATATAGTTGAATTTAACAATTGGACAATAAAAGCTTTATACCATCGCAATTATTCCTGTTAAGTTATGGCTATATATAGTTCTCATAAATTCAAAGAACGAAAAAAGAAGCTAAGTACGATCATGGATCACACTTAGCTTCTTTCGATTTAGAAGTCTTTCTCTTGACGGGAAAACTTCTTTATTTTTATTTATCCGATAACGGAATAAATTCAGCTTTTAATGCCGGTTGTTCCATTGCAGGATCAAGCGGATACATCGGACGGTTAATTCTTTGATAAGGAAGATTCAATAAATCCTGATCAACGCCTCCTTTTGTAAGTGCCATCATCCAGTCAGCCTGCATTTCAAACAGCTCTTCTGTCAGATAACCCATTTTCACCATAACGATATCGGCCTTTCTTGGCTCTAAACCAAGATTGGTGAAATCTTTCTCATAATGATATGGCTTACGTGTTTCAGTAACAATAATACGCAAGCTTCCGTCACGAATAACTGCTTCCTTATTGTCCGGAGTTTCACGGATAGCTTCTACTGTACCAGAAATCTTAACAGGTCCTGCATAACGATTATCAACCATTGCACCTGCAACACCCGATACTTTAGCTCCAATACCGGCTTTAATAGCCGCATTCACTAATTCAGGGCCAGGAATAGATGCATAGATAAATACCGGGCCATTCGGATCTTTTAACTCCTTACGTTTAAGCAATTGTTCTAATGTCCAGGATACATCCCCTGCACCACCGGCAGTCGGATTATCACCCATATCGCTGATAAAATAAGGTTTTTTGGTTGATTTAAATGCATTAGCCAGACATTCATCCAGACTTGCAGTCGGAGCCACAAATTCAAACTGATCTCTTACATTCCAGAAATCACGTGCTAATTTTTCTGCACTGGCAGCAACTTCTTCCTGGTTATCTCCATAAGCCATAACTACCCCATGATTCCGAGGTTCGTCTGCCCATGCGTAAGAAATCCAGATAGCAGCATCAGTAACTCCTTTGCTTGCTGTAGCCGGAACAATACCGGCATATAATGATTTACCTGGCTCGATACGTGTACTTGTCTTTTCTCCCGGAAGCAAAATCGGAACGTATACCCAGGCTTTGTAAGCCGGTTTTCCTTTACCGCTTTCAACACGGTCCAATAAATTCGTTACAGCACGACGACGTGACACAATACGATCTTCGTGAGGGGCCATACGGTAACAAGTAATCAAATCTGACTCTTCAGCTAACTCTTTGGATACACAACCATGAGGATCCATACAAGTAGAGATCACTGTATTAGGACCCACTACTGCTCTGACACGGTTAATAAAATCTCCTTCAGGATCATCCAGACCTACAACACTCATTGCTCCGTGAAT
>DKPO01000043.1:0-6772 GCA_002471225.1 Porphyromonadaceae bacterium UBA7332
TTCATATAGGGTATTATTTTGTTTTAATGTATTAATAAAAAAAAAGTCCCGCTTACGTTTGTAAGCGGGACCTTATATATTTTTTCAGAATTTTACTTCGATACTACATACGACCTCCCGCTTCTACTTGCTAAAAAAGTAAAAGTAAAAAAAGAAGAAATAATATGTAGTGCTGAATAAATTCATAACTGTTTCGTTTTTTTTGTTATTCTGTTGGCAAAAGTAATTGTTTGTTTTATATCTGCAAGTAAAACCTGATTTTTTTTTACTTTTTATTTTGAGAGACGCATCCAGTTAATATATCCATAAATGGAATTTATAAAGTATCCGCTCCACATTCCTATCATTACGAAAGAGTGGTCTCCTCCTTTTTGATAAGCCAGAATCCATAAAATTACTGATATAATATTGACAGTAATCCAAATTAGCCATTGTTCCGCATAGGCTTTAATTGCCAGCAACATGGCTACAACGGAAAGAATTGTAGATGCCGAATCCAATCCCGGCTGGTTTCCACGAATGCTCTGAAGTAAGAAACTGTACAAATAAATAAGTACGGCACAAACCAAAAACAAAATCGCACGATTTTTCCAGCTCAACCGGAATGTCTTTACAATTCCTTCATCGCCTTTATCTTTTTTCATATGTTTTGACCACATATAGTAACCGATAAATTGCATCGGAACATAAAAGCCAAGATTAAGCATTACTTCTCCGTAATAAGAGGATTTATAAGAAACATAAGCGTAAAGGAAACCATTGATCAAACCAAAAAGGAAGTTTGTAATATTTCCTTTTGCAGCCAATAGAACACAAAGAATTCCGCTGAAACTCGTTGTTAATGATATGACATCGATTTGCTTTTTATCTACGATTGAAATGATATTAACTGTCAGTAGCAATATCAATATGAAATAATCAAATAGATTAAATCGAATAAACTTCAACTGTCTGAACAACTCCATATTTAGATAATAAATTGATATTTAAATTGGGCGCAAAGGTAAATAAAAAACGGGTAATGAGCCTAATCTCATTACCCGTTCTATTATTTCAAATTAGAGTTGTATCAACTGATCAGCTACATCTATCAATGTATCTTCTGCTATTTCAGGATTTTGAGCTAATGTATAAAGAGCTGAGTTTTTACGTGCGATAAAGGCTGCACGCATTCCTGATTCTAATGCTCCCGCTATATCCCATCCATGTGCAGCAATCAATAAACAATCCTCAGGTTCAACGCCCATACGTTCTGCAGCACGTCTGTAAACATGACGATGAGGCTTAAAATAACCGATATCATCTACACTGATGCAAGCATCAATATATTCGTCAATCCCTGCAAAGTGAATTTGCTCATTCACTGTCGTATGTGATGAGTTAGTCAAAGTTACTAATTTATAGCCTGCAGTTTTGAGCAGTCTTAATCCTTCGGGAACATCTGAATGAGGAGGGGCCTGAGATACCAGATTCAGCACCTTCAATACTTCATCTTTTGTATAAACGATATTATTAGCTGTAGCAAGCATTTCAAAAGAGGAGAAAGCTACTTCTCTGAAAGTATGTAAACGATCATTCAATGTATCGACTAGTGAATAAAGTAACAAGTTTGTAAACCAACATTCTGCCAGATCTCTTCTTCCGCCTAATAACTTCGCTATTTCTTCTTTCAATGGATTAATATCCAATAGAGTCTCCAACACATCTAAAAAGATTACTTTCGGTTTTTCGTTTTTCATAATGATAGTTTTATAGTTTGAACTATTTTTCAATAAAGAAACAATTCGAAACGATTATTGTTTGGTTTCAAATATATAAAACTATTTATTGAAGCTATTATATTTCAACAAAAAAAGCTATTATTGAAAGTAAAACTTTCAATAATAGCTTTTTTATATTTGATTCTAAATCAGAATATATTAATCACTGTCAAATAAATTAATGCAGCAGGGATTGCAAATAAAATCGCATCAAAACGATCTAACATTCCGCCATGTCCCGGTAAAATATTTCCTGAGTCTTTAACTTCCAATAATCTTTTAATCATTGATTCTGTCAAATCTCCGAAAACTCCTGCAACCGCAACAATAAGACCAAATCCGGCCCATTGAATAAGAGATAAATCCGGAACAAAAATACCATATACAACAGCTCCTATTACACTAAAGACTAAACCGCCCCAAAAACCTTCCCATGATTTTTTCGGAGATATTCTCTCAAACAGTCTGTGTTTTCCGAACTGACTTCCTACCAGATAAGCTCCTGTATCATTTAGCCAGATCAAAATAAAAATCGGTAATATGAAATGCCAGCTATAAATAGTATCTACATTCAGATAGGCTAAAAAAGACAATAAAGAGAATGGCATTGTTATATACAAATGCCCCATAGAAATCATCGACAAGTTAGTCAATGGTGATGAACCATCCTGGTTATACAACTCTTTTGCAAACGTGTACATAAAGTAAAGAACAAAGAGCGATATAATAGGTAACAATATTATATTATCCAGATTCAGATTGTTACTCAAAAGTCCGATTGCTGTCGAGGATAATATATTATAATAGAACACTGCCAAAAAAAACAATGCACCAACTAAACTATGAAACCATCTGTTTATTGATGTATTTCGTTTCTGATTCATTAAAGAATAGAACTCATTAAGTGACATGTAAGTTATTATGGAGAATAATATTGCAAAGGTTAAACCATTATACAAAATCCCTCCACACATTACAAGAACAAAAAACAAACCAGTAATAGCTCGTTTTATTAAATTTGGCAGCATATTTTACCGTTTTTTAAATTATAAAATAAGCCTTAAAAGGCGGTTACAAAGTTACATATTCCTGACTAAATATCAGACTTCACATTAAGAAATGATTCCAAAAAGATTAAAAAGGATAACCAACTGCAAAGTTTAACACAAAATCATTTTTACCAGGTTGAATTAAACGCCATGAATCTCTCGCATATAGAGAGGGATCATAAGCCTTAATTCCTAAATCAAGACGTAAAACAAAATAATCAAAATCAGCTCTGATACCTGCACCATAACCTAAGGCTATCTCTTTGTAGAAAGTATCAAATTGAAACTGCCCTCCAGGCTGATTGTCATATTTACGCAAAGTCCAGATATTACCGGCATCTATAAAAATCGCTCCATGGAGCTTCCAGAATAAATAACTCCGATACTCTACACTCAAATCCAGTTTTATATCTCCAGACTGATTAATGAAATCAATTCCTTCGGTACGACGATAACGTCCCGGACCTAAAGTTCTAACATTCCATGCCCTCACACTGTTTGCACCACCTGCAAAATATCTTTTTTCATAAGGAATCACGGTCATATTACCATAGGGATAAGCAACTCCGAACCCAACATGCCAGGCTATATAATTACGTTTATCTATACGATAAGTCATTGCATAATCAAGATCGCCTTTAACGTATTGAGCATACCGGATTCCCAGCATTTCGTATCCTCCATTTACCTTTTTAGCTTTGGTAAGCGAAGAAATCGCATAAAGCGCATTTCCTGCAGATTCGGCCCCCGCTCTGAAGGTATATCTGATCGGATTAAACTTGTTAAGCTTAACATTATTGGTTTTATAATAGGTATAACCTGTGCGTAGTATAAAGTGGTTTTCATAACTATAACGCAAAACCGGATTCACATTTATCTGATCCATCTCATTTTTGAATTCGTCAGACATCCGCGGCAAATAGGTATAGCTAAGATCGACAAAATCAAATGTATGTCTGTGTTGCTCTTTAACTGTCCACTTATATCTCCATGCTCCCCCCGCGATTACTCGTGTAAACTCGGGACGATGCTGATAGTTGTATGACAGGGCGAATTCTGTATTGGCTCTGATTTTTTTTCGCACACTGCTGTGCAAAATAGGAAATAAGAAACGGGGAAAGTTTATACTGGTCTCACCTCCAAACTCTGTATAATTATCGGTTATACTTGTTCCATGCAGCTGCTCATACGCTCCTCTCACTTTAAAAGTCAACATTTCCGATCCCTTAAATATATTACCATGTTTATAGGAAAAGGCAACTGCGGCTCCTAAGTCTCCGGCTGAATGCGTCCCTTCCAATTCAGTGGAAAATGATTGAGATTTAGCCTTTGATAATTCGATAAGACAAACTAATTCATCCGAATCTTCTGATACCGGATTAAACCGGATATTAATAAACTTGATTGCCGGCATACGGCTAAATGCCGAATAGGTAGCATTAACTGAGGATTCATTATAGTAATCTCCGGTATGAAAGTATAGCGCCTGATCAATATATTTTGATTTCAGCCAAATGTCATTCAAATTCTCTACGATATAAACTCCTTTATAAAAGATTGTATCTCTTCTCAGATTTTCAAGTTTATATTCATCAGCTAAAGGATCAAATGATGTATCCACTATAATTTTACTAATTCGAAAACGATCAAAAGCCGAACGATTCTCATTGGTTTTCGGAACACTCTCTAAACTTAGCTGAATCTGATTAGACTGTTCCGTACTATCTGCATAATACAGAAATAAATCTTTATTCAATGCATAATATCCGTTATTACGAAGAATAGAGATCAGACGTGTACGTTCATCCTCCAGAATTCCATTATCCAAAATCATATTATTCAATATTTTTGGCTGCAACGGATTTGCTGAAAGAATCGAATCCATTACCGGATCCTTAATATGCTTTTCATATTCGGATATACGGAACGGCTCACCTGCATGTATTTTATAAGTCACATAAGCTTTTTTCTTCTTATAAATAACAGAAGTATCAATCCGGGCATGTAAGAAACCTTTATTTTGAGCTACTTTAGTCAGTTCTTCTACAGTTTTATCTGTCAATTCAGAATTGTAAATAACGGGAGCCTCTCCTACTCTTTTAATAAAACGGTTTATTCCTAACTTATCATTACGTCCGGATAAACTATATATATGTAACGGCATTTTGAATATACCAAAAACTCTTTGATTTGGCTTTTGCTTAACATAAGCTTCAAGCTCAGACGATCTCAGGCGTTTATTATCACTCTCAATCGTAAGTTTACTAAGCAAGAATTCATCTTGTTTGACATACTTCACTGTACTGCATCCAGAGAGCAATATAAGAAGTAATAATAAAATATGTACGGAAAATGATTTTCTAAATCGATTCATATAAAATATACGGTCTGATACAAAGGTTACAAATTTAGAATAAGCATCTGATAAAATATCATGAACTTCTTCTTTTTATATCCTGTTTTATCTAATAAACATCTTTTTCTGACAGTAAAAATGGACAAAAGAGAGGAAAAATCATTTTTTTCGAATATTTTTTTTGATTTTTATTGCACAACTAATCATTAATTCGCAATTTCGGTTCGAAATATTATTAGAGATTAGAAATTAAGTATAGTTCAAATATATTACGAAGCCATCTATATTAAATTACATTTTAAAAATGAAGAATTTTGAATCATTAAAATCAGAGGCTGATCGTCTGAGAAAATCGAAGAAATACGAGCAAGCTCTAAACGTATATCGTGAAATCTGGCAAGATTTTCATGATATGTGTAATGAGTGGGACGGTTTAAATTATGCCTTCTGCCTTAAACAGGAAAAAAAATACCATGAAGCATTAGTTGTTTGTCGTGAAGTGTATGAAAAGTATCCTAACTTCGAAAGCATCAGATGTTCTTATGCATGGTGTCTATATTATATCTTTGTAGCTCCGAAAAGAATCTTGAAAGAGAAAACTTTCTTAGATAATGCTGAACTGATAACACAACTATGCTCTCAAAGTGATCCTTCAGGGATTTACTCCAGAACAGTTCTAAGAGTATTGGATTTTTTTATTGAAAAACAAGAAAAGCCAATCGGACTTTGTATTCAATGGTGCGAAAAAATCGATCAGTATGAATTAAGTGATGCTCCATATTTTTTGAAAAAGTATGGCGAAGTTATCGAATTACCTTCTGAAAGAGAGCAATTCCTTACAATCAAATTGAAATTACTTTTCGAAATTAAAGAGTATGAAGGCTGTATGGAAATCTGCGAAGAAGTTTTCGATACATTTGATATTCTTCACGGAGAAAACTATATCCTTTTCCGTAGCGTTGCTGCAAAATGTTATTATCATTTCGGTCTTTTGGATAAAGCCTTAGAAAGATATAAAGAAATTGTTGAGGTATTCCCTGCTCCAAACTTTATTAAAGCTATTGCTGATATATACTTCAAGGAAGGAAATCTGGAAGAAGCCTTGAAATATGCAATTGATGCTGTGATGTGTAAAAGCTTACCGGAAAAGAAACTTCCATCTCTTCGTTTATTAGCTGCTATTTATGAAGCTAAAGGTGATGCTGAAAAAGCTAAAATGCATTTACAACAAATCAATGCTATTCTTCGAAGCAAACGTCGAATGCCTGATGAAGAATTAGATAACTGGTTTAACACATATAACATTAAACATGAATATGTTGATTTCCGTGCTTTAGCTACAAATCTTCAAATATTATGGGAAGACGAGAAATATGCAGACAAAGCTCGTATGGAAGGCCGTATTAAAGCAATTCTACCTAATGGTAAATCAGGATTTATCGAAACTGCCGAAGGGGATTTCTTCTTTACATTCAACAATGTAAATGGTCAGCCTCAGCGCATTTTTGTTGGCACACCTGTTACTTTCTTCATCACTGAATCTTATGATCCAAAACATGACAGAAATTCAACAGTTGCTACTTCTATATCATTATTATAATATCATC
>DKPO01000043.1:7004-25666 GCA_002471225.1 Porphyromonadaceae bacterium UBA7332
ATATCATCCATTATGCCATTAATAATACCATAACTACACCCCATAAGATTAATAGAGTATTTCCAACGGCATAAGTGACTGTATAACCTAAAGCTGGAATTGTACTTTCTAAAGTATCCTGTACAGCACCTAATGCAGCTGTCGTAGTCCGGCCGCCAGCACAGCATCCCAAGGTTACAGCCGGATGAAATTTAAATATTTTGTTTCCTATTATAACACCAAGTATTAATGGAATTGATGTCGATAAAATACCGGCAACAAACATAATCATCCCTACATCTTTTAATCCGGCAACAAATTTAGGTCCCGTCGTAATACCAACAATTGCTATAAACATATTCAATCCGATATTATTCATGATCCAAAGTGAAGCTGCAGGAATATTGCCATACATAGGCCGCTTGGTTCTTAACCATCCAAGTACTAATCCTGCAATTAATGCGCCACCGCTGGCACTTAGACTTAATGGAACCTGTCCGATATGTATAGCTAAAGACCCTATAACACCTCCAATAACGATACCTAAACTGACGAATGTAAAATCCGTTTTGTTAGAAGGTCGCTCTACAAAGCCTATAAAAGGTGCAGCGTCTCTGATTTCACGAGTCAAACCTACTATTTCTATTCGGTCTCCTTCATATATAACCGTTTGTTTCAGAACAGGAATTTCAATGCCTGCCCGGGTTATATGACGAATCATGACTCCATGCATGTATTTTTCGCGATTCAACTGATCAATTGTTTTATTCTTTGCACCTTTGCTATTAACCAGTACGAATAAGGTTTCTACAGGAAAACTTAGTAAATGGGCATCATACACTTCGTCACCTATCCATCCTTCATCCTCAATTACATATTCACGTCTGCCTGATAAAACCACTTCATCACCTATATTTAATACTGTATCAGACTGTGGATCTATGATTTTATCTCCTTTACGAATACGTTCAACATATACTATTCGTCCTTGTTTCTGAATTTCTTCTTCTAATTCTTTTACTGTATGTCCATTTTCAAACCAAACGCCTTCTATTTGATAAGCACGAAAGATTACGGGTCTGTTTACATTTTCAAAAGCAGGATCATCCAATATCTCACTTTTATTCAGTTTCTCTTCTAATTCTTTTGTCTGAGCTTTGACTTTTTTAAGTCCGCCAAGCAAAGCCGGACCGAGAATACTGAGCAAATATGCGGACCCAATAGTTCCAAACAGATAAGTGACAGCATAAGACACAGGCATAATATCGAACCATTCCTGCTGTTGCTCAGCCGGTACTCCTAAGGTTTCAATGGTTGATGTTCCTACACCAAGAATTGCAGACATTGTTTGTGAACCGGCCAGCAAACCTATGGTTTCTCCCATATTGAATCCGAAAATTTTGGCTACGGCAAAAGGAGCCAGTAAGCACATAACACAAAGAATAACAGCAAAAATGACTTGTTTTATTCCATCCGTGCGCATTGCTCTGAAAAACTCAGGTCCGACACTATAACCAATAGAAAAAAGAAACATTAAGAAGAATACAGATTTCATCGGTCCGGAAATTTCAATATTCATTTGTCCTACAACTACACCTACAAGCAAAACACTTGTAACAATACCCAAAGACAAACCTTTATATTTCAAATTCCCCAACCAGAAACCTACACCTAAAGTAAGAAAGATAGCCAATTCAGGATTTTCTCGAAAAAGATTGATGATCCATTGCATAAAAGTAGTATGGTTTAATTAGTTGATTTTACTTTAAAAACATATTCTTTCACTTATTAGTTCTGAGCTATACAGAAAATTGCTATCTGAGTTATTTATTCTACAGACTTACGATATAATAATACCGCTATTGCATTTATAAATAATGCCATCCCCGACAGAATCAATAAATCAACTTTTAAATCTGTAATCGTTGAGCCTTTGAGTATGATGGATTGCATCAGTGAAACCATATAAGCAACCGGATTGATTGAGTTCAACACTTGTGCCCACCCCGGCATACTTGTTACAGGAGTTACGAATCCGCTCATCAGTACTGCAATAAAGATAAAAAACAAAGTGGTAAACATGGCTTGTGATTGTGTATTCGAGATAATAGAAATCATAAAACCTATTCCCAGAACGACCAATAGATATAAACAAGCTACAAAATATAATACCATGACAGAACCGGCAATAGGTAACCCAAATAAGAAACGCATAGTTATCAATCCTATAGAAAATTGCAACAGACCTAATATGCCATAAGGTATTACCTTACCTATCATAAATGTCAATTTATGAATCGGAGTCACATTTATCTGCTCTATATTCCCCATTTCCTTTTCCCGGACAATATTCATTGCTGACAGAACAATGGAAGTTACGGTCAGAAGAATTGCTAAAATACCCGGTAAAGTAAAAGATTTATGATCCATCAGCGGATTATACCATTGAGAATAAGTCAGGTCTACGGGGTTAATTCCGAATTGCTGATTTTGTTCTGTCGCAAATTGCTGAATTATCTGCGTTACATAAGATGCTGACAATGATGCTTTCATTGAGTTTACAGCATCTAATGTAAGAGAAATATCAGGATGTAAATCTTTCAGTACTTTACGTTGAAAGAACTCCGGATACTCAATGATCAAATCTACATCGCGCTTACTCATTGCAGCCAATGCCTGATTATGATTATCAAAGTGCCCTACGGAGACAAAGTAGCCGGATGATAAGATTTTATTTGTTAATCTTATACTAAATATAGAGTGGTCATGATCTACAACTCCAACCTTGATTTCTTTCATAATCGGATTCGCAGCATAAACAAGAACGATCAATTGAATAACTGGAACTACGAGTATTATAAAAAGCATAATCGGATTACGCTTTATTTGAAGAAACTCCTTTCTGATAAATGCTAATATCAAATTCATAATTTTCCTGATTTAAGTTGACGAATACCAGCTGCCATGAAAACAATGAACATAACAGATAAAACCAGAAGTTCGCTCCATATATACATAAATCCTACACCTCTGATTAATACAGAACGAAGCAATATAATAAACCATTTCGCAGGAAAGATATTGCTGATCCATTGCAAGATTAAAGGCATATTTTCAATCGGAAAGACAAAACCTGATAACATCAGAGTAGGTAAAAAAAGCATAATAATTGACACCATTATAGCTACCTGCTGATTAGGAGACTTCATCCCGATAACTACACCCAACGCCAGAGAGGTCGCAATAAATAAAAAACAAATCAGGGTAAGCAGGAAAAGATTGCATGCTAATGGTATTTTAAAGATCAGAACACTAATCCCAATAATAATTAGTGTATTCAATACAGCCAAAAAAGAATACGGGATTACTTTACCAAGAATTATAGTCATTGGTTTTAATGGCGAAACAAGTAACATCCGAAATGTCTGTAGTTCTTTTTCCCGCGCTATCGAGATTGCTGTCATCATTGCCGAAACAATCAACATGATCAAAGCCAGCACACCCGGCAAAAACATAAAAACACTCTTTAATGCCGGATTGTACATCATCTTTATCTCTACTGAAAACGGCAATGCTTCATTCTTAACACTATTTTGATCCTTTATAAAGCTTTGAAGAATATTTTCGGCATAACCGATAATGGACTGAGAAGTATTCATATCGGATGCATCCACAACAATCTGTATTGTATTTGGAGAGTGGTTTTTTAAATTGCGCTCAAACTCTGAGGGGAAAACAAGTACCATAGCCAGATCTTCAGATTTTATCATGGCATCTATCTCATTCTCATTTTTAATCATACAAACTTGCTGAAAATAATCTGATGACGTAAATTTATCAATAAGTATACGTCCGGATTGTGAATATTCAGGCATATAAATACCCATCTTCACATCCTTAATTTCATTCGTAATTACATAACCAAATAAGATTACTAAAGATACGGGCATTAGAAGAGTTATAAGCAATGTCCTCACATCCCTCAGAATATGCAACATTTCTTTATGCATGAATGCTAAAAGTAGTTTCATTCTTTTCTCCTTTCTGTTGCCACTTTAATAAATACATCTTCAACTGTATCCACATGATAAGCCTCACAAATTTCCTTCGGTGCTCCCAGAACCTCTATACAACCTTCCGACATTATAGATAAACGATGACAGTATTCTGCTTCATCCATATAATGAGTTGTTACAAACATCGTGATACCTTCTGCTGCAGTTTTATTAATCAATTCCCAGAATTGACGACGTGTTACAGGATCCACACCTCCCGTTGGTTCATCCAGAAATACTATTTTAGGCTGATGTAATAATGCTAACGAAAAGGATATTTTCTGTCTCCATCCCAAGGGTAATGATTTAACTAACTGACTTTTCGTTTCTGTATTACCCAAACGGGAAAACATCTCATCTCTACGTATATTCTTTTCTTTTCGTGAAAGTCCATAAAGTGCTGAAAAGAAGTCTATATTTTCATTTACAGTCAGATCTTCATATAAAGAAAACTTCTGACTCATATATCCGATATTTTGCTTAATATGATCCTTCTGACGATAGACATCATAACCTGCCACTTTTGCTATACCCGAAGTTGGATCCAGTAATCCGCAAAGCATTCGAATTGCAGTTGTCTTACCCGCACCGTTTGCCCCAAGGAAACCAAAAATCTCACCTTGGCTAACATCAAAAGAAATATTATTGACAGCGACAAAGTCTCCGAACTTTTTTACCAGATTATGTACCTCAATGCTATTCATTTATTTCTATTTCATTAATTGCATAAAACAATCCTCTATAGTAGGCTTTATCGCTCTCAACTCATTAATGCGGATATTATTATCACGCAATAGTTGCGTTGCTTGTTCTGATAAAACATCCGTACTCCAATGTAATGATTGCCCGAAAGCAAAGCAAGACTTAGTCTCATCCAGCTTTCTTATTAAATCTATTATAGCATAAATATTATCACTCCTTATTTCATAAACAGATCCCTTATACTGGGATATAAGATTATCCGGCGTATCAACTGTAAGAATCCGACCTTCATGTATGAATGCGATACGATCACATCTCAAAGCTTCATCCATATAAGGAGTTGAAACCAGGATTGTAATTCCTCTTTGTCTGATGGTTTCAAGAATATCCCAGAACTCTCTCCTTGCAACGGGATCCACTCCTGTAGTAGGTTCATCCAGTAAAAGGACACTGGGTTCGTGTACCAAGGCACAACAAAGAGCCAGCTTTTGCTTCATGCCTCCTGATAATTTTGCTGCGGGTCGAGAAGAAAATGGAAGTAACTGATTCCAGATAGGAGCTATCAAATCAGAACCATTTTCAATGGTAGTTCCGAAAATGGTTGCAAAGAAATTCAGGTTTTCTGAAACACTTAAATCCTGATATAAAGAGAATCTACCAGGCATATAACCAATAGACGAACGGATAGCTTCCTTATTTTTCCGGACATCTGAATCGCCTATAGAAGCTTCACCCGAATCCGGGATAGTCAAAGTTGCAAGAATTTCAAAAAGCGACGTTTTCCCCGCCCCATCTGCACCGATTAACCCGAATAATTCACCGGAGTCTATAGATAATGAAATATTATCTAACGCAATTAATGATCCATAGCTCTTCCGAATTTCAGATATAATAATTGATCGATTCATATGTATTAATCTAAAAAATATACTTGCCCGGGCATTCCGATTTTTAATGAACCATCATTTTTCACACGTACCTTCAGTGCATAGACAAGATTAACACGTTCATCTTTCGTTTGCACAGTTTTTGGAGTAAATTCCGATTGAGCGGAGATCCATGTTATCTTTCCGTCAAACTCTTTAGACTTACCTTCCGGTGCATCAATTGTAACTTTTGCCATCTGTCCTAAATGCACAGTAGATAATTGAGGCTCTGAAATATATACCCTGATGTTTAAGGAATCAATATTTGCCATCACCCAAAGAGGTTTTGCAAAAGCCGTGACCTCTCCTTCCTGAGCAACTTTTGTTAATACAATACCGTTAATAGGTGATTTGACAACACATTTATCTATTTCGTCCTCAACACCTGCAATTTGCATTTGAAGAGGTTCTATTTGTGCCAGTAAAGAGCGTGTCTGAGTATTGAGCTGTGTGTATAACGATTCTTTCTCCCGTTGTAATACCAGTACTTCATTATTGATATTATCTAATTGTTGCAATGTAGCAGCATCTGCATTCTGCAATTCTCTGATACGCTTCTGATTAATAAAAGCATTTTCAAGGCGGGCATTAATAACGGCTACCTGTACACCAATATCAGGTAACTGAGCTTTCAAAGACGTGATGGTTGACATTAATTGTTTCTTTTTCCAGACTAATTGCGTTGAATCAATTGCACCAAGCAATTCTCCTTTTGTCAGGCTCATTCCTTCTGTAAGATTAAGTTGCTTAATTTGTCCGTTAGACTGCGAAGAAACGATTACTTCATCAACTTCAAAATTACCATATGCATCAGGTTGCTTCGTGCCATTTTTACAACTATATAAACTCAAAAGAAGCAATGAGTATAGAGAAAGAGATTTTATAAGTTTCATAGAACAATAATTTATTTACAGGTAAAACAATATCTCAATGACAAAGTTTTATTTTATCGCTCCAACGCAGAATATTTGAGATGTGATATCAACAAAAAAAGAGAAGATCTAAAGACCTTCTCTTTCGTTTTAAATATATATAATGTTGATATACCTTCTAACTGTTTTATTTTATTGTTCTTCTGGCAGAGTTCTGTTAAGATATAAATATCCACATACACCAGACGTCAGTGAGCCTAAAATAACGCCTAATTTTGATTGATTCAACAATGTTTCACCAACACCTTCAATACCGCTGAAAGATAAGTTGGCGATAAATAATGAAACAGTAAAACCAATTCCCCCTAACATAGCAACACCGGCTATATGCTTCCATTGAGCACCTTCCAGCATCGGTGCTATTCTTAATTTTACAGCAGCATAAGTAAATAGAACAATACCTATAAATTTTCCGACGAAAAGACCCATAAAGACGGAAAAACTTACACCTTGTATAACATCAGAAAGACCTAACCCTGATAAAACTACCCCTGCATTTGCAAATGCAAATAAAGGCATAATAATATAGTTGATTATCGAATGTAAAGAGTCCTCTAAATCTTGTAACGGACTAATTACTTTATCCGAAGCACTTTCCACTACTTTGAGTCTGTCAATCTGATCATGGGTCAGGATAGCATGTCCTGACTTATCTATAACAGATTCATCCGGGAAATCCGCTATTTGTTTACGTATAGTCTGTATATATTTTAATACATTTAATTTAGGAGTAGCCGGCACTGCAAACGCAACCAGTACACCTGCAATTGTCGGATGTATACCTGATTCGAGGAATAACATCCAGAAAATAAAGCCAAAAAAGACATAGAAGAATTTCGATGAAACCTGACGAAGACCTCCAACGACAATTATCGCATAAACAGCAGCTGCAAACATCAGGTATTGAGGCATCATATCTTTGCTATAAAACAAAGCAATAACGATAATACCTCCGATATCATCAGCTACGGCCAGCGTCGTAAGAAATATCTTCAGACTTACCGGAACGCGTCGTCCTAACAAACTTAATATTCCCAATGAAAAAGCAATATCGGTTGCCATTGGTATAGCACTACCCGAAGATGCGGGATATGAAGATGAAAAGAGCAAATAAATAGCAACCGGAACAATCATACCGCCTATTGCAGCAATTATTGGTAGCAATGCTTTTCGAAAAGAAGATAACTCTCCTACAAGTACTTCACGCTTGATTTCTAAACCAACCGAAAAGAAAAACACCGCCATCAATGCATCATTAATGAACTGCAAAAAAGTCATCGGATGTCCGTGATGTGAAAAAAGACGCAGATCACCGATTTCTATGACTACGGATTGTTGCCAAAAGGCTAGATACTGTTCCGATAAAGGGCTATTTGCCAGAATCATCGCAAAAATGGCTGCTATAATAAGAATTACACCCCCATTGATACGACTTATTAACTTCTTTCGGAAAGAAAAACGAAATTTGTGTTCCATTATGATTTACGATTTGTATAAAAAGAAAACCTTTTGCATGGGTCAGCAAAAGGTTTTCAGGGTATATCAACAAATAATATTAATCTAATTTCAACACTGCAAGGAATGCTTTTTGAGGTACCTCTACCGAACCAATTTGTTTCATACGTTTTTTACCTTTCTTCTGTTTTTCAAGAAGTTTACGTTTACGTGAAATATCACCACCGTAACATTTCGCCGTTACGTCTTTACGTACAGCCTTAATTGTTTCACGAGCTACAATTTTTGATCCGATAGCAGCCTGAATTGCAATATCAAACTGTTGTCTCGGAATCAGCTCTTTCAGTTTCTCACACATACGTCTTCCTAAGTTTACTGCATTATCAACGTGTGTCAGAGTAGATAGCGCATCAACAGATTCGCCATTCAGCAGAACATCAAGTTTGATAAGTTTTGACGGACGGAAGTCATGAATATGATAGTCAAAAGAAGCATATCCTTTTGAGATACTTTTCAGTTTATCATAGAAATCAATTACGATCTCTCCTAATGGAATATCATATATAATTTCAACACGATCACCTGATATATATTCTTGTTTAATCAACTCTCCCCGTTTACCAAGGCACAATGTCATAATCGGCCCGATGTAAGTTGTATTCGTAATTACAGATGCACGAATATATGGTTCCTCAATATAGTCAACCAAAGTCGGATCCGGCAGTCCTGAAGGATTGTGTACTTCAGTCATTACACCTTTTTTATCGAATACTTTGTACGAAACGTTAGGCACAGTTGTAATAACATCCATGTTAAATTCACGATCCAAACGTTCCTGAATAATCTCCATGTGCAATAGTCCAAGGAATCCGCAACGGAATCCAAAACCTAATGCAGCAGATGATTCTGGCTGGAATGTAAGGGAAGCATCATTTAACTGTAGTTTTTCCAACGATGCACGAAGATCTTCGAAATCTTCACTATCAATCGGATAAACACCGGCAAATACCATCGGTTTTACTTCTTCAAAACCTTCGATACCTTTGCCACATGGATTCTTTGTATGCGTAATGGTATCTCCTACCTTAACCTCTTTCGAAGTTTTGATACCAGAGATTATATATCCTACATCACCACAACCCACTTCGTTTTTTGCAACCATGTCCAAGCGAAGAATTCCGATTTCGTCAGCATCATATTCTTTACCTGTAGCTACAAATTTCACTAAATCACCTTTACGTAGCGTACCATTTACGATTTTAAAGTATGCAATGATACCACGGAAAGGGTTAAATACAGAGTCAAAAATCAAAGCTTGCAACGGAGCTTCAGGATCTCCTTTTGGAGCCGGAACACGTGCTATGATTGCTGACAAGATATCTTCTACACCGATACCTGTTTTACCACTGGCACGGATAATTTCTTCTCGTTTACAACCAATTAATTCTATAATTTGATCTTCAACTTCCTCTGGCATTGCACTTGGCAAATCGACTTTATTCACGATCGGAATGATTTCCAGATCATGTTCTATAGCCATATATAAATTTGAGATCGTCTGAGCCTGAATACCCTGAGCAGCATCTACAATAAGCAGAGCTCCTTCACAAGCCGCAATTGAGCGAGAAACCTCATACGAAAAGTCAACGTGGCCGGGAGTATCAATCAGGTTCAATGTATATTTTTCTCCATTATATACATAATCCATCTGGATTGCATGACTCTTAATTGTAATCCCTCTCTCGCGCTCCAAATCCATATTATCAAGTACCTGAGCCTGCAAAGCTTTACCTTCTACAGTTTTTGTAAATTCAAGTAATCGATCGGCCAAAGTACTTTTACCATGGTCAATATGAGCAATAATACAAAAGTTGCGTATATTCTTCATCTAAAAAATAGTATACTTATTCAATTCACGGCAAATATAATAAAAAAAAGCAGATCTACCCCTCTATTTTATCATAACTAAATCAAAGACTCATATAGATATGAGGTCATTTATCTCTAATAGTCTGAAAGAAATCGACAGACTATAACTAAGAGCTTCTTAATAGTGATCTGAGAAATGATATTACACAAAAAAAGAGCCTGCTCAAAGATTACAGCAATCTTATAAGCAGACTCTTTTTGTCTATATCTTTTTTTAATTAATCATCCCAATCATCATCGTCGTCGTCATCATCACGATCTCGTTTAAACTTAAAATCGTCCCAGTCATCCCATCTGTCACCACGGGATGAACCCATAACTTCATAACGATCCCGACCCCATCCGTCTTTTCTCAATTCAAAATAAATATCACCATACTGGAATACTAATTTTCCACCCTGATACTTACGTTGGGCCCAATAAGGAATTTCATCAATACAAGCTCCTCTCGGAGGTCTTACCACGTAGTAATCCCCACGATATTTGCGATAAAAAACACCCCGATAATAATAGTATCTTTTACCGTGTACATAAACCTTTGTAGCTCCTTTAGGCAACCATGGAGCAACCATCCCGAACGGAGGCATAACTACAACATATCGTCCGCCTCTGTATTGATAAAAGCATCCATCATAATAATTATATTTATGTGAATGATAATACACAGGACGATGCCCGTGAGGTAGCGTCGTACAGCCATTCCACCAGTTATTATTTCCCGGATGCGGTCTGTGTCCGTAATCAGGACGCTGTCCATAATCAGGTCGATGCGAATTTCCCGGATAAACAGGTCTGTTATTCTCAGGTCTTGGTTTACTATAATCCGGATAACCCGTTGGTCTGTTCGAATTATTTGGTTTCGGAGCAGGTTTGGTCTGAGGTCTTACCGATGGCTTCGTTTGTGGCCGTGAAGGCCTTTCAGCCGGTTTCGTTTGCGGACGGGGACGTATATAATCCTTTGTCCTTTTATCGTCAGATGAGGATCCATTTTTCAATCGCTCTGATCTGCTCTGGCTTTCATTCCGTTTATTACCTTTTTCCTCATTTGAAGATCTCCCACGCGAATAATCCTGCGCATAAATCAATCCATGAGAGGCAATTAAAGCCAAACATAATAATGTAAATAGTTTCTTCATAATAGTCTCAATTCAGTTTAGTTATTACGAATATAGAGAACTAAAACCAGAAGACCTAACATTTATACGATAATTAACAATAACACATAAAAAAAGAGATACTCTTTAAAAGAGTACCTCTATAAGTGGAGATGGAGGGAGTCGAACCCTCGTCCAAACAAGGAAACAATATGCTTTCTACATGCTTATCTTCGTTTTAAATTTTCGAGCTTGAGGTACGACCGAAGCAATCAGCCACAAACCTTATCTTCTTAATTTCATGAAAAAGTCGAAGCTCCATTTTCACTATTCCCGATTTACTTGCACCACCGGATCGAAATGCTTCGGGATTACAGCTTTCGGGTGATGTCCTGTCTGATCACCTAGTGACCGGATTAAGCTAATCTACTATGATTCGATTAAGCAGCAAGAGCGTAGTTATTTTCGCCAGTTAAATTTTTGAAGTCTGAGATTAAAGAGCCAGGCTACAATGCTCTGCATGCTTACATATCTTTTCTACTCGCTGTCAAATCCAGACATCCCCATAAATCAGATATGTGATGCAAAAATAATGAATTATTGGATATCTCCTATGATTAGCTCATTATTTTTAAAGTAAAAATCTATCTATTTCAAACATCAAAACAACATAATATAGAAACAGACCAGCTTGTCTTATTCCTGAAAGGAGACAAACCGGTCTGTATTTACCTATAAAACAAGCAGATTACAATAATTCCTCTAACTGTTTTTTTAATTTTGGATCAGATGGTCTTTTTGCATAAGCATCAACAATCTTTCCTTCTTTATCTACAATAAGAATACGCGGAACACCACGAATCAGATATTGTTTTACGACCGGAGATCTAAATCCGTCAGGCAGATTCAAATTCAGCGTTTCATCGCCTTTCTTTGCAATAAACTCTTTCCACGCCTGAATCAAACCTTCACCTGTATCTAAAGACATAGAGATAAACTGAATGTTTTCATCTTTCATTTCACGTGCAATCTTTTCTAGGTGAGGCATTTCAGCCTTACAAGGAGAACATCCTGTAAACCAAAAGTCAACCAATACAACTTTGCCTTTGTAATCCGAAAGACGATATTCTTTGCCATTAATATCTTTTGCTACAAAATCAGGAGCAATCACCCCACGTGCCACGGGTTTATTACGTTCTGTCAATTGTGCATATTTCTCTTTCACCGCAGATAATTCAGCTTTATCGGCATCCGTTACCATATAGTTATCAGCAATAACAAGATAGTTTGCAAAATCGTCCGAAAAGCCTTTTAAAAGCGTATTATTCAATATTTCCAATAAAAAAGCAGATCTAACCTTTTTACTCTTGATACGTTTTGCGTACAAATCCAGATAATCTTTTGTTGAAACCGGAATAACGCCATCTCTTTCCATTTGCTCGAATGCCATTTCCATAGCCATCCACCATTTTGGAACAAGAACAATTTCATCTTCTTCAAAGGTAAGATCTTTTAAAAAGTCAAAATATTCAGGTGCAAGCTCAGGAGTCTCATTACGGAATGCTATAGCATTCACAGGTCCTTCCAGACGAAGACGCATATCTGTATATTTGTACATCGCTTTTTGCAGACGCTTAAACGAGTCTGAAAAAGAAGTCTGATCAACACGGGCTGATAAATCTGCTACTTCTTTATTGCGGGCTGCAATCCATTCCGATGAGAATATCTTCACCTCATCATTAGGTGTATAACCTAAATACTTATATGTATTGACATACTTGTTTTCTTCTACATTATCTCCTTTGAAGATAATAGAGTCACCTGAAGTTTCCAAAATGATATTTGCTCCATCGTTTACATAGATAGTGTAATATCTGCTGGAAGGACTTATATAAGTATAATGCCCTAATTTACTTTTATCAATCTCAAGAACAAACTCATTGCTTGCATTCCGGTCTAACTTTTTATAACCGGATTCTCCTTCTCTGGCAAATGTGGCATTCGTTTCTGTCCCACCTCGTTTTACAATTCGGGCAGACGTTTGTCCTATAATGGTCTGTACACAGAAACATGAAAAACATAAGGCTGCTAATAGCTGGATTTTTCTCATTATTATTTACTGTTTTGAATTAAGTTCGGATTACTTTCCATCGCTTCGATAGAGAATGGCAGAATATATAAATGAGAATTAGGCTCAAGCTTATATTCTACATCACGGATTGTTTTGGTTAACGTACGACGATATTCAGGAATAACCGTATAACGCTTTGCATCAAAGAAGGTATTCGATGTCAGGATTAGCTCCATACGTCTTTCATTAATTACCAACTGACGTGCTTCAGCCGCATCTTTCGCTTCAACAGGAACCATCTCTCCTGCACGGAATCTGTATTCTCTCAGTGCATTAAGCCAGCTTACAGTCTCCGAAACATTCCCCATACGTGCATAACATTCGGCTATGATCAGATATACTTCTGACAAACGAATACCTGCTGAGTTCCATTTTACTTTATTATAAGTTCCGAAACACAAAGAACCTGGCTCTACAGATGGGTGCGCACGGGCTGTTAACAGAAACAACTCTTTACGAAGATCTTTTTCATCGAATAAATCTACCACATCCTTAATTACGTGTGTCATATCCGGAGACAACTCACTTGTTCCGTGCGCATGAAAGATACACTCCGGCATATCCATATCAATATTTACCCATGGGTTTTGCAACTTCGCATCTGCATAAGTTTCCAGATCCCATAAGGCTACATCATAATCCATTACTTTCAAAGCTGCATCTAAAGCTGCCTGCAACTCTCCTTTGTATAAATGAACTTTTGCTTTCAAGGCATATCCCATTGCTTTACCCGGACGATACACATTCTCGCGTTTAACCGGTAAATCATTGATTGAAGCCTCAATATCTTGCTGAATGAAATCATATACTTCCTGAACGGTGCTTTGCCCCGGTATATCTTCCATATTAAACTCCTTACGCAAAACAATCCCACGATCAGATGCTGCTGTAGCCGGATCATAAGCTTTAGCATAAACATTTACCAGATGGAAATAGCTAAAAGCACGGAGCAAACGAGCCTGCGCTTTTGCTTTTATACGTAAAGCGTCTGAACCTTTTGCCTCGTCAATCCCATCAAGCAAAATATTAAATTGAGCAATTCGTTTATATACATCATTATATAAGTAATCTATCTCAATAATTTTTGAACGATCAAAGCTTTCATCCCATAAAAAACTGGCTGATGGTATCTGGTATTTATAAGATAGCACCTCATCCATTTTGTAATGAATAGCTTCTTCCGGCAAATACAAAAAATTACTCACATCATATTTTGGATAGAAGGTTTCTATCAGACCATTATAATCCTCAACCGTTTCTATAATCGAATCCCCTTTGGGTATAATATCCAAATAATTACAAGCTGTAGCACTTAATAAAATCGATGCTACTGATATATATTTTATTAATTTCATTACTTAATCGTTTTGGAATTAAAAACTAACATTTACACCAAAGGTATAAGTTGGCATTATTTTATTACCTCTCGATCCTCCATTTTGATTATGCACTTCCGGATCAATACCTTTATCATTAAAAGCTATATAAAACGGATTATCAACCTGCGCACGAAGCACTGCTGTTTTAAATCCTATTTTCTGCAGGAAGCTTTGAGGAACATAATAATTTAAACCAATATTTCGCGCACGTATATACGAAGCAGAAAGAATATGTTCATCTGCAAACATCCAATGATCCGCACGGTTAGGGTCTTGTCCGTATTTATCAATAGACGGTATAGAACCCTGATTAGCCGGAGTCCATCTGTTTGCAAGATCACCATGAACGGCTCCGCCACCTACTCCCTGATAAAGAGGCATTACATCATTACGCATGCTATGTCCTGTATAATAAACAAAACGGGTAAACAGCTCGAAGTTTTTATATTGCGCAGAAAGATGCAACATTCCCTCCCACTTCGGAGCTAACTGTCCGACAGCATAAATTGCACTGATATTACGAACCGGATCATTACTTACCGGATTTCCATTTTCGTCAAATACGATCGGATCTCCGATTTCGTTTAATCCGCCATATTTATAAGCATACATCGTACCACGTCCCGAACCCGACAAATAATAGCCATTCGGATTACGTAATAAGTCTAATGCATTCGTTGGCTCAAAATCAATTTTCTCAATTGTATTTTTATTATGTGCAGCAGTCAGCTGAGAAGTAAACCTCCAGTCTTTGGTTTTAATCCAGTCATAAGAAGCACTCATTTCCACTCCTTTATTAGACATCGCTCCGTTATTTACACGTCCCTGCGGAAAGCCCATGGAAGGATCATAGCGCTTTGGTGCAAGCAAGTCTGAACTATAGCGTTTATATACATCCAACGATGCATTCAGTCGGTTCCATGCTGCGAAATCGATACCAAAATTAAACGTAGATGTTTGTTCCCAACGCAATAATTTGTTCGGTGGCGTCATAATCTCAGTCATGATATCTCCGGTCTCAGGTGAAACAGCTGTAAATCCGATAAGGAAAGGTGTCGAATTCTGATCTACATTTCCGGTAATACCATAAGTCACACGTACCTTTAACATATCAATCCAAGAGTACGGCTGCATAAATGCTTCATTATTTGCATTCCAGCTGGCTCCTACAGACCATAAGGGACGATAACGATATTTCGGATCCGTCCCGAACAAGTCAGCCTGATCCATACGCACACTTACAGTCGCCGAATAACGTGAATCATACGTATATCCCGCATTAAAATAAGCTGAAATATAACGGTGCATCGCATCCGCAATATTCATATTCGGTGCAAGTTTTTGAGTTTGATCAGACAACAATCCGGTCACTCCCACTTTAGCCATATAATCCCAATCAACATATTGGTATGACAACAATTGATCGTCATAACCATAACGATCATGGCCTGTCAGTCTGATTTTATTCTCACGCATCTCAAAACCGGCTAAAGCCGAAATAGCATGTTTTTCATTAAACAAAGTTGAATAATTCAACTGAGTACGGAAATTCATGTTTTGCAACTGCTTATCGCTTTCAGCTAACTTACCACCTTTGGGTATATTATAGATGGCTTCGTCATAAGCTCCGATCGTTGTGTATCTATTGATCAGCTCACGCATTTCGTAGGATTGCGCAGATGAATATGCTTCTGATTTACCATTGATATGTTCATACTGGAAACGGACATCCAATGTCAGATCTTTTATAATTTTGAATTCCGCATTCGCAAGTACTTTCAAATATATATCACGGTTCTTAGACCATGAACCAGATTCCAGATCATCATACACATTATAGCCCATTTGCTGAAATTCCGGATTCTCTCCAATCTCCATCGAGCGATACATATTGAACGGATAAAGCTGCGAACGCATCCCATTATCGTCAATAATCTGATCATAAGGCATAAAAGTAGTAGCTCCGATATAGCTCAGATTCTTGTTTTTTGAGTTATCAATATTCATCGATATCCCCGTATTAAACTTAAACCATTTCGTAAAATTGAATGTATTATTCAGATTCATAGCAATACGATTGCTTGTAGCATCTACACTATTCGGCTTATTATCCTGAAAACGGGCTGAGAAATAAGTCTGAGCAAAATCAGATCCTTGAGAAATCGATAGATTATAATCTTGCGAGAAAGAAGATCTGGCAAAACGGTCTAAATATTCGCGACGATAATCACGTCCGCGAAGCTTAGAAATCTGCGCATCAACATCCTGTTGCGTCAATTCACCAAAAGCCATCCGTGCATATAAATCCTTCACCTTCGTCACATATCCCGGTGAACGACTGTCATTCATCATATAAAAATACTCCTGTGGGTCAGCTTTATATATCGGATCATTGATCATATAATCAATTTCATAATCAATAATATCCGACGTTGAAGCATAGTTCAGATAATCCAGACCTGCATCGGGTGTGATATAATAATTCGCAGAGAAATTAACAGCCGGCTTCTGAGTTGTTCCTTTACGTGTCGTAATCACAATAACTCCGTTCGCCGCACGCACTCCATAAAGAGATGTAGCAGCCGCATCCTTCAATACAGTAATATTCTCCACATCATCCGGATTTACCAACCCAAGGCCTGTAGAAGATGTGCCTGCAAAAAAGTTAGAGATGTTTTCAACCGGCATCCCATCAATAACGATCAACGGTTGAGAACTCAAAGAGAATGAAGATGTACCTCGAATTGACAAACCACCCTTGGTTGATAATCCGGGAACCAGTCCCTCCAGATTGGAAGTAATATTAGGAGCCTTGATTTGAGCAAGCTTCTCCTTTGAAAGAATTACAGCCGAGCCCGAAGCCCGTTCTCTGGAGATCGTTTGAAAACCGGTAACTACAACTTCATCAAGAGCCTTGTGATCAGCACTTAATACAACAACAACATCCCTCATTTTGGGTGTCACTGTCACTTCTTTAGGCAACATGCCGACATAAGAGATCATCAGTTTAGATGTTTTCCCATCCGGAACATTTAATAAAAACTGTCCGTTCAAGTCCGTAGCGACTCCCTGATTGGTCCCAACCACAATAATAGCTGCACCCGGAAGAGTCTCTCCTTGTTCGTCTTTTACTAAACCTCTGATTGTTCTCGTTTTTGATTGAGTAATAACATTCACTGCATCCCCGGACGTATTGGCCAAAGCTTCTCCGTTCAAGAATGGATTCCCCATCATTACTAGTGTCAGTAACGCTGTAATCGGATACTTTGATCCAAAGATTGTACTTTTCACTGTTTTAATTTAAATGATTAATAATAGTTACTAGTTCTCTGATTTTAATATAAATGAAGCATTCAATCCCGCTTTATTATTCAATATTTGTGCTAACATGCTACCTATTTCTTTAGCGGTCATATTTTCTATAAAAGAAATATTATTGATCTGTGCTGTATAATCGTTATTCAAATTCTGATCATGACTCCGGATACATCCCAAACGGAAAGAGTCATCGTTCATAAAATGCTTCTTACTGTTCAACATCATCATTCTGACTTCTTCCAACTCCATAGCTTCAGGTCCGTTCAATGCCATCTCATTAAACAGCTTATTTATTTCATCACAAATAAGTTTCGCATCCTTAGGATCACATTGGAACGTAATTTCAAAATCAGCACGAGCTGAAGGTGTAGCCTTAAGTTTCAGTTCCGAACGGATATCATAAACTAAATGTAACTCTTCACGTATTTTCCCAAACAAACGCTTAGAAATAACTGGATTTACAGCCTGAAGTAAACTCATGGAGTTCATATTCATTTCATACGGAGATCCGATAATATAGGTTACCGAAGCACGCTGATCTGAACCTTTCTGCAGTATAAAATTTTGCTCTCCTTTGATCTTCACACTCAGATCATTACTCCATTTCTCCCTTTTCTGCTTTTTACCGCCACCCAGATATTGAGCTATTAATTTCTCAAAATCAACTTCATGGGTTGCTCCCGTAAAATAGAACGTAAAATCAGACATAGATGCAAAGCGACTTTTCAAAATAGAATTCATCATATCCAGAGACAATCCCTT
>DKPO01000043.1:25857-33326 GCA_002471225.1 Porphyromonadaceae bacterium UBA7332
CCCGCCAATTCCTCAGTTGCTGTATTCGTCAACGACGCATCTATAAATGAACGGAATAACTGATCATTACTGTTTCTCAACGATATATATCTGTCGGATTTCGCATCCATTAACCCCTGGTATTTATCGGCCGATAAATCCAAATCATTAAATAAGATATATATCCTCTGCAAGAGTTGTTCGAATTTAGCGGTTGACGCATGCCCTCTTATAGACTCTGTTTCATTGGCGACAGTCAGCTTCATACTTGTCGCACCTTGATTTATTAGTCTGTTGAATTGATTTACACTATACTCCCCTACAGGACCATCATTGTATAACTCACACGCCAGATCCGCATAAGGAACAAGATTTTGATTCAACAAGCTTTTACCACCTTTACTGATGGCTTCAAATACAATATTGCCCGTTTTAGTTGAATCCTGATAATACACTACCTGAGCCCCATTTGACAATGTGTACTTATATACAGGCAGCTCCTTACAAAGCGATTCTTTTTTTACAATTTTACCCTGATTCTCAAACTTCACATCTCCGAATAAAGGCTTAGAAGCATCAAAAGGTTTATAGGGAGATAATTTCTTTCCTTTTATGGCGATGAAAGTGCTATCCAGACTTGCTACACCAGGAACATTAACCGAATCTTTCTGTGGCACAGTGATTAATAGCAAACTGTTTCGTGGAGTCCACAACTCTTTATGCAATGAATTCATATCCTCTACTGTTACACTCTCCAATATGGGCAAATAAACAGATGCCTCATCTTTGGGTAACATAGCAGGAATATCCGATAAAAACTCATTCTCAAAAACTTTAGTCCAGTCCATATTAGAGCGACTGGTACCGTGTTGAAGTGAGTAGGCGTATTTATTCTGTAAAACAGCTTTTGCCTTATCTAACTCAGAAGGCAAGAACCCATTCTGGGCTATACGCTCTTGTTCTTCGATCACAACTTCCAAAGCTTCTTTTGTATTCCCGTTAACGACAGATGCATTAGGAGAGAAAACCCAATCAGGCTTCATAAAATTAAATAGCATAGCACCTAAATAACTTACCGATGCGCTATTTTTCTCCTGAGCATCAAAAAGTCTTTCACTCATCATCATGTTCACGAGACTATACATGATTGAGCGTTTAACACCTTCCGGTGAATATAAATCTGGGTTTTTAACTCGATGATAGATCGAAAGAAAAGAGAATTGCTGATCTTTATCACTGGATATTACATATTTGCGTTCACTCTGATCAGGTATTATTTCTGTGTGTTTCTCTCTATAAATCTTATTGGTTGGTTTTTCGCTAAACTGTTCTTTAAGTGAATTCAGTACTTTTTCCGAATCTATATTCCCAACAATCGTAATCGCGGCCAAATCCGGGCGATACCATTCTTTCCGAAACCTTACGATCTCATTCTTATCTGCTGATTTTATAATATCAATATCGCCAATTGATTTGCGATAGGCCCATTTTGTACCATTATAAAAAGTCGGGTACCAATGTGCTCTGCTTCGTTCCGAAACATCTTGAAATTCGAGCCATTCTTTCGCTATAATGTCGCTTTGCTTTTTAATATTTTCTTCTGAATCGAAGTCCGCATAAAGCCAATCTTTAAACAGGATCAATGCCGTATCACATAAAGTGGATCTCGTATCCGGTAACATCAACGAATAAACCGTTTCTGTTTGCGTAGTCAAAGCATTGATAAAGAATTTCTTTTTATCCAGATTTTCAATAAATGATCCATCCAGAAGTCCTTCTTTAAAATGTGGAGTACCATCAAAGGATAAATGTTCATTAAAATGAGCCAACCCTGATTGAGTATCATCTTCATCTATGGATCCTGCCTTTAATATCAAAGAATAACAAACCTGTCCTGTCTGATCGTTGTTGTTTCTTATATAATAAGTTAATCCATTGTCCAGCTTACCCGTTAAAACGGATGAGTCTTTCTTTACTACCTCATTGTTTACTGCACCAACTGTAAATATTGAAGAAAAACAAAGTGCAGACAAAGTATACCTTCCCAAAAAAACATCTCTCAAATTCCTAGTTACTAAGCCCTTTAACTTATGCATATTTATGTAATAATTATATTTTATGCTTACTATACATGGCAAATGTATAATATTTTAATACACGCTCCACCATAAGCCTAAGTAATTTATCTTTTATTTAGATTTATGATAGCAATTAATTTTTCATTTCAAAAGACAAACACAATTCAAAACGATATTTTATAAGATAAAAGCTTTTAAAAAAACAAATATATAATATCAAGAACTAAGAGGGCTATTGTGTATTTACTAATATATCAAAATTGAAGTTGTAAATATTAACCCTTTAATCCTATAAAATAAATACAAAACAAAAAAAAAGGAAGCTATATAACAAGTCAAAATAAAGTTAGTCAAAGTCCCGACTCATAACTACAAAAATAAAAAGTACCATTTTAACCTCTATTCATAAGGCTAAAATGGTACTTTTTTAGAGATATTCCGGTTTTGTGTAGGAATGCGGCTCCGATGCTGTGTCTCGGGAGTAATAACGAGCCCCATCCGGGATTCTCCATCGCACGGCAATCGAATCTAACCAACAAAACCCAAACTCCTTAAAATCAAAATAAACTCAATAACTCAGCTGGTTTATTAATCAGGTATTCTGGCGAAAACTGCTGAAGCTCACTCACAGGACGAAAACCCCACGACACAGCTACAGCCTTCACACCCGAATTAATAGCCGTTTGCATATCCACACCCGAATCACCGACAAAAAGCACATTCGCTTTTTCACCAGAGAATTTCTTCAAGATGTCTTCTACAATAACACTGTCCGGTTTAGGAGCTACTCCTTCCCTTTGACCCAGAACCTCAATAAACTCAAAATCCCCAAAATATTTTGAAACCAGTTCTTCTGTCGCTGCCTGATATTTATTGGACGCTACAGCTATTCCAATTCCTTGTTTGGTCAATTGAGTCAATACTTCAATTATCCCGTCGTAGGGTTTGGTCAGCACTGTACTGTGTTTGTCATAATAATTTACAAAATCGTCCAATACCACATCTACAGTCGCCTTATCTCTGAAATTCTCAGGTAAGGCTCTTTCAACTAATTTGCGGATACCATTACCCACAAAAAAATTATACGCTTCAATCGGATGAGTAGAAAATCCATGCTTTTCCAATGCATAATTTGTGCTTACTGCCAAATCTTCGATTGTATTTAGCAATGTACCATCCAAATCAAATATAACTAACTTTATCATAGCAATACTCTATTATTTATAGCACACAAAAGTAGGGTCCTTAATTTGGATTTAAAAGAAAAGGGCAAAATAAAACAGGATAATCTATCCTGATGAATAAGATTATCCTGTCATATATCAATCCTTTAATTTATCATCCAGCAATCTGTAAACCTTTTTATGCATTTTCTTAAACCACTCGGTATAAGAATTTGGATTCGCATCCAGCTCCTTCACCAATTGATCATACGATAAATACTTCCAGTCTTTTACCTCTTCCTCATTTATTTCGGGATGTTCGTCACTGATTCCGATAAACACATGATCAAGCTCATGCTCACACAATGAATTATCTAAATCAGCTTTATATATGAAATTAAATAAGTACTGAAGATCTATCTCCAAACCCATTTCTTCTTTCAATCTTCTTTTGGCACAGATAACATTCTCTTCGCCCAATCTGGGATGTGTACAGCTGGTATTTGACCATAAACCGCCTGAATGATATTTCCCATCTGCCCTTTTCTGAAGAAGCCACTCATTTTTAGAATTTAATATAAACACAGAAACTGCTCTGTGAAGTCGTGCTTTTTGGTGAGCCTGCATTTTATCCATTTCTCCGACAATATGATCCTGCTCATCTACCAAAACGACCTTATTCACTTTAATAGCCATTGTTACTAATTAGAATTAAGATTAAACATTTATCATTTTTGCTCATTAGTGAAAACGAATTTTAATATTTAGAAGTTCAACAGCGATATGTTAAATTGCTAATCGGATACTTCATCGACTAAATAAGCAATGGATTCATACGGCAGAGACATATGCTCTTCCATATTTATCTCACATGTTCGGGCCAATGAGTAATAACCATCAAACTGCCGCCCTTTTACTTCTGCCCTTTCCTCACGCAATGCCGACTCCGACAATTCCGGATACACAAATCCCCGATCACCCGAAGCACCGCAGCATCCCCGGTTCAGTGGAATTACAACTTCCTCTGCACACAATTCCGCAATCGACTTCATTACAGGTGTATATCCCATAATATCACATGCACACGTTGGATGTAACAATACGCTTTTCTTCTTATTTCTTACCTGCAATACAGGCAGAATATCCTCCGATATCCAGAGCGTAAGATCCTTTATTTTCAACTTATGGAAACGTTCCGTATTGACTTTGGATAGAATCGTTATATTATCTTCCTTCACAAGTTCTTTGAGCATCGTATGCGTACAAGAGGTTGTATCGCATATAATCGGCAGCTTACCCTCTTCAGACCAGGCCCAGAAATGCTCAATCAGATTATTTGCTATTTTAGCCTGACCGATAGGATCTCCTTTATGCTCCCATATTTGCGAACAACACAAACCCTTAACCTCAGCAGGCAAATAAATTTTATAAGATGCTTTCTCAGCCAATCGGCACACGACTGTCATCAGATCATCTTTACCATGCGTAGAACTGCCAAAGATACGTGTCACACAGGACGGGAAATACACAAAATCCGGTGAATCCGCTTTACGTTCTTTTAGAATCGGTGGTTTAGGAAAATACTTAGACCAGTGAGGAATCGGACTGTATAACTTATGGAGCATACCCAGACCGATAGTCAATGGTTTAGGCGACACTTTTCTATCAAAAGAAACCGCAAACTTCAAAGAGCCTTTTAAACAACTTTCAACCACACCAAAATGATTGGCACTCAAATGCATTAAAGAGCGCATAACAGATCCCTGAGTTTGTTCCCGTATAGCATCCGTCAGCTCTGCCGTATTGATTCCCATCGGACAAACCGTCTGACACATTCCATCTGCCGCACACGTCTCCTCTCCGGCATATTTATACTGATGCTGTAATTTATCTGTATAATCAAATCGATATCTGTTCTTGCTGTATTGAATGACGCGTTGGGATTGAATACGCTGGCGGGGAGTTAAAGTCACATTCCTCGACGGACAGACGTGTTCACAAAAGCCACATTCAATACATGAATCGGCTTTATTCCCGTTAAAAACCGTCATATCTTTTAGATCCTCCAGATGCACATTCGGATCTGAATTTATAAGGACTCCCGGGTTTAATCTGTTATGAGGATCGGCTGCAAGCTTTATCTGCCTCATCATATCATAAATCTCACTGCCCCATTCCTTCTCTACAAATGGCGCCACCGCACGACCCGTTCCATGCTCCCCTTTTAATGACCCGTCCAATGAAATAACCAAATCCACCAGATCATCCATAAAACCGGCAAAATCTTTCTTTCTGTCCGGTTTACGCATATCGGATGTCAACAATGGGTGAATATTGCCATCCCGTGCATGCCCGAATATAGACCCTTGATAATTATATTTTCTGAAAAGCGAACTCACCCCGTCCACCAAACGATCCAGCCTGTCAACAGGAGCCGCCACATCTTCAAGAATCACCGCATCCCCCAATGACCGCGCACCGGCAACACAAGGAAAAATTCCGTCACGGATGTTCCAGAGCTTCTCTCTGTCACTGACAGTTCTCGTAAAATCATCTATCTGATTTAATCCCGATAATCCTTTTATCCGATCGGTTGCCTGATTGATTAGATCATTCAGCTCTTCTGACTCTTTAGCCCCATAATCAATAAGTAATGCGGTCGAGTTCGAAGGCAGTTCCGACAAAACAGGGAGTGACTTGGGTTGACCAACCATACTTTGCAAAGCTGCATAATCCATCAACTCAACAGATATCGCACCCGTTTCTTCCAGATAAGGAACAGCTGCAGCCGCTCTTGTCACATCGGAGAAATAAAGCATTGCACTCGAATAACAAGGTAATAAAGGAACTGTATTTTGCTCCGCAGAAGCAATAAAGGCTAAAGTCCCTTCAGAACCAATAAGTAGATGAATAAAAATATCCATCGGATTATCGAAATCCAGAAAAGAATTCATACCATAACCCGTAACATTTTTAATCTTATATTTCCGTTCTATTTTTTCTTTTATCTGAGAATTATTCAGGATCTCACCACGGATACGCATAAGCGTTTCACATAATCCCTGCTCAACCTTCTTAAACCGCAGCCTGTCCTCCTCTCTCGATGAATCGTATTTATTCCCGTTAGCGAGCACAAACGTCAGAGAACGCAACATTTTATACGAATTAAAGCGTGTACCAGCCTGCATCCCGCTACTGTTATTCGCCAATACCCCACCCATCATAGCCGCCCGACTTGAAGCCGGATCAGGACCTAACCTGGTTTGATAATTATTTAAAATCTGATTCAACTGCCTGCAAGTCAATCCCGGTTCAAACCAAACCTGTTTTCCGTTATTACGTACCTCAAAATCCTTCCAGTCGGTTCTCAACTCACATATAATACCATCACCGAGAGTTTGTCCTGCAAGAGAAGTCCCTCCTGCCCTGAAAGTCAGATGCTGATCGAACTTATTTATTAATGCAAACAAATGAATTATCTGGTCGATTGATTGAGGACGTACAATCAATTGAGGTAAAATTGAAAAATAAGAAGCATCCCGCGCATAGAGAGCACGATACAATTCTGAATCTTTAATCTGAGATCGATCAAAATTACTGCGTAATTCAGATATGAATTGTTCAATAGAAAAATTTATCATGGTCAGAATATTTTATGCAACACGTTCTGAGGTCATCTCAACTTTCGGGCATTAATTAATTTCAGTCTGTTTCAAACTATGTGCAACAATTCCCAAAGCCGATACAGCCTCTCTACATTACTTTTAATCAAACAATTGTCATCCCCTGTTTAGCAGCCTCCTTCATCGGGTATTTAACCTCCCGTTCAGCACTTTCCAAACAAAGAACACTTCAGCCTGATCTTCAAGCAAATCTAAAGATTATTTGGCAGATAATCTCATGCTTTACCGAATAAAAACAAAAAAGAAATGCAATTGCCATACGATAGTGAACCACGGATGGGCATAACTTGTCTCGTGAGTCATAACGAGAAAGCCCTCACTACAAATGACGTGCGAATATCCGTTCAGTCAAATTCGATTGTCGTGCGATGGTGCATCATCCAAAATTCAATAAATCCCCAATGTGATTGTACGGGTCTCGTTATTGGTAACGAGACCCGCATCCCAAAACCATCAAATTTTCAATCAATATCACAAATGGTTTGATCCCCGCGATGCAATAATTTTGTTGGTTAAATTCGATTGCCAACCGATGGTGAAATTATCCAAAATTCAATAAATCCCCC
>DKPO01000014.1 GCA_002471225.1 Porphyromonadaceae bacterium UBA7332
TGGATACTCCCCTACACCACCCACGTATCCAACCGTGTTCCACAATCGTATGCCATTCGAATTTTACCAACAAAACATTATACGGATCACGTATTTCGGAGGATTGGTTTTTTATGGTAGGGTTGGATCCTGGTACTGTGTCTCGGGAGTCATAACGAGATCCAACCATGTTCCACAATTGCACAACACCCGAATTTTACCAACAGTAAATTGTGCGGATCATATATTTTATGGGATTTATTAAATTTTGATGGTTTGGGAACACGGGAGTATACGTGGATACTCCCCTACATAAAATGCATCGAAACACAAGAAACAATTTGAATTCGTGTAGGGTTGGATCCACGTATCCAACCGTGTTCCACAATCGTACAACATCCGGATTTTACCAACAGAAAATTGTACGGATCATATATTTTCAATAAACATCAATATATTTACGTTACGAAACACGGGAGTATACGTGGATACTCCCCTACACCACCTACGTGATCCAACCGTGTTCCACAATCGCACAACACCCGAATTTTACCAACAAAAATTGTACGATCATATATTTTCAATAAACATCAATATATTTACGTTACGAAACGCGGGAGTATACGTGGATACTCCCCTACACCATCCGTGGATCTATTTGTTTTGCAGTGCATACACCCGAATTTTACCAACAAAAAACAAACGCATTTCGCTATTGAAACAAAGGTATTTCGTTGGGAAAACAAACGCATTTGGTTTTTACCAAATACGTTTGTTTTTTTGTTTATCCTATACATCGGGCTGCGGCTATTCCGTAAACTGAGTCAGCGTCTCGTTGTGATTCAACCAGAATTCCGCTGTTTCTCCGTTACGATTTTTCTGCAAATCGATCAGTAGTTTTCCTTTATCCTCCTCATCTTTCGAATAGTAATGCGGACGATGAAGAATCAGGACCGTATCTGCATCCTGCTCGATGGCACCCGAATCCCGGAGGTCCGACAAAAGCGGACGTTTGCTGTCGCGTTTCTCATTCGATCGGTTCAATTGCGAGAGCAGAATAACCGGTATCTGTAATTCTTTTGCCAGGACCTTCAATTCACGGGTCGTTGCAGCCACCTCCTGCTCTCTGTTATAATTCCGGTTCTTTTGCCTCATGTCAATCAACTGCAGATAATCGATAAAAAGGATATCGAGTCCGCCGTTATTCTTCATGCTCAAAGCTAAATTGCGCACCTTTGCCATACTTTGCAACGGATTATCGTTGATAAACAGAGGAAGCGGTATCAGTTCGGAGGCTGTTTGTTCCATAAGCTGTACACCAATCTCATCGACATAGCCTAACTTGAAACGGGCATGCGGAACGCCTGATTGCCCTTGCAGCAATCGTCCGCCGAGTTGAACCACATCCATTTCGAGCGACAGGATCAAGGCTTTCTTATTCTTCCGGACTGCCTCCAAAGCCAGGAAAAGAATAAAGGCCGTTTTCCCCATACCGGGACGTGCCGCTATAATATTCAGTGTCGAATCCTCCCATCCGCCCAGCAGAACATCCAGTTTGCGAATACCCGTAGGCACACCCGGCACCGCTTTGTTCTTTATCTGCTCCGCCCGACGATGATAATTATCAAATACCTGCTGCATGATTTCACGCATATTCAGCGTTCGTTCCTGCGCATACATCTGCTCCATCATAAACCCGATAAGCTTTTGCATATCGCCCAGCATCAGCTCGACATCCGCACTTTCCTCATACGCTTTTTCGATCAGAGCGGTTCCCCGGCAAATCAGTTCCCGGAGCATAAATTTTTCTTTGATAACCTGCATGTGCAAATGCAAGTGTCCGACCGAAGCCACTCCCGATGAGAGCTGGGTCACACGATACGCAATATTCAACTCCTGCGCCAACTCGCTGTTCAATCGAAACAGCTCCTGCGAAACGAGCAGAAAATCACAAGCCTTGTGTCGCGCCATACAAGCCGTAATACCCTCAAACACAAACCTGTGTTCATCCTTGTAGAACATCTCGGCATTGAGAGTGGCCAGTCCCGCGACAGTTGCCTGTTTTTCAAGCATCATCGCCCCCAGAACCACTTCCTCCAGTTCCAAACAACTCGGCAGCAAAATTATCGATTCGCTCGACTTGTTCGGATTTTGATTTTTCCACGGCTTCTGAGATGACGGCTGGTTTGAATGTTTCGGTTCCATTGGTTACAATTGTTTTAGATTTACGTTTATTGATTCTCGTCTCGGCGAAGATTACGAAACGTCGCTGAAACTCCCTTAGCATAAGAAAATAGTACCCCTGACAAAGCTGTTGCGTAACAAACTTTTTAAGCATTTTGCGAATCTTTCCGATATCCGTTCCGATGTATTCCGCCAGTTGCGAATGCCACTCCTCCGAAGTGACTTCCGCACGCTTCTGCCACTCGCTCAAAAGAATTTTCGGATTGTCGTTGGTAAGCTTTACAGCCGACTCCTGAATGTCCGTTTTCAATACTTTGGTATTTTCCTTTATTCCTTCTTCTTCTCTATAGATATTATTATTTAGATTATGTTCGTCGGATGCTTCGTGCGAAGCTTCGTTTTTCTCACTCGCCGGAACCGTTCCGCCCGATGCATTCCATATATCCACAAACACCGATGCACAAAAGGTTACAGATGTATAAACAGTGATCTTCGAACTGTTATTTTTGCTTCGCGTTTTGCTTTGTGCGATGCTTTGTGTGTTTTCCCCGAAATTAAGACGTCTTGTCTGTTTCCGAATCAGCTTCAAAGTCTCCAGTTTTGTCAGAAACATACGCAGACAATGGTAGGTCACACCGAGAAATTTAGCCATACGTTTGACAGAAAAACACAACTCGTACGCTTCAAGCTGCACGATCGATCCATACAAATTATATTCTTTCGCACGCATCGGAGTGATACGCAACATTTCAACCAATAAACCCTTTTCGATCAGGGTAAAGTCATTCCAGAGGGAGCTATTGATAAACTCTCTCGATAAAGCTAAAAATCCGCTCATATTGATTTGGTATTAAAAAAAAGAAGCCCGGTCATGAATCGTATCGGTCCGACCTAACAGAGGTACATGGCTTCGGTTTATAACTTTTCTGATTCCTGAAATAACAGATACAAGTTCCGGATCCTTGTATCTGCCTGGCAGAGAGGCCTGACTCCGCCTTCGTTCATTTCTCTCTCATCCTCACAGGTTCAACATGGTAAATTCTTAAACAAACAGTCTCAGGGTTCTCCTAAATAATAGTAAATTTTATTCACCTGAGTAGAACTCAGATAACGCAATCTCGGGCGATAGCCCAGCATCATTAATTCATCAAACAACGGTTTGCAACGCCTGATCCAGCGCGAAAGCTGATTGGTAGCACAACGTGATTGAATGTTCGGGAAATACATTTCCGCAAGTTCCCGGTAAGACATCATCATAGATTTCTGTTTTTTACGCATTTTTTGACTCATCACCATACTAAGAACTTTTATCAGATATCAGGCATAAATACATACCAGGCATAAACGCCTACAAACATCAGATAAGTGACAGCCATCCAGAAAGACGGATCATCCGGATAATTAAAAAAATTCAGTTTTTTCATAAAAAAATTCAGATTAAAATGTATTTCATATAGATTACTCTAAAATAAAGCCCAACCGATAAGGTTTATTATTTCATATAAAAAGCTATATCTCTTTTACTTTTTCTAAAAGTACAAATCCAATTTATTTCCTGCAATACCAGACACTCACCCTTTCCCGAAAGAACCGTTTAATGAAATAAAAGACTCCCAAAGAGCCATAGTTTTATTATATTTAACATAAAATTTTTATTCTAAATTGCAAATCTTCCTATAATAAAACCTCATGAACAGACCTAAAGGATTAAAAATCTATCAGTCCGTACAACACCCAAACGCCACGAATTCAAAATAAAAAAGCTATCAGAAAAAAGCAAAAACAACTAAAAACTAAAGAGATACATCATTTGTTGTATATATTATTATTATATTTGCCTATTCCAAAAACAAAAGCAATATGATATCATTCAACTTCAATAAAGAAAAAACCTTAAACGTCATACTATACATTGCAGAAAAACTGCAAAGAAAAGATTTACATAAGGTTTTTAAAATACTCTACTTTTCGGATCGTGAGTATCTGGCTAATTATGGCTATCCCATTACCGGAGATACTTATATCGCAATGGAAGCAGGTCCCGTGCCAAGTAAAGTATATGATATCATTAAGATAGTGAGAGGAGATTCATATAAGCAGGATACTGAAAATTTTAAATCTTATTTCTGCATTGAATCCAATCAATATATCAAGCCTAATAAAGAAGCCGATTTAAGAAAAATTTCGCGGGCCGAAATCAAAATTATTGATCAATGCCTGAATCTATATGGTGCATTATCCTACAGCGAGATCAAAGAAAAATCTCACGATATGGCTTGGCATTCTACAACAAGAGACTCTGCTATCAATATAGAAGATATCGCTATAGAAGTGGGAATAACTTCTAAAGAACTTAGTTATGTGACTGAAATGTCACAAAGAAAAACTTTAGACGCCTGTTAGAATGGATTTACCTAATGATCAGTTATCTGCTCTTAGACAAGTCGCTATACAACCGGGGTCAGTTATTCTTGCACCTAAAGAAGGAGTAGAACACAAAAAAATGTATGTCGTATGTGGTATTTCAGGTAATAGACTTTGCGTTTGTACAGTTTTTATCAACTCTGAAATCAATCCTTTTATATTGAATAGACCTAACCTAAGAGCTCTGCAAATTGAAATACTCAAAAGCAGTTATTCTTTCCTGGAACATAGGTCTTATATCAATTGTGCCAATCAAGAACATTGTAACATAACCGAGCTGTCAACCGAAGATTGTAAATATCTTGGGGAGCTAACCAACCACCATTTAGCAATGGTGCGAAGCTATGTGCTAAAAAGTGGGCAGCTTACACCTGAAGAGGAGGATTTATATTTTGCACCTTAAATCGAAAAAAGGTAATGTTGGAGATGAATTTATGGAAGCAGAGATTTGAGGAGATCAACCTAAGTATAATTGCTGGTGCTATACCTACACCGGTAGACTAAGTAATGATTAAGATTATTGCTGTAAACAGATTCATATAACAAGTGACCTGAAGCCCGGATCGGGTTTGTAATTAATTAAAATAAGGCCTTTTATGGCTTCACTTTTTAAAATTACAAAACCCCGTCATTACGCACAATACGCAGGACGGGGTCAGGTCTGAAAGAACAATCTTCCCTTAAAACAGATACTCAAAGAACAACTGCTTTGTTATATTTAACATCTGTAAAAAACGACACTCAGCCACTCTCTGATCTGAAGTAAGGCTTTTCTGCCTGCCGGAATTTTCCATTTGAACAAAAGAAATTCTTTCAGCTCCGAACACGTCAGTGTGTTCCTGAAGCTTAATCCATGAAAAAGTCCTTTGAAGAATATACAGGACCGCAATCGCAAATAAGGGTTTGCGGGATTGGGTTTTTCAGCCAAATACCTTTCCAGTTCATTCAACGATATTTTATCTATACAAACCGGATCTTTTCTATCTAAAAAGTAGATATTCACCCGTCTGTTTTCTTTCCGGATATAAGCCAGGAGTGCTGTATTTAATTTATACTCTTTTTTCCCGAAAGCGAATCCGATCTGGTACTTATCCATCATACGGAGTCCATGTTCATAAATCATCTTTTGGTTTTCCTCGGGCATAATCAAAAGAAGCTGGATCAACTCTTCAACCGGCATCGATTTACCGGCAAACTGAATCAAGTTGCTTTTTTTCATTTTAAATTGAATTTATGATCCGGAGCTTCAGGTCTTTTGTTTTTTACAGGATACGAAAAAGACTCTATTCACATAGAGTCTTGTTCCCCGTTTTATATTCTCACTTTGTAAAATTAATAAATTTACTAAAAAGAGGACCCTATTCACATTGAATCCTCTTTGACGTACAATAACTTTATTATTGAATAAAACCAATAATCATATAACCTTACGGGGGTATATGAATATTCGTTTGATATTGCAAAAGTTATTAAGAAAAGGGCGTTATTCACATAAAACCCTTTTCGGCATAATTCATTTTCGACCAATTCGAATATACATAATATACTCAATAAAAAACTATACTGAGAACATTGAGTGTAATACTCTCAGTATGATAAAAACTAATTACCACACAGGATTTTACTTGCCTTAACCAGCAACCATTGAATAATTGTATTCAATGGCTATCCAGTCAAGGTCATGAAATAAAATCCAACTATATATAAACACAAAACTATCAAATTGGAGAGAAGATTATTCACATAATCTCCTCTCTGCCATTACTCAATTTTCTATGATCTATCTATTACCTGAATTTGCTTTTATAAATTGGCCTGAAAATCAAACCAATCTGATGAAACAGCTTCACAGTCAAATCAAAAAAATTGTATTATACCCTGTTATTTATAATATATAGACAAGGAACCGTCTACATACGGTATCCTTGTGGTGAAATTTCATTTAAACAGCACGCTATTCACATAGCGCACTGTCCTCAAGAACCTTAATAGAAATTATTGAGAAATTATCTCAATATCTCTCCTACAATAAAGAGAGTCCAAGTAACATAAAATGATATTTTAACTTTCCATTTTCTGTTTGTTATAAAACGTATCGTATTCCCTAAATTCCATACAAATATATCTTTAGAATACGTCCCTGACACAACGAACGTAATAACCTGAGTCCGGGGAACCACTACTCGAATTCCCGTTAGAAAGGTTTATTTTATTTTGTTGCTTCGTATCACCGGAAATTAAACCAGTCATATAGAAATTATTTTGAAAACCTGTAAATCCTGATTTACTTTCTATTGCATACCGTAACGTATAAATCAGAAAAAGTTCTTTTTGATTCGGTACCCGCCAGTTGCCTCCATTTTCATTCAAGTCCTTACAAAATTTGGAACCATTCGCCCATGCATCAATCCGATGTGCACTTTCAGAATGGCTCACTTCAAAGTTCTTTGCCGGAAGTATAATAGCCAAACTCCCATTGATTGTATGATTTGCATCAAAATAGTTCACCGGAATATGGTCCGGACACTGACTGTACATGGGTAATCCTTCCGAATGGATAAAAACCCTACGACTTGTTCCGGATCCGCTTGAAGAGACTCTTTGAGCCTTCAATCCCGTCAAACCTACGATTAAAAACAGCAGACTTATATATATTTTTCTCATAAATCAATTAATCTAAATTTCGTACACATCTTATACGTAAAGCAAAATTATTCATTGATGACAACTGATTATAGTGAGAAGCGAAATGGTTATAATAAATACACGGATTACCATTAAACAAACAATCACTAGACGTATAATAGGTCCGATTAACTGAAGGTTTCCCGTCAAAAGGATACGTATTATAATACATATTGACGCCAATCATATTATTTCTTGCCGGCAGATACCATTTCACCTCAGCTCCTTCGATTTTTCCGTTTCCATCCAGATCACGGTTTTTATACATACAATATGCAGCTGCATAGGTATTATGAACCATATCCAATGGATTGGCGGGTAAATTATTTGATCCGAAAGCTTTATACAAGTCAGTCGTATTTTTCAAGCCATTATCCAATGATGTATTATGCGCTTGGTAGAGTCCCCAGGGAACCGGATTAAGAATTTCATCTTTATCGGAATATTTTATCAGATTTTCCTCCATATTTTCTATACCCAATCTTTTGGTATATCCTGTTTCGGTCGAGAAATCCCCTCCGAAATAACCCAGATTCACAATATTATACTGATCAAAACAGGTATATTTAGGTATGAAGCTGAGTGTCTCGTCGCTATTCAGCAACTCGGGATCATCATAAACCGTATGGCAAAATTTCAGATATCCCGAACGATAACGCGGAGCATTTGCAGCCAGATCAATGTATTCGTCTGCATACAACATCGTCGTTGTTTCGTTATAGCCGTCAGCTGCCTGACCACTATTATGGTTAATGTCTGCCATCCTTATTTGCAGTCGCCCACTGTTTACTCCCGGATACTGAAGCGCATCGGACAAACGTACCCAATTATAAGCCGAAACACCCTGAATAGGATTGTAGTTATTGTCACGTATCTCTATACTTGACCGACCTCTCTTTGCCCGGATTGTCAACGGACGAAAATCATAATGAGCATCCATCGTATCAGACAGTAACGTAATACTCCAGATATCCGGTGTAACCTGCGGAGCAACAGGCTGAAAGAAATCGGCCTTCAAACGACCTTCGGTATTGTTTTTGCTGAAATAGAATGAAGAGAATCTCTCGTTCAGCGTATTATTCAGCAAGAAATAACAATAAATATTTCCTCCGGGGCTATCGATTGACTTCTGATAAGCAGCCTGCTTATAGCCCGGCTGATCCGCAAACTTCACCCAGCTCCATGCTTCGTCATGCGCAAATTCAGCCCGGACAAAACGACCGTCTGCAAAACCGGTCTCTATGTGCAAACCTCCTGCAATACCGTTTTTCCGTTTTATGCGAATCGTTTTGATCAGATCACCAATCCGGATGGTCAGTGAACCTTCCGAAGCCGTTGTAAACCGGGACGCATCCATATGAATATGCAGAGGATATTGTTTATCTGTGCCGTCGGACTGATCCAGAACACCGGTATTTCCGGAAACTGTCATAAAACTTTCGGCACGTAATGTCAAACCATCTCCTTTGAGCTCAACCGTAGCTGTCGTCACACTTTTCGGTGCATTATGAGATAAATTCGTAACAAACAAATTATAACGTGTCTGATCCGTATAAACCGTATAATCGCTGTTGGTCACCCCCAGATAATAAGCACCGTTACTAATCACAAGATCAGTTGCTCCATTGCCCGAATTATCAATCGTCACATCATATTTTATATTCAGTGGCTTATTGGCTTTTGCTTCATCCAACGATAAATAGCCCGGGCCACTGATTTCTTTGATCCGTACCCTGTAAAGCGTATTCGGATTGATCACATAACGGGTTTCACTACTTTGCGGATAGAACATCCGTACCTTATAGTAGCAGGACTTATGTTGTGTCCCGGCAGCATCCGTATAGTTGCCATTCAGAATCAGATCCGTTGCCTGTTGATCGGGATCCGCTTCCGGCATAAAAGAGGTCGGATAGATATATACCGGCGAAACGACTCCCGCAGAAGTCACAGGAGTTGACCTGAAACTTCCTGTACGCTTTCCCGAAAAGGAGCGGTTGGGCTGATACCATAAAAAACCTTCCGGCTCGCCATCCATGACTTTCACTTTATTGAGCGTGAAGTTAGTCAACCCTGCTGCCGTGATATCAATGCGGGCAGCAGACATATACAGAGGAATCTCCAGATTATTAGTCGATGCGACTGAAATATCCTGCAAAAAAACAGCCCGGGAAGACATCGGATAATCATCCGACAGATTACTATATTCACCTCCCGGTTGAAGCGGATCTTTATATAATTCGCCCAATGTGAGTTTGAAATCCTTTATATCTATCCACCGGACAGAAGATCCGCTGCTCGTCAGGCTCTCTAACCTTTCCCGTGCCTCTGCCGACAGATTGGAATAGACTTGCAGATAGCATTTCTCCGATCTCGGAGAAAGCTCTATATAAGCTTTATCATTCAATCCGGAGCCATACAGCTTTTCGAGATCGACGAAATTTGTTTCGATCAAACGATCCTGATCAGTCAAACCGCCTTCCGATGCTGCTTCGAAAACCAGTACACCGATTGAGTGAAGTTTCTTCTCCGGATCCTCTTTATCCGTACTACGCGTTTCGACTAAATCCAAACCTGAAACAAGCAGACGTACCGGAATACGCAGCTTACCTCCGGGCGTCAGTTCGGGGACAGAGGAGTCAGCCGAAGATATATAGTCCTGATCAGCACAGGATGAAAAAAACAGGCCTACAAATAAAATCATTAAAACAGCAGAAAGTCTGTTGCGCATAAACGTCTATTTTACATTTAAATGAATGATTCGCGAAATATTTCCTGAACGGATAGTCAGCCGGTAATAACCAGCCGGCGTCTGAGCAGGAATGATTACATACCCTTTATGAGCCACAGCATCAAATACCAGCGATGACGCGATATAAGGCGAGCAACTCTGACTAACAGACGACCCGTTCGTTGAGAAATAAATCCGCTGTTCTTTACCGGACTGCCAGCTCATATTGGTGGAGGCAACCTGTAAATAGGTAGCGGGAACCGAAATTTCTACATCCTGTGTATCCCATGGAACTACAACAGCCTGCAAATTAAACGGTGTATCGCCACCACCCCGATAAGTCAGCTGGTAATGCAGAGACTGACCGGGATTCCAGCCCGAACGTCCCGAACCATCCACAGGTGCATATAAGGTCGTATGAAACACTCTTAACACCTGGTCGACTCGTCCGCGAAAGTGAATCTCGAGTTGCGGAACACTCCCATCAGGCCGATCGGAGAAAGACTGAGGCATCAGATAAAACGACTCTTTATCATTCAACAGGGACTGCATCCCTGCGGTCAACCAATAGTTATTTTTGAGTTCAGCCACGCCACCGTCTGTCGCTGACGAAGCATAGAAGTCCTCTCCTGATAACGCATCGGTGTGCCATCCGGCAGAAGTCAATTCCATACCCCTATACAAGCAGTAGGAAGATGCTGAACGATAAAGATTCTTCAGAACGATTTTTTCGATACAAACCGTCTCTCCTTTGTAATCTGCAGCCACAGCTCCCGAAAACCGCACCTGCGTAAGCGCATGTTTGAGATTGAAATGAATCTGATTCGATCCGCTCTCCTGATAAACCCGATTCACCGTAGTCCCTAAAGACCAAAGCAGATCTTTCTGATCGCGTGCCCGGGAAGGAACATCCAAGTGCATGACCGGATGATTTCCTCTGACATGGGTAATCAGCGGAAGGTCTTCATAGGGCGCAAATGCAAAGAAATGATGATAACCTTGCGGGACCCAGTATTTCGGCGGTGCATACGTCCAGTTGCCCGAAGCATTGCGCGTGAGTTTCTCTTTATCGAACAGATAGGCAAAATCGGGTGCATCCGTCCCTAACGGAGAGGCTGCCGAATAATAGCCATATACTGCCATGGTGTTCAGATTGGTCTCTGTAACACTCCCTCCACGCGTCTTCGACTCACGGATATCTCCTTCAGCCGAAAAGTTCATCTGCCGGTCAGGCCTCTGAATACCTGTTTCTTCCGATTCATTGCATGACCAAATCAATAATAGCGAGCATAAAGCTAATAATCTCATATTTTTTCGAATTCAACGATCTTTTTTAATTCCTATTTTTAATTCGTATCTTTTACACAACGGACCGGCAATGCTTTGCCTGCATGAAATCTAGCGACCGGGTTGACCTGTGTCGCCTCGAAGCTGAACATGGATGCATCACCCGGATTGTCATTAATCGTATTCAGCCAATATTGACCGGTCTCGGCAAAATGATTCGGCATATAGGGACCATAGCGGTCACCATTATCCGCCCGATAGCCGATAGCCGGCAGAAAGAGCAGACGGGCTGCTTCCATTCCTCTCGGAAAATATCCGCCATTTATCTCGAAAGGGCGTGCCCAATGAGCCGTATAGGCTGTCTGACTCTCAAAGCCCGAGAAGAGCTTCGAATCAGCCACTGAGGGTAATCGCCACCCACTCCGGTAAGTATTAAGTGCCTGATCAGTCATATTTATTATGTCTGATGCCGACAAACCAATCAAACGGCAGATATCGCCTTTCCCTTTGCGTATATTAGCCACCTGATGATAGGAGGCATCCGATATATTCTTTATATTTTTTTCCCATTCCGCATTGGAATAGAACGGATATCCCTGAAAATAATCCGAGGCAGTCCCTGCTAACGGATAGAAACGGAGTTGACTGATACTCCACGGCTGATCATTCAATGAAAAGGCGATCACTCCACCAAATTTGACACAAAGAATATTGTCTTTATGTACAGGTTTGTCAGCCGAAGCCGATGGACCACCCCAAGGTGCAGCCGCTAATTTACCTTCGCTATTGAGATAAAGCAGATTGGCTCCGCCACCCGGTGCGGAAAGAACAATTGAGTAAACGATTTGCTTACCCGCTGTCCATTGCACATTATTCAGACTGACAGATACGGATTTTTGTCCTTCGATATCAATCACAATACGAGCTGATTCGCCCAATTGCTGGGGGATCATCATCAGATAGCCGTTCGTTGTATTTAGAAGGCCGGACATTTGAAGAGGTGCTTCAAACGGAACCTTACTAAGAATAACGGGATAAACTCCTGTCGCAACAGAAGAGTCGGTAAGATCCCATTGCAAAGCGTTCCCATCCATGGCGAGCGTTCCACTCGTTTTTATACCCTGAATGGATAAGCCGGTTATTTTTTCGCCTGAACCCTGTATGCGAAATCCGATACAAGTCAATGCATGTTTCAGCATAAACTTAACGGGAGCAGTTCCGTTGTTTGAGATATTGCGGTCAAACAACGGGACGGCTATCGTCAGATCGGGCTGGTCAGCACATTTCGAAGGTACTTCATAGCGCAATCGGGGCAAACCGGTAGTCTGGATCAGGGAGATTCCGTTTTGGGGAGTCGCTGACGGACCGTAGGCAAAAAAAGAAATATTGGCATCTGTGGCAACCGGCCAGTAAACAGGCCCTTTTTCATAGCTCCAGACACCGGAAGCTGTTTGGGTAGCCCTCACATCATTCATAAAATCGGGCCGGGCTGTCGCTGCCTGTTTTGCCCAGGTAAAATCTTTTCCATTGCCGGTATAATAGCCAAATATTTTCAGATTACTGATTTCTGAAATATCTGCAGCCGGATGCCCCCGGGTCGGATCGGTCGGATCACGAAAGGCTACAATCCCGATGGGGGTATTCAGTTCCTGCTCGCTCGTGAATGTCTGTGTGCAGGATACTCCTAATATGAATAAAGCAATCAGACAAAAAAAGGGGTTGGCAGATCTATACATAGTTTCATGATTTTGAATAAATAGCAGGAGAGGCTTTTACCCCTCTCCCGTAGATTTAAGCAGGGTTTAGGTTAGTTGTCGTTCAACTATTAATTATTATCTGGTTTACCAGGTTGTGGCTTTTCAATCGTAACTTCATCCCAGTTTGCTACTTCAGAAGAGAAAATGATTTCATGACCGAAGATCGGTTTACCGTCAGGACCTGTTGTAGACTCTCCATTGATTGTAATATTCATTCCGTAGTTTTTACCAGGAAGAAACTCATTAGATGCCATATCATCCGGCTTAATTGTATAAGTAACATCTCCTTCGAATACAATCACTCCATTTTTCTTAATTACAACAGGCAGACTAATACTTGTGTGAGGTGAGCTTTGCGGTAAAATCAAATAGTTACTATTTCCAGTATAGGTCGTCCATTCATTAAGAGGTTCTCTCAAATCATTATAACTATCGTATCCTTCACCAGCTACATCAGTTAAATTTTCCCAGGTTGGTGTATCATCCATTGCATTAATAGTTCCATTTACCATTAGGACAGTCAGACTTGGAGTATGTATATTTTCGGCACCATAGCTTACTGAATAACCGGCATCCTTTAAAGCTTTAGTCAAATCGACACTAATAGTGACTTTAGACAGCATATGTTTGAACTGAAAGTGAACGTTGTTTCCACTTGGTTTTGTTTTATCTGTAAAACTCTGCGGAATTGCAATCGTGAAATCTTCCTGAGCATCCCCTTTTTCAGTAGCAGTAGGTACAGTATAATTAATATTCAGACTTTTATATTCTTTATCTTCAACCAACATACTATAAACATGAGCTGGTGCAAAACCATAGAAATTTAAAATCCAGCCGTTATTTGCAGGCCAATAAAATTTATTCCCTGACTGAATTTGATCCCTGCTTGTATAATTGTTAAAACCATCTGAGTTAGTTCCACTATTGGCTGTACCCGGTATTAAAGTTTCATTCATAAACCAATAATCGCCGGTAACTTCTCCATTGCTTAATTTTGCAAAAACCTGATAAGGGTCATTCGTGTCATTTGCCGCACGCGTTACCTTATCATTCAAGGTCGAGAACTTGATTTCATTGGACTTTTCAGTCATTTCCTGAATTTCATTTTGCGAACAGCTGGCCAGCAAACCTACAGCAGCCAGTGAAAAAATCATTTTTTTCATAAGTCTAAATAATTAAGTAAGTAAGTAACAAGTTTAAAACTTTGAACCTGATCAAAATATTAATATCCTAATTTTCAAGGTAAAAGTCCGTACAGCTAAATATCAAAGTTCCAGAGGAACATCAATAGAATCCCAATCCTCGAGATCGGAACCAAAACCTGAATCGGTTGATCCCTCGGGAACTACGTCGGGCAAAGCCTCAGTCAGATCAACGGGGACCGTCAGTAAAACAGAACCATTCGTCTGCGGAGCAAAACGAATCAGCGAAGTGATATCAACCGTATGACGAATGACAGTTTTATCTTTGTCAGTCAGCATAAAAAGCATATCGAGGTAAATCGGCTTAGCCGTATGTCCTGCGATGCTATAGCGGTCTGTCAGTGTGCCATGAAGCGAAACGCGTGCCGATATAACCCCATCTGTCACGGAGCCTTCGTCGTATTGGCGATTGTTCATCGTGAACTGGATCGTAGCGGGACTACCCGCAGGTTGATCGGTCTGTGCGAAAAAGCTTGCCGCGACATTGCGCAAATCAACCAAAGCCGGCATACGCGCATTGTTAAGCCCTTTGACATGGACCGTAATGTCCATATAGCTGTTCTTCTGCAAAGGTTCGACACCCACCAGACGCGTATTTTCTTCATCGGGTACAGCGACAAAATCACTGACCGTAGCCACAGCGAGCGGCTCGTGCTGCCTGATATAATTATCAGCCGGATCGCGGGTCTGAACCGGATTGTCGGACTGCGCATAGAACTCGAGTGTCGCGTATTGCTCGTGACCACGTACGGACAGGTATTTAATCTGTTCGCGGATTTCGTTGTGGAAAACCACTGTATATTCGCCAAACGGTAAAGTCACGTAGGACTGAACCGTACGAGGCATATTTTCAAAGCGATGTTCGCGTATGAGTTTGCCATCGGCTTTGTCATAGAAGTAAACCGTGACATTCTTGACATCTACCCCGGATTTTTCCCAGACTGTACCGATCGGAATTTGCGCCATTGTATCGCAAGGACCATCAAAAGGCCGGCGATGGCAGGACGTAAAAAATGCGGCAAGTACAATCAGGAGCCAGATAAAAGATCTCATAACTTACCTCCTTTCTTTTTCAACTTCAGATGAGGGTACCAGACAAGCGATACTTTTGCCCGTGTCGGTCCGATCCACGTGTACTGACCGCTGTACTGACGAGTCAGATGCCAACGATCGTGAATATCACAGAATTCGGCGTGATAATGCCGGTATTTCGTCCGGAGCACGCCGACTCCTAAAGAAAACTCCATACTGAGATTGCGTTTCAGCGGCAGGACGTATCCCCCACTCAGACCGGTCGCGATAAAAAACTCGCCCTGATAGCCTTCCCGTTTCCACTCTAAATCATAGAGACCGCCTCCGCCATACAGACCGACAAACCAACCCGACAACGGATTGTGTCTGCCCAGCGAGGGGTCTTGCTTTGCGTAATTTGGTTTAAACCAATAGCGAGCTTCCAGATTACCCGAAAGTACTTCGAGACAGTTCTGCTTGTTCTCCCACAACCACCACGGAAAAATCCATTCGCCGGCTATCGAGAAACGGGGTGCCACAGGCACTTCGATCTCCACATTGAGCAGCGTGGCTGCATCAAACAGCAGATTGGTTTTAAGCGCTACGGGACGTACAAGCCGGGACGAAACCGAAGGAACCTCCCGAACTGCCGGTTCGGACACAAAAGATACCTCTGCCACAGGAGTCACAGGAACCGGTGGCGAAACAGATTCAGTGGTATCGGCAGCAGCCATTTTCACCGGATCGAGGTAAAACATCAGACAGGATGATCCGCGTAAATGAGGAAAAATATGCTTTTGATAGTATTTCCACACTTTACCATCCATTAAACGACGCAGAGCCTGTTCCTTCATCAGAGGATCGTCGGTATTATTGAGAATATGTAACGCCTGAGATTTACAGGGAACATATAAATCATTCGTAATCCACTGACTTAGCCCTTCCCAGTTTTCGCCCAGGGGTTCTATAATGATTGGATACCGACTCATATCCGTATAGTTTTGCAAAAGGAAATCTCTGACATTTGTTGCTCTTGCCAATGCCAGACCCTCATTGTAAAGAGGGCTTCCATCAGGTGATGCATAAGAAGTTATCCGTACAGAATCCAACCCTGCCAAGAAGAGTCTGTTATGCATCATTGAATCCAGTAGGAGCAGATTTTGCTTATTATGCATATAATCATTTTCAAAAACTGCTTTATCAAAACGAAAATAAATCGTTATATCCTTCTCCTTAAACATATTTTGTGTACTTCCCTGTGCCTGTAAGGATATACAAAAAGCGAAGGAAAGGCTCATCAAAAAAAAGAGACTGTTGAAGTGTAAGTATTTCTTCATTTGTTTTCATGCTTATTCATATCCTATACATTTAGCTAATTCCTAACCTATGATGTCATCAAGTCAGAAGAGTAAGTTCTGCAAGAGACAACCATATTCGGTTTATAAAGCATTATTGTTTACATTT
>DKPO01000015.1 GCA_002471225.1 Porphyromonadaceae bacterium UBA7332
CTACATAGTTGGTATTTAAATATTTGGTTTATTGAATAACAAAAAATGTCATTATACGAATTGGTTTTTAAATGTAGGGATGAATCCACGTATTCATCCGTGTTTCACCATCGTACGGCAATCGAATTTGACGAACGAAATTATTGCATTATTCGGATCAAACCATTTGTATTGTTGATTGATATTTGATTCGTTTTGGAACACGGGTCAATCTCGTTATCGCTCCCGAGACACAATACATGGATTGACCCCTACATTGTTGGTTATGATACATTTTATTGATTAAAATAACTCCTTTAACTCTCTTAACTCCTGTAAATCATCTTAACCTATAAAAAAATATACAATGGAAATAAAAGGAAAAATCGTGGTGGCCTTACCCGTAATTGAAGGCACAAACAGTCAGACAGGAAGTACATGGAAAAAACAGGAATATGTACTGGAAACGATGGATCAGTACCCGAAAAAGATACATTTCGCTCTATGGGGTGATCGGGTAGATGCAGTCCCGATGAATCCGGGTGATATCGTGGAGGCTAAAGTAAATATCGAGAGTCGGGAGTACAACGAACGTTGGTACACTACCATCCGTGCCTGGCAGATAACGAAAGTGGGTACGGCAGCAGAAGTTCAGACACAGCAGGCTGCACCTCCGCCATCGGTCGTACCGGTTGCGGAGGTGAATCATCAACCGCCCACACCGGTTGATCCGGAAATGAATAAGGGGGATGATCTGCCGTTTTAGGCATCGTTCACGCAGATTAAAAAACGATTCACCTCAATTAAGTTTATGGGTGATCTGCCGATCTGTTTTGCAAACATCAACCCATAAACTGATTAAATCAATTTTATTCATTTTAAAAGACAGATTGAAAATCAACCGTTATCGCATCGTACGGATCATAAATTATGTGGGATTGATTGTGTTTTGGATCGTTTGGGAGCACGGAGCGATCTCGTTATCACTCCCGAGGCACAGTATATAGATCGCACCCTACATTGTTGGTAATGATGCATTCTAAAATTATTAGATAGATATATGTTGAATAACAGCTATTTCCAGTATTGGATTATTGTAATATTTGTATCTTTGCAGACTTTTATTAATCAAACTGATCTAATCCATGGCTGGAGCACAAAGATATTCCTTAGATACAAAAGCATTATATTTCTATATAAGAAGATTTGCTGAGGAAAAGCAATTATTAGAATCTCTTTCTGTAAATGAAGAAGTAAGTAAACTTGTCGTCAAATTAGAAAAAACAATTCTGAATTGCTTTTTCAAAGGAGGTCAGGTTTCTTTTCAGGTACAGGGTAAAAATACAGAATTAGGAAATCTGTTAAGAGATTTCTTGATTGATCACGCTTCTTTACACATAGCAGATACAAAAAATATAACAATTAAACATGTCAAAGAATCTGATTTGGATCTGATTCTGGAGTTTCTACAAGAAGAAAAATACATAATTACAGAAAAGGATCCTGCAAACGAAACAATATGTAAGGTGTTTGATATCAGTAGCAAACATTATGCGCACTTAACTGTTACATATTATAAGAACGGAACTTTATTAGCCCAAGGACGTATAACAAGTCTTATGGCTGATTTTATCTCTATAACGGCAGAGCTATTTTGTGATAAACTAGAAAATATAACGAATGAAGTGTTTGCGATTCATACGAATCAGGAGAAATTAATCTCGGAAGATTTGAATGATCATGTTCCGGATAAAGGCAATAAGCTGGATGGTAAAATAGAAAAGCTGATTGTTCCGTCTTTGATCCTTTATAATAAGATGCCTGATATGCCTGACTATTCATGCTGTATACAGCCTTTATTCAGAGGTATAGAGGGTATTATGAAAAAAAGAATTAATGAGGATATTCCAGGAGGAATTAAGCGTTTTGGGGAAATATTTCAGAAACAAGAAGACAAATACGTTATTCTTGAAACTTGTTCTATTTTCTCTGAGCAGGAATCACAGCCATTTTGTAATCTCTATACCTTTTTCAAAAAACATCGGGACAAATTATCACATGCTGATAATGTTGTAGAAACAACAACGATTATTGAAGACAGAGGAATATGCTTTGATATCATCACAGATGGATTTCGTTTTATAAATGATTACTGTAAACATTGGAACTAATGACAAACAATAAATTTAAACTAATAGAATTGTCAGATAACAGCATGCTGATTATCTCCACTTCGTGGGATGCTATTGATAATTATCTTTCTGAACTTACTTTTGAATTAAACGGTAAGTTTAGCAATTCGCTATTAGTCTTCGATTTACTTGTTAAGAATGGATTGAAAGACCGTTATTACAGAAGTCAGTTTAGGGAAGGGCATATAATGCTTAATTCTTTTGAGAAAATTTCTTCAGATTCACTTTCAAAAGAGATAATCATTGCGTCTAATAACTTTTTCAAATCTAACCGGGAGTTAATCGATCAAAGCTTTATGACAAAAGCTCAGAAGTTTATGATTAAGAAACAATTGGCTAATGTTTGATTTTAAATACTATAAGAAAAAGCGACTATCGGAGAATATCCGGTAGTCGCTTTTTTTATTTGAAGTTACTATTGGATTTGTAGAAAATTAGTAAGGGGGCAATATATATAGTGTTGATGCACAATCGCACGGCAATGGAATTTAACCACACTGATATTCCTTTTCTTGTTGTCTATACCTATCAAAACGTAGGCTGATACTGTTTATTTAATCTTGATATACGTTTTGAAGTGAATATAAAAGAAAGATTGAAATATGGATAATAAATATGCTTATGTAAAATTGTATATTGTTGAATTAAAAATATTACTTTAGAATCTAAATTACTTTTTAAAAAGATTGATATGCGTAGGTTTCTCCAAGATAATTATTTTACATTGATTGTTTTTGCAATATTTATTTGCTTTATGCCCTTGTGGGAGAGGTTAGTTGATAGCTGGTTTATAGAACCCTTCTTGTCAAAGTTTGTTTGTAATTGGATCACAGATATACTCTTTTTGTTTAGTATTTTTGTGATTATAATAAAAGCATCTATGAGATATAAAAGAGTTTACGTGGTCGAAAACAGAGTGGCAGGCATAGCAATATTAGTCTTGATTCTCTGGGTTTGGTATAGGTTTACAACTAATACAGCTTATTCTCTGTACAGTATACCAGAAATTTGCTATGTTGATATAATTCCGATTGCTTGCGTAAGTATTCTATTATTGAGATTTTTACCGAAAAGACAGAACGTGACAGAACATGTTAATTGTGGATTTTGTAAAGACGAACCTATATTAAACTCAGAGGATGATAGCTTTAATAGAAAAACAAATGCAAAAGACGCTGCTGAGAAATTAATTCATACTAATACAACTGACAGTGCATTTACTTTTGGGATAGTTGCACCATGGGGTGAGGGAAAAACTTCATTTATGAATTTAATGAAAGAACATCTCGAGAGTAAGTATAAAGAGGAATTGATAATAATGGATTTTAATCCTTGGATATATAGGAAATGTACAAACCTCACTCAAGTGTTTTTTGATGAGTTAAGTAATAAATTATCAGTTTTCAGTTCTGGATTGTCGCGTAATATTCGGATTTATGCAGAGTCTTTGAATGTTATTGATAATACATGGGTAAAGTTTCTGACACATTCTTTCATTAAAAGGACGGATAAAAGTACTTCTGATTTATTTTCGGAATTAGCCAACAATATAAAATCAGTACAAAAAAAGATTGTCGTTTTTATTGATGATATAGATCGTTTGGGAAGTAATGAACTGGAAGAGGTTTTTCGATTAGTACGGAATACATCCAATTTACCCAATATGTATTTTGTAGTAGCCTACGATAAAATTTATGTAGTTGATACTATACGGTTACTATATGCAAATCATAGTTTGCTATACATTGAGAAAATATTACAAGAAGAGTATGTTTTACCTAAAATAACAAAGGAGCAAATTGGTAATGAATTAAGAGGTTCATTGAGAGATGTTTTTGGCGATAGAGGTGATCTATTTGATAAATTGTTGAATGCTAAGTTTGATGTATATCAATTTATTAAAAATCAGCGAGATGTGAAGCGGTATGGTAATATTCTACATTCGCATTTCAATCAATTGAAAGATGATATTGAAATTTTTGATTTATGTGTTTTTGAGTTGTTGCGATTACGTTATCCGTATGCTCTGCATTTTATAGCGGATAATAAAGATTGTCTTTTTAATATTGGGAATTATAGAAATATAAAACTTTTTGAGGAAACAGAAGAAACAAAAAAGCAGGAGTTAGATAAATTAACACATTCACCCTTCTATAAGAAGAAGATTGATCTAAGGAAATATCTGCAAGATAATAGGGAGTTATTACATTTAAAGAGTGAAGATCTATCCTTAATAGATAATCTGTTAGAGGCATTATGGGATAAATATAGAAGAGCTGAAATTGGGCAAATCAATCATCAATCATATTTTGATAGATATTTTTATTATACAGTTTTAGAAAATGAAATTCCGGAAAAGGATATTCAACAATTTCTTAAACTGTCATTTGATGATATGAAGAGTAGCTTAAAGGAATGGTCAGTAAATAGGTCTATATTCTTTATACATAGGATCGAAGGTCTTATTCAAAATGATGAATATGAATTTTTGGAACTCATAAAAATCATGTTCTATTTTAATAGCGTCACAAGTAAAATGAGCTTTGATAAAGATTATATAACAAACGAAATTAAACGAATACCCCAAAAGGATGGAAATCGTAAGGTATATAGTGAGGAGGATAGAATATTCGTCAGAAAACTAATGGAGATGGAAGGATGTGAGAAATATGCGATAATATATATTCATTACCTTCATTATCAACAACGTCTTAAGGATTTTCCTTTAAGCTCAGAAGAGTTGAGTGAAATTCAAAAGTCTCTGTTTTTGAAATTTACTCAAAGTCAGTCACGGGATTTGCGTGATATAATCAGTATATATCGATATACTAATCTATCTGATAAATCAAACTCGGAAGAAGCGATCTATCATCCAGAAGTAAGAGAAGAGATACAAAGAATTTGTAAAGATAAATTTGATGAGTTTATATCTTATTCTGTATATAAGGTAAATTCATTTGAAAAAGATATTCTTACACTGAGTTTTATTACTGAAATAGTATGGGGTTCATTTGATGATTATTGCAGCTATGTAAGAAGTCGTACTGATCAGTCAGAAATATTAGATGAATATAAAGACTTTATTAATAAACTGGAGGAATCAGGCTTCAAAGTGGGTATAGCTTACGAATTTAAAAAGTTGCGTTTGCGTGAAGTCGTTTTTAATGAATAATGATATCATATTTATCTTTCGATATTAATGCATCGTGCGGATCATAAATTATGTGGGATTGATTGGTATTTTGGATTGTTTTGGAACACGGGCAGGCATAAAGCCAGCCCCTACACCGTTGGGGATTGATTGAATTTTGGATGATATTTCACCATCGTATGGCAATGGTATTTTACCGAACAAATTTATTGTATTATTGGGATCAAACCATTTGTATGGTTGATTAATATTTGGTTCGTTTTGGGACACGGTCGGATACGTGGATCCG
>DKPO01000041.1 GCA_002471225.1 Porphyromonadaceae bacterium UBA7332
GGGACGTTTAGGGAATGAAGGAGCTTTGGGATATTATGACTTCTTAGCTTTGATAAAAACTTATAATAGCCTATATATGGGTTATGTACAAGGTTCAGGTGAGAATCCATGGCCTGGAAGCATTGCCCCGGGTCTGGAAAATCGTAATTTGAAATGGGAAACGACTGATACAAAAAATATAGGTTTGGATTATGGCTTTCTGTTAAATAGATTGTATGGTAGTATCAATTACTATTATAATAAAACAGAAGATTTGTTGATTACAAAGAAAATGCCCCCATCAGCCGGTTTATGGGATCCTACTTTGAATGTAGGTAAAATTAAGAATAGTGGTATTGAATTCGAAGTAAACTGGGTAGATCGGATTAATAGTTTCGAATATAATGTGGGCTTTAATCTCACAACAGTGAACAATAAAGTTCTGAGTCTGGCATCAGATGATCAGATTTTATATGGAGAAGGTCTTAAATACGGATCTGAACATTTCCCGACTCAAACTCGTGTAGGAAGACCTATAGGTGCGTTTTATTTGTATAAGTCAGATGGTCTTTTTCAAACAATGGATGAAGTAAACGCACATAAAGGAGAAAAAGGTATTTTACAGCCGAATGCAAAACCTGGAGATATGCGTTTTGTTGATGTAAATGGTGATGGAGAAATTAATACAGATGATCAGGTATTTTGTGGGACAGGTATTCCAAAAGTTGAGGCAAATCTGAATTTGGGATTAAGTTATAAAGGTTTTGATTTTTCGGTTGTTTTTGGTAGTGCCTGGGGACATAAGATTTATAATGGTAACAGATATTTCTATGAAGGAATGGCTTCGGGAACGAACTTCCTAAAATCGACCTTAAATGCATGGACTCCGGAGAATAGGAATACGAATGTTCCAAGAGCGGTTCTTCAGGATAAAAATGGAAATGCCCGAGAGTCGGATCGTTTTCTTGAAAATGGAAATTTTATACGTATGCGTCAGATACAATTAGGTTATTCTTTACCTTCAGTAGTTTTGAAGAAAGCCTGGATTGAAAGTTTACGTTTCTATGTAAGCGGAGAAAACTTATGGACATGGACTAATTATAGTGGTGTTGATCCGGAGTTTTCGAGAGCAAGTGTTTTGAACTCGGGTATTGATAACTTGATTTATCCGTTTAACAGAACTTATGTAGTCGGCTTACAACTTGTATTCTAATTAATTAAAATCTGAAAACCTATGAAAAAGATATTATTGTCATTATCCGTTTGTTTGTCTGTTTTGAGTTTCACGTCATGTGAAGATTTTCTCACAGTTGAGTCTCCGGATCAGCTAACGTCATCGTCTTTCTGGCGTAATAAAGCAGATGCTGAAGCAGGTTTGGCTGCAGCTTATTCAAAAATGGAATCTTCTACAGATGTATGGGGATTTGCTGAAATACATTGGCCTGTTGAAGCCTATAGAGAAGATATTATAAATATGGGTACGGATGCCCTTAATTATCAGAACTGGACCGAATTAGCCTTTTTTAACTATACCAATGGAAATTCTCAGTTTTCTATGTATTGGCAGGATAACTATTCAGGTATAAGTTATTGTAATCAGGTTATAGAAAAAGTCGCTGAAATTCCGGCACCAAATATTTCAGATTCAGATAAACATCAGATAATACAAGAAGCAAAATTTCTTCGGGCATTTTATCATACCAAACTGTTAATGAACTGGAATCAGATTGTTGTTCGAGATAAATATATAACCTCACAAGGAGACTTAAGTAAAGAAATATCTCTACGCACCGAAGCCTGGGATTTTATAGTTAAAGATTTGGTTGATGCTACATCTCTTCCTGCTTCTCAGCCTACTGATCAGATAGGACGAGCAACAAAAGGTGCAGCTTACTCTTATCTGGGATGGATTTATTTGACTCGGGCTTATGAAGAACCAGCCCGTAAAGAGGAATTCTTAACTGCAGCAGTCGAAGCTTTGAATAAAGTAGAAGGATACGAGTTAGTTAAAGATTTCCTAAGCATGTTTAATGGAAAGAATAAGAATTCAAAAGAATCAATTTTTGAACTTCAATTCTCAATGTCTAGTGATAATGGAGCTTATTATCGTACGGCTTTGCATAGATGGATTGGTGTAAGTGAGCTTTGGGGATGGGATGAAATTTTACCAAGTCAAAGTTTGGTTGATGAGTATATGAAAGAGGGAAAAACATCTGTAACAGGAGCATATGATTCACGTTTATATGCGACGATATTCTTCCAGGATCCGTATTTTAATGATGGTACAGGAAAAGTATACGGTTACGATTATAATGACTGGTTCCAGAATTCAGAAGGAGTTCCCTATAACCGACCTGCTTTCCGAAAATTCATGCCCGCCACAATGGAAGAACTGGAAATGTCCCGCACAGCAGTTAATATCCCGCTAATGAGATATTCTAATGTACTGTTGATGCTTGCAGAGGCATTAAATGAATTGGGTCGGACATCTGAAGCGATACCTTATATTAATCAAGTACGCGAACGCGCTGATATGCCTGCAATGAAAGGAACATCACAAGTTGATGTAAGAGCTCAGATTGAACATGAACGTATTTTAGAATTCCCGCTGGAAAACTATCGTTTTTATGATCTGAGACGATGGGGTAAAGTAAAAGAAGCCTTAAGTGCTGTGGGACGAAATGAATTTAATCCCGACAAGAATAACTTTTATCCGATTCCATTTATAGAAATTATTTCGAATGACAAGATTTCTCAATAAATAAACACTCTTTTTTCCAAGACCGGGCCTGTAAGAGGCTATTTATAAAAGCAGGTCCGGTCTTTTACTTAATATTATGTTTACAGTCATACTCTTAATGTTATCCGGTGCTTTTTTAGGATATATATTCCGGAATCAGGGAATCCAGAAAATACATAAATTAATAACGCCATTAATATGGCTTCTACTCTTTTTGTTAGGAATCTCTGTAGGAAATAATGAGGCAATTATGAAAGGGATGGGGACAATAGGCATTGATGCATTTATTATAACATTTGGTGCAATGAGCGTTAGTGTTCTTGGTGCGTGGGGGCTTTATCTATTCTTACATAAATTCAAATCATCAAAAAGACAAAAATGAGAGGAAGTATTATTATTATATTGTTTTTTGTTGTGGGGGTATTCTGCTCCTTCTATAAATTATTCCCAACTTGGATACTTGATTCTGATTTAAGCTTGTATGCTTTATGGGCATTAATGTTCTGTGTTGGAATAAGTGTTGGCGCAGATACGAAAGCATTGACGAATATCCGTTATATCCGTAAAGGCTATATAATTTTACCTTTAATTACTATCATAGGAACATTGCTGGGTTCAGCTTTGGTTAGCCCTTTTCTTCCTAAATATACGCTTTCGGAATGTATGGCTGTTGGATCAGGCTTTGGCTACTATTCATTATCAAGTATTTTTATAACTCAATATAAAGGAGCCGAACTAGGAACGATCGCTCTTATCTCAAATATTATCCGGGAAATTACGACCTTGTTGTTTACTCCCGTTTTGGTATATTCTTTTGGGAAGCTGGCTCCTATCTCATGCGGAGGAGCTACAACTATGGATACAACCTTACCCATTATATCCAGATATAGTGGCAAGGAATTTGCTGTTGTTGCCATATTTCACGGGGTTACAGTAGATTTAACCGTTCCATTTTTAGTAACTTTTTTTGCAACACGCTAAATAAATAATATAACTGCTTAATGCTATGAATAAAACACTCCTAATATTACTATCCTTATGGATGCCTGCGATTGCTTCATCTCAGGAAAGCGAACATTGGCAAAATCCCCGGATTAATCAAGTAAATCGTTTACCGCTGGGTGCCCATTTCACGCCATATTCATCGACTGAAAAAGCTTTAGTTGAATCCCGGAAGAATGATAGGATTCTTTCTCTTGATGGAATCTGGCAATTTAAGTTTGCGAAAAATTATGCTTCAGCGCCAAAAGATTTTTACAAACCGGGCTATTCATTGAAGGGATGGAGTACGATTGAAGTTCCCGGGAGTTGGGAGTTACAAGGTTTTGATGCTCCTATCTATACAGATGTAAAATATCCTTTTCCAGTAGATCCGCCTAACGTTCCAGCTGATTATAATCCGGTTGGAAGTTATATCCATGAATTTTCTCTTCCGGCTGATTTTAAGGGAATGGATCTTATATTAGATTTTGAAGGAGTAGAATCAGCCTTTCATTGTTGGCTTAATGGGGAGTATGTAGGTTATTCTGAAGATAGTAGACTACCTGCTCATTTTGACGTTACCTCGCGAATTAAGCAAGGTAAAAATAAATTAGCCGTTCAGGTTTTCCGTTTTAGTGATGGTTCTTATCTGGAAGATCAGGATTATTGGAAATATAGTGGTATTGAGCGGGATGTATATCTGATTGCTCGGCCTAAAAGTAGGGTAAAAGACTTCGAAATAGGGACTTCCTTACACGATAATTATACAAATGGCACTCTCGATTTATCGTTGTTATTAGAGCCTTCCCAATTGGAAAAGGGAACAAAGGTGATGATTAATATTTTAGATGGAAAAGAGAAGTTATTAACACAGTCATACATAGTTAAGTCCCCTGTAGATACACTTTTAAAATTGAATCAAACACTTCATGACATAAATAAATGGTCAGCGGAGACACCCTATTTATATACACTTTCTGTACAAACGCTTTCTCCTTCCGGTCAAAAAGAGGCATTTAAGCATGATTTTGGATTTAGAGAAGTAAAAATACATAATGGACAACTCCTTGTAAACGGTACCCCTATTCTTATAAAAGGAGTAAATCGTCACGAGCATGATCCAAAGAAAGGACGAACAATTACAGTGGAAAGTATGCTCGAAGATATAAAACTTATGAAGCAATTTAATATAAATGCTGTACGTAACTCTCATTACCCAAATCGTCCCGAATGGTATGCTTTATGTGACAAATATGGAATTTATCTGGTTGATGAAGCAAATATAGAATCACATGGAATGGATTTTCATGAAGATGGCACGTTAGCGAATAATCCCGAATGGATAATTCCTTTTATGGAGCGAATGAGTCGTATGGTCGAAAGAGATAAAAATTTCACTTCTGTTATAACCTGGTCATTAGGTAATGAGTCCGGTTATGGCAGTCATTTTGAAACTATATATAACTGGACAAAAAAACGAGATAATAGTCGCCCAGTACAATATGAAGGATCTCGACGCACGGGAGTTTCCGATATCTTTTGTCCGATGTATGCCCGAATTTATACCCTCCGGGAGCATGCTAATCAGCGGCAGTCCCGTCCTTTGATATTATGTGAGTATGCTCATGCGATGGGTAATAGTGTCGGTAATCTCCAGGATTATTGGGATCTTATTTACAAATATGATCAGCTTCAAGGAGGTTTTATATGGGATTGGGTAGACCAAACAATAGAATCTAAGGATTCATTAGGTAATAAAATAGCTGCTTATGGGGGAGATTTAGGTTTTGTTGGTATACCGAATGATTCTAACTTTTGTGCGAATGGTCTGGTAGCAGCAGATCGTACTTTACATCCTCATATCTGGGAAGTGAAGAAAGTCTATGAATATATAGATATGCAACCAGTCCCGTTTACTATGAATCAAATAAAACTTAAAAACAGATATGATTTTATTGATCTTTCGCATGTCGATCTTAAGTGGGCACTTGAGTCCGATGGTAAAAAGATAACTTCAGGTGTACTTTTGCTTCCGTCCATTCAACCTCAGGAAGAGGCAATTATAACTATTCCTATGCCTGAGTTCAAAGATGTAAAAGCAGGTAAAGAGTACTTTCTTAAACTTGAGGCCGTTACAAATATAGATAAGCCTTTGATCCCACGTGGACATATTGAAGCTATGAGCCAATGGAAATTACCCGTTCAGACACCAGAAGCTCCACTCCAACAGGTTAAAGGCTCCGTTACCATAAATGAAAAATCAGATACTCTAATCCTTAAAGGCTCAGATTTTCAGATGGCTTTTGATAAGAATACCGGAGTGATGATATCTTTAGTATATAGTGGTAAGGAAGTATTACTTCAGGGACTGGAACCAAATTTCTGGCGTCCTTTGACAGATAATGATGTGCCTAATAAAACTTTAGCAAGATGCGGTACCTGGAAAACGGCATCAAAGAATAAAAAGGTAGACTTTTTTAAAGTCATACCGCAGGGAGATGGATCTGTAAAAGTAATTGTAGATTATGCTTTAGCTGAACAACAATCAGGATTGAATATGACTTATGAAGTTTTACCTAACGGAATTTTTCAGACAAGTTATACTTTTACACCTGGAGATAAACAGTTGCCGGAAATTCCAAGATTAGGTATGTATATGCAACTACAGGGGCAATACGATCAGATGGAGTGGTTAGGACGCGGTCCTCATGAAAACTATCAGGATCGCAAATCTTCAGCTGCAATCGGACGTTATCGGGCGAGTGTATGGGAGCAATTCCATGCCTATGTACGCCCACAGGAAACAGCTAATAAATCAGATGTACGTTGGGTGGCTCTTCAAAATGCAGATAAAGAAGGATTGTTGATTGTTGGTAACAAACCTTTAAGTGTGAGTGCATGGCAGACAACTCAAGATAAACTGGATCACGTACCATTCCCGGTAGAGCGCCGTCACGGAGGGAGTATTCAGAGAGAAGATCTTGTGTGGCTGAATATAGATCATATGCAAATGGGTGTAGGTGGTGATAATTCATGGGGAGCACAAGTACATCCTGAATATACAATTACACCGCGTAGCTATTCGTATCGTTTTACAACGATTCCTGTGACTAATCGATCTGATTTAGCAGAGCTTGCGACAACAAAATGGTTTATCAATGACTAAGTCTTTTATCATGAAAACAATATATACTCTGTTATTATTAATATCCTGCTTCTTTGCTTGTTCAAAGAAGCAGGATATAGCCGGCGACTATATCGACAGATATAATCAGATCCTGGATATCACGTATGTTCCGGATACTCTTTACGGAGGTAAAGGTTGGTTTTCAGATCAAGGTGCATGGATTGGATTTACTCTTCCGTCTGTCGGAAGTCATTTGAATGGATTTTGCGGGCCATATGATCTTGATTCCAGATATTGGTTATCTCAATCCTTACTGCAAGTCGGAGATCTATCCGGTAGTTCTGACTTTATAGTTGATTCAACGAATTACTTACCTGGGAAAATTGAGATTTTTTCTTCTGATCAGAAGTCTGATATGAGTCAGACACTTCGGTTTATTGATAAAAATCATGTTTTACTAAGCTGCTATTCAAAGGATATAAATGAATGGATTATAAGCGGTTCTGTAAACAGCGGCTTAAATATCCGCACGATATCGGATGGTAAGAATCTTTTTTTCAGACAACCCGGAGGGGAAGTTCTTATACTGACATTTCCCTCTTCGGCACAATTAACAGTAGAAGGTAATTCATATAAAACTATAATGAGAGAAGAATCTTTTGTTTATGTAGTTTTATCTTATTTCAATAGAGAACAAGAACTTACAGCAGGCATCTCTCAGGCAAACAAAATTATCAATCATCCCGATAGTTTTATCAGTTTGCAAACCAATCGATGGAATGATTATTTACAAAAAATATATCGTCCCGATCTTTCGGATACATATAATCGTATAGCTGCTAAATCTGTAGTAACCCTTATGTCTAACTGGAGAAGTGCAAAAGGAGCCTTGTTGCATGATGGAGTTGTACCTTCTCATGCTGTAGGATATTTTGTTGGTTTCTGGGCATGGGATTCCTGGAAACATGCGTATGCATTGGCTACTTTTGCTCCCGAGCTGGCAAAAGATCAGATTCGTACAATGTTTGATTATCAATTACCCGATGGTATGATTATAGATTGTATCTATACCGATTCCAGTGAGAATAATGCGCGAGACAGTAAACCTCCTTTGGCAGTTTGGGCCGTCAACCGCATATTTACACAAACGAATGATACGGCTTTCGTTCGTGAAATTTATCCACAATTGTTGAGCTATCATAAATGGTGGTTCAGGGATAGAGATCATAATCAGAATGGGATTTGTGAATTTGGTTCGGTTGATGGCACGACAGAAGCAGCAAAATGGGAGAGCGGAATGGATAATGCGATTCGTTTTGATCAAACCCGGATGCTCCAAAATTCAGATAGTGCATGGAGTTTTGATCAGGAATCCGTAGATCTTAATGCGTTCCTGCTTTATGAAAACCAACTTTTGAGAAAACTATCAGAAGTCGCAGGAGTTGATGTGAAAGATATACCCAAAATGGATTTTAATATAGATTATTTTTTTGATTCTGAAGATGGTTTTTTTTATGACAAAAATTTAAATGGCAATTTTATAAAGGAAGCAGGCTGTGAAGCCTATATTCCTTTTTGGTCAGAATTAGCAACAAAGGAACAAGCTCAAAGAGCAATGTCCTTTTTTACAGATACAGCGAAGTTTTCAACTTATATACCTTTTCCTACAGTTGCAGCTGACAACCCTCAGTTTATGCCAAAAGGCTACTGGAGAGGTCCTATTTGGTTGGATCAGGTCTATTTTGGAATTAACGGTATACGTAATTATGGATATACGGAGCAGGCAGATAAATACACTGAACAGGTATTTGATCGTCTCAAAGGTCTTCAGGGATCATCTCCTATTCATGAAAATTACGGTACGCATACAGGAGAAGTCTTAAAAGCACCTCACTTTAGTTGGTCAGCGGCACATCTTCTGATGCTTTTTGAAGAATACAAAAGACCCGATTAATTGACGAAATGTCCCTGAATAATGTATTTTCGCCCATTTTTCGTCATTTTCGTCCCAAATAACCTATTGTTTATCCCTTGTCGGTTGCTGATAATTCGGTTACGAATATATTAGCAACCGATATTTTTTATGTAAACGATAAAAAGCGGGACTATGAATCTTAAAAAGAAACTCAGAATTTACTCTTTGGGTATTTTATCAGCATTATGCCTCATTCCTTTTCAGGAAATTCAATCGGCAACGACTGACTTTCTACGTATTGCCGGAGAAAAAGTAGTTGATCAACAAGGGAGAACGGTTATTCTTAACGGACTTAATCATGTTAATAAGAATACCAAAGACAAATACTTGAATCCCGATGACGAAAAGCTTTTTAAACAATTCAAATCCTGGGGATTTAATTGCATCCGTTATGGAATTATATGGGATGGTTTGGAGCCACAACCAGGTGTGATAAATATGGATTATCTGAACGAAATAGATAAACGGGTAAAATGGGCTGAAGACAATGGAATCTATCTGATACTTGATATGCATCAGGACCTTTACAGTCAACAGTTCAGCGATGGTGCACCTGAATGGGCAACAATAACGGATAATGCGCCACATCATACAGGAGATATATGGGCTTTATCTTATTTTATAAGTCCAGCAGTCCATAATGCTTTTGATAATTTCTGGGCAAATACACCAGCTCCCGATGGAGTGGGCATTCAGGATCATTATATCCGGTTATGGACAGTTATTGCTGAGCGATATAAAAATTCACCTTCTGTGTTGGGTTTTGATATAATGAATGAGCCATTTCCAGGCTCCCAGGCTGAAGAAGTTTTAGGCGCTTTGCTGGTGAGTGGCAGTAATCTGTTTACTGAAACATCCGGTATGCCTATCGGAGAAGCAGAGATTCTTGGAGCTTTAGCTACAGGAGAGGGGAGACAGCAGGCACTCGAGTTGTTAAGTACACGCGAGAACTATACGAAACTGCTAATCGGGTTAGAAGAAAGTGTTGCTAAATTCGAACGAGAGACTCTTTCTCCATTTTATCAGAAAGTAAGAGATGCAATCCGATCAGTAGATCCGAATCAGATTCTAATTCTTGAGCATAGCTATTTCAGCAATTTAGGTGTACCCAGTCAGATCCAGTTGCCTGTTAATGAATCCGGTAATACAGATACTCAATGTCTGTATGCTCCACATGGTTATGATCTTGTTACGGATACTGAATTTGTCGCTAAACCTGGAACGGAAAGGGTCAATGTTATTTTTGATGCTATTTTTGAAAGTGGCAGAAAAAAACATATACCAGTAGTTATAGGAGAATGGGGTGCTTATTATATGGGTAAAAATAGCTATTTGGAACCCGCACGTCAGATTATTGAGCATATTGAGAAGAATCTGAGTGGACAAACCTATTGGTGCTATTGGAATGGGATTGAATCTCAGGATTATTTTCCTGTTCTTTCCCGAATTTATCCTATGCGTACCGCAGGAGAATTACTCAGTTATGGTAACCGGTTTGAGAATAATGAATTTCATATAAAATGGGATAATACACAATGTGATTCACTGTATCAAACGATTCTTTATATTCCGGATATATCCAGCCTTACTCTACCGGTCAACACTGCAGAACTTACATTTGAGCTTGTTAAAAGCGAAAATCAGCGTCAGGGTTATTTAATTATAAAACCTCTTACACAAAACGTACATGAACTAAATCTTTCATACAATTAAGTTTAATATAGTGAGTATGCTTCTGTCTGATTCTTGATTTCTTCGAAGTTTTGTATAAATTTGTCATTTGTACATAACCTGAGAGAATCATGAAAAAGGCAGAAGCTTTTTTTGCAACCTGTTTAAAGCAGTTGAATTCGTTAAATAATCGTTTGAAAGTGAGTGCGATCGTCTTTTGCTTCGCATTTCTCTTTTTATTTCTTTTTAAACCGTTCGGAATGGATTACTGGATTAGTGATACATTCGGTAAACGTAGTTTTATTCTCTTTTTTATCTGTTTCTATGCTTTTATTGTAATTCTGATATCCCAAACTTTACAGCATTTTTTATTCAAAAACCGCTGCTACAAGATGAATCATTTCTTTGGATTCGTATTGTTGGAATTGATAATCATATCTGTTCCCTTAGCTTACTTATCGGCCAATGAACACTCCTCATTTTTTAATGAGCTGGTTATTACCTGTCGATTAATCGGCATAACCTTGCTTCTTTGCTATTTGGTCGCGATGCTTATCTGGATAGTTATACGGACAGATATTCGTCATACATCCGATGCTTTATCCGAGAAATCAGTTACTGATGCAAAAGAACAAATATCACAAGATTTATTTATCATTACAGATGAGTCAGGTAATCAACGGTTTGTAAAGGAAGCAAAGAATCTCCTTTATTTTAGTTCTGAAGATAACTATGTGATGATACATTATCTTGAAGAAGGTGTTTGTCGTAAACAACTTGTACGATCAACTCTTAAAGGTGTTGAAGAGGAAGCATTAAAAAGTGGATGTATACGGTGTCATCGCTCCTTTATCGTGAATAAAACGATGATTCAATCCGTAAAACGTTTTGGCCGAAATTACCAGATTCAACTATTGCATTCTACGGAAATTCTTCCCGTTTCTAAATCTTATGAATCTGGTTTTATAAGCTTTCAGAAAGTAAATGATAAAAAAACGACATTTTCGTGAAAGATTTACCATGTATAACTGTTTAATACATAGTCTTCATTTTGTTTGGAACAATTTATAAACATATAAACGATGATACGAATATTATTTGTACTATGCAGCTTGTTACCTTTTACCCTGTTTGCGCAGAGTGATATCTCTATTGGTATAAATTACGGGCACCAGCAGGATCTTGATAAAGAATTTAATCTGGATCAGAATGTTTACAGCCGTTTTCAGGTTCATAAAGATTATTATGGCGTTAATCTTTCGTATAATCCCCTCAAACGATTAAATATGGTGAGTGAACTCGGAGTTTCCGTTTATACGCCTGAAATACAGTTTGCAAATTATGTGCTTACTAACATAAACACGGCTTCATTACAGTCTACGTATCTTTATTTACAGCAACAAATCGGATACGACGTACTCTATATGCCAGAGTTTTCAGACTATCTGGGTATTCGTCTGACTCCTTTTGTTCAAATCAAATATGAACAAAGTATAGGAGGCCGTACGCGTGAAAGGGGTATTGAAGATCTTACAGGGACAGAGGCAACTGCTTTGATACAAACCTATGATATGCCTGCTATTAATTATCAGGCGAAAGCACCTGTAAATACAATGTCACTTACTCCCGGGATCAGTCTCGAAGTAAATGTTGTTGAGCGTCTGGGTTTTAATGTCGCATTTGGTTATCAGTTCGGGCTATTCGGACATTCTAAATTCGATGTTAACTATAGATATACAGGTAAACAACCAAGCGAAACGATTTTCAAGTCCAAAGACAGAGGTATTTATCTGAGCGGCGGACTACGCTATTATTTATAAGAACAAAAAGAAAGGGTGTTGTCGAAAGGAGACAACACCCTTTTATGTTATATCGAGTTCAGATAATTAACACCTTTATCAACAGCCGCTTTCGTGTAATATCCGCTTTTCAGTCTATTGCTGATACGTCTGATATTCTCCTGCATTGATAGGTAATCCTCTTTAGTCAGTTCAGCCAGTTTCTTATCCATATCTTTAAGTGAACTTATTGTGATACCGATACCTTCCTTTTCAACAAAAGGAGCCAGACCGGCTTGATCCCAGATGATTACAGGTAAATTGCAGCGAATGTAGAATGATACTTTATGCGGATTGTTGTACTTCAGGTATTCACCGAAAGCTCCACAGCAGGTTTCTGTTGAATCACCATCCCAAACCAATCCGAATTCTCCTTGAGCATCAGCAATAAACTCTTCACTTGGCTTATACCCCCCATAGAAAAGGTTTGATGAGGCCTGTGCTTCTTCTTTCTCAAATCCTCCACCATAAATATGAAGTTCATAATTATTTATCAGGTCACCCATGGAATAAAGAAATGCATTTTTTCTTCTGTTCAATGCACCTGCATAAATGACGCGGAACTTATCGGTCGCATCAATATTTTTGGCTTCGTTTTCAGAAAGATAATCGAATATCTCCAGACACTCCACCGGTCTGTCTACCTTATGTTCGATTAACCACTTTTTCATAGATTCATTATGGACGATGATGTAGTCCGAATGACGGAGACGTTCCATTTCCATGGCCGGAGTTAGTTTTTTACGTCTGAATGATCCCAGATCATGAATCAGAGTAATCACTTTAGCTCCTTTCCGATGAGCCATATTACAAATAAACTCATAGTATTTTTTGAAAGGATACTGAATAAGAAGTACATCGCCTTTTTTTAGCGAAGATAAAGTTTTAAGAATACTTCCAAGTGTATAGAAATAAGCTTTCACTTTACCGGTGATAATGCTTTGGGGTTTTCCCAGATTCATATAGCCATGATTATCCAATATCGTCTCAATATCGGTCTTAGCCTTATTTCCGGCTGAGTTTTTATCTTTATAAGCTTTTGAAAAATAGGTTTTATTCATTGTGTTTTGTTTTAAACGATATTCATAGCTAATACTTTCTCGACTATATGATGCATATCATAATATTTATACTCAGCTAAACGTCCGCCGAATATCACGCTCTCTTCCTTATCGGCAAGTCTTTTATATTTTGCGTATAAATCAGAATTCCGATGATCATTAACCGGATAATAAGGTTCAGCCCCTTCGTGCCATTCAGAAGGATATTCCCGGGAAATAACTGTTTTGGGCTGATTACCGAATTCAAAATGTTTATGTTCAATAATGCGTGTATACGGTGTCTCGGAATCTGTGAAGTTAAATACGGCGTTACCCTGATAATTTTCCGTATCCAGTATTTCTTCCTCAAAACGCAAAGAACGGTATTCCAGTTTTCCGAAACAAAAGTCATAATATTCATCGATTTTACCGGTGAATACAATTTTATCGGCACATTGATTCCATACTTCACGGTCTTCAAAATAATCTTTATTACAACAGATCTCGGCACCTTTCAAAAGTCCTTCGATTAGTTTGTTATAACCACCTACAGGAATTCCCTGATATTTATCGTTGAAATAGTTATTGTCAAAAGTAAAACGTACAGGCAAACGTTTGATAATAAAGGCTGGGAGGTCAGTAGCCTTACGTCCCCATTGTTTCTCCGTATACCCTTTAATCAGGATTTCGTAAATATCTTTGCCTACCAGCGAAATAGCTTGTTCTTCAAGGTTTTGAGGGTTTTCGATACCCGCTTTCTTGCGTTGCGACTCTATTTTTAGGTGAACTTCAGCAGGTGTTTTTGTTCCCCATAGAGCATAAAACGTATTCATATTGAATGGCAAATTATAAAGTTTTCCTTTATAGTTGGCTATAGGCGCATTGATATAATTGTTGAATTCCACTATAGAATTCACAAAGTCCCATACTGCTTTGTCTGAAGTATGAAAGATATGTGCACCATATTTATGAACTTGTATATTTTCAATTGTTTCGCAATACAGATTTCCCCCGATATGAGGACGTTTATCAATGACCATAACACGTTTCCCTTCCTTAATTGCTTTATAAGCAAAAAGAGCTCCGAATAGTCCGGCTCCGACTATTAAATAATCATATTTTCGCATGATAGAGTTTGTTATATTTCTGATACGAAGTTAAAATAAATCTTTAAAAACCATTCTTGTTTTATTCTTTTAAAAGACAAATCCTTTAAAAATAGCATTTAAACTTAAAGAGAAATCACCGGGTTATAGACTCGATTATCTTACTTTTGCACGAAAAGCAGTTTTTATTCAAAAAAAGAGTAATGAAAATAATAAAGCAAGAAGTTACTGAATTGAAAGATCAACTACTGATATGGAAGTCCTTATTCGGTGGAGACATTATTGAAGATCGGTTGCAAGGAGATTGCGGGCGAATTGATTCTTACAACTTTGACTTCTTTGAACTGTTTATTTTCCATATTCAATTTACAGAAGAAGTTACCGTAAAGCGGATACTTCTGCCTGAAAAGTATTATCCGATCTTATTTTCAGATTCGCTGGTATTTGAGCCTTATGGGGAAATGGTTACGAAAGCGCGAGTTGATAAGTCTGCCATTACGGGAGTATTTTTTTCCAATGCATCTGATCAGATAACCTATCCTGCCCATGTACCATTTACACTTATTGTTTTTCGATTGAAAGAAAAAAGCTTCCTGGAATTTGTATCTCCCGAAAGTAGTTTCTTTGAACGTATTCACGAAGAACAGTATTTTATTTATGAAATGCTCACAGCAGAAATGAAATTATCATATGATGCCATTCTTCAAAATAAAGGTATATCAAAAACGGATAAAAATATATTGTATGCTCACGGCCTTATTTTGCTTTCACTCTTTGCTCAGGAAGCAGATTTGCGCAAAAATCTGAAATCAAGTAAATTGGATAATCAGAAGAGACTGGTTATTATAAGAATCAAAAATTTAATATTGCAAGATTTATCAGTCCCTATTGATATGAATTATCTGGTTAAGTTTGCAGGTATGAGTGAAACTTATATCAGAATGTATTTTAAAGATGTCTTTGGTATGAGTATTAATAGCTTCTATCAATACTATCGCATTGAGTATGCGAAAGAACTTTTGATAACAACAAACTTATCTGTTAGCGAGATTGCTTTCAGGCTCGGATACTCTCACCTTGGACACTTTATCAAGATATTTAAACGGCAGTATGGTGTTACACCTAAGAAGTTACAGAAAATGTTGGAAAGTGACTAAAATATGGTATAAAGTGCAATTTCGACAATTGTTAACTCTCTACTTTTGTCCTCAGATCAATCAATTTATAAAATATGGAGTTATCAAGAAATTTACTTTCTGCCGGGATTATAGCCTGTACTTCACTTACTGCTGTTGAGGCTGAGGCAAAAGAAAAGAAACCGAATATCATTGTGATTATGGGTGATGATATTGGTTATTGGAATCTGAGTGTTTATAATCGTGGTGTGATGGGATATCGCACTCCGAATATTGATAAAATAGCTAAAGAAGGAGCATTGTTCTCCGATCATTATGCCCAGCCGAGCAGTACTGCCGGAAGAGCAGCTATGATAACCGGTCAGATGCCGATCCGTACGGGGTTAACTACTGTTGGTTATGTAGGAGCGAAGCAAGGAATCCAGTTTAAAGATGCAACATTAGCAGAAGTATTGAAAACAGAGGGATATGTCTGCGGGCAGTTTGGTAAAAACCACTTAGGGGATAGAAATGAATATTTACCTACGGTTCATGGCTTTGATGAATTTTTCGGGAATTTGTATCACTTAAATACAGAGGAAGAGCCAGAGGATGAAGATTATCCGAGAGATCCGTTATTTCACGAAAAATTTGGTCCCAGAGGTGTACTGCATTGTTGGGCAACCGAAAAATTTGATCCTACTGAAGATAAACGATTTGGAGTAGTCGGAAAACAGCGGATTGAGGATACGGGATCCTTAACAAGAAAAAGGATGGAGAATGTTGATAATGAATTTATCGATGCCGGTCTGGATTTTATGGAAAAGGCAGTAGAGGAGGATAAACCTTTTTTTACCTGGATTGCCTCATCAAGAATGCATGTATTTACTCATGTACCTAAACAGTATCAGGATAGTATTAAGCATCAGACAAGTTGGTATGATATGTATGGGGCAGGTATGCTTCAACACGATGAACATGTCGGGCAGATATTAGATAAAGTTAAAGAGCTCGGGATAGACGATAATACGATTATTGTATATACAACTGATAATGGCCCTGAGCATTCGACCTATCCTCATGGAGGAACTTCTCCGTTTCGAAGTGAAAAGATGACTACATGGGAAGGTGGGGTCAGAGTTCCTATGCTTGTCAGATGGAAAGGCCATATCCAGCCAGGATTAGAATTGAACGGGATACAATCTCACGAAGATTTGTTCACTACGTTAAGTGCAGCTGCTGGTATAAATGATATTCGCGAACGTTTGGCTAAAGGAGATAAGCTTGGAACAGACGTTGTTAAGAAAGGGTACATTGATGGTGTTAACAATCTTGATTACTGGACAGGTAAACAAGCTGAAAGTAATCGGAACTTTCATATCTATTATTCAGAGTCTAAATTACAGGCTATTCGCATTAACCAGTGGAAATTACATTTCTCGGCACGCGATGGTTATTATGGCTCAACAACTCATTTTGAATTACCACAAATTTATAACCTGAGACAAGATCCTTTTGAATCTTATTCTGAAAAAGGATATATGGCTGAGATATTCCAGCGTAAGACTTACTTGTTTAATTCAGCTCTTTCCTATCTGAATGAGCATATTCAAAGTCTGAAACTATTTCCTCCATCTCAAAAGCCAAATACTTTAAATGTTAATGATATGATTCTGAAAACATTGAAGGATTAAGTCTTTATATTTCTTTCCTTTTAATTTCGGGGCTACTGATTAAATCTGCGTAGTAACTCAAACCGGGTTATTATTTTGCTTTAATTGGTAGCCCCAATTATATATAGTAGAGAGGTTTGATGATTTCATTCAGTCTTATTTCTGCGTTCTGAGGATATAAAGCTTCTTTGTGTAAATTAACATAAAGTAGTTATTACTGTTAAATGCTTAAGTTTATAATTGCTATTATTATAATTTTGCAGCGTATTAATATAAATAATTATGAAAAAAGTTAGTCTATCAGTCTTATTTACCCTAATGTTTGCAATTTTCACTCCTCTTCAATCACAAATTAAAAGTGGTATTGTTATAGGTGGCGGTATGAATTGGTTTGCTATTGACCGCTTGGTTAATCCTCCGATGGAGAATGGATATCCATATCTGATCATTGATAATCCTAAAAAGAGAATAGGAGCGCAGATAGGATATCAATTCCAGTTTGATCTGCCTCGTAATTTGCAGCTCGAAACCGGTGCTTATTTCCAGACAAAGTTGATGGATGTCAATTATTATGAATCCAAAGAACGTAATCTTGACGCCGGATTTACACTTTGGGGGGTGTCGATTCAGGGAGTTATGAATTACCGGATAATTAAAGGATTGAAAATCGGTTTAGGTTTTGAACCTACTATTTATGGCGGTGACATGTATGATCCCAAATCACAGAACATAAATGGCTCTAAATTTGATTGTCCGTTGGTTGCTAAACTAGCTTATGATTTCCCTTCGATTGGTTTTTCTATAACATATAAGAACGGCTTTGTAAATCTCTATGAAAACCCTTTTGTTTACAAAGCAAAAAGTCGTGATATCTTATTTAATATCTATATTCCTCTTACCCGTTAATCAATACTATGAGTAAAATATTCATTCGTTTGCTAAGCTGTTTGTTAATAACGTCTTGCACCTTTGATTATGATATCAAAGATACGGGATATCTTTTTACACCTAAAATTGTTGTAAATGGTCTGATTAGTGAGTCTGATCAGAATATATTGTATTTTACACAGAGTGTACCTAAAATGTCAGACCGGCTAAAACCAATTGATAATGCCCGTCTGATTCTGCACGAATCAAATCAGTTATTACTTGATTCTACCTTTATCAAACTGGATACGTTAAAGTTAGATTTTCCTTTCCGGACGGGACGAGAGTATCGAATAGAACTTCATGCTCAAGATCATAAGGTTCATAGTAGTGCTGTGGTTCCTTTTCCTCATAAATTAAAAGTTGATACGGTTTCCCGTATGAGCGAAAATAACTTCTATCAGCGTGATTTCTGGAAGGTAACAGTTGATCTTCAGACGGTGTCTCCCGGAAATAGTCTATGGATTAAAGGAGATATTTATAACGGAGACGGAACAATTGATCGGAGATATACACTTGAATATAAGGGTGTAGTTCCGTTTGCTGATAAAATTAATCAGGAAATTGTGATGGGACTGGAAGGCGGATTGTATTACAATGGATTTATACGTATCGGAAAACAATACTTATCGGATATAAAAAAGCCATTTGAGTTCGGAATGAATAATATCTATTATGGTAAACATATAAAATTGCAGTTCCTAACAGTCCCTGAATCATACGACCGCTATCTGATCAATTGTTATGAGTTTGAAAAGATGTATTTGCAGGATCTGGATCCTCCGTCTATGTTTAATTCTTCCGTACCGATTTTTTCGAATATTGAAGGAGGACTCGGTTTGTTTTCGGGAGTACAATCATACTCAATTAATTTAGAGAACCCTTATTACAGTGATGATTCGGATGATATTTAACGACACAATGAGAAAACACAGTTTATTCAATAATCAGAAGACTCTTTCAAATTCGGCAAGGCTGCTATCCGGATCATTTCATATACTTCTGGCAGCTATATCTTTATTTCCTGTTAGCATAATTGCACAAGAGGATACTTTGCATGTAAAATTGAGCGAAACAGAAGTGCTCGGACATAGGAATGAAGTTGAAGGACAATCTTATGTAAAGTTGCGCGGTAAAGCTCTGTTACGCGCCCCATTGTTTATGGGTGAGAAGGATGTTCTTAGATCATTACAGTTGTTGCCCGGAGTCGATGCGGTAAGTGATGGTAGTTCAGCACCTTCGATTCGGGGAGGTACTTCAGATCAGTCCTTATTACTTTTGGATGGAACCCCCTTTTTTAATGCATCTCATGCCTATGGATTGATATCGGTTGTAGATGCTAATATTATCGAATCGGCAGAATTGTTTAAGGGAGTTTTTCCCGGACAATACGGGGGGCGTCTTTCGGGTATTGTAAATTTACAGACAAGAACTTTATCAGCCAATAAACTGCATGGAGGCATTTCGGTAGGAACAATAAGTGCCGCTGCAAATCTTGAAGTTCCGTTGATTAAGGACAAGACCTATGCTCTTTTTTCGGCCAGAAAATCTACTATAGATTTATTGCTGAAAGGTGCAGCTGCCATATCTGATGATCTAAGTATTCCGCAGCCTTCTTTTGGAGATGTATACGGGAAAGTGATTCATAAGTTCTCAAAAGACAATCAGCTATCCTTATCCGGTTTTTATACGGATGATCACTTGAGTATGAGTTCTAAAGATGCGGGCTACCGGATGAAATATGCATTTAGTTGGCGTACCTATTCAGGTGAAGCAAACTGGAAATATAAACTGAATGACCGCGTATATCTGCAAAGTGATTTTTATTATGCCGGGTTACAGAATAAAAGTAAAACCTATATAAAAGATAAAGAGCTCAATATAGATGAAACTCAGGTTAGTAAAATTGGAGAGTTTTCTCTACGTCAATCCTTAAACTGGCGTTTGACTGACCATTTAGTTGGTGCGGGGATAGCCTTTTCACAAACTCACTTTGATCCGATCCGTATCGAATCATCTTTTGGAAATACTGCCGGATCCGGCTCTTCGTCCCGCGATCTTTCTACGACTGCTTTTTGGTTAGAAGATAGATGGAGCATCGGTTCGGCATGGTCTGTTAACCCGATTCTCCGTGCTACTGTCTACTCAAACCGGACCAATGTGCGTACTTTGCTCGATCCTCGTTTAAAAGTTAATTATCAGCTTGATCATTCCAATTCGTTTGAAGCCAACTTTAATATGAGCTCTCAGCCGATAGATCTTTTGCGTCAGTCCTCTCTGAATTTTCCTATGGACTTCTGGACTCCTTTTGCTGATGATAAAATAGCCCGTTCAGGTCTGATATCTCTGGGATGGAAAAATACATTTGTCAAAAATACGGAGTTCATGATTGAGGGATATTACAAAAGAATCAAGGATCAGCGATTCATTTACTCATTCAATGACTTTGTTAATTATGACGGAGGAAGTGTTTACCTGAAGGGTAAAGCATATGGGATCGAAACCAGTTTACGCTGGAATCCGGCTCCTTTCCAGTTGATGCTTAGTTATACGTACTCGAGGTCATTGAGCAAATTACATAATGAATGGTCAGGCAATTATCAGGACATACCACATCGTGTGACTTTATGGGGAGACTATGGTTTTGCTTTACGAAAGAAAAAGAAAGCAAATCTCTCCTTCCTGCTCAATTATCATACCGGAACACCGTTTGTACTTCCCGAAGGTTTTTATCCGTCTGTAGATGGAAGTCATATGGTTGGATCAATACCTGTATTACCTAATTTCAGAAGTAAACGTTATTTTCGTCTTGATATAAATTACAGTATCACTCGTCAGCTGAAAAGAGGAACAGGAACCTGGCAGTTTGCAATAATGAATATAACTGCTCATCGTAATCCATATATGATCTATCATGTTGACAAAGGATATAAAATGATGGTTATGATTCCCTTCCTTCCATCAGTAGCATATCGTTTTGAATTTTAATATACTTATCTGGTCCCGCAAAAGAAATTTAGCGGGACTTTTTTATCTTCCCTTGTAAAATAAAATAATTACCTTGTCGCAGTCTATTTTAATCTTATAATCTTTAATGAGAATCATAATGAAAAAACTGATCGGAGGAGTCGCTTTCCTTCTTGCTATGCAGCTGAATGCACAAAATCAGGTATGGAATCCCGACAACGGGGATGGAACTTTTACGAATCCCATTATGTGGGGCGATTGGCCGGATCCCGATATCATAAGAGTTGGAGATGATTTTTATATGGTTTCCACAAGTATGCACTATGTCCCCGGTTGTCCGATTGTTAAGTCAAAAGATCTTATTAACTGGGAGCTGGCAGGATATGCTGTTGAATCTTATGATGAAGACCCGAAATATAATCTCGATGGAGGCAATCTGTATCTGAATGGTTCCTGGGCTGCAACGATTCGTCACCATAAAAATAAGTTCTACGTAGGCTTTTGCACCCCTTATGGATGGGGAAGGGAAACAGGTCATTACTCAATGTGTATAGCAGACAAAATCGAAGGACCGTGGGAAAGAGTTCAGTTTCCTGAATATTTGTATGATCCCGGATTGCTTTTCGATGATGATGGGAAAATATATGTGGTTCATGGACAACATCATCTCTATGTTACAGAACTTGCTTCGGATGCTCGTTCTGTGAAAGGCGAAAACAAGCTTATATGGGATAAAGGTATTTTAAATCCGAATACTCAGCAAGGAAAAGCCGGTATGGAGGGCTCTCATGTTTATAAAGTCAACGGCATGTATTATATTCTTTGTCCTGCCGGGGGTACAGAAGGCTGGCAGGTTTGTCTGCGTTCCGAATCAATCTATGGTCCTTATGAATCGAAGGTTATTATGAATGATTTTTCATCCTATCCGCCCAATGGTATGCATCAGGGAGGAATGGTTCAACTTCGCAACGGAGACTGGTGGTTTATGATTATGCAGGATCGTGGGCCTATTGGTCGGGTTCCGAATTTAGTACCTGTCCAATGGATAGATGGTTGGCCTATGCTTGGTGATCAGGGGAAGGATTTGATTACTTATCCTAAACCGGCCGTAAAGAAGCAGTATCCGATTATCTCACCTGCGACTACGGATGAATTTGCCGGTAAGAAATTAGGGCTTCAGTGGCAATGGAATCATAATCCTGATCCGGACAAATGGTCTTTGACTGACCGTAAAGGATATATGCGATTAAAAGCTTCTAAAGCAACTTCTTTAAAAGATGCACGCAATACATTGACACAACGTGTACAGGGACCTTCCAGTGAAGGCTCTGTAGAGATTGATCTGACGGGGTTAAGAAATGGGAATGTGGCCGGATTCGGTATATTTGAGTTTCCGTATGCCTTTGTCGGAGTCCGTAAAGAAAATAATCGTAATGAGTTGATTATGTGTAACGACGGGGTAATTATTGATTCTCTGATGCTAAAGAATGAAAATAAAATATGGGTACGTGTACGGGTTACGGATAAGGATTTCACAGCGCGCTTTTATTATAGTGCGGATGGACACGCTTATCATCCTATAGGTAATGTTTTATCTATGGGACTCGGATTACCCTGGACGGCTAACCGGTTTGCTTTATTTAATTATTCTCTTACCGATGAAGGGGTAGACGGGTATGCAGATTTCAACTGGTTTAGATTTACGAATAAGTAAATTTAGTTACATTAAAATTAGTTTGCAAACCGATTAAAACTGTATATTTGTTTCATACATAACAAATCGATATGTATGGGACAAATTATAGTATAAAACCTGAATAACTCATTGAATATCATGAAAAGAAAGTGTAGTTTACTGCTCTTATCCCTTCTCCTGTTTGTAAATCTTGTAAATGCTCAGCAAATACAGGAACGTTTAGCTGTTATGCCCGGAGTGAGCGGTATCGAGAAACTCGAATCACAGCATTATCCTGAAAAATATGTACTGTGTATTTCTCAACCTGTCGATCATCAGAATCCGTCAGCCGGAACTTTTAATCAACGCGTTATTGTAGCCCATGTCGGATATGACCGTCCAACCGTTATGGTAACGGAAGGTTATGGAGGAGCTTATGCTATGACACCTCGTTATCAGGAGGAATTGTCGAAATTGCTGAATGCGAATCTGATATTTGTTGAACATCGTTATTTTCTTGAGTCAACACCCAAATCCTGTGATTGGGATTATCTGACCGTGGAAAACTCTGTCAATGATTTACATCGTATAAATACAGCTTTTAAAGAGATATATAACGGAAAATGGATTACTACCGGTATTAGTAAGGGTGGACAGACAACTTGTTTATACCGAGCTTACTTCCCGGACGATGTCGATTTTTCGGTTCCTTATGTTGCTCCTCTTAACCGGGGGACAGAAGATGGAAGACATGAGGTCTTCTTACGCAAAGTAGGAACTCGTAAAGAGCGTAAGCAAATAGAGGCGTATCAAAAGGAGTTATTTAAACGGAAAGCAGAAATGATTCCGCTTCTTACCGAATTCTGTCGGGCAAATAAACTACAACATCGGATTTCCATGCCTGAACTGTTCGATTATTGTGTATTGGAATATCCTTTTGCTTTGTGGCAATGGGGTTCAGACCGCTCACTAATGCCTTCTGCCGATGCAGAGACACACCAATTATTCGATCATCTGATGAAAGTCAGCGGACCTGATTATTTTGCCGATAATCAACCGAATGTTTCGTTTTTCGTTCAGGCAGCCCGTGAGTTAGGTTATTATGGTTACGATACACGACCTTTCAAAAAATACCTGACCATTAAATCTGCCCGAAACTATCTCGATCATCTGATGTTACCTGCCGAATTGATTGGTAAGGTGGATTATCGACCAGAATCTTCCCGTAAAGTTTACGATTTCTTAAAAGAGAACGACCCTAAAATGATATTTATATATGGAGAAGCAGACCCCTGGACTGCATCGCGAGTACCTGATTTTAAAGGGAAGGCTAACCAGCAAATTTATATTCAGCCGGAAGGAAGTCATGCTGCACGTATCCAAACGATGCCCGAGGAAATAAAACAGCAGATACTGGCTCAGATGGATGCATGGCTTGAGGAGTAAGAAATAGTTTCTTTTTTACTATTAAACAACAGTAATATGTATAAGAATATTTTTAGCTGGATCCTAAAAAGAAGTACAATCATCATAATGGTTGCTTTCCTCTCATCCTGCGCCCAAAGTTCTTCGAAGAAAAAAGAGGATCGTTCTGTGCTAAATGATAACAAAGTGAAGAATCAGAAAGAATGGTTTGATCTTAAAATAGAAGAATCACTGAATAACATAGAGAGAGGAAAAAAACGTTATTCGGAAATTTTCGTAGATATTGAATATGTACCTCTTGAAACCACGTCTGAGAGTTTGATCGGAGGTGGTCGGCATGGCATTCAATATTACACAGTTACATCAAAAAATATTGTCGTTGATCAGAAGATTTTTGACCGGAATACAGGACGTTATTTAGGAGATTTACTTCGGATGGGACAAGGACCAGAGGAGTATATTTATCCTGATGTCGTAGCTGGAAATGATGAGCGCCAAGAGTTTTATCTTCATGATGGAAGTATTGGAAAAATGCTTATTGCGGATTATAACGGTAAATATAAAGAAACGCTTGGAAGAGCACGAGAACAAGGAAATAGCTTTAAAAAGATTTACTCGCTTAGTGATAGTAATATACTTATCACAAGAGGAGGGGGTGATTTACGAAACTATAGGAACAACCATCAAATTATTAATTTAAATTCGAAAGCAGTTATAAATCAATATTGTTCATCAGCATTAAATGGCTATAATACAGAAGAAGAGCTTTATAACCACAAATATATCTTCAAATGGGGAGGGGGTAACCCTTTTGTTGTAGGAGATGATAGATATTGGTCGTTTGGAGATAAAGTAAGATTCTATGATTTTCTTACAGATTCTATTTACTCTGTTGGTAAGGATTTAAGGGTAATTCCGATTGGCGTTCTTGGTTTTGCAAACATGAGGACCACCTCTGAGCAATTTGCTGATAACGCTCTGTTGAAGTGGAATATTATGAATATATTTGAGACTTCAGATCATATTATTGTTTCGTTTAAACATACCCGATATAAGCCAGAGTATAGTAGTCAGACTTATTTACTGACTTATTCGAAAAAGGAGGGTATCTCCCGGATTACGACAAAAGGGAAGGATAAGTTTGAGGAAACAGATTATGAAAATGATATAGATAAGGGCGTTTCGGATCAACCAGTTTCTTCGATTTGGAAAGAACAATCTTTATATAGCTTCGTGTCTGCTGAAACGATTAAAGCTCGGATAGAGGAAGAAGACAGCAATGTTTTTACAACAGAGGCTGAAAAGAGGTTTAAAGCTATGGCTGATACCTTAGAGGCCGACGATAATCACGTATTGGCTATTTATCATTTTAGATAGATAAAAGATAGAGTTTCTTTCTTAGCAGAATGTTTTTTGCGTATTTTCAATTGCCATATTACAATCGACTGATTGCTACATAGATAATGATGGCAATTGGA
>DKPO01000022.1 GCA_002471225.1 Porphyromonadaceae bacterium UBA7332
GCTTTTAAAGATAGTATCTACGCTGTTGGTGCTGAAGCATTTGGTTGTTTGAATAACAAAATACGTCATTATACGAATTGTATTTTTAAATGTAGGGATGAATCCTTGTACTGTGTCCCGGGAGTCATAACGAGATTCATCCGTGGTTCACCATCGTACGGCAATGGTATTTAACCGAACGGATTTATCGCATTATTCGGATCAAACATTTGGGGGATTTATTGAATGTTTTCTCTTAATTCTATAGCCCTTGTTTTTCAGAAACTCAAATTTTACAAAAATCAGGGAGGTTATTTTTAGATTCGAGAAAATTATTTGCGTATATTAACAGCGGAATTTATTCGTAAAAATGAATCAACCGCTTTATTTTCATAGAAAGTTGGTAATGCAAGGAACTAAATTGATGTGTTAGTTATTTTTAACGGAAAATTAAATAGTTAATTAAACGACACTTCTATTTTTGCGTTTATAATCAATAGATGGAAAAGTAATTAATTAAAATATTTAAAATTGTTTCTTATGAATCAAGCTGTCGATATCAGAGAATTGAATGAAAGAATAGAAGCGAAAAGCTCTTTCGTTAATGTTTTGATGATGGGAATGGATCAGCGTATTGTTGGTCAGAAACATTTAGTTGAGTCTTTATTAATCGGACTTCTTTCAAACGGACATATTCTGTTGGAGGGGGTTCCGGGATTGGCTAAAACTTTAGCTATTAAAACATTGTCTGAATTGATTGAAGCGAAATATAGCCGTATTCAGTTTACTCCGGATTTGTTGCCGGCAGACGTTTTAGGTACAATGGTGTACAGTCAGAAGACTGAGGAATTCCATATTAAGCAAGGTCCTATTTTTGCTAACTTCGTATTGGCAGATGAGATTAACCGTGCCCCTGCTAAAGTACAGTCGGCTCTTTTAGAGGCAATGCAAGAGCGTCAGGTGACAATCGGTGAGCATACATTCAAGTTGGATGATCCATTTTTGGTAATGGCAACTCAAAACCCGATTGAACAAGAGGGTACTTATCCGCTACCTGAAGCACAGGTTGACCGTTTTATGTTAAAAGTAGTCATTACATATCCTAAAAAAGAAGAGGAGAGAATGATTATCCGTCAAAATATGAATCCGAATCCAACGCCGATTGTTCCGGTCGTGAAAGCTTCTGAAATTATTGAAGCCCGTAACCTGGTTCGTGAAATCTATATGGACGAGAAAATTGAGAAATACATTGTCGATATCATCTTCGCAACCCGTTTCCCTGAAGAAGCCGGATTAGGAGATCTTAAAAATATGATTTCGTTCGGAGCTTCTCCGCGTGCATCAATCAGTTTGGCTATTGCAGCCCGTGCATATGCATTTATCAAACGCCGCGGTTATGTAATTCCGGAAGATGTTCGTGCTATCTGTTATGATGTATTGAGACATCGTATCGGATTGACTTACGAGGCTGAAGCAAACAATCTGACTACAGAAGAGATTATTAGCGAGATCTTGAATAAAGTTGAGGTGCCTTAATGCAAAAGGCATCTCATTAAAACAACTACTCTTTGAATAATGGAAACAAGTGAATTATTAAAGAAGGTTCGGCAGATTGAGATCAAGACACGTGGATTGTCGAATAATATCTTTGCCGGTCAATACCATTCAGCCTTTAAAGGTCGTGGGATGGCATTTTCCGAAGTAAGGGAATATCAGTTCGGCGATGACATTCGTGATATTGATTGGAACGTAACGGCGCGTTATAGCAAGCCTTATATCAAGGTTTTTGAAGAAGAACGCGAATTGACCGTTATGTTGATGGTCGATGTCTCCGGGAGTAGTGTCTTCGGGACTCAGCATGCATTGAAAAAAGAAGTTATAACAGAAATTGCAGCTACACTTGCTTTTTCGGCAATCCAGAATAACGATAAGATCGGTGTGATTTTCTTTTCGGATAAGATTGAAAAGTTTATCCCTCCTCAGAAAGGTAAAAAGCATATTTTATATATTATCCGGGAACTTATTGAGTTCACTCCTCAAAATAAAGCGACGGATATTTCTCAGGCTTTACGGTATATATCGAATGCAATGAAAAGACGTTGTACAGCCTTTCTGATATCGGATTTTATTGATCCGAATAATCTGAAAGACGCATTGACGATTGCAAATAATAAGCATGACCTCGTTGCAGTACAAGTGTATGATCATCGGGAGAAAGAATTGCCGGCTGTTGGTCTGATGAAGGTAAAAGATGCCGAGACTCAGGCTGATAAATGGATTGATACATCTTCGTCTAAGGTTCGGAATCAGTATAAGAACTGGTGGAACGAACTTCAATATAATGTTCAGGATGCGATGAAAAAGAGTCGGGTCGATTTCGTCTCTATCGCAACGGATGATGACTATGTATTGGAGTTAATGAAGTTGTTTAAACGACGACATTGATTTTGAGAGCCGCTCTCAAATATTTAATTATTAATAAAATGATCGAATGAATAGGTTTTGTATACGTAAAATATTCGTAGCGATGGTTTTAAGCTCGACTTTTGCACTGGCTAACAGTCAAAATATGAGTGTGAAAACCTCCATTGATTCGACTTCAATCTATATTGGCGACCAAACACTACTGCATTTGGATCTTCAGCAGGATAAAGGTGATATTATTCAATTGCCTTATTTTGCCGATACCATTACGAATGGAATACAGGTTATAAAAACGGGAAAGCCTGACACAGTAGATATGGGAAATAACCGGATTCAGGTGAAACTGGATTATTTGATTACTTCTTTTGACTCCGGGCTATACTATATTCCTCCGTTTCCTGTCATTAAAGGACAAGATACGGTTTGGTCCAATGATTTAGGTTTGAAGGTGATGACTTTTAATGTCGAAGATACCACACATGGGGCATTCTTTGATATAAAACCAGTTTATAAGGCGCCATTTGTTTTCTCTGATTATTTGTATATTCTATGGTCATTGCTTGCGTTAGCTGCAATTATCCTGATCATTATCTATGCAAGAAAACAACTTAAAAAGCGCAAAGAAGGTCAGGGTTCAGAAATTGTTGTTCCTTTATTGCCGGCTGATGTTGAGGCTTTGCAGGCATTGGAGCAAGTGAAGAATGACAAGCTATGGCAAAACGGGCGTGAGAAGGAGTATTATACTCGTATCACAGATGCTTTACGCCGCTATCTGGAACGTCGTTTTGGCATTTTTGCAATGGAAATGACTACTTCCGAGATTATGTCTGAACTTAAGCGTTTTCCGGAAGCAAAAGAAGTACAGGATCAATTACGATCTGTATTTGAAACGGCAGACTTTGTTAAGTTCGCTAAGATGCGTCCTATAGCTGACGAGAATGAATTAAATCTATCGCGTGCGATGATCATTGTAAATAAGACAAAAGTTGTAGAAGAAAAAGAACCGGCAGAAGAGAAAGAGGAAACTTCTAAATCTGCGAATGAGTAATTTTTCGGAAACAGCTTAAATAAAACAGAGTAACTATGCTTGTATTTGCTAAACCTCTATATTTTATATTGATGGTTATACCTCTGGCAATGATTGTCTGGTATTTGTTTCGTCAGCGTCGCGCTGAGGCAACAATTCAGTTTTCAACGACTCAGGGGATAGATAAAATTAAGCCAAGTCTGAAGGTGCGTTTACGCCATCTGCCTTTTGTGTTGCAGGTTTTGGCGATTATGGCTCTGATTGCGGCTTTGGCCAGACCTCAAACGTCAAACAGTTGGGAAAATGTAACTACCGAAGGTATTGATATAATGATGTCAATGGATATTTCGAGCAGTATGTTGGCAGCGGATTTGAAACCTAATCGTTTAGAAGCTGCGAAAGATGTTGCTGCGGCATTTATCAACGGACGTCAGAATGATAATATCGGATTGGTTGTTTTCTCAGGTGAAAGTTTTACGCAGGTACCTTTGACTACAGACCATGCTGTGTTGCTGAATATGTTTCAGAGCATCCAGAGCGGAATGATTGAGGATGGTACGGCAATTGGTTTGGGATTGGCAAACTCGGTGTCGAGATTGAAAGAAAGTAAAGCGAAGTCAAAAGTGATCATTTTACTTACGGATGGATCAAACAACCGTGGGGAAATTGCACCGGTGACTGCTGCTGAAATCGCGAAATCTTTTGGTATACGGGTTTATACAATCGGAGTAGGAACCATAGGTACTGCACCTTATCCTGTTCAGACACCGTTTGGCGTTCAATATCAGAATATGGCTGTGGATATTGATGAAAATGTGCTTAAGCAAATTGCATCAATGACCGGCGGACAATACTTCCGTGCAACGGATAATAAGTCGCTTAAAGGTATATATGATGAGATTGATAAATTGGAAAAAACTAAAATGAAGACAAGTCAATACAGCAAGAAATACGAACAATTCAAGTATTTTGCTTTGGCTGCATTTATTTTCCTTTTGATTCAGGTTGTGTTAAGATATACGGTTTATAGAAAAATCCCTTAATTAAGTAGATATCATGTTTAGATTCGCAAACCCGCAGTATCTCTATTTATTGTTGCTTGTTCCGGGATTTATAGCCTTATATTTTTACGGCAGGTATAAACGGAAGAAAGAGCTTTCATTATTAGGAGATTTTAATGTCATGCGTCAGTTGATGCCGGCAGTATCTTTATATCGTCCGCGATTGAAGTTCTGGCTTTTGCTGACTGCAATTATCATGGTGATTTTTACAATTGCAGGACCACAATTCGGAACGAAGTTAGAGACAGTCAAACGTAAAGGTGTGGAGGTAATGATTGCATTAGACGTATCAAATTCGATGTTGTCTCAAGATATCAGCCCGAACAGACTGGAGAAATCCAAACAGATTTTATCACGTCTGACGGATAAGCTGAAAGATGATAAAATCGGATTAATCGTATTTGCAGGAGATGCTTTTACGCAGCTGCCGATTACATCCGACTATGTTTCCGCAAAAATGTTTTTCTCTTCGATTAATCCCAATATGGTGCCTAATCAGGGAACAGCAATCGGTTCGGCAATTAATCTTGCCATGCGCTCATTTACACCGAATGAGACCACTGATAAAACAATTATCGTAATAACAGATGGTGAAAACCATGAAGGAGGGGCTGTAGAAGCAGCCGCAGCCGCAGCTGAGAAGGGTGTGACTGTTAATGTTATAGGTATTGGATCGCCTGAAGGGGCTCCGATTCCCGAACCGAATTCTTCTAACTTTTTTAAAGATAACGAAGGTAACGTAGTTATCACGAAATTGAATGAGGAAATGGGACAACAGATCGCCGCAGCCGGTAAAGGTATGTATGTCAGAGCAGATAATACAAACAATGCTTTAAATGCAGTTGCAAAACAAATCGAAAAGATGAATGCAGTTGATATGGAAAGCAAGGTTTATTCTGATTATGATGAACAGTATCAGGTGTTTGCATGGTTAGCATTCGTTTTATTGGTATTGGAATTTTGTATTCTTGAGAAGAAGAACAAATTATTCCGTAATATTCACCTATTCAAATAAACGACAGATAGTATGAGAAAAATTTTTACTGTGCTGGTGATGTTGATCTTTGCAATAGGTGCTTTTGCTCAAAAAGCTGAACGAAGCAACGTAAAGCAGGGGAATAAGGCTTATGAAAAAGAAAATTTTACGGAAGCCGAAATTCTTTATCGCAAGAGTCTGGATGTTAATCCTACCTCTAAAGAAGGAACATTTAATTTAGGTAATGCACTTTTCAGACAATCGAAATTTAAAGATGCGTTGCAACAATATGAAATAGCGGGAGCTAATGACTCAACAAAGTTAGCATCTGCTTTGCATAATATGGGTAATGTTTTTCTGGAAGAGAGAGATTATGCAAAGGCGATCGATATGTATAAAAAGTCGCTGATGGTAAATCCAAAAGATAACGAAACCCGTTATAATCTTGCTTATGCTCAAAAGAAACTTCATGATCAGCAGCAAGATCAGCAAAACCAGGATCAAAATAAGGATCAGGAGCAAGATCAGCAACAACAAAAGCAGGATCAGAATAAAGATCAGCAAGATCAACAGGATCAGCAAAAGAAACAAGATCAGAAACAAGATCAAAATAAGGACCAAAATAAAGATCAGCAACAGCAGCAGCAACAGCCTCAGCAAGACCAGATGTCTCAAGAGAATGCGCAGCAAATTCTGGATGCTTTCTTGCAGGATGAGAAACAAACTCAGCAAAAAGTGAAAGAGAAACAAGCGCAGCAGATGCAAAAGCGTTCGAGATCTAAAAATTGGTAATGATAAAAGTAGGATGGGGCTTGAATAAGGCTCCGTCCTTCAAACTATATGATTTATACTTTAAATGAAAAGATTTAATACAATGTCAGGTAAGAAACTTTTTCTATTTAGCTTATTGCTTTTGCTTCCGGCAGTATTACTTAAAGCTCAGAATGTAGACTTTAAGGCTTTTGCTCAATCGCCGGTTGTAGTAGGAGAGCAGTTTAGAGTTTCTTTTACTGTAACAAACGGTGAAACACGTGATGTAAAAGATCTTCGGGCTCCCGATTTTCAAGGTTTTGATGTGCTGATGGGTCCATCTACATCAAAAAGTTCCTCTACATCAATTATTAATGGGAATGTATCTACTGAAACGTCGATCACGTATACTTATATACTGATGGGCTCCAAAGAGGGTACATACAATATTGCGCCTGCGACTGTTACCGTGAAAGGGAAACAGTATAACTCGAATGCTTTGGTTGTAAAAGTGCTGCCAAAAGATAAGAGTTCTCAAGCGGGAGGAGAGGATGCTTCTGCATCCGGTTCGGGTATTTCAAACGATAATTTGTTTGTGCGTGCGATCGTGTCAAAAACAAATGTTTATGAGCAGGAAGCCTTGCTTGTTACTTATAAATTGTTCTCACGTCACGATTTGGGTGTTGAAAATGCAAACTTTCCGGACTTTGAGGGATTTGTTTCTCAGGAAATAGAATTACCACAAGATCGTCAATGGTCTATGGATAATTATAATGGGTTGAATTATCGCACGGTTATTTTGAAACAAACATTGCTTTATCCTCAGCGTTCAGGAGAGATTACGATCCCGGGAGCTCGTGTAGATTGTATCGTTCGTATTCAGAATAAACAAAGAAGCCGTAATTTCTTTGACGATTTCTTCGATTCGTATCAGGATGTGAAAAAATCCATCTCTTGTGCACCGGTTAAGATCCATGTAAAAGCGCTTCCGTCCGGTAAACCAGCTTCATTCAACGGGGCTGTAGGAGATTATAAAATCACATCGTCTCTTACTCCGAAAGATGCCAAAGCGAATGAATCAATGACATTGAAGCTGCAAATCTCCGGAACAGGTAATCTTAAATTTGTAAAAACACCGGAAATAAACTTCCCGGCAGATTTTGAACAATATGATCCGAAGGTTGACAACAACCTTAAAATATCAAGTGCCGGAGTTTCGGGTACTAAAACGATTGAATATCTGGTTATCCCGAGAAGTGAAGGCGACTTTAAAATTCCGGGAGTGGCATTCTCTTATTTTGATCCTAAAACAGGTACTTACAAAACACTTACTACAGAAACATACAATGTACATGTAGCAAAAGGTAAAGGCGGATCATCTTCTGCAGGACAAGTATCTAATTTTACTTCGAAAGAGAATATTAAGTTATTGGGTCAGGATATCCGTTTTATTCGTCCGGACTTCAAATTGACCAAGTCAACTCATTATTTCTTCGGGTCTGTTTGGTATTGGTTATGTTATATTTTACCGACAATCATTTTGGGTGTATTCTTCGTAATCTACAGAAAACGTATTGCTGAAAATGCGAATGTTGCTTTGATGAAAACGAAGAAAGCAAATAAAGTAGCTTCGAAACGTTTGAAACAGGCTGAGGTTTATTTGAAACAAAATAATAACCAGGCTTATTATGATGAGTTACTCAAAGCTACCTGGGGATATATCAGCGATAAACTATCTATTCCGCTTTCTAATCTGACTAAAGATAACGTAGAAGCAGAGTTAACCCGCTATGGTGTGGATAATCAGACAATTCAGGAAGTAATGCATATTCTGAATACGTGTGAGTTTGCCCGATATGCACCTTCTCAAAGTGGATCAACAATGTCTGAATTGTATTCGGAAGCTGTTGATGTGATTAATAAAATAGAATCGATAATCAAAAAATAAGCTTTTGATATATGACTAACTGGTTATTGAAATTGGTATTAATAATGATGCCATGTATCTTGTTTGCTAACAATATACAACAGGAAGCTGTGCAAGCTTATGAAAAAGGAGAATATCAGAAAGCTGCAGATCTGTATGAGTCATTGACAAAAGATGGTTATAATTCGGCAGATCTGTATTATAATCTGGGAAATGCTTATTACAAGGCAGGTGAAAATGCTCAGGCAATTCTTAATTACGAAAGAGCTTTGCTTTATGCGCCTAATGATGCAGATTTAAAAACTAATCTGGAGATAGCAAAACTTAAAACGGTAGACAAAATTGATCCGGTAGAAAAAATATTCATTTATAACTGGATTGATTCGGTCAGAAATATGAATACATCCAATCAATGGGCTGCTATTGCTGTCGGCGCATTTATTTTATTCTTAGGATGTTTTGCGTTATACTTTATCGGAGGGAAAGTATGGATGAAGAAGATCGCATTCTTCTCGGCTATACTTCTTTTTATTCTGATCCTATTTGCTAATTCAGCGGCATCTGCTCAAAAGGAAAGGCTTGTCAACCGGGATTATGCAATTGTTTTTGCTAAATCGATTACAGCTAAGAGTACGCCTGCAGATAGTGGAACTGACCTGTTTGTTTTACACGATGGAACAAAAGTGAAAGTAAAATCTAAAGTAGGTGAGTGGTATGAAGTTGAGCTTGCAGACGGTAATATCGGATGGATTCCTTCTTCGAAATTAGAGATAATCTAATATAGACTTAATACAGAAAAGTCCTTACACGATAACGATTGTTATCGGTAAGGACTTTTTTTATTATATCAGCCAGGTAACAAAATTATCCAGATCTTGTCTGGTTTTGTGAGGCGCTTCCATATCTCTGTATCCAAATGCTGCCATTACGGATAGAGAATACATGTTTGTGTCGATATGTAAATCATTTTTTAATACTTCGGCCATTTTCTCAGGATTAAAACCTTCCATAGGACAGGAGTCTATACCGAGCATAGCTGCTGTTGTCAACATGTTTCCTAAAATGATATAGGCTTGTTTGGATGACCAATCCAGCATCTTTTGCTCATCATCGAGGAGTTAATATTCATCCTTAAGAAAATGCTCGTAATACTTCAGACGCATTGCCAAATCATCATTCTGAAGTCGTTTGACCTGAAGAAGAAATTTCTTCAAATGCTCACTGTCGGCTTTCATGTATTCAGGTTTAAGCGTCAATAGCATAACCAAATGACTACATGAAGTTACCTGTCCCTGCCCCCAGGCAACTTCCTTGATTTTTTCTCTCAATAACGGGTTCTGAACGACCAGTAAGTGTGTAGGCTCAAATCCAAACGAACTGGGAGAAAGTCTTCCTGCCTCTAATATGACATGAAAATCAGAATCTTTTATTTTCTTGTCAGGATTGAATTTCTTGCAGGCAAATCGAAATTCAAATGCGCTTATAATTTCTTTTGCATTCATAATATACAGATTTATGTTCTGTATATTATAACACAAAGGAGAGGTAATTGTTGTAAGCTTTGCTTATGAAAGACTAAGGAAGTAGTTTAAGATGAATATGAATATGGTCGTTCCGATAAGAGGAATAATATTTCTTTTTACTACTTCAAAGGGAGAAATTTTAGCAATAGCCGAAGTTGCGATAATTAATCCTGCAATTGGAGAAAGAGCACGGCCTGTACTTGCTGCAAGCTGCATTGTCACAATCATACGACCTGTATTTAAAACCTCAGCAGAAGATTCAGACAGTTGATTAACGATATCAGGTACTAAAGGTCCAAATGCAAAGAATGAAGCATTCCCACTGCCAAGAAGAACGGATGATCCAAAAATCATGGACGTCATCACTCCGCTAAGTCCGGTAAAACCTAATCCGAGATGCTGAGAAATATAAACCAAAGAGTCTATGAATCCCAATTGTTTAACACCTTCGGCAAAGAATTCCGCACAAATAATCAGAGTAACCACTGAGGCGAAAACCTCTGCTGCACCTTCCCAGAATGCTTTTGTTCCATTACAGGCTTCACGGAAGTTTCTGCTTCTGGCAAATTCAAGTAACATGGTGATCAGCATTGATGTGATCATCGCAACCGGTGCATTGATATGTATATCCGAACCCAATAAATCAGAAAATATAAAAAGCATAACAATCGGTAATACCGGTAAAGCTGCGTAATAGAGAGGAACGTTACAGGTTAGTTGTTCGGTCGGTTGCTCTTCTATTTTAATGTTCTCTTTTTTATCAAAATATCTGTTCGTAAATAAATACAGAGGGATCATGATCAGTACAGCCGGGATAGTAAGAGGTAATTGATAGTTAATAAAGTAATTCATACCACTCATACCAGATAAAGCCGCAGCCTGGTGTACATTGCCCGATGCGGGACCCATATCAAAAATTGTGCATGCAGTAATCACAGAAACAGCACTTACTTTACTTATACCAAGTTGTATGAGCAGAGGATATACAGCCACCATCAATAAAAGAGACAGACCAGCGGCAGAAGGTGTTGCCATAAATAAAAACTGACCGATCGGTATTAACATAGCTGCAGTAAGGTACGGGGATTTGCGGAAAAGTTTTAGCGGTTTTACGGCTATTGTCACTAACGCATTGCTGGCTCCGATTTGCTTCATATAGTTTACGAAACCTCCGATAGACATAATCAGTAAGCCGATTGAGGATAATTTACTTGCTGTGATCTGCTTGAATAAAGAGATAAAATTGAAAACGACTGAATTTGTCTCATCTTTACCTATGTTGGCAAATACAAATTCAGGACCGTTTAGTATATATGACAGAATAAGTAAAATTAATCCGCCTATTAATAAAACAGCTTGTGCGTAATAACTTCTGAATAGAAAATAAGCCATACTTGCTATTATGGCTAACGATAAAATAAATCCGATTAGATTCATAAAAAATATATTGTGTTCTGGTTGTGTTTTGTACAAAGTAATAAAAAATATTTATTATACATCTCTCTCCGTTTTTTGAAAAATATAAGAATATATTTCTTATCGGTTGATAGTTAGATTTTTATTTGTAGTGGGCTGATGTTTTTAAAATATCTTAAAATGCAAAATAATATTAATTAATAGGTTCACTAACACTTTGTTATTTGATCTTATGAAATAATTTATACATTTGCACAATGTTTAATCAAATGTGCAGTTTTAATCATGGCAGTATCAAAAACACGGAATCTTTTAATTGATGTAGCGAGACAGCTTTTCGCCCGACAAGGAGTTGAGAAAACAACAATGAACGACATTGCTCAAGCTTCGAATAAGGGACGTAGAACGCTTTATACGTATTTCAAAGACAAAGAAGAGGTTTATATGGCTGTAATTGAATCGGAACTCAAGCAATTGGTGGACTCTTTGCAGCAGGTAGCCAGCCAAAATTTACCTGCTGATGAGAAATTAACCGAATATGTCTTTACGCGAATGGAAGCTGTTAAAAGAACCGTTGTACGTAACGGTACTTTACGAGCTAAATTCTTCAGGGATATTTGGAAAGTAGAAAATGTTCGTCGCTATTTCGATCAAATGGAGGTAGAAATTCTTACTAATATTTTGCGTGGAGGCGTGGAGTCGGGAGTGTTTCGAATAGAAAATGTAGATGCTACAGCGATGGTATTGCATTATTCACTCAAGGGATTGGATGTGCCTTATATTAAGGGAACATTTAATGAATTAGGAATTGATAGGAAAGAAATAAGAAAACACATTCTTGACGTAGTGTTTTTCGGAATTAAAATTAAATGATTAACTTATGTTCTTAAACTCTTTAGGGCACTATGTTCCAGCTGAAAGAGTCGATAATGACTATTTCTTAGAGGTTAACGGTTTGACCGGCGAATGGATTAAACAAAGAACCGGAATCGAGACCAGATCAAAGGCAGGCGCCGATGAGAATGTAAACACAATGGCAATTGCAGCTGTAGAAGATGCAGTGAAGAATTTACCTTATCCATTAGCAGAGGTTGACTTAATTGTTGCTGCGGGATATACAATGATGGATACTGTTGCAACAGTTGCACATGTAGTCCAAAGACATTTCGATATGAATCTTGCTCAGTGTGTGGCAATCACATCAGCATGTTCTTCATACGTAAATGCGGTTGAAATTGTTGAAGGTTATTTTGCAATGGGCAAGGCTACGAAAGCATTAGTAATATGCGCAGAGCATAATACGTATTACAGTAATCAGACTGATCCGACTTCAGGACATCTTTGGGGAGATGCTGCTGTAGCGACTTTCTTTTCTAAGGAGTCTCAGCGAAAGAACGAACCGGAAGTTTTAGAAGTATTCACCAGAGGACTGGGCCATGTAGGAAAAGGTCCGGGAGGTGTATATCTGAATCCAAAAGAAGAAGGTATTGTTATGCCTGACGGAAGAGATGTATTCATGAATGCAACACGCTTTATGTGTGAAGCGCTGGAAAAAGTATGTTCAAGAAGAGATATGGAGGTTTCTCAATTGGATTATATTATTACACACCAGGCTAATAAGCGTATTGTATCAAACGTTGCACATCACTTAACTATGGGTGAAGAAAAATTCGTGAATAACATTCAGGAGTTTGGAAATACAGGTTCGGCAAGTGCAGCTTTAGTGCTGTCTCAAAATATCGACAAGTTTAAATCGGGTGATTTTATCGGCTTAACTGTTTTTGGTGGCGGATACTCGAGTGGCGGTATTTTGGTGAGAATCTGATAAAGTTTTATATTTGTCCGATTAATCGTTTTGAAAAACGATTTTTATTATAACTAAAATAGAAAATAGTATTCAATAAATTTACACTATGGGACTATTAACAGGTAAAGTTGCTATCGTAACAGGTGCAGCTCGCGGAATCGGTAAAGCTATCGCTTTACGTTTTGCACAGGAAGGTGCAGATATTGCTTTCACAGATTTGAACATCGATGAAAATGCAAAAGCAACAGAAGCTGAAATCGCAGCTTATGGCGTTAAAGTAAAAGGTTTTGCTTCAAATGCAGCAAACTATGAAGATACTCATAAAGTAGTTGAGGAAATTCACAAAGAATTCGGACGTATTGATATTCTTGTAAACAATGCAGGTATAACACGTGACGGTTTGATGATGCGTATGGACGAAGCTCAATGGGATATGGTTATCAATGTAAACCTGAAATCAGCATTTAACTTTATTCATGCTGTAACTCCTATTATGATGCGTCAGCGTTCAGGTAGTATCATTAACATGAGCTCTGTTGTTGGTGTATCAGGTAATGCAGGTCAAGCTAACTACTCAGCTTCTAAAGCTGGTATGATTGGTTTAGCAAAATCTATCGCTAAAGAACTTGGATCTCGTGGTATCCGTGCAAACTCTATCGCTCCGGGCTTCATTGTTACTGATATGACTCATCAGTTATCTGATGACGTTCGCAAACAATGGGAATCTAATATTCCAATGCGTCGTGGCGGAACACCGGAAGATGTAGCTAACACTTGTGTTTATCTGGCATCTGATTTATCTTCTTATGTTACAGGACAAACTATCCATGTTTGCGGTGGTATGAATATGTAATTCGAAAAAAAATCATAACTTTGAGGCTGCTTTGTATTTTGCAAGGCAGCCTTAATTTTTTATGTAAAGAAGCGATATGGAAGTTATTTACGAAGATAATCATATCATCGTTGTTAATAAGAATTCATCTGAGATCGTTCAAGGTGATAAGACCGGTGATACTCCTCTTTCTGATATTGTTAAATCATGGTTGAAAGAGAAATATAACAAACCCGGGAATGTTTTTTGTGGTGTGACTCATCGATTGGACAGACCTGTGAGCGGTATTGTCATATTTGCAAAGACAAGTAAAGCTTTATCACGTCTGAATGAAATGTTTCGTGATGGGGGTATTAAGAAAACTTATTGGGCTATAACCAAAAATGCTCCTGCTAATACAGAAGGAGAATTAAAACATTGGCTTGTACGCAACGAAAAGCAAAACAAATCGTATGCGTATGATACAGAAAAACCAAAGTCGAAACTGGCAATTCTGAATTATAAATTACTAGCTCATTCTGAACGATACAATCTATTGGAAGTTGATTTAAAGACCGGGCGTCACCATCAGATTCGCTGCCAGTTAGCTAAAATGGGTTGTGTGATCAAAGGTGATTTAAAATATGGAGCCGATCGTTCGAATCCCGATGGAGGCATTTCTCTTCATGCAAGACAAGTGACTTTTACTCATCCCGTATCAAAAGAAGTGATTACAATTGTGGCACCTGTGCCAAATGATGCACTTTGGAAGGAGTTTGAAAGACAAATGACAGAATAAAAAAAGGAGTTGACCTAAAACCGGTCGACTCCTTTTTCATTTACAATACTACACTATGAAAAACTTTAAAATCTTTTATCGAAAGAGAAACAACTCTCCGCTGTTATCGAGTATGAGCTCTACAGATCCTCTGTGTATTTCATTATAAAATGAGAACTAATGTCACAATTTTCGTATGAAGACTTAATTTAAGTCTAAAGAATCAAAGAAGGATGAGAATTCATCACATTCTATTTTGGTAGTGACTATTACAAGAGAGTTGTTCTTGTTTCTTTATCTATATAACAAGTCAATTTCATTTTTTGTTTTGAGTATAGTATAAAAAAATTCAGTTTTACTCACTAATGAAACTTCCATATCTATGATATTCATAAGATAAACTTTGCTCTTTCAGATAGTTAAGTAGTTCGATGCGACCTTCTGTTAAAGGTCTGTTTGATGCAACATAAAGTCCGTTTTTTGCAGCCATTTGATATATCTTATCAGAATATTGAGCATGGCAAGTTCTCAGACGCTCAAAATTTACAGCGTTTCCGATAAACTCATCTTCATTCTCTTTTACGACTTTCGCATGACAAATTTCCGCAATACGGTCGATATGATCCATAAATTTATAATCCGAATCAACAGAAATGGTTAATGGCGTTTTACAACCGTCGGCTGCAAGAGCTATTAACGCGATATCAATAGGCTTGTCATCCGGCATAACTCTTAAGCACATATTTTTTAAACCGATATAACGGACATAATTATGTTCGCCTAAAAGTTTATTGACATCAGTTTCCTTGCAAAATATCGTATCGTAATTTGTTCCATAACTTTTGATAGCCTGGCGTATGCGATTTACGTCCGTCTGATCAGAGAACAATGCTTGTATCTCCTGATAATATGGAACCGTTTCATTGGATGCATTATCGATAGCTTTTTCCGTAAACTTAACAAAGGATGATACATAGTTGACCCCTCCCGCTTTTAAACCTCCACCAAAGGCAGAACGTTTCATACCTCCGAATGGCTGTCTGTTTACGATAGCACCCGTTATACCTCTGTTGATATATAAATTCCCGGCTTCAATCTTAGCAGCCCATAGTGAACGCTCATCTTTATTCAATGACTGTAGCCCGGAAGTCAGTCCGTATTCAAGAGAGTTAACATATTCAATACCTTGCTCAAGTGAATCGATACAGACTACAGAAAGGAGTGGAGCAAACAGCTCATTCTCGAATGTGAAATTGCCTTTCTTAACACCCCATTTTACACACGGCTTAAGCATATATTTATTTTGATCAATAAACACAGGCGGCACTAACCATTCTTCTCCATTTTCTAATTGTAAACCGATGCTTAATTTTTCATTGCGGTTTGTGATCATCGGGCCAACGATATTGTTTAACTCCCATGGTGATCCGCACTGAAGACTTTCAACGGCATCTTTTAGTTTCTTTCTGAATACAGGATCATTATACACGCCTTTTTCAAGCATAAGAATAGAGCAGGCAGAACATTTCTGACCGGCATTGCTGAATGCCGATGTAACGATATTCTGAATTGCATGATCCTGATCACCACATTCGGTAAGTATGATGGTGTTTTTACCACCGGTCTCAGCCGAAAGCGGACATTTCGGATTCTCTTTTAAAATAGAAAATGCTGTATCTGTTCCTCCTGTGAGAATAATATGTTTTAATTTCGGACTTTTAGTCAAAACAGAAAGCGTATCATAACCATCACAACATACAACCTGTAAAGCCTCTTTAGGTACACCGGCGTCCCAGAAACATTGAGCAAACTCCCAGGCAATCGGGGCAGCAACGGTTGCAGGTTTTAATATAACGGTATTCCCTCCGGCTAATGCCGCAGCGACACCTCCGGCAGGTATTGCCAACGGGAAGTTCCAGGGTGATACAACTAAGACTACACCTTTAGGTTTGTACGATACGGAAGATAGTTTTTCGAATTCAAGCATGCTTAGAGGATAGAATCTGCAAAAATCTACAGCCTCAGAAATTTCCACATCGCCTTCCATAAACGTTTTTCCAGTGACCGCAGCCATAATTCCGATTAAATCGCCTCGTTTGGCATTCATCAGATCCGCTGTTTTCATTAAAATCTTTTTACGATCGCTCAATGACGTATTTCTCCATCCCGAATCGTCTCTGTCTGCCACATCAATAATCTGTTGCATCTGTTCTGCATTGCACAGATTTATTTTATAGTTTACAATATGATCTTTCTGACAACGGTCTACATATTCTCCTTTCTTTTCCGAGTAGCATCCCTCTTTACCTATTTGTACAGGTATTTCAATTGGCTTATCGGTAGGTGTACGTCTCCATTTTTTTATGATATTTTTTACCCATTCTTTTTGAGTAAGCAAGTCGAAATCGGTATCAGGTTCATTGATGAAATGATCCATATCACCACGTTCAGCCGGAACATCATTGCGATTTTGAATTCGTCTTGGATTGCTGGATATATCCTCACGCATGGTATATGCTGTGGTAAACTGATTTACCAGAAAATCCCAATCTTTGTTTCCGGGTTTAAGATTGAAAGAATAGCGTAAGAAGTTGTCTTTACTTGTATTCTCATCCAAACGTCTTACGAGGTAAGAAATAGCATTTAAGAAATGCTCCCTTTTCACTACAGGAGTATAAAGTATTAGTTGCTTCTCATGTTTACGCATGGTTCTTGCTAAGTGATTAGCCATTCCTTCAAGCATTTCAAATGATATATAGGATTGAACATCATTTTTCTGACTTAAAAGCATAGCATAACCAATCGTGAATAAATTATGAGATGCAACTCCTACATGAAGAGCACGTATATTATCCGGCTCCAAAGCTCTGTCTATGATTTTTAAATAATTGGCATCTACAGAAACTTTGTTATCGTAAACAGGCACTTTCCATCCTTTCAAAGAAGAGATGACTTGTTCCATTTGCAGATTAGCACCTTTAACCAATCTCATTTTTAATGGAGCTCCGCCTCCTGCCAAACGTTCTTTTGCAAAAGCAAGTAATTCGGATTGCAAATCCCATGCATCTGGTAAGTAAGCCTGAATAACAATACCTGCTGTATAGTTTTTAAATTGAGGCATGCTAAGTACAGTCTTAAAGACATCCATTGTTAAATGAGTATCTTTATATTCCTCCATATCCAGATTAACGAACTTCGGACGTTTCTTCCCGTTAAAATCGACATAAGGATTATCTATCGCTTTTTGGTAAATTGTCACTAAACGATCGCATAAGTCTTTTTTAGCATTGGTATAGTTAAGCGGATGTATCTGTGCATATATACCCGAAATCTTAATAGATATATAGGTTATATCATCTTGCTCTAATGCGTGCAAATAATGTTTGAATCTATGATCGGCTTCGTAATTACCTAATACAACTTCACCAAGAAGGTTGACGTTCTCGACAATACCCTCTTTACGTCTCATGGCTAAATGTTCGGTAAGTTTGGGACGCTCTTCATCTATAATAACTGTAGCGGTATCTTTTCGAATCTGATCTTTAAAAATCGGCATCGCAATAGAATCAAAGTGATATCCGATTTTGACAAACATGGTTAATAAAAAGCGGTCATATGCCGACATGAAGCTGGGGTTTCCGTTTTCTTCTATCAACTCTTTAATCATATATGATAATTTCTTATCATTACGAATCTGAGTAGATTCATCCAACATATTACTTAACAGGAATTTGTCTTTTGGGTTTTGTACCAAAACAGAATACTTCTTTTGTTCCTTCTTTTCTGCGGGAGTCAAAGCTGCATTGCTTTCTGCGTGGAAGCTCTTAACCCAATCGATTACTTCTTGAATGGATACTGTGTTCATGGAATTGCAATAGTTATTGTGATAATTAATTTGATTTCAATACAGATACTAAAGAGTACCGGGCTAAATATAAAACATTAAATCGGATTTATTGTTTTATAACCTAAAAAAAATAAGACTATACGCTTTATAATTTAAAGCATATAGTCTTATTATCTGACATATTGTAAATAAATAGAGCGAATTTCTCTTTATTTGTTACTCTTTGTTGCTTGGTTTCAAATCCCAGGAGAAGAAAACTAAGCTGATACCCCAATATACCATCATAAAGGCTGTGATGAATACTAAAGTGAATGCGGCAGTAACAGGTAGCATAATAAATATCCAGGCAAGAATTACGAGAATAATACCATTAATCAGGTAAAGCCACCAATATTTTAGCTCGCCCATCATCATGAATGATGAGGTGATTGAAGAAACACCTTTAAATAAGAATAAGAATCCATATATATAAGGTAAAGATGCCTCAGTCAGTCCTAAGTTCATAATAAGGATAATTGCGATAATGATATCTATAATCCCTCCAGCTAAGAACCAACCCCATCCATGGAGTTTCTTTTGCAAAGTTGTCGTCATCATTATTTGTGTGATACCCACAAATAATAAGAACCAACCAAACATCATAGCAATGACCTCATAGCCTATTACGGGAGCAGAGGCAAGCCACATACCGCCTCCGGCGATTATTACTCCTAATAAAAGGAAAAGCCACCATAGCTTGCTTTTTCCCCAGAAATTAAAAACTTCGTTATTCATTATAGTTAAAGTTTAGGTTATATAATTTAATGTTATTCCTAAAACAAATATTATATATAAACAGTTTTACGGAACTATAATTTATTTCTGTTGGAATCTTATAACTCGCAGTTAAGTAGGTGTTTAAAGAATAGATTATATTGATGAATTGATAAAGGATGTGAATCCCTTTAGACTCTCCTTGTTTTGATTCGTAAAATATGTATAGTAACTCCTATGCTGATTAACAATAATAAAAGTTGAATCCATATATTAGAGATGATCCAGACCATATTTATGGTCATGGTTATCCATAGTGTAGATAATATAATGACTTTCTTTTTGAAGGTTATCGATTTGTGAATCGTGTAATCTTTGATAATGGGGCCTGTTACGGGATGATTCATTAGTCGGTCATGCCATACTTTATCACTATTATAAAATAAATATGCCGTTAAAAGTAAGAATGGGGTAGTAGGGAGGACCGGAAGAAATAATCCGAGTAGCCCCATACCTAATGAAATACAACCAATAAAGAGATATAAATATTTTTTGATTTGACCTTTGCCCATAAAAGTATAATATAGTTTGCTGAGCAAATTTACGTTTTTATCTGAAAGATTGATTGTATTTCGTTCCCTAATCTGTATTGATGGGAGTATAACTTAATAAAGGGTATGAACGGGTTTATTCTTTCCAGATGAGAATGCATATTTTGGAAATAGGATGTTTATAGGATAAGTTTTTGATTTATCGGAAAGTATGCAGGTTAGTAAAAGCTGGTTTATTCTGTCATTTTGATAGTTTTTCAAGGACTGGAATTTGACATGAAAATTACTCAAAGCATGAGTTTTCATGAGCCAATTTTACCAATTGAGACTGTCGTTTTCAGGTAAATGCGGGTAATTCTGAAAAGATACGCCGTATCTTTATTTTTTTGCGCCGTTTCTTTTTATTTATACGGTATGTTTTGAAATTTTCGCCCTTTGTTTTTTTATTTTCATACGTATTAAAATATATCCGGATA
>DKPO01000030.1 GCA_002471225.1 Porphyromonadaceae bacterium UBA7332
TTGAAATATGGAAATTGAAAAGCAAACTCCTGGACTATAAAAATACCACCTGGACTTTATTTTCAATCAGCACTATCAGCACTATCGACACTTCATTCTGTAAACTGTTTATATATAGATGTTTATGATTTTCATGCAGGTGCTGATTGGGTGACGATTGGTGCTGATTGGGTGTCGATTCAATACTTTGAATCGTCACCTTAAATTGACTGATTATTAGAAAGTTGATTGGTCGGTGACGATAGTGTCGATTCAAAATACAAAACTCCGGGTAAGAAGAATTGCTATTGAGCCGATTGAGCAAAAGATAGAGTCTTTTATGTCAGGGATTAGCTGCATTTTTTTGAAGAATGACTGTATCTCTGAAAAGATATACCGTTTCTTTTAAAAGATACGGCGTAAGTATTTGAAGATATATCGTATCTTTTTTTAGAGTAACAGGCATAAAAAACGAAGGTATTTGGAGACGCGCAAATACCTTCGTTTTTATTACCAAATGCGTTTGTTTTCTAAAGCAAATGCGTTTGTTTTTTCGCTTGATTCAATGTACTTAGATTTAGATACGTATCTACGGTCGCGTTGATACGTATTAAAAAATGTTACGCTACGTACGAAAAAATATTTTCATACGTATTAAAAATAAGAAATCTTATAAGGTTGGTAAAACCGGCTCAAGGATATTCCCGTTCTTGTCAATCGGATAGAGCGCGTTTTCTTTATTTAATTCGCGAATCATGTTTTTAGTCATGTTTAGTAAGCGCTTGGGATATACACTACTTAAGTCAAGCTTCTCAAACGGATCGTTGCGAAGATCATATAATTCGTATCCCGGTTTATCCGGATTTTCGGGATTGTAATGATAAATGAGTTTCCAGTCTCCATCCCGAAAAGCGGTAAAATAGTTGCCGCGGTGTTGACCGTGAGGAAAATGAGTCAGGATTTTATTGGAACGGCTCTTGTTTTTTTGTCCTTTCATTTCTTTGGTCAGACTTACTCCATCAATCTGCCCCCGGTCATATCTGACATTTGCCAGATCAAGCAGGGTCGGATATACATCCATAATTTTAGCAGGTTGTGTGTAAATAGCATTCGATGCGATCGGGAAATCTTTCTGTATCTTATTGGATGCAGGTTGCGCCCAACTCATAATGAACGGTACACGAACGCCTCCTTCATAAAAGGACCCTTTTTTTCCTCTTAAAGGTGCTGCCGAAAAATGGCCGTTAGGATCTCCGAGGGGGGCATCTCCTCCGTTGTCTCCAAGAAAGACCACAAGCGTATTTTCTGCAATACCTTCTTTTTGTAAATGGGCCATCAGGTCTCCGAGCGATTTATCCATACCTTCGATTAATGCAGCATAAGCCTCCGCTTGTTCACCTTTATCACTATTCCGGTAGTGATCAATATATCGTTTGTCGACCTGAAAAGGAGAATGAACTGCATAATGAGAGAGATACAGGAAAAATGGTCTATCTTCTTTTACAGCAGCTGAGATTTGTTCATTTGCTTCAAGAGTGAGCGCTTCGGTCAGAAATGTATCCGATCCATGATATTTTTCTAAATGAGGGACTGCATGAGACTTTTGACCTTTCAGATTCCCATAACCGTCTTCTCCGTAGTAGCTACCGGGATGTCCGATACCGCAACCGCCAATATTTATGTCAAAACCAATATTGGAGGGATCTTCGGATGCAGACCCTTTAGGTCCGAAATGCGCTTTACCGATATGTATGGTTTTATAACCTGCCTGTTTAAGAAGTTTAGGCAGTAAGTCATCCTCCGGGATCAATCCGTTCCAGTTCCATTCCGGAGGGCCGAAGGTTGTACGATTATTCGCGTTCGGATCAATCCAGTTTGTCGTGCGATGATGGGCTGCATTTTTTCCGGTCATGAGAGATGCTCTGGATGGAGAACTGACACTTTGTGCATAAAAGGTTGAAAAACGGACTCCTTGCTTAGCCATCTTCTCCATATTAGGGGTACGGTACCATTCATTAAGCGGATAGGATTGAGGGTTACCATTTTTATCTGCTATAAATGGTACGGATGTGTCCATAACTCCCATATCGTCAATTAAAAAAACGATAATGTTTGGTTGTTGTGTTGCTGTGGGTACAACTGCACTTGCAGTTAATAATGTGTTGAAAAATAGCATATAGATAATAGGGTTATAAAGTTTTTGCAAAAGTATTGATTTTTGGATAATATGAAAATTAAAATGCTTTATGTAAAAAGAAAGAGGCTACCCGTATAATGAACGTGGATAGCCTCTTCAGAACGTTAAAGATTTCCGGATATCTTTTTATGATCGAATCTTTCAGGATACTTCATTAGCAAGATGTTTGGCGATGAAATGTTTCAACTCCCATTTGCGGAAGAGATATAATACACCGACAAGAATAATCGTTTCTAAGAAGAATAAAGGGGTAGTGGGGATCAATATTTTTAAAGCCAAAAAATCGGCATCACCAAATGTAAACCATTGAAGCAGAAAACCTGAACAGAACGTTATGAATAGCGTACGTCTGAATGAATATCGGCCGGCAATGGTAAAAACAAAGATGACATAAAATAAGGACCAGAGAATCGATTCAATACTAACCGGTTCTGTATGAGCCTTTATCATATTGTTCGAATTATAATAAGCTAACCAGCCTTTAGAAAATAGGATGTCATTGCGAAAGAATTCAGAAGAAGCTACAAAGCACCCCATACTTATTACTGTAACAATTCTGTAGATATATAATTTCATAATCAGGATATTTTCGGGTTAGTAAATTGATTAACTTATTATGTGATCATCTCCTTATTTTGCAATTATCCGATGTTACTCCTCTTTTATTAAATAGTCGTAGAATATAAACTGCAACGAATGATTCGATAAATGTTAGAGGAAGTATGCCTATAAGAAATTCCCGAGGCAGAATAACCACATCGGCATTAATAAGCCACATAAAGGCCAGACCTGTTATCCATACTATTATAGTGGAGGTCATGAATCTGAATTTACGCGCTAATACAAATATGAAACATGCATAAATCAAATTCCAGAATACCCATAAATATTCACGCTGCGGAAATAAAAGCCCCATTTTTTCATATTGTTCCTGCCAGGCGTGTTTATAGATAATTTCATTTCTAATAAATTCCGATAAAGCAATCCATATTGTAACACATATAACAGAAAATAGATTTCTTAGAAAATTTGTCATGTGTGTACTAAGTGAATAATATAAAGTCAAATTTAAATAACAACTCAGATAGTGTGTTTTGTTTATTCGGAGTGCTGATTTTTGCATAATTTAAAAAATTGAAGAGAGAATGAATTGATTAATTAAGAATAAAGAGGTTCATATTTAATGTTTTAACTGCGATTGGATGTGAAAAGTATATTTTTAGCTTTCTGATTTTAACAATTAATCAAATAAGCCGATTTGATAAACCAATTTGTTTCTAAAGAAGTTATATTGTATATCATAGGATCGAATAAAATGAAAGAGTTTTTTTTAACGGCACAGGATGGTTTTCGGATATCGGTCGCTTTGATGGATATTGAACATCCTAAAGGTTTATTTCAGATCGTGCACGGATCAGTGGAACATAAGGAGAGATATTATCCCTTTGCCAGATATTTAAATGAAAAGGGATATGCGGTAATCTTATCAGATAACAGAGGTCACGGAGCGTCATTAAGTGAAAAATACACTTTGGGTTATATGGACGGATTTGAACCCATTGTGAGTGATTTGCATGAGGTTAATCAATATATTTCGCTTTTGCATCCGCAAAAGCCTTTGTATCTTTTCGGACATTCATTGGGGAGTGTTTTTGCGCGTATTTACCTTGAGAAGTATGATTCTCAGCTTGATAAGCTTATTTTAAGCGGGACTGTACATTACAATCCGCTGACTCCGTTAGGTGTACGTCTTGCCCGATTAGCTATATCTGTGTCAGGTGAAAGAGCCTGCAACAGCATTCTGCGTTATTTTATTATGAATGGAAAGAATATTTCATGGATCAGTGTGAGCCAAAGCAATATTGCAGCCTATCGGGCTGATCCTTTGTCCGGCTTTAAGTATCCGAATCGTTCTGTTCTGACGGTTATGGAATCAGTGATGGAGTTAAAGATGATCGATCATTATCCATGTGATAATCCGGATTTGCCAATTCTTAGCGTTTCCGGTGAAGGAGATCCTGTAGCCGGAGGACCTCGCGGAACAAAGAAATCTTTCCAGATGCTTCGTCAAATCGGATATCATAATTTCGAAAATATCATTTTTGAAGGAATGAAACATGAGGTTTTAAATGAGAAACAACATATTAAGGTGTATGAGACTATACTGAAGTTTGTTGAGTCATAAAAAAGATCGGAGTGCTCTCACGAGTAACTCCGATCGCTTCAACCAGAAAACCAAAATATGTAATACTAATTAAACAGCTATTGAGCAGAATTATATTGAATAGAATTTATAACTACTGTTGATAATTCAAAACAAAATTAGTGTGATAATATTTCTGGCTGATGTCGGAAATAAGACAATTTGTATACGGTAAGAATAATTTTAAGATGTATAATAAGTGTTTATATAATAAGGTTTTTATTTATTTGAATAAATTCAATGAATAAACTTCTTTATTCTGTAAGTGTATTTGTAATCTGAATATCTGATTGTTATAGTTGTGTGGAAACTTATATTTATCAATAGATTGAATTGTTTATATTAAAAAAAATTATATATTTGTCGGGTTCTAATTAAATTACTCCACTAGAATAAGAACTTCTAAATACCGGCAAATATGAAAAAGTTAAATGCCTTTTTATCTTGTTTATTAATAAGCCTCCTGATTAGTTGTAGCGAGACTAAACAGACCATCCATATGCTAAGTTTTGAGAAGGTCAAATCCGTTTCGTTGGATGAGGCTAATTTTAAAGCGGAAAAAATTATACCATTAGAGCTTACCGAATCCAGTGCTATAGGTGATCTGCCGACGATTGGTTATGATATCGATTTCTTTGTTTATTCGCGAAATAATGAACATGTGGTTCACCGTTTTGATAATCAGGGAAAATATATGAACTCAATCGGAAATGTGGGTTCCGGTCCTGAAGAGTATGCGCATCTTGAAGATATGTCAGTAGATCCTGAAACAAGAACAATCAGTTTATTGACTTCAAACGGAATCTTTAATTATAATTACTCAGGTGATTACGTCAGCCAGACTAAAGCGCCTTATCCAGCCTTTGCTTTTTATTATGACCCATATGGAAATTATTGGTTTTATTCAGGGAATGCTAAAAATATGAATCCCTATAAATTAATGAAGCACGATTCTAAACTGATCCCAACCGATGATTTTATTGAGGCGGATCTGAATCTTCTTCCCTGGGGAGAGAATAATATCCATAAAAATGGAGAAATGATTACGTTCCATGAAAGTTTTGATAATAATGGTTATAAGATTGAGAATGGGAAAGTAATGAATCAGTATGCAATTGATTTTGGAGATCTGAATTTGAACAGGGAGGATATACCGTCTGATCCGATGAGTTTTATTGCTTATATACGAACTCAGAATTATGCAGTTATACGTAGCTATCTGGAGAATAAGAAATATGTTTATTTCCACATTGCAGAGAATCGGGCTAACGAAAAACCAAATGTATATCATTGGTTTATCAACAAAGAGAATTCAAAACAGTTATTGATGAAACAAGATACAGATCTGGAACAAGAGTCTTATCTGTTTTCTCCTCAATTATTAGATCAGGACAACTTCCTTTATTTTATAGGTTATATGCCTGGTGAATCTGATGAAGTGAATCCGTCGATAGTTGGTGTGGATTTATCTCAATTAAATTATATGTAGAATACTTTTATGATTTCATATATACCTGATTTAGTACTATGAAAACAATAACAGGGGAAAGAATCTTCATTCTTTCCCCTGTTTTATATCAGTCTTGCAATGATTTGACTTCTTTAGCTTTATAGCCTAATTTTTCAAAAGCTTTTTCTATAGTAAGTTTGTCCGTTTTGTCTTTTCTGTATTGAATAGTAACAGACTGCTTTTCAAGATTTACTTGTGTGTTTTTTATTCCTTTACCAAAAGGAATATTCTTCATAATAATATTCTCGCAATGCTTGCCATGAAGAGGCATAGTATAAGTTACCGTGTCCATGTTTACGGTTTTTTCCTTTTTTTGTGCAATTGTCTGTAAAGAAAAAAACATAGAGAATAGGATAATGATATATTGTATTGCTTTCATAATGTATGGTTTGTTTTTTAATGTTTGATTAATTATTTCTGAGGAATAGCCCAACGTATTCCGGCATAAACAGATCTTCCGTGTACAGGCCCCCAAATCATAGTTGCATCGAAATGTTCTCCATAAGGATTTCCTGCATCAATGATCGGGTTTTTCTGAGTGTAATTAAATAAATTTTCAGCACCCAGATATACTGACCAGTTTTTGAAAAACTTGGATACCTGAAACATATTTACCCAATATGCGCCATATTTCTCATTCCAGAGCGGTTTGAATGCATCCGGAGCGGGCATTCTGCCTCCTCCGTTTAATTGTGCAGTATAATCAATTTGCCATCTTGCTGCAGGATTTCCAAATTGATAAGAGGCAGAGAACAGTCCTTTATGTTTGCTTTGCAGAGCTTTTTCTTTTAAGATACCGTTATAAGTGATTTTTGTGTCGGTGTACTTATATGCCGCACGCAGTTCGAATCCTTCGAATAAGGGGTAGCTTGCTTCAACCTGGAAGCTGTTGGCATAGGATTTTCCATTCAGGTTATAGAAACTGATTCCATTCGGATTACTTTCCATATCAGCAATAACTTGCTTTTGAAAATCTGTTCGGTAAAAATCTGTCGTAAGATTTAATTCTTTTGAGAATAGGGGGATTTGCATGCCTAAACTAATACCCCAGTTCAATGATTCTTCCAGATTCAGATCATCGGCTATATACAGATTCCTGCTACGTGACGAAGCCAGCAAATAATTGTTTTCGGCAAGTACGTTTACTGAACGATAGCCTTTACCGATGGATGCTCTTAGCTGAATCCAGTCAATAGGATCATACTTGGCATGCAATCGGGGAGTGACAAATACTCCATATTCGTTATGATGGTCAACTCTGACTCCAGCTAAGAAGGTGAGATTGGATAGAGGCTTGTAGGTGTATTGTGTATAACCACCAAATACGAGCTCTTTTCTTGCAGGATCGAAGTGACTAAGTGATTGAGATAATGAAATATCCTGATTTAGCTGATCCAGTGTCATGCTTAGTCCTGAACTTAACTGATGGCGAATTCCGAAATCGGTTTCAAATATTAAGTTTGCATACAGGTTATTCTGTGTTAAGTCATAACTGTTTATTCCATATCTGCTTTTAAAATTATGTCCTGATCCGGAAAAAATGAATGCAATACTTTGGTTTTTATCGGGATTAAGAATATATGCATTCTTGCTGAAGAATTCGACTCTGTTCGTGTTGAGATTGACTTCATAAGGATCTGTATGACTGTCAGTATTGTGCTTGGTTTGTCCCGACTCCCTTTTATCGTTAATATAACGGACACCGAAATCAGAAAGATAATTTCCGTTTCTGTAATTCCATCTGTTCATCAGATTTATTTGTTCCAGTTTCGGACGATCCAGGAATCCGTCCTTATTGGCATCATGTGTCCTTTTATCATTGGAATAGTGTACGAACAGTCCGGAAGATAACTGTTCTGTCAATCGGATATTGCCATCAGCATTACCTTCTAAACGACCATTATCAGATCCGAAAAAGTTAATGGTAAGCGGATCGGAAGCATAAGGTTTTTTATACTCAACATTAATTTGTCCGGCTACCGCTTCATAACCGTTTTTTACAGAAGATGCTCCTTTAGATATCTGGATACTTTCCATCCATGGCCCGGGAATATAATCCATTCCATATCGTGATACAGCTCCTCGGAAGTTCGGATTGTTTTCAGTCATCAATTGAACGTACTCATTGGATAAACCGAGCATTTTAATCTGTTTGGCTCCGGTCGCAGCATCTGCGTAGTTAACGTCAACGCTGGCATTCGTTTCGAAAGCTTCGGAGAGATTACAGCAAGCTGCCCGCTGAAATTCAGCGGTACCTATTTTTTGAACTTGCAAAGGTTCAATAATAGACTGAATCGTCCCCATTCCTTTACCTCTGACTACAACTTCATTAAGTTTTGTGTTTTCACGTAATGTGATATTTAAATTTATGGCAGGATCACTGATGATTAGGGTATCGGTTATGTATCCGATATAACTAATTACGAGTTTATGGACGGATGGGTTAGCTGCCATTTCAAACTTACCATCAAGATCAGTTGAAGTACCGGCCGTCGTTCCTTCCCATAAAATGTTTGCTCCGATTAACGGATTACTGTATTCATCCTGCACGATGCCTCTGACCTTCTGTTGTGCAGATAGCCGGATACTTACTACCGTGATCAGTAGTAAGAGTATTATATATTTTCTCATTGAATTCGTGTTATTTTATGATCTATAAGTGTATAGAGATTCGGACATATAGGTATTATATGCCGGTGAAATGATATACCGTATCTTTAAAAGATAATGTATATATCAGATAGAATTCATAAAATAATCAGATAAGAAGTATTGCATTCAGTGACAAAATCTGCCTGCCGGATGCAATAAATGCAGAGCTGGTTTTAAAAGGTGAGAATAATCTTTGAATAACAGGTATTCTAAGAAAATTAAACAGGAATAATAAACACGTAAACAAGACAACCTTTAACGAAGAATGTATAGGTGGGATTGTCTGAATATCTTTATTCTGTTCGGCTATTGAAATGTTTTGAGAACAATAGCAATTGGTTTCAGCGTTTGGCGATGATTCAGGCATACTCGTGTCTGAATGCATACAACAGCTGGAAACTTCTTTGTTTTCGGTGTAGTTTGTAGTGGAGAACATATCACAATGATTACAATTCAAATGCTGAAATGTAATACTTAACCCGGATAATGCAAGGATGCCTATCAGGAATAGTGAAGCGATATGTTTTAATTGATTCTCCATATTTATATTCGCAAATATAGATTAATTCTAAGCAGTAGCAAATTCTGAGTTAGTAACAATTGTTAATCACTAATCATCGAAAAAGAAAAAAGACCGGGATTTTCCCGGTCTTTTTTTAATTCAATTTAGCCTATATGACAGTTGTATTATTTGTTTACCATTTCCCATGGACCCCATAGATCTTTACCAGGATAGTCTCCGATAGATACATACCACTTGTTCTTATACATTTGTCCTTCATAAATAACAAATGTTCCCGGATTCGGATAGGCAAGGTTGATATCATAAGGTAAGGCTTTATCAGGAGTTGTACCTTCTCCGTTTTCGAGAATTAACTCCCATGGACCATTCGCTGTACCGGGAGTATCTCCGGCATTAGCCCACCATTTATTTTTGTATTTCTTTCCCTGATAAATAACAATAGTTCCGGCTACCGGATATGATTTAGCCGGATCATATTCAGTAATGCTTCCATTATCATTACCTCCATTATTGCCACCACCATCACCGTTTCCATTGTCGCCGCCGTTTCCATTATCGTCTCCACCTCTTACATATTGCCAGACATCTGATTTACCAGGTTCATCACCTTGTGTCCACCATTTGTTTGACCATACTTTTTGATTATAAAGAACTTCTGTGCCAGATGTTGCATAAGTCATATCTGCTTTCCATAGCGGCACATTTTCAACAGAGTTAGCATCGATGATTTTAATTTTAATTTCATCAATCGCTGTTTCTCCCTGATTATTTGAAGCGATTACTTTCAGTGTATGTTCGCCTATAGAGAGTTTACTTAATGTTATTGAAAAAGGATCTGTATTGATTGTTTCGATCAATTGATTATTGATATAAAAAGAGACAGTTGCAGCCCTTTTTGCATTCGCAGAAAACTGTATAGTTTCAGTTTCGCGAATTAAAGCATTGTTGACCGGAGATGCAATTCTCACTGACGGTGTCGTTACCGGAGAATAGTTCTCAAGGATATTGTATGCAATTTTCGAATAATCAATACCATCTAAAGCCGGATTGATAGCTGATTTCTGAAGAAGTTGCCAGAACATAACACCATCGCCTTGTCCTGCACGGTTATGTTTACCTCCTTGTGCAACATATTCGGTAAATTCTCTTAAGCGATTTTCGTCATAAGTATAGTAGGGTCCCCAAGGCTCTTCAGGAATATGCATACCAAAAGCCACACGAAATCCATGTTTATTGGCATAGTAAGCATAAGAATCATACATAATTTCTCTTTTGGACGCAGATCCTGTATTATATCCCTGAAAGGCGACAAAATCCAGCATGTCACCAACTACTTTGAATACCGGAATCATATGGCCAGTAGAAGCAAAACCATATAATGAGATTGTGTAACCTTGTGAAGAAGTCGCATTATATTCATTCGATAGATCATCGCCTGTAGCTTCGGCTCGTTTAGCATACGCATAAGGTGATTCCGGATCATCATTTGCCGGATACGGAGTAGAACGGCCTAAGGCTCCGCAACCTGCAGGGGCACATGCAATAAGAAACCCTTCTTCTCTTGGGAGCAGTGCACGTGACGAACGAATCATGTCTATAAAGCGTGCCACATTCTGAGGCTCACCAATTGTAGCAAAACCTCCGTTTGGTTCGTAATCCCAATCAATTCCGTCAAATCCGAAATCACGAACAAAATCGGCAATCTGCTGATGATTTATATTATAAGCTTCGTCAGTTCCCCAATAGGTTTCTCCTCCGATAGATAAGATGACTTTAATGCCTTTAGACTTTAATATATCAACCGTTTCTTTTAGAGTTGCCCCATCGTAAGGGACTTCAATTCCAACTTGTTTGATATCAAAAGAACCTTTTGCATAACGCATATTGGGTTTCACGAAAGACAAAAAGATATGTGTGACCTCTTCAGGGACATTTCTTAGTCTGGTCGATCCACCTGAAGGATAGGTTTCACTCCATGAGGGAAAGTATCCCACTACCAAAGGTTGGGTTGAAGCTGATTTTGTGAATAGTTTTCCTGCATCTCTCTTGGCAGAATCTAATACCTCATGTTCATTTGTACACGCAATTACTGTAAGAACAGCGAAACATAAGAAAAGAATTTTCTTAATCATGTTTGATTTAGTTTAGTTATAGTGTTATGTATAAAGATAATTGAGAATATCTCCGGTTCGAATATAGCTTAAATAATTGATTAAATCCAAAATGTTCTATCCGCGCCTATTTCTTTAATATATTTTGGCATTATGAGCTCTAAACATTAAACAATACGGTTTCATATCTGTTTAATAATTGTAATAAAGCAAGTTAGATGAGATAGAGGGTCAGATTAAAGTTTTTTGATTTGTAATTTATCTTTATATAAAATGCTTGGAAATAATGAATCTTAATAAAATTGTAAGAATAGCTATATATCTATGTAACAGAAATGTAACTGCAATGTAATCGAAATAGCTTGTTCGGGGTTAGCCTTTATTCTAATTTTGCTCACGATAAAACAACAACACATTATGCTAATTAAACAGACAAACAGAATTCCTTTTATTCTAATTCTTTTTTTCTTGCTGGCCATAACTCCGTCTATGCAAGCACAAAACCGTTTTAAATCATTATTCGATGAAGATTCCGTTTATGTACTTCCTGCTCATGATCCGTTGTTAGACCAAATACGGAACATGCCGAATATTGAAGTAGGAAAAGGGGTTACTTTCCAACCTAAAGACAAATGGTATAAGCTAACCATGCGTTTTCGTATGCAGAATATGGTGGGGATGTCATTTAATGACAGATTTTCATTAGAAAAAACCGAGGCTCAGGTAAAGCGTCTGCGTTTACGATTTGATGGTTATATCTATTCTCCTAAATTAACTTACTCTATTCAGTTGGGTTTTACTCCGTATGATGCTAAGCCGGTTAACGGGAATATGAATATTGTCCGTGATGCGATGGTTTATTATATTCCGAATTCGACATGGAATATCGGTTTTGGTCAGACAAAAATTAAGGCTAACCGTGCACGTATGAACTCTTCAAGTGCATTGCAGTTTGTTGATCGTTCTATTGTAAACTCAGAATTTAATATTGACCGTGACTTCGGATTCTTTGGAGAGTATAACAAGCGTTTATTTGCAGACTTTAATATCGTAGCCCGTGGATCTGTTACAAGCGGAGACGGTCGTAACTTCCAAAGCGCAGAGAAAAGTGGTTTTGCTTACACAGGACGACTTGAATTGTTTCCAATGGGGCGTTTTAAAGCTTTAGGTGATGTGTTCGAAGGCGATTATGAGCGTGAGGATAAACCTAAATTATTAGTTGCAGGTGGATATAGCTTTAATGATCGTGCCCTTAGACTCAGAGGTCAGACCGGCGATTTGATTGCTGACAATCAAAGTCGTAATTTGTCAAATTATTATCTGGATTTTATCTTTAAATATAATGGATTTGCTTTCTATACCGACTGGATGGGACGTATCTGTAATAATCCATTCATCCAGGTTGGAGATGAAATAGATCAAACTGTTTATACCGGTAATGGTGTAAACGTACAAACAAGTTATATTTTCCCAAGTAAATGGGAAATAGCAGCACGTAATTCAACATTGATTCCTGATCAGGAAGTTAGACCAATGATTGGTTATAAATACTTTAATCAAACAACGTTGGGTGTAACCAGATACATTCTGGGACATAACCTGAAGGTGCAGGCTGATGCTTCTTTTAATTATAAGAAAGGTATGCCTCGCGATTCTTATAATTGTTATGAGATTCGTTTCCAGGTTGAATTAGGTTTTTAGAAAGCGATTACTTAGATATATTTACCCTCACTATTCTTTTCTTAAAGAATGGTGAGGGATTTTTTTTGTAAGGATTATTTCTTATACATTTGTCCTGTAAATATGCGATGCTATTTTTCTAATAGCCGTGTGCTTGGAATAACCACGTAAAAAACAAGATTATGAAAATGAACAGAGAAGTAGCCCTTGTCGTATTTAGCGGGGGACAGGACTCAACAACGTGCCTTTTTTGGGCGAAGAAGAATTTTAAGAGAGTCGTTGCTTTAAGTTTCCTTTACGGGCAAAAGCATAGTAATGAAGTAGAACTGGCAAGGAAGATCGCATTGGATGCAGATGTGGAATTTCATTTGATGGATGTTTCTTTTATTGGAACTCTCGGACAAAATTCACTGACTGATACGACGATCAAAATGGATCAGGATAAACCGGAAGGAGGTGTACCCAATACATTTGTGCCTGGCAGGAATTTGTTCTTCTTGAGTATTGCAGCCGTATTTGCTCGTGAGAAAGGTATTAATCACATTGTGACAGGTGTTTCTCAAACTGATTTCAGTGGATATCCCGATTGCAGAGATGCTTTTATAAAGTCTTTGAATGTGACCTTGAACCTGGCAATGGATGAACAATTTGTTTTGCATACGCCTCTCATGTGGATTGATAAAACCGAAACCTGGGCTTTGGCTGATGAGCTGGGTGTGTTGGATTTGATCCGGAATGAAACTTTGACTTGTTATAATGGTATTCAGGGAGATGGTTGTGGCGAGTGTCCTGCTTGTAAATTACGCAGAGAAGGATTACAAAACTATTTAAGCCAAAAATAAAATATAAACCTCCGTTATCAGATTATCTGATAACGGAGGTTTTTTTTAATCATAAATCATTTTCTTTGTGACTCCTCCATCTACAACCAGATTGATACCATTGACAAAATCATTATCCTTGTCGCTCAGATAAAAGGCTGCCTTTACGATATCCTGTGGACGACCGACCCTTCCGGAAGGATGGAAGCAATGCTCTTTAGATGATATTTGTTCATATTTATCACAAACGATCCATCCGGGAGAAATAGCATTGACCGTCATATTCTGATTAGCTGTTGAAATAGCTAAAGAAGAAGTTAATGAAACAACGCCTCCTTTTGATGCACCATACAGTTCCCAATCAGGTTCATTTTGCGCCCATCGGGTGGATGCTATATTAATAATGCGCCCGTATTGTGAGATATCGTGTAGTTTGATAAATGCTTTACAGCAAAAGAAAGTTGCTTTCAGATTTACACTCATCAGACGTTCATAGTCTTCAAAAGATGTTTCTCTTATATCTTTATTAAAATATGCAATTGCCGCATTGTTGATAAGTATGTTAATAACGCCGCTTTCTGATTTTATTTCAGTAAAGATCTTATCAATGCTTTCAGGATGGCGTAAATCTATTTGTTTAAATATAATATCAGGAGATAGATTATTGTGTTGCTTAATATCCAGTGCGTAAACCTGGTATCCTTTTTGATTATATGCTTCAGCAAGTGCTAATCCGATCCCTCTTGTAGCACCTGTTATAACGACTGTCTCTTTATTGTTTTCCATAATTATAAAAGGGTTATTATATTTCAGAATCCAAATATATAACAGAAAACTATTTTCGGTATGGCTTTAGCACTTATTTGTAGTTTTAATGATATACACTTGAAATAAGTGACAATGAAATGTTTTTTTATTACAAAACCTATACGTCTAAGTAACTGAAATGAATGCTTTTATTCATAGAAAAGAAAGTAGTATGAAAAACTGATCAGCGATCTTTGCTTTCGTAAATAAAACAAAAGCATATGAGATTTTTAAGTATTTTGATCGTACTAATCAGTTTCCTGACAAGTAATATGTCAGCGAAAGCAGAAGGGAAAGAAGCAGAAGCGGTTAATGATAATGTTAAATGGGAGTTTTACGCTTCTACAGAAGAAACAGTATCGAAAGAATTAAATGAGCTGTTTGATGATATTTATGTTCAAAAAGAAGAAGTCGTACCGGGTGATCCGAATAAACGGACGGTCATACGTAAACCTGATATTTATTACACAGTTCGTTCATTAGATAAATATATAAAGAAAGCCACAAAAAAAGGAGATTATACACCTTTGGAGAGCGAAAAGTTACGGGTACATCTTTATCAGGTGGCACTAGCAGCGATTGACAGCGATACAGATTCATTTGAATCAAGTCTCCGAAAATACAAAAAAGACCAACCGGGTCAGCTAATGTTGTTTCAAAGAGTTTCTTTGAAAAGTGTATATTAATATCTTATTAATCGGGAATCAAAAAAATAACTAATCATAAAGGGCACATAGCCATTCTTCTATTACAGATTTAAATGAAAAAGTACTTATTCTTATTTATCGGGTTACTCTCGGTATTATCTCTTACGGCCCAAAAAATAAATGTCAAAGGGATTGTAAGTGACCAGGCTGGTTTTACTATGCCGGGTGTGACTGTACAGGTCAAAAATCAATCAACTATCGGGACAGTAAGTGATTTAGATGGACAATACCATCTTTCTGTTCCATCTAATAGTATATTAATCTTCTCTTATATAGGGTTTGCTCCTCAGGAACTGAAAGTCGGTGCGAAGGATGAAGTCCTTAATGTCGTATTAAAAGAGGAAACGGAAGCGATTGATGAAGTTGTAGTAACAGCTATCGGTATCAGACAGCAGAAGAAGAAACTGGGTTATACGACACAACAGGTGAATACAGAGGCTTTGGAGCAGCCGGGAACAATCAATGTAGGTAATGCTCTGTCGGGGCAAGTTGCCGGTTTAACGGTAAATAACCCGACAGGGATATTTCAGGCACCATCATTTTCTCTTCGTGGTAAGACACCATTGATGGTTATTGATGGTGTACCTGTTGAAAGTGACTTATTTGATGTATCGGCAGAAAATATAGCAAGTATCAATGTACTTAAAGGTACAGCGGCTGCAGCCCTTTACGGAGCGAGAGGTAAGGATGGAGCAATTCTTATTACAACAAAATCGGCTTCGGATAAAGGTATTAATGTTTCAGTCGGATTGACGAGCATGGTGACAGCCGGTTTTACTGTGTTCCCCGAAACTCAGAATCAATTCGGATCCGGTTCTAACGGAAAGTATGAATTCTGGGATGGAGCTGACGGTGGTATTTCGGATGGAGATATGACCTGGGGCCCTCAATTCGGACCAGGTGTAATGATTGCTCAATGGAATAGTCCGATTCGCGATAAAGAAACAGGAGAAGTTATTCCCTGGTATGGCGATGTTTCGGGAAGTCAGTATGACGACAGATCGCGATATGAAAGAGTTCCTATTGCTTGGGAATCTCATGATAATCTAAGAGATTTCTTAAGAACGGGATTAGTAACAACAGCGACCTTTTCTATTTCAAGTAAAACAGAAAAGTCGGGCTATTTCTTTACCGGAGATTTTTCGAACCAGGTTGGTCAGGTTCCAAATACCTCAGTAAATAATGGTGGCCTTAACTTTAACGGGAATTGGGAGTTAAGCTCTAATGTTCAGTTGAGTTCTTCATTAAGTTATAATAAAGTTTACTCTCCCAATTATCCCCGTTATGGTTACGGACCCAAAAATCATATGTATACAATCCTCCTGTGGATGGGGAATGATGTAAATGGAAAAGATCTTGCGAACCATTACTGGAGACCGGATTCAGAAGGTTATCGCCAGGCTAATTATAATTATGCATGGTATAATAACCCGTGGTTTGCAACGAATGAACTAACTCAGATTCATGATCGTAATACAGTAAACGGACAAGCCCGTTTAAATTGGGATATTCTACCGGGATTAACCTTACAAGGTAGAGCAGCTGCTCGTCTTGAAGATACATTCGAAGATATGAAAAGTCCTAAATCTTATATGAATTACGGAGATTCGAGAAACGGCGATTATAAGATATGGAATCAATCAAAACTGGATGTGAATACGGATATATTAGCTACCTGGACTCAGGCTTTATCACGTAATTTCTCATATACTGTAAATGCAGGAGCATCCTTGTTTTATAGACAAAAAAGAAATGAGTTCCAGAGTACGGATGGACTGATCGTTCCCGGAATATTTAATATGGGTAATAGCTTGAATCCGGTCAGATCAACGAACGGGTTGAATGAAAAAGCTATTGAATCTGTTTATGCTACGGTAAATATGGATCTGTTCGATGCTTTATATCTGACATTTACGGGAAGAAATGACTGGTCATCAACATTATCTTCTTCAAATAATTCATATTTCTATCCTTCCATAGCAGCTAGTACAATGCTTTCTCAGTTTATAAAATTACCTGCTGCAGTAGATTATCTGAAAATAAATGGTGCATGGGCTGTTGTTTCCAGTGACTTGAATCCATATTCTCTTTATCCAACTTACCAAAATGGTATTATTTACGGAAGTATGCCTTCTGTTACTTATCCAAGTTCTGTAAATGGTTCATCGGTATTGCTTAACCCGGATATTTTACCTCAAAAAACAAGTTCTTATGAAGTTGGTGCATCTGTTTCATTCTGGAGAAATCGTTTAACAGCAGAAGCAACTTACTATCGAATGAAAGATGAGAATAGTATCATCATGTTACCGATATCAGAAGCCTCAGGATTTCCTTACAGATACGTGAATGGTAATGAATACACGACTAACGGATTCGAGTTTATATTAGGTGCAGCTCCCGTGAGAGGTAAAGTTTTTAACTGGAATCTGACGGCTAACATGAGTACGAACATCAAACGTCTTACCGGTATCTACGGGAACCAGGATAAGTTTGGTGATTTAAGGTTAAATGACAGAGCTGATGCGATGTATGCCACAGAATGGGAGAAGAGTGCTGACGGGCAGTTAATATTGGATAAGAATACGGGATTGCCAACCAAAAGTGCTTATAAAACAAAAATAGGTAATGCAGATCCGGATATGCGTTTCGGTCTTCAAAATACATTTAATGTAAAGAATTTTACGGTGAATATTGATATTGACGGTGCGATAGGTGGTACGCTGATTTCTACGACTACACAAAAAATGTGGTGGGGCGGGAAACATCCTGAATCGGTTATTTATCGTGCTGAAGAATATGCAAACGGTGGAAATCCTATTTATGTGCCACAAGGGGTTAATATCGTAAGTGGTGAGGTTAAATACGATATTAATGGTAATATCTTATCTGATACCCGTGTTTATCAAGCGAATCAGACAGCTGTAAATATTCAGACCTGGGCACAGAATTATCCTTACAGAGCTGTAGTGAAAACCGATGAGAGTGAGTTGTTTGCGAATACATTTAAACGCTCTTTCCTTAAACTGCGCAGAGTTTCCGTTAGTTATGATTTGAAAAATGTGATTCGTAATGATAAGATTAAAGGATTGCGCCTGAGCTTATTCGGAAATAATCTGGCAGTGTGGAAAAAGACCCCTTATCTGGATCCTGATTTTGGTGCATCGGATGGTGATTTACAAGATCCGTCGGCCAGATATATAGGAATAAGTGCAACGATAAATTTATAAACGAGAATGAAAAAGAATATTAGATATAGTTTTATTTCGCTTCTGTTTTTGTTAGGATCGGTATCCTGTGTTGATTTGGCAGAAATGAATATCGACCCCAATAACGCTTCGACTACGAATCCGCAATTGCTTTTAACGAGTATATCATTTAATGCATTTAATAATAGTGGCAAATCTCCGATGTATGCAATGCGTCAATTGGTTCAGACGGACGGAGAAAGTTCTTCTCAATTGTATAAATGGAATAGGGGAGACTTTGGAGATTATTCATCTTTACGCAATATATATAAAATGGATGAGGAGGCATTGCGCACGAACCAGCCGGTATTCCGTGCTTTGGCCTCTTTTTTTAAAGCTCACTATTATTATAGATTGGCAATGACTTTCGGAAATGTACCATGTAGTGAAGCTATTAAAGGAGAAACAGATGCATTATTCTTTCCAAAATATGATTCGCAGGAAGAGGTCCTTTTGTTTGTCTTGAAAGAGTTGGAAAATGCAAATTCAATTTTGACAGTATATGAAAATGAACCTATTTCAGGAGATATTATTTATAACGGAGATGCTAAGAAATGGAGAAAGCTTGTAAATGCTTACCGTTTGAAGGTGCTCATGTCTTTTTCTCAGAAAAGTCAGATTGGTAATTTACCGGTAGCTGATACTTTTGCAAAGATCGTATCTTCAGAACCCCTGATGGAATCTGAGGCTGATAACGGACAGTTGATTTATCTGGATCAGCAAAGTAACCGATATCCATATTTTAATGATAGTGATTTCGGTTCCGGAATGTATATGGATTCTACTTATATTGCACTATTAGCTCAACGAAAGGATCCTCGTTTATTTGCAATAGCTACACAGATACCTAAGGCAGCAGAGGCTGCCAGACCAATTGATGATTTTAGTTCTTACGATGGAGGAGATCCGATTAAGCCTTATGCTGAAGTAAACACAAAGGCTGCAAACGGATTGGTGTCTAAGCCACAGCCACGTTATTATAAAAATGCGACAAATGAACCCTTTATTCTTTTGGGATTTAGCGAACAACAATTAATTTTAGCGGAAAGTATCGTACGTGGATGGACTCAGGGAGATGATCAAGCTTTTTATGACTCAGCAGTAAAAGCATCATTTCGCTTTTATGCTACGTATGCTAAAGATTTTGCCACGTATCTTACTGAAGCTGATGCAGACAAATATCTTAACGGACAACTTGTTGCATATGATAAGAGTATGAATGCCAGGGATAAAATTGAGCGTATTGTTACGCAAAAATATATTCCGTCTTTTTTGCAGGCTGGTGGCTGGTTCGGTCTATTCGAATATCAGCGCACGGGATATCCGGAGCTACGCAAGAATGATTTAATGCAGGTCCCTTACAGATGGATGTATCCGCAAAGTGAGTATAACAATAATCCTGACAATGTTCAATCAGCTTTGAGTAGCCAATTCGGAGGCAATGACAGGATTACGGATAAGACTTGGATTTTTAACCAATAATACACAATGAAAAAATTAATTTATGTTTGTGCATGCTTTTCTCTGCTTGCACAAACACAGCTTTCAGCACAGAACGCAACGAGACCCCGGGCGATAAAAGTAGCCAATGAATACAGCACTACACGTAAAGAAATAAACATTCCTCAGATTGATGGTTATGTTCCCCTGAAGTGTGATTTTCATATACATACTATGTTCTCAGACGGGAGTGTGTGGCCAACAGTCAGAGTACAGGAAGCCTGGGAAGAAGGGCTGGATGTGATTGCGATAACAGATCACTTAGAGTATAGGCCGCATAAAGCAGATCATAATCTATCTCATAATCGCTCTTATGAATTAGCTGAGGATGAGGCGAAGAAGAAAAATATTGTTCTGATTAAGGGTACGGAGGTGACAAGGAATATGCCTCCGGGACATTTCAACTTACTATTCATAAAAGATGCAGATAAATTTGATCAACCTGATTTCATGAAAGTAATGGATGAGGCGAAAGCCCAGGATGCTTTTGTTTTATGGAATCATCCTGGATGGGGGACAGACTCAACTCGCTGGCATGATATACATGAAACGCTATATAAAAATGGACTTATTCACGGGATTGAAGTTTTTAATGAGTTGGAATGGTATCCCGAAGCTTTAGATTGGGTGCTGAATAAAAACCTGACACTTATTGGCAATTCAGATGTACATGGAGTGACAAATAAATTATATGAGATTAATGAGGCAACCTTTCGGCCAATGACTATTGTTTTGGCCAAAGATAAATCAGAATCTTCTGTTCGTGAAGCAATGTTTGCAGGACGTACGTTTATTTATTTTTTTGGTCAGGTGATGGGAAAAGAGGATTTGTTACGCAAGTTATTTGAAAACTCAGTTACAGTCGGACTACCTCATTACGATACTAAAGACAGAAGTTACGTTGAGGTGACCAATCATTCGGATATTCCTGTTAAGTTACGATCATTGTCAAATATAAAAGGATATCCATCAGCTATAGATATTCCCGGGGGAAAAAGTGTTTTAGTAACGATTCCTCAAAAAAATATTACCTCTGATTCTCCCGTTTATGAAGTGGAGAATTATATTATAAGCCCTGAAAAACATTTACAAATAAAGCTGTTCTAGTTTTATTGCGTGATAAAGGATGTTGAAGAACTTTGGCTGTTATAGCAAAATTCTATCTATTTTTGTGATGTGCAAAAATGAAACAACTCCCTTTATCACGCTTTTTATGTTACATCGTTTTCAAGAATTAATCTATTCGGAAGAGTGTCCGAAACAATTTACTTATCCATTTTACTATATACCTCATAGGTTGACTTTACTGGCTTCCGATGAGGTGAAGGCGTATATCGAAAGTCGTGGAGACTGGAGTTCAGAGCTTGAAAAAGGAAAAATGTTCGGGGTTCTGGTTGTTCGGGATCATAACGCTGAGTTGGGTTTCCTGGCTGCTTTCTCAGGGATAATAGCAGGAAGTAATATGCATGATTACTTTGTCCCGCCTGTATTTGATTTACTAAATCCCGGGGGATATTTTAAGGAGGAAGAGAGAAATATATCTGAAATCAATAAAATGATTTTAAGCTTTCAGGATCAAGATGATTATAAGCAATTAAAAGATACATTGACCTTATTAGAGTTTGAGAAAACTCGTGATTTGAATTCCTTTAAAAACAGGATGAAAGCTTCTAAAACAGAAAGGGAACAGAAGAGATCTTCTGAATTGTCATCTGAAGAAGAAGCGGAATTGATCAAAGAAAGTCAGTTTCAGAAAGCCGAACTTAAAAGAAAAGAAAAATACTGGCAGAAACAAATTTCAGAGATGCAAATCCGATTGAGTCAGTATGATGATCAAATCCAGCAATGGAAAAAAGAACGTAAAGAGAGATCTGCTAACTTGCAACAGTGGCTTTTTGATCAATTTTCTGTTCTGAATGCCAATGGAGAATCAAAAAGTTTAAGAGAGATATTTACGCATACCGTGCAGAAAACTCCCCCTGCAGGAGCTGGAGAATGTGCCGGACCTAAATTGTTGCAATATGCGTATGCCAATGGTTTGACTCCGATTGCAATGGCTGAGTTTTGGTGGGGTGCTTCGCCCAAAACAGAGGTCAGAGAGCATGGTCATTTCTATCCTGCATGTAAAGGTAAGTGCGAACCTATTCTTGGACATATGTTGCAAGGCCTTGATGTTGAACCTAACCCTTTGGCGACAGACCATTCCAAAGATTTGGATATGGAAATCCTTTATGATGATCCGTGGTTATGCGTGATTTGTAAGCCTGCCGGTCTGTTAAGTGTTCCCGGGAAATCGGGACACGATAATGTATATGACCGGATTATTAAACTATATCCCGAGGCAACGGGTCCGTTAATCGTTCATAGGCTTGATATGGCTACATCCGGTTTGCTGGTTATTGCGAAAACGAAAGAAGTACATCAGAATTTGCAAGCTCAGTTTAAAAACCGGAGTGTAAAGAAAAGATATGTAGCACTTCTCGATGGTATTTTGAGTAATAGGAAAGATGAAATCAACTTGCCTATCTCTCCGGACTTTTATGATCGTCCCCGGCAAATTGTTGATCATGTGAGTGGAAAGCCGGCTATAACTTATTATGAAGTGTTGTCAACCGGACCAACCTTTACGCGAGTTGCTTTCTATCCATTAACAGGAAGAACACATCAGTTACGGTTACATGCTGCTGCATCAGAGGGTTTGAATTCTCCTATTCATGGAGATGAATTGTATGGCAATAAGGCTGATAGATTATATTTACATGCCGAATATTTAAGCTTTACCCATCCGGTAACCGATGAAGTGATAAGTTTTGAAAAGAAGGCTCAGTTTTAAAAGAATAATCCCATCATCGATTTTCACAAATCAATGATGGGACCTATAGTCATTAAATAATAATTACTTTATGTTTTTTATTTATGCATGAAATATTTGAATTACCATCCCGGATTTTGAACCAGTTTTTTTGATTTCTGGATTTCTCCTAAAGGAATCGGATATAAGTACATACGTTTTTCAAAAATACGTCTTTCAAAAACGATTCGATTCATAAACTCATCAAGATTATTTCCATTCATGTTCATTCCATGGAAATCTCCACCTTGTCTTCCTTCCGGTTTATCAGCAATCATTAGACGGCGAACATCAAAATAGCGCTGACCTTCACAGAATAATTCAACTTTACGTTCGTGAATAATGGCAAGTCTCTGTTGTTCTTTGTCTCCTTTGATTTCTGGTTTTATCGTTGCTAAAGGAGCAATTCCTGCACGTACTCTTACTTTATCAATATATTCCAGAATACGAGGATCCGAAGGATTCAATTCATTTAAGACCTCTGCGTATAACAGATAGAAATCAGCTAAACGGAAAATAATAGAAGGTCTGTATTGAGACTTCGGATTAGAACCCTGATTCAATAAGGTTTTGTTCATGCCTTTATATAATAGAGTTCCTGTATAGCAATTATCTCCTTTTGAATTGTCTTCTGTTTGTCCTTTATGGAAGAATATTTTAGTACTAGTCTTTTGCCAGGTTTTGCCGGCATAGGTTATAGCCTGATAAAAACGAGGTTCTCTGTTTTTATACATATTCGGGATGCCATCTGCAGCAATGCCCTCTTCATTGTACAACGGAGATTCATCTATTTTCTTCCCATCAGACATATAAAAAGCATCTACCAGCTCCTGTGTAACTCCTACGCAGCTGAATCCCTGGTAAACACCACGGGGAGTGCATCGACGTTCGCGACCTTCACCATCAACTCCTCCCCATGAATTATTAGAACTGGCCCAAAGAACTTCCGGATTATCTTCTGCTATCTGGAATAATTGATATAGTGATTCCTCCGCATTAATTTCATTTTTGTCATCACGAATTATGTATAGATCATGTTTTCCTTCGCTATAGCTTAAGAGCTTTTCTAATGCAGACTTAGCTTTTTCCCACTTAGCTGCATCTTTCTCAGGGAAGAGTTGCTTACCGGTATTATCACGGAGCTGTACAGCCTCGAAATATCCACCATTATATAACGGACTTGCTGCATAGACGTGCAGTTTCGCCAGTACAGCAAGTGCTGCAGATTTAGTCGGAGCTGCTGCTCTTTCTTTAGGTTCGGACTCCGGGAGAAGCTCCAGACAAGCATTAATTTCTGAATCAATAAATGCAACCATTTCATCCAAAGAGGCTCTGTAGAAGTCAAGATCTGTATCGTTTGGAGAAACCGATTTATCCATAATCGGAGCCGATCCATACAATTCAAAAAGAAGATAATGGTAATAAGCACGTAAGAAGCGAGCTTCATTTTTTAAGAGAGCTAATTCAGCTTCATCAATAAAATCAGTATCTCCCGAAGGTGGAATAGTATGTGCATTTTCCAGAAACAGATTCGCCTGACGAATTTGTTTGTAGAGGTGCCATCTTGAGAATTCTGCATTCCCTGCATGATAGCCTACAGAAGCTACATTTTTAGTATTTCCCTGAGCATTCTTTAATTCGTCCCCAATAGCAGGCCACGGATTATCTAAACCGTTTAGACCATTGTATGAGCCATCAAGAATGATATGAGAATAGTTAGGAATACCACTATATATATATCGGTGAAAGCGTCGTGTATAGACTGTATTATTAAACACTTCTTCCATATTTAGTTCAGCAGCTAATTGGTCAGAGACATCCAGATAAGAACATCCGGTTGTTGCTGAAGCAATCATTGCTGCAAGTAGCAACTGTTTGAGTTTATTTGATATTTTCATTGTTTACATTTTAAGAGTTAGATAGTAAAGTCAAGACCAAATGTGAATGTTCTGTTTAACGGATAAGCAAAACCTCCGTTACCATTACCTAATTCAGGATCCCACATTTTGATTTTATCCCATACAAACAAGTTGTTTCCAAGTAGATATACACGAAGGCCTTTCAAACGCATTTTGGATAACGTTTTCGGATTAAATGTATATCCTACTTCAATGTTTTTTAAACGGATAAAACTTGCATCACGCTGCCACCAAGTACTGGCTGCCGTATTGTGAGGGAACTGACCCGAGTGTAAACGAGGGAACATTACGTTTTGGCTAGGATTAGCTTCTGTCCAGCGATTTGCAACTACGTCTCTGGCTGTAGATTCTTCTACACCCCATTGGAAAGGGAAGAATGCTTCCGGTGTATTTGCACCAAGTACAGTAGATGTATTTCCTGCTCCCTGGAAGAAGATACCAGCATAAAGTCCCTTCCATTCTGCATTGAACCCAAACCCATAGACAATTTCCGGAACAGAAGGATGTCCTACATCTTCCATCTGGTCATTGCTATCAATTTTTCCATCGCCATTTAAATCTTTGTATTTGATATCACCTGGACGTAGTCCAGTCGATAATCCTGAAACAACGCCTGGTTTAAGTTCATACGTTTTGTTTAAACCATCGCCTTTTATAATGAAATCGTCGTGTGTATAAAGCCCCTCCGCTACATATAGTTTCCAGGAATTTAATCTTGTTCCTTTTTTCTCGAGCCATGGGTAAACTTGTGGTATCTGGTCGTATTCAATAATTTTATTACGGGCAAAGGTAAAATTACCCCTCGCGCTTAGATTAACCTGACCTACGCGATGATTGATATTAATACTTGCATCCATCCCCTGATTTTCTACAATACCAAAGTTCTGCCAAGGCATTTGATGAAATCCGGTAACATTTGATACGGTAGCACGTTGCAGTAAGATGTTATGGCGACGGTTTTTGAAATAATCAACTTGTAAATCTATTTTGTTGTTCCAGAAACCAAGATCAACACCATAATTCTGTTTTACTTCAATTTCCCAAGTCAGATAGGGTGCTTCAAACAGATTTTCGATAATACCATTACCAATTCCACCCATAGAGCCATTGTTATTGTATCCCAGATTAAAGCCAGATCCATCTGCCATCGTACCGCGATACATAAAGCGGTTACCTCCTGTATTATCATTACCTGTACGTCCGACAGAAGCTCTGATCTTAGCCTTATTCATAATATTATTCATAGGAGATGCCAGATAGAATTTTTCATTGCTTAAATACCAACTGATACCTGCAGCAGGGAAAATTCCAAATCTGTGACCTTTTGCAAATGTTTCAGATCCGGTATAACCAAAGCTACCTTCCACAAAATAACGATCGTCATATCCATAAGCGAAACGTCCTACAAAACCTTGCTTTCTGTATGGAAGGAAGCTTCCTTGATCTTGTCGGTCTTTATGCATATATAATAAAAGACCCGTAACATCATGTTTTTCAGCAAATGTTCTTTTATAGTTAAAAGAGGTTTCGAAATAAATGCGCTTATTAGATGAAGAGCTATTATCAGGGCTTAATATATCACTCCCTTCTACAACCTTTTTATAAATCAGATTTCCATTTTCATCGCGTTCAGTAGCTATGAATTGAGTCGGTGTTTTTGTTCGTTTTGTAACGTATTGTACATCTGCATCAAACCCTAATGCTGCTTTAAAGGTCAGTCCTTTTGTTACAAATTTCAGATCCTGATCTAACTGAACTTTTGATTGAATATTGGTTCTCCATTCTTGTGTATATCCAGAATGCATTAATTTATTGTATGGATTGGCACGTGTGTTTGATGGGCGAGGATGTCCGGCGATTGTACCATCTGAATAGAACATCGGCATGATAAAAGGAGGTGTTAAACACATAGAGCGGAAAATTTCGCTGGTGCCTACGCCCGGATAATTTGTTTTCAAATATTGTCCACTGACATCTACTCCAATATTCGTTGTTTTAGAAGCTTCGAAATCCACATTACTTCTCAGGTTGTAACGCTCCAGACCAATATTTGTATTATAATTAGTTAGATCATTGGATTTGAAAATACCATTTTCTTTAAAATATGCTCCCGAAACAAAATATTTAGCACGTTTAGCTCCCCCACGGACATTTAACGTGTAGCGCATATTGAATGTGTTATCGCGTAACATTCCACCTAACCAGTCTGTGTCCGGATATAAATCCCGATCGATGCCTGATTCGTACATTCCGATTAATTCGTCAGAATAGATACTTTCTTTCCCTTCATTGTTCAAAGCTTCGTTATAAAGTCTTAATGATTCGGCTGAATTCATGAATTTTGGTAAACGTGTTGGCTTTAATGTGGTTAGTTCTCCACGGAACGTGATACGAGGAGCTTCGTCTAAACCGCGTTTCGAAGTGATAAGAATTACCCCATTCGCACCTTCTGCACCATAAACGGCTGTTGCAGCGGCATCTTTTAATAAGGTGAATGTTTCGATCTCGTCCACTTCGATGTCAGACATGGAGCGAGGTACACCATCTACAAGAATCAGTGGATTTGTACCTCCTTTAAATGAACTGACACCACGGATCCAGAAATCTGAATTATCGTATCCAGGCTCTCCTGATCTTTGTACAGCGATCAGCCCTGACACTTTACCTGCCAGATTATTTGTTAGATTTCGTGAGGGAGAAATTGCTAATTCTTTTGTCGTAATATTATTAATCGAACTCACGACACTACTTTTCTTTTGACGACCGTATCCTACAATAGTCACGTCTTGAAGAAGCTCCGATTCCGGATCAAGTTTAAAATTCAGAATTTTTTCACCGTTATACTTTTTCTCTAGTTTTTTGTAACCGATATAACTGATTTCAAGGATATCTCCTTTTGTCGCAGTTAATGAATAGTTACCATCAATGTCGGTTGCAGCTCCATTGGCCGTTCCTTTTACAACGACCTGAGCTCCGATCAGCGGAAGATCACTTTCGTCAGTAACTATACCTACGAAAGTTGTCTTTTGTTGTGCAAAAACTCCTGATACGATCAATAATAATAAATTGATGAGTATGAGTCTTTTTGTTTTAATAAATTGCGTCATAATATAGATTGTGTGGTTGTTAGTTTTCAATACCATAAGTTTTTATTTCGGCCAGATGTCCGACATTTGCTCCGCTTAATGAATTGATTATACACTGAATGAATCTTGCGTTTTCTGTTTGAAGAGGGACAATTTGCTCTGTTTTATTACTACCGTCCATATAATATCGTCCGATGGTCTTCCAATTTGCTCCGTCTTCACTTACCTTGAATTCCATATTCATACGTGTTACCGCATTCTGTCTGGCGATTAAACCTATTTGCGATATTGTATTTGTTTTTTTCATATCTATAGTAAGCGAGTAAGGAGGCGCATCTGTTCCACCGTTCCATTTACTATGCCAGAATGTATCATTATTTCCGTCGATTGCATGTTTTGCATGCCCATTGTTGGCGCCTTCTCCTGTTAGCTCTTCTGAACTAGCCGTTATTGTCCAGCTTGCTCTGTTAATAGAACTTCCAAGTTTAACCACTGTCATGTCAGAAACGCCCGAAGCATCTAAAATAATACTGGCTCCTTCTGTCCCGTTTAGGCTTTCTACAGTCACTGGGAGTAAATAATTTCCGGGTAAAATTTCTTTCTTTATAGTAACAGAGCCAGTACCTGTAGTTTTTCCGGAAGCAATATCAATATTTTTAACTTCTAGAAAGTTAGCCGGAATCGGTGAAAGATTTGTTCCGTTTTGCTGGTTATAATTTTTGACATACTCGTCATCTTCAATCTTTAATATAGCCTTTAGGTTCCATCTGTTTGGGAAATTCGTTTGAACACTTTGTTCCAAAACATAGTCAGTATTCTCGAGTGTTATAGCTTCACTACGACTTGTATAACTGACTTTAGCCTGTGCAATCTCAAAAGCATATATACATACATCTCTTTCTCTGTTAGTCGGAACATTGATTGTTTTTAGTCGTAGAGGGATTGTATATTCAACTACATTAAAGTCACTGAGCTTTGCTATTTCAGCCGGGTCATAAATGATTTCTCCGACTTCTACATAGGCACTGGATTCATTTACGATTTCTTTCTTATTAAGTTTAATCTCATAGCAATTGGCAGGGAGTATTTTATAAGTCGTTTGATTTACTTGATTAATAGAGTCCAGATATGCTTCATCTACTACAAAATCAAATTGGCTATTTTGGAAATTAAGCCCTCCACGAGCTATAGATAATGGTATCGTGTATTTTTCACCCAAGTCATAGGCTTGTACAATTTTAAATCCACTTTCTCCTGCTGAAATTAACTCAGGAGCTCTTTCTATAAACTCTCTGTCACAAGAAGCCAGTAAGAGAGGTGTCAATAAACAGGTTAATAGTTTTTTCTTGTTCATGTTGTTATATAGGTTTAATATTAGAGTTACCTATTCAGATTGTAAAATTGGTTTTTTTATGATATGATAATTTAGAAATGTAAATGTTTGTCATTTCTATGCAGGCAAAGCTATTCGATATAAGTATATGTTATGTGTATGAATGTCCTGTTAATGTGTACAATTGTTCAGAAATAGCTTTCAATGGGAGATTGTTATATATGATATTAAATTTTTAATAATCTTAATATGGGTAAGTGGATGTTTTTCTTTGAGAATTTCTGTAAACAGACTTTATTATTCAAAATCTTATTTGTCGGAAAGTTTTAACAAAAAAACGAAGAATTACGATAACTGTCCGTTTCGTATATTCTTCGTTTTTTTGATTATTTATTTTCAGATCTGAACTCGCTCGGAGTCATTCCAACTTCGGATTTGAAAACTCTGCTGAAATAGCGTTGTTGTGCAAAACCGATCTTTTCTGAAATTTCCGATATCGGTAAATCTGTTTGTTTGAGAAGAGCTTTTGCTTTTTCAATCCTGATATCATTGATCAGCTCTTTAACCCCTTTACCGATATAACTTTTCATTTTTGAATAAAGTGTAGATCGGCTCACGGCCATTTTGTCACATATAAAGTCGACATCGAGCTCAGGCTTTTCTAAATGTTCATTAATGACCTGAATCAATTTATCTATAAATGTTTTATCAAGGTTAGAATGAGCAAGCTCTTCTGGAACGATAGCAAAACTATTTTCTTTGAATCGCTCTTTAAGCATCAGCTGTTGATGGATCAGTGTCTGTAATAACTGAATCAGCGCTTCTGTATCAAACGGTTTAGGAAGATAAGCATTAGCTCCGCATCCATATCCTGTTTTTATATTATGCTCCTCACAAAGAGCGGTCAGCAATATAACCGGTATGTGCGACAGATCAATATCTTGCTTAATAAGTGAGCAAAGCTCATAACCGTTCATTACAGGCATCATGATATCGCTGATTACGATATCTATGTTTTGTTTTTTGAGTATTTCATATGCTTCTTTGCCATTTGCCGCGCATAATATATTTGGAAATACGGTACGTAATTCTTCAGAGAGATAACAGCGCATCTCTTCGATATCTTCTACAAGCAAGATCGTGTAACCTGTCTGATCTCCGGAAGTAAAGATTTCCCGATCATTGGAAAAATGATATTCATCTGATGTTTCTTTTGCTTCGGGTATGCTCATGGATTTATTGTCTGAAGGAATGCGGACGATAAATGTGGCACCTTGGTCCTCATTGTTCTTTGCCGTTATTTCTCCACCCATTAAATGAATAAGCATTCGTGAATAATAGAGCCCGATACCATTACCTTCTTTATCATGTTTACCCTGATAGAAGGACGAGAATAAATTTTCAAGGTCGGTTTGCTTTAATCCAATGCCCTGATCGGAAACATAAATTTCGATTGTTCCGTTATTTTCCGATAAACCTAATATTACCTTTCCATTGCTTTCAGAAAATTTCAAAGCATTATTCAGCAAGTTGACCAGTATGATTTTTATTTTCAGTCTATCTATATACACAGTTACCCGTTCGATAGAGGATATAAATTCTAATCCGACATTTTTGTGCTCGTAAGCATCGTCAAATTCAGATTTGATATCCCGTAGATACATAACCAGATCCGTTGATTTATAATTCATTTCCGTTACGCCTAAATCTAACTTACGGATATCCAGGACCATATTGATTACATTTTTCATATAATCAGTTTGTTTTGATACTTTGCGAAGCGTATCCATCGTATCCGGGTTGAGTTTGGATGTTTCTTTTAATAAACGGTTAATCGGACCGGTTATCAGAGTTAAAGGTGTACGAAGTTCGTGATTAACGCTTTCGAAGAATTGTATTTTTTTCTGATACATCTCTTTTTCGTATTCACGCATTTTTTCTTCTACTTTGCGTAACTGATCCTTTTTCTCTTTATAGAAAAGGCCACCGATACCTGTCAGTAATAGTAACGTCAGGCATATTTTAAAAGCAATACTGTCCCACCAATATGGTAAAATACGGATAGTCGCGAGGGTCTGGTAATCAGACCATAGTCCGTTCGTTAGCTGATATTGAATTTCCAGCGTGTAAGATCCCGGATCTAAATTAAAATAGGTCAGTGTATAATCAGAAGTGCTTTTAAATTGATTCTCATATCCGATTAATCTGTATCTGAAAATCGGAGATTTAAATAAGTTCGCCTCTTTATTATTTAAATGGAACTCAAGTTTTGATATTCCCGCAGAAAGCTTCGGGAGGTTGCCTTTATTAATTTGAGGATTGTAAGCGACCTTCTCTCCGTTAACCCAGATACCGGTAAGAATGATATTATTTCCCGCCTTTTCATTGTGAACAGGTTTATTCAGTGGAACAATACTCATTCCGTTTACGCCTCCTACATAAATAACCGAGTCGCTGCGGTCAACCATATATCCTCTACGGGAATATTCATTGACCAAAAGGCCATCCGAAATATCATAAAAGGAAATTTTTCCTTTGTAAGGCTGATAGTTGATAAATTTTTCTTTGGTTCCTATACCTAAGGATAGTCCTGCAATATTAGATACCATCGTCGGGTTTTCTAATCCCGGAAGTTTGTATCGGTATAATTGATTAGTTTCTGGTGTAAAGCAGAATAAACCTGTACGGGTGATAAACCAAAATGTATCATTATCTAAAAGGGTCATAGAAGCAATACTCCCTATTGAAAGAGGGTTAAATGTAGCGAATTTGTGAATTTTCTTTTTAGCAATATCATAACGAATAATCTTATCTCCATCATAAAAAAATAAATAGTTATTTGTTTGTCCTGCTAAACGTAAGCTTGGATAGTGCTTAAAGTTCGCTTGCTTCGAGAGATCAGTTAATTCTTTTGTTTTGAAATTATAGTAATAGCAATGAGTAGAGGTTATGAGTATAGAGTTATCATCTAACTTATGAATACCCGGACTGACCTGTGTATGTTGAATATTCTGGTTTATAGCGTGCAATTCACTGATAATATCCAACCTTCCTTTCTTTTTATCGAAATAGAATATGCCTTTATTATAGACAACAGCAATTAGCTGCTCTTTATTCCAATCGATTACAGAAGTAATCGACAGATCGAAGGTAGAAGGATAGTGTTTAAATTGACTATTTCTTGTATCGTAAGAATTTATTCCGTTGCCGTCTGTGCCGATCCAGATTGTAGAATCCGATTTTGCAAAACATGTAAGAATATTATGGCTTAGGCCGTAATGCGTATTTGTTATAGCTTCCTGATAAGATTTGATTTCCGGATTATCCACACAGATGAGTCCTCCTGAAACAGAGCCGATCCAGATGGATTTATTTATATCAATATAGATATTCAACAAGTTATTGACAGGCAGGGAGCTTTTTAATCCTTGTGCATGTACATATTCTGAGATTTCAAAGGAGTTCGGGTTTATACATTTCAGACCACCTCCATCTGTTACTACCCAAATCAGATTGTTAGAATCAACAGCGATATTCATTACCAGATTATGATTGCTATATGAGGCGTTGTCGAATTTTAATTCTTTGATAACATTCAAGTCCCGATCCAGACATTTGATAGCATCTCCGTAAAAGCCGATCCAATAATTCCCGTTCTGATCTTTTGAGACTGAAGTATAAGCTGATTGCCCCGGTACAGGTAACCCTCTTAATCTGCCTGTTTTAAGATTCAGTTCATAAATACCTTGCCAATAACCGGTCAGAATCAGATGATCCTTATCCTTTCGCACTATTCGACAAGATGGACTATATAGCTGATTGTTTTCGAATTTTACAAATACCGGATCATTTTTTGAATGGATTAAAATATGATCATAGGCTTTGAAAATAATTTGATTAGTTTCAGTATAGCATGCAGTATATGTCGTATTATTAAATCTGGTAGGTTCGAATTCATCTGTAAGCCTGTTATAAATGAGTAGGCCTTTATTAGTGCCTACCCAAAGATCATTATTGAAGTCTTCTTCAATGAAATAGATGAAATTACCTCTTAGTGAATCAGAATAATCAAAATTATATGTTTTGACAACAGATTGATTGATGCGATTTATGCCATCCTCAGTTCCTGCCCACAAATACCCCTCGTAGTCTCGGCAAATAGCAACGACCTTAGATTGAGATAATCCTTGTTCTAATGATATTTGTTTAAAAACGATTTGCTTGGCTGCTAGTGAATTCAGACTTAATAGAAAGCAGGATAGTATGTAAACGAAAATAAAAGTGCGGTATGATTTTTTCATATATAAGAGATTCAAAAGCCGTCATTTATTCAACGGCTTCAACTAAATATCCTTTTTTTCGTAATAACTCAAATATTCCGTTTTTACCTAGAATATAGGTGTCATTAATAATGAATAAAGCAGGTTCATCATGAATAACGGTCATTATTCGAGCTGTCCATTTTTGATTCATGTGATCAATACGTTCTACTTGTCCCGAACGTTTTTTCTCATTAATTAATCCATCGAGCTGCATCAGATCTCCTTTTCTGTATGCTTGTGTTATGCGTTTATTGAGCGTTCGGCTGTTTTGAATATTTTGACAAAACGATAGAAGAGCCTGAACACGATTCCCGATAATATCTGCGGGGAATCCCAATTGCATAACATCTCCAAAGGACTCGAAACCGATAACCGGACGATCATCAGTTGCTAATTGTTGTATTAATGCAAAATCAATAATCTGATTTATATCATTTGCTTTATCTCCGAAAATCTGTTGATCAGACGAAAGACAAAGTCTGATAAAGTCAGGATGTAAAACATGAAAAATAGCAGCCAAAGTATCATTTCCATATTGCTGAACGGTCTGCTTGATCATCTCAAAAGCTGAATCAGTCAAATAACCTTTCAGGTTGTTCTCTTGTGGAAGAATGATGTATTTGTTTAAAGAGGGCAATCCTTCTTCAAAATCTTCAGGACTTAATTCACAATAAATAATCTGAGTGTTATTTTTTGCCTCGTTCAGACCATTCATTTGCGAACTAAATGATGATTCTATATAAGGGTCTGTCATAACGATATACGATGGGTTGCTCAAATCATCTCGTGATATTTTCCATACACTCTGAGCTGTGCAGGTAAGAAAGAATCCGATTAAGAAGAATAAAATTGTGGTAGCAAATTTTTTCATAATTGTGTCTTGTTTGAGTAATTCTCAATGCCTTAGAATGATTTATTTTAGTAAAGCAGCGGAATTTATTTGCAATTTTACACACTAAATTTTAGATTAGCAAATTATAGATCCTGTTTTATAATCAGCATGATAGATGTGTAATCATGAAAAAGATATTACCATCTTAATATCTAAGTATTTGTTAAATATAAGATGCTTCCGATTCTGACTTTATTGCTTTCGGATAGTTCGTACTATCTTTGGACATCTAATCAAAATATTAACCTATTTATGAGTAAAATCAAACATGAGAGTATCGGGTGGGTAGATCTGTTAAGAGTTCTGGCCTGCTTCTTTGTTGTATTCGCACATTCTTGCGATCCATTTGTAGCACAGTTCGATAATAATCGCTTCGAGTTTCTTTCGGGCGCTTTTTGGGGAAGTCTTATGCGTCCTTGTGTTCCTATTTTTGTCATGATGACCGGTGTTTTGCTTTTGCCGGCTAAAGAAAATATGGAACAATTTTACAGAAAAAGAATATCAAGAATCATCGTACCATTAATCGTATGGTCATTACTTACTCCTCTGTTTTATTACTTTTATTTAGGTAATTTCGAAACGATCAATCCAAACATTGTTCCCGCTGATCATACATGGAGTGCAACGGTGACACGAATGTTTACGTTTATCTTCAACTTCTCTTATTCGACAATTCCTTTGTGGTATCTCTATATGCTTGTAGGATTGTATCTGGTTATACCTATATTGAGTGGTTGGCTGGCAAATGCAACGCGCAAAGATGTTAAAATCTTTTTAGGAATCTGGCTCATCAGTATGTGCTTGCCTTATGTACAAATAGCAGCTCCGCTTCTGGGATATGTCGGTAATTACGGAAATGCCGGTATATTAGGTGTTTGTGACTGGAATCCTTATGGAACATTCTATTATTTCTCAGGGTTTATCGGATATATAGTTTTAGCCTATTATCTTAAGACGTATCCATTGAACTGGAAGTGGAGTAAGGTATGGGCTGTTGCGATTCCGATGTTTGCAATCGGTTATGCTATAACGTTAGGCGGATTCCTGATTACTCAGAAGTATTTCCCGGGAAGTTATGCGAATCTCGAAATTATTTGGTACTTCTCCGGTATTAACGTATTTATGATGACGTATGCAGTATATTTGGTTTTCAGTCATCTTAAATTCAAATCGACCAAAGAGCTGCGTATCCTGGCTTCGCTTACTTTCGGAATCTACCTGTCTCACTTTTTTATCGTACAGTTAGGCTACGATGTTATTCATAATGCATTGCCGCTACCTGCTTACCTGCAGATTCCGTTAATTGCTGTATGGGGATTCTCTATATCTGCATTTATCGTATGGATTATGTCTAAAATCAGCTTCTTAAGACGTTTTGTAATGTAAGTTCTAATACGATACATATTATGTCTATGATATATACAAAAAAGCTTTTATCACTTAACAATGCCAATTTAATACTGTTCTTATTGGTTCTGATGTATTATGCGCTGACGGCACCTTCTGGTTTTTCATATTCTGTTTTAGGTCTTTACTCTCTTTTTATAATTGTACTATTCGCATTTATAACTACGTTTCGTATTTATGTTTCCGATAGTGAAATCATTATAAATGATAAATTTAAGAAGCGATCAATAAAGTATGAAGAAATAGATAAGATCGAGTTTTCAATCGATATGAATTCTCTCAATTTATATATGAAGGGAGATAATCAATCCGTATTATTGGCCGGATTAAGTAACGCAGATTGTCTGCTCAATTCGTTAAAGCAAAAGAGAGATTTTCCTATCTTAATTAAAGGATACGAAGGAGAGTCTTGTTAGAATACAGACTTTTAAGCTGCTTAGTTACTTAAAAGTTATACAATTAAAGGACCGATTATTCAGATAGTATGAATAATCGGTCCTTCTTTTATTTATTTAAATAGGATTTGCGTTTCCGGGTTGCGTAATCTTTTCGTTCGATCAATCGCTCATCTGCTTTCTTAAATCCGGCCATACTCAAAATCATTTTAGCTTCTTTGGATGGGCGGAATGCGATTCCTTTTAATTCGACCGATTGGCTCCGGCTTGTTTCTACAGCTTTCTCTTCAGAAATATATTTGGCTGTAGGCTGAAAAGACCCCAATCCTTCGATGTTTACAAAGTTTCCGTTTCCTAATACTTTTAATAATGTATGCGTGACGGTTTCGATAGCCATTTTAGCTTCAGCATAAGTAAGCATAGAAGTCTGACAGATTTCCTGTGCTAACTTTTCGGTATTCAAAACTTGATTGCATACGCATTTGGGATATTTCTTTTGTTTCTTGTTTTCTTCATCATTCATATTGTCACAGATCGAGACTGGTCTGTAGTTGATCGGCATAGTATTTCTTTATTAGAGGGTTAATTAAATTAAGGCGCTGTTGCAGTTTTGCGGTTATATATTGTCCGCGAAAATTCAAAACAGCATCTATGTCGTAAATATAATGATTTACTGTGAAAATAACAGTCAAATTAATTAAGGATGCAGGAGAAAGAATCATACATACAGGGTAATTAATATATTTACCTTGATAATTAATTTGTGCGATGTACACCGCACAAAATTGCGAAGTAGGTCGCACAAAATTGCGGTGTACATCGCATTTTAGTGCGACCTACGTTTAACATATTATTACACAAAGCTGAGTATTTAATTTAAGCGCAAGAATAATTGTTTTTACTTGAAAATGAGTTATTTGTGCTTTATTTTTTTTCAGTTGTCGCGGAAGTTTGATTATTATCCCGTGAGATATAAAAAAGAGTTGAGATTTAATATCCCAACTCTTTAAGCATATTACCATAAACCTCAGCTTTTTTTGATAGAGCCAAAGGGTAGGCTCTGGACGATGAAGGCATCCGGTAGAGACGGATTCCCCGATCATTATAAGTAAGCTCTGTATATTCACTAATTTTAGGCATAGCACAATTAAAAAGACCTGCGAGCGTTTCAGTCGCTTTTTCTCCTGTCGTAACTATAGCCTTGCATTCGGGAATCTTATCCAAAAGAGCTTTTATATCGGTTGGTTCAACCACTTCGAGAAACTTATCAGATGCATTATCCTTCAGACGTTTGATGGAGGTAGCTGTGTCGAAAATAGCAAAACCTTTACTGTTGCAGAAATCTATAACCTCCTTCTCTTTGAATGATTTATGAACGTTATCAACAAATTGATCTTTGTTGTTGAAAAAGATCAATCCCATGATCCGCCACATATCATTCTGAAAATTCGGATAGAAGAAATTCATAGACCAGCGATGTGATTGTGGGGGAAAGCTACCGAGCAATAATATATGAGCATGTTTAGGTAAAAAAGGCTCTAAGGGGTGGGATTCCGCTTGAGGTATAGTTTGTGTCATATTTGTCTGTTTTAGATTAAAACATTATTTTCAAAGTTAAGCAAAAGTCTAATAGATTGCATGTTTTTGATGCGGAAGAGTTTATATTTTTCTTCAGTTGGTGAAACCATCTATATCTGATATTGTTTTACTTTTATGGATACATATCCGATTGACTGATGTTTCATGCTGATTTATTTTTATCTTTGTGAAAATAGGTCTACTAAAAATAAGTTTATGTTTCAACAAATTGAATTCTCGCTTGCTCCACGCGGGAGAGGTTTTCACTTAGTAACTTCCGAAGTATTAAAGAAACTTCCTGCTTTGCCGCGCATCGGGGTTCTTCATCTTTTTATTCAACACACCTCGGCTGCATTATCCATAAATGAAAATGCCGACCCGGAGGTACAGAGTGATTTGAACGAAATTATGAATCGGTTGGTAAAAGAAAGAGAATCTTATTATCAGCATACTTACGAAGGAGATGATGATATGCCGGCTCATGCCAAGTCTTCCCTGATTGGTGCAAATCTGACAATTCCGATTACGGATGGGAAATTGAACATGGGAATATGGCAAGGTATTTATTTATGTGAATTCAGAAACAGAGCTTCGGGAAGAAGGCTTGTTGCAACTATTATTGGAGAATAAAATATAATTGATTATGAAACCGTTATTTATACAATACGCAAAATGCGGAACCTGCCAGAAAGCTTCGAAATGGTTAAAGGCAAATGGGATAGAAGTAGAATCCCGCGATATTATTACGATTAATCCAACGAAAGAGGAGTTGAGTGCGTGGATTCCGGAAAGCGGATTGCCGATCACTAAATTTTTTAATACCAGCGGTGTACGTTATAAAGAATTAGGACTGAAAGATGTGGTTAAAAAAGCATCGGAAGAAGAATTATTGGATTTACTCGCTTCAGAAGGTAAATTGGTGAAACGTCCGATTCTTGTAACACCTGATTTTGTTCTGGTTGGTTTCAAAGAAGCTGATTGGGAAGAAAAATTAAAATAGGATAATAAGATGAGATATGATCTAAGTGTGGATGCACAAACGTGCATTTCTTGTATGAAGTGTGTCCGAATTTGTCCGGTACATATTTTTCAAGCGAATACAGATAAGAAAATTTATTTGCAAAATCCCGAGTACTGCATTGCCTGCGGTCACTGTGTAGGCGTTTGTCCGACTGATTCAGTCGTACATTCGGAGTTTCCTGCAGATAAAGTACATGAAATAGATTACACTAAAATGCCTTCTGCCGAATCAGTAATGCTTTTGTGCAAGGAACGCAGATCAAACAGGGCTTTTTCGAAAAAGCCGATACCGAAAGAATATCTGGATCTTATTCTGGAAGCCGGACATGTAGCGCCGACAGCAAGTAATAAGCAAGAGGTTAAATTCATGTTGATAACTAATCCGGAGAGATTGATCAGTCTGAGTAAATTTACGCTGGATATCTTTCAAGGAGCGGTTCGTAAGCTTGAAAATCCATTACTGAAACCTGTATTGAAGAAACTTATGCCGGATGCCTATAAATATGTTCCTACCTTTAAAAGCCTTCAGGAAGAGTTTGATAAAGGGAATGACATGATTATGCGAAATGCTACGGCAGCAATAATAATTTATGCTCCGAAGGCAAATCGTTTCGGGTGTGAGGACTCCAATCTGGCTTATCAGAACGCATCTTTAATGGCGGAGAGTCTGGGAGTGAGCCAATTCTATATGGGATTCGTTTATTCAGCTACGAAACAATCGGGCGGGGACAGACTCGCTAAAGAGCTGGGTATTGATGGAACTATTCACGCTGCCATGGCTTTAGGTATGCCTTCGTTCCGTTTTAAAAACTATATTGATAAGAAACCGATTGATCTCATCACTATTGAGTAGTGTATCCGGGGATAAAGGGAAATCTCCGGGATCAGTTTTTGATATTTGCAATGTTAGTAACTAACTTAATTTAAACTATATGTCAGATAATATAATTTGCCGTAATTGTGGTACCGTGAATGCACCGAAATCCAAGGAGTGTGAAAACTGTCATGCGCCAATCAAGTCACATCACAGGGAAATGAATCATAAGAATCCGAAGTTCTGGATTTTTCTTTTTGTAGCCTGTTTCTTGGCTTACGTGATCGGATCATACGGATGGGATTTGTTTAAAGAACATAAAGGAGTACAAGAGCCTGTCACGAAAGTTGTGCCTGTTGATTCGTTGAAAGACTGGCATAAACAAATGTTTGCAAGTGGATGTACTCTCGAACTTCCTGTTCATTTGACAGAAACGGACGGACTGGCAAATGGTGAGTTGAAGTCTTTGCTGTCATCGGTGCATGCTTACCAATATGCAAAAAAAAATCTGGCTATCAGTTTTTCGATTCTGGAATATAAGAGTACGGTCGATTCACTTTCAGTTACGAGTGCAATGGCCGGTGCTAATCAAGAGGTTGCTTCTTTATTGCACAAACCTTTGGAGGTTGTAGCTCAGAAGACTTATTCAAAGGATGGAGTTGCTTATGCTATGCAGACAGTAAACTATATTGACAAGAATAATGAAGCTTATGAATATAAACAGCTCATAGCTGCAAAAGGGCTAGAGATGTGGAATCTAAGTGTATCTTATGAGAGAGGAAACCAGAAATTGTCTGAAGTGGCAGAACGGATTATTCAATCATTTAGTTTAGGAGTTAAATAAACAAAAGGCACATAAGGAGATTAACCTTATGTGCCTTTTGTCTTTTAGGGTATCATCTCGAAACGATATCCTTGAGACTGTAACCATTTAACGGAATCTATCAGTGACTCTTTGAGTCGTGCGATTGATTTAATCGAATCATGGAAAACTATGATAGAACCATTGCGGGTCCGTTTCTTTACTATATTAATAATGTCTTCACCGGTTAGGGCCGGATTGTAATCACGTGTAACCACGTCCCACATAATAATCTTATAATGTCTTTTAAGAAACCACATCTGTGGCATACGGACATGTCCGTGCGGTGGTCTGAATAAGTTGCTTTTAATTAACTCATCAGCTTTAGCGACATTAGCAAGATAGTTACGGGTCAGTGTGCGCCATCCTTGTAGATGGTTGAAAGTGTGATTTCCTACGCGATGCCCTCTTTTCAGTACCTCTTCAAATAAGTGAGGATACTTTCGTACATTATCACCTACACAAAAGAATGTAGCTTTTATCCCAAGTTCATCTAATGTGTCCAATACCCAAGGCGTAGCCTCGGGTATCGGTCCATCATCAAAGGTAAGGTATACGACCTTTTCATTTTTGTTGATTCGCCAATGAGCTTTGGTGAATAACATACGATAAAGAAAAGGTGGTTGTTCGATTAAAACATTCACGCTTTATTCTATTTGTTTTGTTTCGATTTTACGTTCCATGCTTGTGCATATTCTGCAAAAATCGGAAAGTATTTTTCAGCCAAAGGCTTATCGTTGATATCTGCAACCTTCAATGCTTCCTGCATAACGGCCAATTGATGTCCGATTTCATTTGAAGAGTATCTTCTTTGGTTCGGAGTCAATGAATAATACCATTGCAGATATTGCGCTGACGATTTCAGTATATCTGAAAGAATAGCATTTCCTTTTTCATCTAATCCTAACGTATAATATTGATCGGCAAATGATAATGTTGAATAATCATTTGGTACTGACGTAGGAGGAATAACTTTCATTGCATGATCTAATGCCTGAATAGCTTTCTCGGTTTTACCTTCGTTGATCAATGCATCTACCAGAGTCGTGAACATATACCGGAATGTTTTAGTCATTCGGATATTATTCTCATCTAAATAGACTTTTGGATTTTCAATACCACCCCATTGGAATTTGTTGACCATATTGTCAAACATGACATCTGTATTGATCAAGCCGCCTTCTTCGCTTACAGGATTGATTCTGTATGCGAGACCTTCCAGACTGAAATTGTCTTTCAGATTCAAGTATTGGTCACCACCAACGGTAACAGCATAATAAATAGGGCGTTTCCAGTTATTATTGTTGATCATATCCAGAATCATTAATTCTTGTTTGCCTAAATAATTTTTATTGCTTAGGTCAATGATCATTTCTTCCGGAATACTGTCAATATAGTTTGCTGGAACTGCTCCGGATTCAATTGCTGCTTGTTTATCAATCTTAAGTTTGAATTTTTTAGCTGGAACAAAATCCATTCGTCCGTCATAACCCGGAATACGTTTGAATCTTTCGTCTTCAGACTTAACAATGTCAAGTGCCGTTTTCAGATCAAGGGTATCTCCGCTAAGCATATCCATCAAATAAACAACATCACGTGTTCCCTGAATATACTGATCTTTTGTAAAGTCAATTGGGAGCGGAGCTGATTCATATGCCTGACGTTTCATCTGATCTACGTACCAGTCTGTTTGCAGATAGCTAAGATTGGCAACGCGAACGTCCGTACGGTATCCCTCTACTTCTTGTGCATACCACAATGGGAATGTATCGTTATCTCCATTCGTAAAGATGATACCGTTAGGTGCAACTGTAGTCAGATAATTCTTACCGAAGTCACGGGCAGTATATCTGCCTGAACGGTCATGATCATCCCAGTTTTGAGCAGCCATTTGAATCGGAACAAACAAAGAAGCAACTGTAGCCAGTGATGCAGCCGCAGTCGGATTGATGTATTTTGATAAGAAGTTAGCAATAGCAGCTACTCCTAAACCAATCCAAATTGTAAATGCGTAAAACGAACCGGCATAAGCATAGTCTCGTTCGCGTGGTTGATAAGGGGTTTGATTCAGATAGATTACAATAGCAATACCTGTCATAAAGAACAGGAAGAATGTAATCCAGAATCCCTGAATTCCTTTATTTCCACGATAAGCCTGGAAAAGAATTCCGAATACACCGAGTAATAAAGGAAGCATATAATAAACATTGCGACCTTTATTATTTTTCAAATCATCCGGTAAATAAGTCTGATCTCCAACCAGATATTTATCGATAGCATTGATACCGGTAATCCAGTTTCCATTTGTGATTTCACCATGTCCCTGGATGTCATTTTGACGGCCGGCGAAATTCCACATAAAGTATCTCCAATACATGAAATTTAACTGGTAATTCAGGAAGTATTTAATATTTTCCAGGAATGTCGGAGACTGAACAGTAATTTGTTCGCCACATCTGTTTAGACGAACAGGTTTCCCCTGGAAGTTCGTCCATGACTTATAAGCATCAATATGCGTAGGTTGCGAACTGTACATACGAGGGAACAGCATTTTAGTGCCGTCCATGTATTCATAGTTGCGTTTGCGCCCGGTTATGATATACTGATCTTTTTCAGTAGAATCTTTTTTAGCAACTTGTGCATAAATTGGCGCACCTTCTTTGAACTTAGCCTGACAATCTTTATCTCTGGCTACTTCCGAAGCAAACGTTTCGCCATAGAATAAAGGTCTGTCACCGTATTGTTCGCGGTTCAGGTAGCTACCTAAAGAGAAAATATCTTCCGGAGAGTTCTGATCCATTGGTGTATTAGCCGCCGAGCGAATCATGATTAAGGCATATGAAGAATATCCGATAAGGATTACTGTCATACACATTAATAAATTATTGATAAGGCGGACACTGAAGTCCTTCTTCATGAAAAGGTAAGCAGCTCCACCAGCAAGTAGTGTCATACCAATCGCAACACTTTTAAATCCGCCACTACCGATAAATGGGATTCCCATCATAGCGACAGATAGCAGAAGAGCGGACTTCATGCGTGTTTCACTTTTCTGAGTAACTGTTTCATAGATTCCCCAGATTAAAGAAACTGCTAATACTAAAATATAAATGATTACACCCGAATTGTATGGCATACCTAATGTGTTCACAAAGAACAACTCGAACCACCCCGCAACTTTAACAAGTCCCGGTATCATACCATACATCAACACTCCTACAATAACGAATGAGACTAAAAGAGCAATAATGGATCCTTTCAGGTTTGCATTCGGATTGCGCTTGTAGTAATAAACCAATACGATAGCAGGAATACATAAAAGGTTAAGAAGATGGACTCCGATAGATAGCCCCATCAAATAAGCAATCAAAATAATCCAGCGATCAGAATGTGCTTCATCAGCGTGTTCTTCCCATTTCAGGATAAGCCAGAAAACGGCAGCAGTGAATAGTGAAGAGTATGCATATACTTCACCTTCGACAGCTGAAAACCAGAAAGTATCAGAGAATGTATATACTAATGCACCTACAAGGCCACTACCTAAGATCATAATACCCTGTGACAGGCTCATGTCTTTATCTTTGTCTGAAACAACTATAGCTTTTGCCAGATGAGTAATACTCCAAAACAAGAACAGAATAGTCAGTGCACTGAAGATAGCTGACATGATATTGATCATCATGGCAACTTTAGACGGATCACTGGCCAAAGTGGCAAATATACGTCCTGTTATCATGAAGAATGGTGCTCCGGGAGGGTGACCGACTTCTAATTTATAAGCTGAAGAAATAAATTCTCCACAATCCCAGAAACTTGCCGTTGGTTCAATAGTCATGGTATAGACTATTGCCGCAATGGCAAAAGTAATCCAACCAAGAAGATTGTTAAACAATTTGTACTTTCTCATTGTAAACTGAATATTTTTTGATTTTCTTATTTTCAAATTTCTGCAAAAATAGAAAAGTATCGCGAGTTATCAACACTCTGATACAGATAAGCGTATAAAAGGCAGAAAAGGCAAGGTGTGGATTAGCTCCTGTACCTTGCCTTAGATTTTATTTTAGCGCGACTTAGTTTTAAGATGTTCTAAGTACACGTCCTAATTTTAATGTTGTTGTTGGAGTGATTTGATTCAAATCACACAATTTTTTTACAGTAGTTCCGTAAATCTTAGCAATACGACTTAAAGAGTCTCCCTGACGGATTTTATGATAAGCGATACGACTGTTCTCTTTGTGTTGAGTTGACGTTTTTGCCTGAGCATAAGAAACCCCGTAAGGAGTTGTAGAGAATCGTCCTGATTTTCGGTAGAACGTGTAAGTATCTCTGTGGGCAACTTTATTGTCGAAGTCAAAAATTTCGGAAGGATTGATAGGAACTCCAAGAATTCTTGTTTCAAAATGGAGGTGCGGACCAGTAGAGCGTCCGGTGTTTCCACCGTAAGCAATAACATCGCCTGCTTTAACTTCCTGATCTCTTTCGGCAACAAATCCCGATAAGTGACCATAGACAGTTTCCAGTCCGTTATTGTGGCGAACAACCATAAATTTACCATATCCGCGAGCAGTTGAAACCACTCGAACTTTACCGTCAAACGGAGCATGAATAGGATCTCCGATTTGAACCTTCAGGTCAATTCCGTAATGGAAACGACGACGTCTTGGTCCAAATTTAGAAGTTACGCGACCCATTGTAGGCATAAACCAGTCGGCACAGTTGATTTTAATAGAATCCGGAATTTGTGCATTGCGGCCGTAAGGGTTAACAGTCGTAGCATTCCAGTTATCATCATATAGGTTAAGCGCAGGGTATAAGTCAATTTCCTCGTACTCTTCTTCTATCTGAAGTGAGTCAAGGCGTAACTTTTCCTTGTTGATCTTAACCTGATCTGCTAATAACTCTTTCATCGAAGAAGGGACCACTGAACTGGTGTTCTTCTTCTCTTGTGCTTCAACCGTTAAGCAATTAAAGCTTAAGGTGCATGTACAAATTAGTAAAGCTGTAGTTATTCTTTTCAAATCCATTTTTCTAAAAAATGATATTAAATCTCGTCGGGCGAGTATGTGAAATCAAAGTTAGCTGACTTGTAAGAGAAAATTTCATTGTCGCAGAAGAATCTTTTAACTTCAATTTTAGCATTTTCGATAGAGTCTGAAGTATGTACAATGTTTTCAAGTACACTTACAGAAAAATCACCACGGATAGTTCCTGGTAATGCATTTCTTCCATTTGTTGATCCTGTCAGGGCTCTGACAACCTGAACTGCTTCAATTCCTTCAATACAACATGCTATTACCGGAGTTGCCTGCATACTGTTTTTAATAATTGGGAAAAACGGTTTCTGTACCAAATGAGCATAATGTTCGTTGATGATTGCATCATCAAGGTTCATCATTTTCATTCCAGTTAATTTTAACCCCTTTTTTTCGATTCTGGTAATAACTTCACCGATTAATCCTCTTTGTATAGCACTCGGCTTGATTAGTAATAGTGTTTGTTCCATAGTTTGTAGTTGAAAGAGAAATTTTATTCAAACGTCACAAAGTTATATGTTCTGTTTGAGAAAATAGATATAGAATCTGTGTTTTTTAGCATGTTTTTTACGCTTTTAGAGCTGAATAGTGTTAAATTTCTATTGAATAGCCTTGTTTTGATCTCATTTCTTTAAGCTGGCAGGCGAGGTGAAAGCTGACTTTTTAACTGTTTACGGGTAGGTAAAAGCAGTAATTATACATTTTTTTTGATTGAAGATTAACTCTATTATAGTATTCAGTTTGGTTGTAAGTGATTGTGGATTAAAGTTTAATGTGTATTTTGTATAATCTGGTTTTGTGTGAAATGAATGTAGCGAAATTGCAAAATACAGCAATTTCGCTACTTATTATTGTTGTGTGGGAACCAAATGATAAAAAATTAGGGCTTAATTTTTATGTTTATGCTCGAGTGAAGGCAATAGTTTATGTGCTTCTTCAAGCGTTTCGTTGATATTGGAGAACACATTTTCACGACCGAAAGAGTCGAGGAATCCTGTTTGTTCCATTGCTTGTCTTACGTGATCGTTTACACCAGATAAAAGCACTTTGATATTTTCCTTTTTCGAATTTTCCGTTAGAGTTTTTAGATTCTGAAGCCCGGTCGAATCAATAAAGGGGACATGACGCATACGAATGATTCTTATTTTTGGTTTTACACCAATGACACTCATCTGTTCGTCAAATTTGTTCGCTATACCGAAGAAGAATGGGCCATCAATTTCGTATACTTCCACTCCTTTAGGTATAATGATTTTCTCTTCTATATTAAGATCCGTCCCTGCTGAGGGATCTATGGATTCTGTTACAAGAGAAATACTACTTGTTTCTTGCACACGTTTCATAAATAAGAATACTGCAAGGAGTAAACCAAACTCAATAGCTATACTCAGATCAAACAAAACGGTAAGAGATAAAGTTGTAAGCATAACGAAGAAGTCAGATTTGGGGCCTTTGAATAAACCAACAATACTTCGCCATCCACTCATATTATATGATGCAACAACCAGCATACCTGCAAGGCAAGCCGTCGGAATATATTTGGAGAGAGGTCCAAGACTCAATAAGATTACAAGTACAACTAATGCATGAATAAAGCTAACAATAGGAGTTCGTCCACCATTATTGACGCTAGTCATAGTACGAGCAATAGCTCCGGTAGAAGGAATACCTCCGAAAATAGGAATGATAAGATTGGTAATGCCCTGTCCGATTAACTCCGTATTCGGATCTTGTTTTTCTCCGATAGCACCATCTGCAACGGTTGCAGTAATAAGACTGACAATGGCACCCATGATCGCTATGGTTATTGCCGAAGATAGATAATCCTTAATAGCATCGAACCGGAAGTCAATATTCTGAGGCATAGGGAACCGGTCATCAATCAAATAACAGTCGGAGATAGTACGGATATCTGTTATTCCTAACTGAAATCTAAGTATGTATGCCAATCCGGCAATAATAACGATTGCTGCAAGAAATCCCGGTATTTTAGGAGATATTTTAGGAGTCAGAAGAATAATGAATATAGTCAAAAGTCCTAATCCTATAGCCCAGAGGTTGAATGTTGTAATATTTTCAAATACCGCAGCCCATCGGGCTATGAAGTTTTGTGGGTTTGTTTCAATAGTCAATCCCAGAAACTCTTTTATTTGAGAAGTGAAAATAGAAAGAGCAATACCGGCATTGAATCCGATAACGATTGGATAGGGGATAAACTTTATAACCTTACCCAGTTTAAGCACACCTAATAGTATTAATAATAGTCCGGCGAGGAATGTAGAGAAAGCCAGTCCTTCTAATCCATGTTTATTGATGATTGCTGAAGTAATTAGGACAAACGCACCTGTAGGACCACTGATTAATACTTTACTGCCCCCGCATAATGCACCAATTACTCCGGCAATAATAGCAGTAACAAGTCCTTTTTCCGGGGCAACACCTGAGGCTATCGCAAAAGCTAAACCTAATGGCAGAGCCACAACTCCGACGATAATACCTGAAATCAGGTCTTTTTTAAACTGAAATAAATTGTAATCTCCTAAACTAGAGAAAATAGCGGGTCGAAACACATTCATAGCCCATTTTTTCATATCACCAATCTTTTTTTAAGTAATATGAGATATGAGTTAACAAGCAGAGTAACTCATAGGTCATAATGTTTATAATGAATAATATAACTTGTATAATCGATAATTATTAACAGTTATTGTTTTTGGAGGCGCAAAGGTAATAGCTATGCGGCGAACATCCAATCAAAAGGCTTAATAAAATACTGGAATTGCAATCTCAATATGGCAATTTAGTGTTATAGGTTTTAATTATTTCCATATAAAACGATTTTATATGGTTTGAGATAGAACTTTTTGAACTTTTTCTATGGTATAAGCCACAAATAACCTAATTTTGCTCGCGCAATATCGATAATAATTTTTAACAGAGATGATATTCGGCTCTGTTTCGTACATTGTTTGCTTTAAATTAAACTCTAAATAGTAACATTTAATTTTATCTTTATGTGGATTTTTAACAGTTCAATTGGACGAAAACTCATTATGAGTTTATCGGGACTTTTTCTAATCTCGTTCCTGATTGTACACTTATCAGCTAATCTTGCATTATTAGCAGGTACTGGCGGTGCTGCAACTCCGGCGGAGATTCCTTACAATGTAGTGTGTCACTTCATGGATACAAATCCATTTATTATGGTGATGGTTCCTGTTTTGGCTCTTGGTTTCCTTGTGCACATTGTTTATGCTTTCATTTTGACAGCACAAAACAGAAAAGCACGTGGTAATGACCGCTATGCATCATCAAGCAAAACTAACATTTCTTGGGCGTCTAAAAACATGTTTATTTTAGGTATTATCGTCCTAGGTTTCTTATGTCTTCACTTGATTCACTTCTGGGCTAAAATGCAATTGCAACACTTTATTGGTGGAACACCTGATGCAAATGCTTATCAATTAGCTGTAGATTTGTTTACAAATCCTGTTTATGTTGTAATTTACATCGTATGGATCTGGGCTTTGTGGTTCCACTTAACTCACGGTTTCTGGAGTGCATTCCAATCTATGGGATTGAACAACTACAACTGGATGCCTCGTTGGAAAGCATTAGGTAGTGTTCTTGCGACATTAATCGCAATCGGATTTACTATCATTCCTTTATTCTTTATGTTTGGTCTTAACCAATAATTGGGATAAAGATTCTAACATTTAGAACTAAATAGAAGATTTAGAAATTACAAAACAATTGTACTAGAATTATGACTAAGATAGATGCTAAAATCCCTCAAGGTCCTTTGGCCGAGAAGTGGAGCTACTATAAATCACACCAAAAATTGGTGAACCCAGCAAACAAACGTCGTTTGGATATTATCGTAGTTGGAACAGGTCTTGCAGGTGCTTCTGCAGCTGCGTCTCTTGGAGAACTAGGTTTCAACGTAATGAACTTCTGTATTTCTGATTCTCCACGTCGTGCGCACTCAATCGCGGCACAAGGGGGTATCAATGCTGCTAAAAACTATCAGAATGATGGTGACAGCGTATACCGTTTGTTCTATGATACAATTAAAGGTGGTGACTATCGTGCACGTGAGGCTAACGTTTATCGTTTGGCTGAAGTATCGAACGATATTATCGACCAATGTGTGGCTCAAGGTGTACCTTTCGCTCGTGAATACGGTGGACTTTTGGATAACCGTTCTTTCGGTGGAGCTCAGGTTTCTCGTACATTCTACGCTAAAGGTCAGACAGGTCAGCAACTTTTATTAGGTGCTTACTCTGCATTAAGCCGCCAGATTGAGAAAAAAACAGTTAAGTTATATACTCGTTACGAAATGGTAGACCTTGTTGTTATCGACGGTCGTGCCCGCGGTATTATCGCGCGTAACCTTGTTACTGGTAAATTAGAGCGTTTCGCAGCTCACGCTGTAGTTATCGCTACTGGTGGATACGGTAACACATTCTTCTTGTCAACAAATGCAATGAACTGTAACGGTTCTGCTGCATGGCAATGTTACAAGAAAGGTGCTTACTTTGCAAACCCATGTATGGCGCAAATTCACCCTACTTGTATTCCTGTACACGGAGAATTCCAGTCTAAATTAACTTTGATGTCTGAGTCATTACGTAATGATGGTCGTATCTGGGTTCCTAAAAAGAAAGAAGATGCAGCTGCTATTCGTGCAGGTAAAATGAAACCAACTCAGATCAAGGAAGAAGATCGTGACTACTATTTGGAGCGTCGTTACCCTGCATTCGGTAACCTGGTTCCTCGTGACGTAGCTTCACGTGCAGCTAAAGAACGTTGTGACGCTGGTTTCGGTGTTGGTAACACAGGTTTGGCTGTATATCTTGACTTCTCTGACGCTATCAACCGTTTAGGTGAAAACGTAGTTAGAGCTCGTTATGGTAACTTATTCCAAATGTATGAGAAAATCGTTGATGATAATCCATACGAAACTCCGATGATGATCTATCCAGCTATCCACTATACAATGGGTGGTACTTGGGTTGATTATGAATTACAAACATCTGTTCCAGGTTTGTTCGCTATCGGTGAAGCTAACTTCTCTGATCACGGTGCTAACCGTTTGGGTGCATCAGCATTGATGCAAGGTTTGGCTGACGGATATTTCGTTCTTCCTTACACAATCCAAAACTATCTGGCTGATCAGATTCGTGTGCCTCGTTTCAGTACAGAACTTCCTGAGTTTGCTTCTGCTGAAAAAGAAATCCAGGATCGTATTGCGAAATTGATGTCGATCAAAGGAAAACGTACTGTAGATTCTATCCACAAAGAGTTAGGTTTGATCATGTGGGATTTCGTAGGTATGGGACGTAACGAAGAAGGTCTTAAAACAGCTATCGAGAAATTGAAAGCGGTTAAGAAAGAGTTCTGGAGCAATGTATTTATTCCAGGTTCTGGAAGCGATATGAATACAGAGCTTGAAAAAGCACTACGTGTTGCTGACTTCATCGAAATCGGTGAATTGATGGCTCGTGATGCTTTGGATCGTCAAGAATCTTGTGGTGGTCACTTCCGTGAAGAATATCAAACAGAAGAAGGGGAAGCTCTTCGTCAGGATGATAAATTCTCTTATGTTTCTTGTTGGAAATATATGGGCGAAGGTCAAGACCCGGAATTGATCAAAGAACCACTTGATTACGAATTTATCGTGCGTCAACAACGTAACTACAAAGCGTAATTCTCAACTCAAAGGAAAAAAAGACTCTTATGGACAAGACTATAAATGTAACTCTGAAGATTTGGAGACAAAAAGGTCCGAAAGTAAAAGGTGCTTTCGAGACTTATAAATTAGATAATATCTCTACTGATAGTTCATTCCTTGAAATGCTTGACATTTTGAATGAGCAATTAGTGAGCAAAGGGCAAGAGCCTGTTGTATTTGATCACGACTGTCGTGAAGGTATCTGTGGTGCATGTTCATTATACATCAACGGACATCCTCACGGACCAGATGATTCAGTAACAACTTGTCAGTTGCACATGCGTCGTTTCAAAGATGGCGAAACAATCACAATCGAACCATGGCGTTCAGCTGGTTTCCCAGTTATCCGTGACTTGATGGTTGATCGTCAGGCTTTCGAAAAAATTATGCAATCAGGTGGATATGTATCTGTAAATACAGGTGGTGTTCCTGATGCTAATGCAATCGGTATTTCTAAAATCGATGCTGACGAAGCAATGGATTCAGCGTCTTGTATCGGTTGTGGTGCTTGTGTTGCAGCTTGTAAAAACGGTTCAGCTATGTTGTTCGTTTCTGCTAAAGTTAGCCAGTTAGCACTTCTTCCTCAAGGTCGTATCGAAGCAGCTCGTCGTGCTAAAGCAATGGTTGCTCGTATGGACGAACTAGGATTCGGTAACTGTACAAACACAGGTGCTTGTGAAGCAGAATGTCCTAAGAACGTTTCTATCACAAACATCGCTCGTTTGAACCGTGAGTTCATCTCAGCTAAGTTGAAAGACTGATCAATTTATTGATTTCAATATAAAAGGCATCCAATTTCCGGATGCCTTTTTTTATTTTTTTTGTAAGAGTCGATAATTATATCTTTATTTGTGGATAGCAATTACTTTATAATTATTACCGTGTATGAAAAACGATTTAAATCAATCTCAACAACAGTGTCAGAACATACCTTATAGTATTGTTTCACTTGTATTAGGCATTTGCTCAATCTTATTATCAGGGATTCTTTTTATTGGTCTTCTGTTGGGTATATTGGGTTTGCACTATGCCAGAAAAGCAAATAAGCTTTATTTGACTAATCCACAGCAATACTCTAACAATACACTTGTGCAGATAGGCAAAGTTACAAGTATTTTGGGTATTGTTTTAGGGTCTATAGGTACGCTTCTTGCATGCTTTTTACTTTGTACGTATCTGTCATACTAAAAAAAATCTCTGTAAAGCAACCATTCATTAGTTGGCTTTACAGAGAATATTTATTGCTACTTGCTTAAAACTTTAATAGGATGCTCTTTCGCATTTACACCTTCAATAACTTGAGTTACCACGCCATTTTCATTTACTACAAATGTTTTACGTTGAGTAAACAAGCCTTTTCCGACACCGAAACTATTAATGATACTTTTTGCCGTATCGGCAATAATGGCAAATGGCAGGTTATAATCTGAAGAAAACGTCGCATGAGACCGTTTGTTGTCAGAGCTAACGCCAATAATAGTAAACCCATTGTCTTTTAACTCCTTATAATTATCCCTGAAGCTACATGCCTGAGCTGTGCATCCGGGAGTATTATCCTTAGGATAAAAATATAATACATACTTCTTTCCTTTGAGTAATTTTGAGTCTATTACTCGTCCGTTCTGGTCTTCGCCATGGAACGGAGGAGCCTTATCGCCAACCTTTACCTGTGCTGGTACCGATGCTATACCTAGCATGACTAATACCGATGTTAAAAACGCTTTCATGTCGGAAATGATTTAAGAGGTGATTTATTATAAGAGTAATGCCCTGATTATCCTAAGATTTGTTTTGTATGCTCTTTGGTTTTAACCTTCTCAATGATGTCAGTAATGATTCCGTCTTCATTGATTATATAGGTTTTACGCAAAATACCCATTGATACTTTCCCGTATAATTTTTTCTCGCCGTAGGCGTTATAAGCTAACAGAATATTTCTGTCAGTATCAGCAATAAGCGGAAATGGCAGGTTTTGTTTCTCTGCAAATTTCTTATGTGAAGCCACACTGTCTGCGCTGACACCGATTACTGCATAACCCTCTGCAATAAATCTTTCGTAATTATCCCGCAAGTCACAAGCTTCAGCCGTACACCCAGGGGTATTGTCTTTCGGATAAAAGTATAGAACGACCTTTTTACCTTTATACTGATTTAAAGAAATCGGATTATTGTCTTGGTCAACGCCTGTAAACTCCGGGGCTTTATCGCCTATGCTTAGTGTTTTATATTCTTCTGTCATAACTCATTCTAATATATGGTTCTTTAAAGTCTAAACAGTTAATATGTTTAGTTAGTTTTCAAATATAGAAAAGATTATCCTTACCTGTTTAAAATTGTTTGCCGAATTTCCATTTTTAAATTGTGACCTGTTTGGAATGTACGATTTTTTAATTTGATCTTTTAGAAGTAATGTCTATGAGTGATGAAGATCTGCATTAGCTATATTATCAGGGCGTTCTTATTTTTTTCTTCTGATGAGTAATTTTTACTAAGGAGCGAATAATTTTTTTCTGTACTCAGATTAATTGTTTCTAAACTGCGAATAATTAGTGCGGTGTACGTCGCGCAAAATTGCGATGTAGGTCGCACAAAAGTGCGGAGTAGGTCGCAATTTTGTGCGACCTACAGTTAACAAATTAATACAGGTGAGTTCTTGCTTAGTTTTAGTTGTTTAATTAATTGTTTGTGAGTTGTTTATGTTTAATTTGTAGGGTGTGAAATCATAAATTCCTTGCATTTTATTTTTTTTGGTAAGGAGGTGTTCTGTAAATTGTCTGAAAGATGGCGCTTTGATATCAAATAAGGTTTTATTATTGGTGCTGATTGGGTGTCGATTGAAAAGATTGAATCGACACCCTTATTTATTTGAATCCGAGAGGCTTGAGAGGTTGGTGTCGATTAAATATAAAAAACAAGAGACGATTCAATTAACTTGAACCGTCTCTTGTAAATATTCCGATGGATGGAATTATTTTTTATACATTTTCTCGCGTAGAGTTTTGATTTCATCGCTTGTAATGTAATCATCATAATCCATCATTTTATCAATGATTCCGTTTGGTGTTAACTCGATAACACGGTTACAAACCGTTTGGATAAATTCGTGGTCATGAGAAGACATAAGGATATTTCCTTTAAATCCTTTCAATGTATTATTGAATGCCTGAATAGATTCAAGGTCAAGGTGGTTTGTCGGTGAATCCAATACTAAACAGTTAGCATTTTTCATCATCATACGTGCGATCATACAACGCATTTTTTCACCTCCAGAAAGTACACTTGCTTTTTTAAGGATCTCTTCACCAGAGAATAACATTTTACCTAAGAATCCTTTGATATATAAATCGGTTGTATCCGTAGAGAACTGGCATAACCAGTCAACCAGATTCAGGTCTGTATCGAAGAATTCAGAGTTATCCAACGGTAGATAAGCAGGCGTAATTGTAACACCCCATTCGAATGTTCCGGCATCAGCTTTATCTTCACCCATAATGATGTTGAAGAATGCTGTCATAGCACGAGGATCTTTAGAGATAAACACGATTTTATCGTCTTTCTCTACCATGAAGTTTACATCCTTGAATAAAAGCTCTCCTTCGATATTCTTTGTTAAGCCGTGGATCTCAAGAACTTTATTTCCCGGGTCACGGTCCGGAGTAAAGATAATACCCGGATAACGGCGAGAAGAAGGTTGGATCTCTTCGACATTCAGTTTTTCCAACATTTTTTTGCGGCTTGTTGTTTGTTTTGATTTGGCAACATTGGCGCTAAAACGTTGAATGAATTCCTGAAGCTCTTTACGTTTCTCATCAGCTTTCTTATTTTGCTGTTGTTGTTGACGTAGTGCCAACTGGCTTGACTCATACCAGAATCCGTAGTTACCTGCAAATAATTGTACTTTCCCGAAGTCAATATCTACGGTGTGAGTACAAACTGAGTCCAGGAAGTGACGGTCGTGGGATACAACTAATACAGTATTTTCAAAATCAGCCAAATAATTCTCTAACCACATTACGGTTTCGATATCCAAATCATTGGTAGGCTCATCTAATAATAAGTTATCAGGCTTGCCAAATAATGCTTTAGCTAATAATACACGGACTTTTTCTTTACCACTTAAGTCTTTCATTAAAGTATAATGAATATCTTCTTTGATACCTAATCCGCTTAAAAGCATAGCAGCATCACTTTCAGCATTCCATCCTTCTAGCTCAGCAAATTTTTCTTCCAGTTCCGCAGCGCGAATACCATCTTCGTCAGTGAAATCCTCTTTGCAGTAGATGGCATCTTTTTCTTTCATAATATCCCAAAGAACAGTATGCCCCATAAGTACTGTATCAAGAACAGTGAAATCATCGTAAGCAAAGTGATCCTGGCTTAAAACAGAAAGGCGTTCACCTGAACCTAATTGGATTGTACCAGTTGTCGGATCGATTTGTCCGCTGATAGCTTTAAGCATAGTTGATTTACCTGCACCGTTAGCACCGATAATGCCATAACAGTTTCCCGGAGTGAATTTTAGATTAACGTCTTCGAAAAGTTTACGTTTTCCAAACTGAATACCTAGATTAGTAACTGTAATCATTTTTATATATGAAGTTAGATTTTTAGAAAGGGAGTTAACTGTTTTTCTATCTCAAAATAAATGGATAAAAATAAACAGAGGGCTAAATACGAGAAAACCCCCACAAATGACTGTGAGGGTTGTTTTGTGGTGCCACCAGGAATCGAACCGGGGACACAAGGATTTTCAGTCCTTTGCTCTACCAACTGAGCTATGGCACCGTTGTTTCTCAATTGCGTTGCAAAAGTATGGCTTTTTTTTTAATCCTCCAAATTTAGACTGATGTTTTTTTTAATATCTATAATTAACCGCTTGTATCAGAGAGGAAAAAATAGATGAAAAATAATTTTTTATTAGTGAATAATAAGGAGCTATTTTGCTTTTGTTTGTTTATTTCTATCCCAATCGTAACTTATTTGCACCTTCTTAGCTCAAAAAAAGAAAAAATTCTTTCGTTGTTTGAAAAAAGAGAATAATTTTGCGACTTGCAAAGCTTATGGTTTTCAATTAATCAACACAGAACCATTTTTTTTCAAAAGATTATTTTAGAGAATAATAAATACCAACTTAATTTTCAAAATCATGATTAGAAAACTTTACTTGCCATTATTAATGGCTGTTTTAGTTGCTTTCACGGCATGTAGCAAGAAAATGGGTCCATTAAGCCCAGACATGTTCAAAGTTAACCCTTCTCCACTAGAAGTTAAAGGTGGAAAAGTTAACGCAACAATTGACGGTACGTTCCCTGAGAAGTACTTTAATAAAAAAGCTGTAGTAACAGTAACTCCTGTATTGGTGTTCAACGGACAAGAAGCGACTTCTGCTCCGATGACTTTCCAAGGTGAGAAAGTAAAAGGCAATAACAATACGATTGCTTATAAAATGGGTGGCAAATACACTATGCCTGTTTCTTTCAATTATGTTCCGGCTATGCGTAGCTCAGAATTATTCTTAGAATTCAAAGTGAAAGTGAAATCAAAAACTTACACTTTGCCTCGCGTAAAAGTTGCTGACGGTGTTATCTCAACAGAGCAAATGTCAAGCGCAGCTAACGCAAATCCTGCAATCGGTGCAGATAAATTCCAAAGAATTATCAAACAATACCAAAGAGCAGAGATTTTATTCTTAATCCAACAAGCAAACTTGCGTAACGCTCAGTTGAATTCTCCTGAGATGATTGCTTTGCAAGATTCAATGAAAGCTGCAGTTGCTGCTATCAACAAAGAGTTGGTTAACCTTGAAATTTCTTCTTACGCTTCTCCTGACGGACCATGGCAGTTGAATGATACTTTAGCTAACACTCGTGAGAAAGTGACACAAAAGTATATGCAACGCCAAATGAAAAAGGCTAAATACGATACTGAAATCGAAGGTAAATTCACAGCTGAAGACTGGGAAGGTTTCAAAGAATTGATGGAGAAATCTGATATTCAAGATAAAGACCTAGTTTTACGTGTTCTTGCTATGTACTCAGATCCTGCAGTACGTGACGAAGAAATCAAAAAAATGTCTTCTACTTTCGGTGTAATCGCTAAAGAAATTCTTCCTAAATTACGTCGTTCTAAATTGACTGCTACAATCAATTTGATTGGTAAATCAGATGAAGAAATCGCTTCTTTAGCTAATTCAAATCCTAGCGCATTGAACGTTGAAGAACTTCTTTATGCTGCAACTTTGATCAACGCTGACAGATGGGCTATCTACCAAAAAGTAGCTGACATCTATGCACAAGACTTCCGTGGTTACAACAATTTAGGTATGTTGGAATTCGAAGCTGGTAAATTAGACAAAGCTGAGCACTACTTTAAAAAAGCTGCTTCAATTGCTCCGACTGCTCCTGAAGTTCAAATGAACCTTGGTTTGATCGAACTAGTAAAAGGTCATAACAAAAAAGCTGAAGAATATTTCGGTAAAGCAGCAGGTGCTGAAGGTTTGAATGAAGCTCTTGGTATCCTTTATACTCAAAACGGTGACTATGCAAACGCTGTTCGTTCTTTTGCTGATGCAAAATCTAACAATGCTGCAGTTGCTCAAATCTTAGCTAAAGAATACAACAAAGCTAAAACAACTTTATCTGCTATCGAAAATCCAGATGCAACTACTTACTATTTGATGGCTGTTGTTGGTGCTAGAACTAACAATGAATCAATGGTTATCAACAACTTGAAAGAGTCTATCAAAATGAACTCGACTTTTGCTAAGTTGGCTGCTACGGATCTTGAGTTTGCTAAATTTGCAAACAACGCAGAATTCGTTAAATTGGTGAAATAATAAACCAGTATATAAAAGGAAGTACTTCTCTATTCAGGGAAAGTACTTCCTTTTTTCTTTTGTATGCAGTTACAGTTTTAACACATTATTCTCCGTTGTTTTACTGTAATTAGATTTTACTTTTTATAAATTTGTGCTTTCAAGCTGATATTCTTTTTCAATCAATAATAGATTCAAAAAATGGGTGCTTTAACTAAAACAGATTTTAATTTTCCAGGACAGAAAAGTGTTTATCATGGCAAAGTTCGTGATGTTTATAAAATCAACGAAGAGCTATTGGTAATGATCGTAAGCGATCGAATTTCGGCATTTGATGTTGTATTGCCTAAAGGGATTCCTTTTAAAGGGCAGATGTTGAATCAAATTGCATCGAAATTCTTAGATGCTACTAATGATATTTGTCCGAACTGGAAATTAGCAACTCCGGATCCAATGGTTACTGTAGGTGTACAATGCCAGTCATTTCCGGTTGAGATGATTGTTCGCGGTTACTTATGCGGAAGTGCATGGAGAGCTTACAAAAGCGGTGTAAGAGAGATTTGTGGAGTTAAACTTCCTGAGGGAATGAGAGAAAACGAGAAATTCCCAACACCTATTATTACTCCGACGACAAAAGCCGAGCATGGCTTTCATGATGAAGATATTTCAAAAGAAGAAATTTTGAGTCAGGGATTGGTTTCGCCGGAAGATTATGCGATTCTTGAAAAATATACAATGGCTCTTTTCCTTCGCGGTACAGAGATCGCAAAAGAAAGAGGCTTGATTTTGGTTGACACGAAATACGAATTTGGAAAACATGACGGAACGATTTATCTGATCGATGAGATTCATACACCGGATTCTTCACGCTATTTCTATGAAGAAGGCTATATGGATCGTTTTGAGAAAGGAGAGCCACAACGTCAGTTATCTAAAGAATTCGTTCGTGAATGGTTAATGGAAAATGGTTTCCAGGGAAAAGATGGACAACAGGTACCTGAAATGACCGATGAAATTGTAAAAGGAATTAGCGAAAGATATATGGAACTTTTCGAAAAGATTACAGGAGAGAAATTTGTTCCTGCTTCAGAAAAGAACATAGCAGAGCGTATTGAAAAAAATGTGACTGCTTATTTGCAAAGTCTGTAAAATACTAAAACCAAACATATAAGGCTGTCCCGTTTGCAGGACAGCCTTTTTTTCTATTGAATATGAAAAAATATGGCTTAATAGGTTATCCGCTTTCTCATTCATTTTCTCAAAGATATTTCACTGATAAATTTGAAAAGGAGCAGATTGATGCCGTTTATGACAATTATTCATTGTCGGATATAGAACAGATCCGCTCATTACTGGGCGATGCGCAGATAGGAGGTTTGAATGTGACTATTCCCTATAAGGAACAAGTAATTTCCTATCTGGATTGCTTGGATGAGACAGCAATGGAAGTCGGAGCAGTTAATGTTATACGGTTTGAAGATACATTAGCCGGGCGTCGGACTGTAGGTTGTAATTCTGACGTAACAGGTTTTCGAGAGTCAATCCGCAAATTTCTTAAACCGTATCATCAAAAAGCTTTAGTTCTAGGTACGGGAGGAGCATCCAAGGCTGTCGTTTTTGCCTTAAAGCAATTAGGGATTTCTTATCAATATGTTTCGCGCAAGTCCGATGCTGAAAATGGTATTATATCTTATGATGAACTATCCCGAAATGATATAGAAAATAATCTGATAATTATCAATACAACACCATTGGGGATGTACCCCGAAATTGAGACAGCACCCGCGATTCCATATGAATATCTGACAGAGAAGCACCTTTTGTTTGATTTGGTGTATAATCCGGAGGTGACGCGCTTTTTACAATATGGAAAAGATGCCGGAGCAACATCAATCAATGGATTGGAAATGCTATATTTGCAAGCAGAAGCCGCTTGGATTTTTTGGAATAAATAAAAGAACACGATTAATTGCTAAAAATATATTTTAATTATGGCAACAAAACCATTTCATTACCAAGAGCCGTTCCCAATGGGGAAGGATAACACAGAGTATTACTTACTGACTAAAGATCACGTAAGTGTTTCTGAGTTTGAAGGCAAACCTATTTTAAAAGTTGAAGCAGAAGGATTGACTAAATTAGCAAACGCTGCTATGCGTGATGTTTCTTTCTTACTTCGTGCTTCACATAATGAACAGGTAGCTAAAGTATTAAGCGATCCTGAAGCATCAGATAACGATAAATACGTAGCATTAACTATGTTGCGCAATGCTGAAGTTGCCGCTAAAGGTCAACTACCTACTTGTCAGGATACAGGTACAGCGATCGTTATGGGAAAAAAAGGGCAACAAGTATGGACTGGTTGCAACGATGAAGAAGCATTATCTTTAGGTGTATATAAAACTTACACAGAAGAAAATCTTCGTTATTCACAAAACGCACCGTTGAATATGTACGATGAAGTGAATACGGGGACTAACCTGCCAGCTCAAATCGATCTTTACGCTACTGAAGGAATGGAATACAAATTCTTATTCATGGCTAAAGGGGGTGGATCTGCAAATAAAACATATTTGTATCAGGAAACAAAAGCCCTTATTACACCTAGCAAATTACTTAACTATTTAGTTGAGAAAATGGCAACTTTAGGAACGGCAGCTTGCCCTCCTTACCACGTTGCTTTTGTAATCGGTGGAACATCGGCTGAAGCTAATCTGAAAGCTGTAAAACTAGCGTCAGCTCGTTATTATGACGGTTTACCGACTGAAGGAAATGAGTTCGGTCAGGCTTTCCGCGATGTAGAGTTGGAAAAACAAGTTTTAGAAGCAGCTCAAAAATTAGGATTGGGTGCTCAATTCGGAGGAAAATACTTTGCACATGATGTACGCATCATCCGCTTACCTCGCCATGGCGCTTCATGTCCGGTAGGAATGGGCGTATCTTGCTCTGCAGACCGTAATATCAAAGCGAAAATTACGAAAGACGGTATTTGGGTTGAGAAATTAGATGATAATCCGGGTCGTTTGATTCCTGCAGAACTTCGTCAGGCTGGTGAAGGTACTGCTGTAAATATCGATTTGAATCGTCCAATGGATGAAATCCTTAAAGAGCTATCTAAATATCCGGTTGCTACACGTTTGTCTTTGAACGGTACAATCATCGTAGGTCGTGATATTGCTCATGCTAAATTAGCAGAACGTATTGCTGCAGGTGAAGGTCTTCCTGAGTATATCAAGAATCACCCGATCTATTATGCAGGTCCTGCAAAAACTCCACAAGGAATGCCTTCGGGATCTTTCGGACCGACAACAGCAGGTCGTATGGACTCTTATGTTGACTTGTTCCAAACGAATGGTGGAAGTAAAATTATGATCGCTAAAGGAAATCGCTCACAACAAGTGACTGATGCTTGTCAGAAGCATGGTGGATTCTATTTAGGTAGTATCGGTGGTCCTGCAGCTATCCTTGCTCAGAATAATATTAAGAAAGTTGAATTAGTTGAATATCCTGAATTAGGAATGGAAGCTATCTGGAAAATCGATGTAGTAGATTTCCCTGCTTTCATTTTGGTTGATGATAAAGGAAACGATTTCTTCAAACAAATTAAACCGGCTTGTGCTTGTAAATAATAAGTACAGCATGTAGTCATAGAGGAGGTTAGTAAAGGAGTAAGCTCTTTACTAGCCTCTTTTTTTAAGCCTGTAAAAAACCTATATGATATCTATGAAATTGACACAGTTGTTATCATTGCTGGCTTTAGCAATGACATTTAGTATTTCTGCTCAGAAATCCACTATCCATAAGATCGCAGAATTAGCAAGAGAAGAAAACCGGACAATGGAACATTTAGATGTTTTATGCAATCGAATCGGGGGAAGACCTATCGGTTCGCCTGCGTATGATCATGCTGTAGAATGGAGTATGTCTCAGTTTAAGCATTGGGGTTTAAATGTCAGAAAAGAAAAAGCAGGGGAGTTACGTGTCGGCTTTATGCGTGGGCCTTGGTTTGGTAAACTGTTAGGCGAGGAGTCTATGACTTTGCATTTCGTAACGCCCTCTTATACATCCGGAACAAAGGGTGCCCAGACAGGACATGTGGTTATCGAACCTAAAACTCAGGCTGATTTTGAACGAATGAAGCATCGGCTTAAAGGTGCATGGGTGCTTGTATCGGGTGAAAGTACAGGTTGGCCTGTTGATCATACTCCGAAAGGAGACTCTGTCAGGATGTCATTACGTGTAAAGAATGATTCAATCCGAAAAGAAAATAATGAGCTTAGACGGAGGAATGAGGAGGAGCGTATGCCATATACTCCCAAAGAATTGAAAGATGCTCCGGCATTGTTTTATCGGGAAATGGTTGATGCCGGAATATTAGGGATTATTCAGTCCGCGAGAGTTCCCTTAACTGCATTATATAGCAGACAAGTGGCTTTTGATCCTGAATCGTCTTTTGATAATCTACCAACCATTCCGGATATAAAATTAGATGAGCATCAGTATCGTAAGATTTATCAAATGGTAAAAGAACGGCGAAATATCTTTTTGGAGTTTGATATCCGGAACCATTTCAAAATGGGTCCGGTTCCTTATTATAATGTGGTTGCTGAAATAAAGGGTAGTAAATATCCGGATGAGTACGTTGTACTGAGTGCACATCTTGATGCTTTTGATGTAGCAACAGGTGGTGTTGATGACGGCTCTGGGGTAAGTCCGATTATGGAAGCTGCCCGTTTACTGCAAGAAGCAGGTGCAAAACCTAAGCGTACCATTCTGTTTTGCTTATTTGCCGGTGAAGAATTTGGTTTATTGGGCGCGAAAGCCTGGGCTAAAGCGAATAAAGATAAATTACCGAAGATATCTAATTTATTTAATAGAGATGGTGGACCGACAGTTCCTATAGGAATGGGTGCTCCAAAATCACAGATGAAAGAGTTGCAGGATATTGCTCAATGGATTGAATCATCAGATTCGACTTTCCGATTCTCAATCACTGAAATTGCTCCGTATGCAAAGCCTGAAAGGGAAGGTGGAACAGATGCTTCTGTGTTTGCTGTTCAGGGGGTTCCTACGATTCATTTGCAAACGGCAGATACAAAGGGGTATGATTTTAATTACCGTGAAATCTGGCATACTGAACGTGACCTGTATAATAAAAGTATTCCCGAATATCAGGAGAAAGCTGCAGTTATTATGGCACAGATTGCTCTAGGTGTTGCTAATATGGATAAACTAATACAGCGAAACGAAGTATATAAATAGGGCTTCATGAGGCTAAAAGATGAGGGAATTTTCCTTACCATTATATCTGTGGTAAGGAAAATCCCCTCGTCTTTTTAGTTATTCAGAAGAATACTTGACGTATTGCTATTCAGGAATATCTCTTATTCCTTTTCTGTAGATGATTTCACTAAAGGTTCTTGCCAGTTCATAACACCTTTATTTAATTCATATACTTTAAATCCCTTCTCCGTAATCTTCTTAGCCGCTGATTTGCTTCGTCCGCCACTTCGGCAATATACAGCGACAGACTTCTTTTTGTCAAGTTTTGATATTAATGAGTCGAACTGCGGACTTCGCACATCTATATTTAGAGCTTGAGGAATATGTCCGCCTTGAAATTCATCTGCTGTTCTGACATCAATTAATATGATATTAGGATCAGTGATGATTTTTTTGAATTCTTCATTAGAGAGTGACTCGAACTTATTATTCTGAGCCTGGCACGCGATAGTAAGTAAGCAGCAAAAGAGAATCGTGATTCTTTGGATAGTTTTCATAAAAAGGATTTGTATTGGGGTTATATCGATAATTCATTAGCCAAATGTATAACAAATTGCTACACAAATAAGCTGATATGAGCGCTTTTTGATTTATCTTTGTCCTAATCACATTTATAAATATCTTTTATAACCTTACCCAGAATACAAAAGTATGAGTTTATTGAAAAAATCACAAATTGCACTTTTAGCCATGTGTAGTGCATCGTTTTTGCAGGCACAAGTAGATAATTCCAATTCTGTTCGTATTGATCCGACCGATACTCAGGCGGATATTATACGCAAAGCTATAACAGTAGTCCCTCATAAAAGACAGTATGATTGGCAAAAAAATGAACTGACTTGTTTCGTACATTTCGGATTGAATACGTTTAATGGAGTTGAATGGGGGAATGGAAAAGAATCTCCTGCTGATTTTAATCCGTCTTCACTGGATGCAAAGCAATGGGCGAAAGTCATGAAAGAAGCCGGCATGAAGATGGCTATTATTACTGCGAAGCACCATGATGGATTTTGTTTGTGGCCCTCTCGCTATACGGATCATAGTGTTAAATCGTCTCCCTGGAAGAGTGGACAAGGTAATGTTGTAAAAGAATTTGTCGATGCTTGTCGTGCTGAAGGCATTAAGATAGGATTTTACTTATCTCCTGCAGACTTGTTTCAGATAGAATCTCCGCAAGGTTGTTACGGAAAAAACAAAGAATTATATACGCAGACTATCCCATCTTTGGAATCTCATCAGAAAAATGTGTCGAAGACCTATACGTATGATAATCTGACTGATTATGATGTTTATTTCATGGATCAGTTGTATGAATTATTAACAGAGTACGGTGATGTGGAGGAGGTATGGTTTGATGGTGCTCATCCAAAACCGGGAACCGGACAGACATATAATCGTAAGGCTTGGTATGATATGATACGTCAATTACAACCAACGGCCAATATTGCGATTAAAGGACCTGATATCCGATGGTGTGGTAACGAAGCAGGGCATACGCGTAAGAGTGAGTGGAGCGTGGTTCCTATTAATGAATCACCTGAAGCTTGTGAATGGAACGATATGACCGGACAGGATCTGGGTAGCAGAGAAAAAATCAAAGATGCAAAATATTTAGTATGGTATCCTTCTGAAACGGATGTTTCTATTCGTCAGGGATGGTTTTACAGAGATGATAAACAGTACGTAAGAAGCACAAACGATTTGCTGGATTTATGGTACCGTGCAGTTGGTGGCAATTGTGTGTTCTTATTGAATATAACACCGGATAAGCGAGGACTTATTCCTGCTAAAGATTCAACGAATCTGAGCCAAATGGGACGTATTATTCGTGAATCCTTTGCTGATAATCTGGCAAAAAAAGCACAAGTCACTACTGACGGTGTTGATGTGATGAATATACTGACAGATTTAAGCGATCAGACCTCATGGATTGGGAAAGAAAAACCAGAAGCGCACATTATCGAACTTCAGTGGAATAATCCACAGACTTTCAATTGTGTCTTGATGCAGGAAGATATAGCTAAATACAGTCAACGTATTGAGAAGTACTCGGTAGAGGCATTGATTGGGAATAAATGGAAAAAAATAGCAAGTGGTGAAACAGTAGGATATAAAGGTATTTTGCGCTTCCCGACTGTAACATCCAAATTCGTACGTATTATTTTTGATGAGGTACGTGTTGCTCCGACTTTGACGGAACTAGGTATTTATAATGTACAAGAGACATTGTCTAATCCTTTAATTGAACGTTCTGTAAATGGTAAAATCTCTATTTCAGGAGGAAGCACTATACGCTATACACTGGATGGAACTGAGCCAACAGCGAACTCTCCGTTATATTCTAAACCATTTGCAGTTGCTCCAAATACAATTGTGAAGGCACGTATTTATTCGAATGGTTTAGAAAGCGGAGTTGCACAAGCTTTATTTGGTTATGCTAAGAAAGGATGGAAGGTTAAGACGACATCTAATACGAAACAAACGAATTTGTTAGCTGATGAAAATCCGGCAACTATATGGATTTCTGAACAATCAGATAAAAATCCGGGAGTTGTCATTGATCTGAATTCAGTTCAGCCAATTAAAGGATTCCAATATTTACCGAGAGCTGATAAATCCAATAAAGGAGCAATTATTAATTATAACTTGCTTATAAGTAATGATGGTAAGATCTGGAAACCGGTTATTGAGAAAGGAGAATTCAAGAATATTCGAAACAACCCGATGTTACAGAATGTATTATTCCCATCAATGGAAAATGCAAGATATATCAAACTTGAAAGTTTGAATGCTGTAGATCAGGACACGAATGGTGTAGCTATTGCCGAGTTTGGAGTATTATAAAAACAAAAAAAGGAGAATTGATTATCAATTCTCCTTTTTTTATCTGTTAGATGAAAATTATTTTTTCAAGAAACATGTTTTCAAAACGATGCTGCTTCCATCGATTTTACAATCAACTTCTTCATGATTTTCTGTCAGACGGATACTTTTTACTTTAGTTCCACGTTTGATAACCATTGAAGATCCTTTTACTTTCAGATCTTTAATAACAGTTACTGAATCGCCATCAGCTAATTCAGCACCATTGCTATCCTTAGGAACATTGTTTTCTTCAGATGCGTCGTCATCGCTTCCTGTCCATTCATAACCACAATCCGGACAAATATTCATTACTCCATCGAAATAAGTATTGTCCATATCACACTGAGGACAGTTAGAAATAGTATTCATGCTAATGTGTATTTATTTATAAATATAGATTCATTTGTAGCCTTTTCTCAAAAAAAATCTCGCCCGAAAATGAATTCAGACGAGTTTTGTTTTATATTGCTGATACAAAGATACATAATTGTTTCTATATATCCAAACAGGATTCAGAACCAGCTGATTACCTGATTAACACCTTCGATAAACAAGACATAGCGAATGAACTTACCGAGAAGCATAGATATTGCAACAATCCAGATATTACTTCGCATGAAACCTAGTGCAATGGCTATAATATCACCGATGCCCGGAAGGAAGGCAAAGAAAGCTGTCCAGGCTCCCTTTTTCTGTAGCCAATCTTGAAATTTATCAATCTTAGCCTTGGGTACCTTTAAGTACTTTTCGATCCATTCTATTTTCCCTAAATGTCCTAACCAATAACAGCTTAATCCTCCTAACCAGTTTCCTAAGGTTGCGGCGAAAATACAGCCCCACATATCCATGCCGGCAAGTATTAATGCACTAAATACAACTTCTGAACTAAATGGAAGGATCGTTGCTGCTAAAAACGCAGCTATGAATAGACCAATGTAGCCCCAATCTGCTAATTCTGCCATATATTATATTATTATTTAATTAGATAAACCAAATAGCTGATGCTACATAAGTTAATAACAGTAGTACAAAGAGATAGTTATTGAACCTTCCTTTTTTTATAGTAAAATAATAAGCCAGGATAAATGCCGCAAAGAAGTTTGCACAAAAAGTAAAAACACTTTCTTTTTGTGGTTGGATAAAGGCAAATAACTCAAAGCATAAGAATGAGAATAAAAAATAATAAGCAGAGGCTCTTACTCTTACTTTATCCATCGATGTTGAGAAAAATACTCCTGCTGTCGCAATAAGAACACAGATCAACGTGATCAGATTATGGGACGTGGCAGCTATATCAAAATCGTTTAATGATGGAATTTTCCATTCAAAATGATTTAAATAATCTGTGAAATCGGGTAGTCGGCTTGTTATAAGCATGTAGATTGTACAACTAGCTATAAATGGGGCCAGGCATCCGAAAATGAGTGCTCCGATATTCTTAAACCAAGCAATTCTCATATAGACTAATCCGAATAGTAGAATCGGAAATAAGAATAATAACTCCGGTTTGAGCAATGCTGCAAAAGAATAAAACAACGACGCATTAAACATATTTCGCTGTGACTTCTCTTGTTGATAAGCATCCAGCATATAAAAGTAACTAATGAAAATAGACAACCCGGCAATTAATGCAGGCAGTTCTGCTTGTTTAGTAATCGTTTGCAGGTTAAGGAATAGAAAAAAGAGGAACGGTAGTTCACTTTTATCTCTTATCAGATTAAATCTGTCTACGATATGTAGCGACATGAAAGCAGCCAATATCAGTATTATACCTGTAAATATCGTATTCCAGTATGAAGCAATTTGTATAGGCAGGGGTGTAAGAAAGCCAGTAATTGAGAACGAGTGCTCAGTTTTAGCCGGATCTAAAATGACAAGGACCGAAAAAAGTAAGAGAAACAGTATACCTATAGGAATGGTCCAGGCACTATTTATTGTTTTGCGTAGTAGCGTCATAATAAAAAACGGGCTATAATTAATATTATAGCCCGAAAGTATCTATTTTTTTTTAAAGATCAAAACCAATATCAGAGCGGAAGTATTTACCGTCATATTGAATTTTCGAAGCATTCTCAAAAGACTTAGCTAATGCCTCTTCTTTTGTAGCTCCGTATGAGCTGATCGCAAGAACGCGACCTCCGTCTGTAACGATATTTTCACCGTCTTGTTTTGTTCCGGCATGGAAAACGATTGATCCTTCGATCTTATCTAAACCTGTGATTATTTTACCTTTTTCATAATCCCCCGGATAACCTCCCGAAACAAGCATAACTGTAACGGCAGCGCGTGGATCCATTTCAAGGGTTGCATTGTCAAGAGTACCATTTGCAGTTGCTTCGAAAAGATCAATTAAGTCAGATTTAATGCGAAGCATGACAGCTTCCGTTTCAGGATCTCCCATACGAACATTGTATTCAATTACCATTGGCTCACCATTGACACGGATAAGACCTAAGAAAATGAACCCTTTGTATTCGATATTTTCTTTTTTCAGACCTTCAACAGTAGGGATGACGATACGCTCTTCTACTTTTTTCATAAAAGTGTCATCTGCGAACGGAACAGGGGATACAGCTCCCATACCACCAGTGTTTAATCCGGTGTCTCCTTCGCCGATACGCTTGTAATCTTTTGCAACCGGAAGTATTTTGTAATTCTCACCATCAGAAAGAACAAAAACAGAACACTCAATACCACTTAAGAATTCCTCAATAACAACCGTTTTACTTGCTTGTCCGAACATGCCGTTAAGCATCGCTGCTAATTCTTGTTTAGCTTCATCAAGAGAGGAAATAATAAGTACTCCTTTACCAGCAGCCAAACCATCTGCTTTTAATACATATGGAGCCTCTAATGTTTCAAGGAAGGCATAACCTTCTTCTAAAGTATCTTTAGTGAAACTTTGATAACGGGCTGTCGGAATATCATGACGCATCATAAAGGCTTTTGCAAAATCTTTGCTACCTTCTAATTGTGCACCTTCTTTAGATGGTCCGATAACCGGAATGGCTTTTAAAGCTTCGTCATTTTTAAAAAAGTCATATACTCCTTTTACCAGAGGATCTTCAGGACCGACAACTACCATATTGATGTTGTTAGCCAATACGAACTCTTTGATTTTCGGAAAATCAGAAGCTGTCATTTCTACGTTTGTTCCAATCATTGCGGTACCTGCATTTCCAGGTGCAATAAAAAGATTATTCACTTTTGAACTTTGCTTCATTTTCCACGCTAAAGCGTTCTCACGTCCTCCCGAACCAAGTAATAGAATGTTCATCTTTGTTGATATAAATGCTTAATTATAAAATAGATTTTATTTTAAGTTCTTTTCAAAATAGCGAGTGATCACTTCATGTAAATGTACCCGGTCAATACCTCTTACGTTATGTTCATGTCCAGGATATATGAACAGATCAGGATATGTTCCTGCTTTCACACTGGCATCCAGAAAACGTAAGGCATGTTGCATTAATACAACATTATCTTCATCATCATGTATAATTAAAAGATCGCCTTTCAAATCTCCGGCTCTTTTAGTCAGATTACTTTTATCGTATCCTTCGGGATTTTCCTGAGGAGAATCCATATATCTTTCGCCATACATAATTTCATATAATCCCCAGTCCATTACAGCACCACCGGCTACACCTACCTTGAATATTTCCGGATAAGTCAGTAGAAGATTGGTTGTCATAAATCCACCAAAACTCCAGCCATGCACGCCGATACGATTTGTATCTACATAAGGAAGAGTTGACAAATATTCGATCCCTTTTACCTGATCTTTCATTTCTTCTGTACCTAACTGGCGATGAATTACATTTTCGAATTCCAGACCACGATTTGCTGAACCGCGATTATCTACTGTGAAAACGACGTATCCCAATTGTGCCATGTATATATCCCAGCCACGTGCTCCGCCTAACCATGAATCAGTCACAAGTTGCGCATGAGGTCCTCCGTAAACATATACTACTGTTGGATATTTCTTTGTAGAATCAAAGTCAACAGGCTTGATCAGGCGATAATGTAAATCTGTTTTACCATCAGCAGCTTTAATGGTACCCAATGATATTTCAGGCATGTTATATGCTGTAAATGGATTTTTAGCAGATAATACAGAATATCTTTTTCCAGTTTTAGTGTCAATGACTGCAATTTCACGTGGAGTGTTTAGATTGCTGTATTGATCAATCAGATATCTTTTATTGTCAGATAAACTTACATTATGCATGCCTTTGCCTTGCGTAAGTCTGGTTCTTTTGCCTGTCTTAAGATTCACTTTATAAGTGTGTTTTTCTATAGGACTTTCTTCAGTTGACTGGATATATATATTTTCGCCTTTATCGTCAAAACCGAGAATAGATAAGACCATCCAATCTCCTGATGTTAATGGACGAATAAGCTTACCATCTGTATTGTACAGATACAAATGATTATATCCGTCTCTTTCACTTTGCCAGATAAACTCTTTAGGATTCTTAGGTAAGAATAAAATCGGACTCTCAGGTTCTACCCATTTGTCATGAGTTTCTTTGATCAGCGTAGATATTAATTTCCCGCTTTTAGCATCATAGGCTCTGAGTTCAAGACTGTCTTGCCCACGATTTAACTCAGAAATATAAACTACCGATTCATCCGGAGACCAGGCAATATTTGTCAAATATTTCTCTTTAGGAAGTCCTGTCTTTAAAAATATAGTGTCATTCGATTCAGTATCATAGATACCTACAGTTACGTGATGGCTTTTTGTTCCAGCCATCGGATACTTTATATTATTAACTTTAGCAGGCTTTGTTGCAGCATGAAGAAGTGGATAAGTTGGTACCATCGTTTCATCCATACGATAAAAAGCAAGATGCTTCCCTGAAGGTGACCAAAATGTCCCCTTTTCAATACCAAATTCACGCTGGTGTACAGCTTGTCCGTTAATTATACCGGTATTCGTATCGTTTGTAATCGCTTTCGTACGGTTATTGCTATCGGATATATATAAGTTATTATCAATCGTATAAGCAATGTTTTTAGCTATTCTGTTTAGATCGCGATTGTTTTTTCCTTTTAAGTTCAGAGAGTTTAATATCTCTTTGTTTTTAAAATCGTAGATATAAAGCGTATCGCCTTTTGTGAACTCAATGATCGCTTGTTTCCCATATGGAAATGTTATATACGGGAGTTGCTTAATTCCAAACTGAGAGAAATCTTCCTTTGTTAAAAGGATGGTTTTCTTTTGAGGTTGGTCAGGAGCAGCTATATAAATTGTATCCCCTTTTACAAACGTGAGTTGATCTCCAAACCACTGAAGTTGTTTAATATTCTGTGGAACAAATGATTGATAAGTTTTCCCTCCGGGAATTAGATCATGCAATGTCAGTTTTTTATTTTCTGCACGAAAAGGCATAGCCATAATAACAAATAAGAATAATGTGTATAGTGTTCTCATATAGCATTAAACATAGAAAGTGAAGAGTTCTGGATATGATTTATCCATACTCTTCACTTTCAATTAATTATTTTGAAATTCTTGGTCTTGGTTTAGAGTTGCTATCTCTTTTAGATGAGAAAGCTTTTCTATCACTAAAACGTCTGTCTCCTTCAGGTTTTCTATCGCCGAAACGTCTCTCGCCACCTGGTTTTCTATCACCAAAGCGTCTTTCTCCTTCGGG
>DKPO01000039.1:0-21431 GCA_002471225.1 Porphyromonadaceae bacterium UBA7332
TATACCATGCACGGCACACTATAGAAAAAGGCTAACTTCCCAAGCGGGAAGTCAGCCTTTTTATTTCTTATCATTAAAATTGCATCAGCATACGTAGAATAAAATCCGTTATTCAAATGAAATCGGATTCTCTTTTTTCAAACGAGGATGCTCATCCATATCTTCTTCATAGAAGAATTTCTCTTCGCCAAACGCCGGTTCGAGCTGATCCAACCAGGTTGCTTTAGGATCATATTTGGCAAAGAACGGAATACCTACCCAATTCGGATTACGTCCCTGCAAGAAACGTAAAACAAATACTTTCTCGCCTTTTACCTCTGAAACGCCCAAAAGTTGGACTTTACCCGGGAATGCACTCATACTTGGTCCGCGCACAGTACGGCAAACTCCGCTGACCATTGAGTAAGCTTCGCGGAAAATACGCCAGCAATTTTCAATCGGAAGTTCGAAGAAATGACGTGAACCTGTATCACGGGCAATAAACATATAATAAGGAATACATCCTAAATCAACTTGTTTACGCCACATTTCTGCAAAGATTTTCGGATCGTTATTGATATGCTTCAATACAGGAGTCTGAGTACGAATCTGAGCACCTGTAGAGCGGATTTTTGCGATTGCTGCTTGTACGGCAGGAGTCGATAATTCTACGGGATGATTGAAGTGAGCCTGGATAGCAAGATTACGACCTGATTTGACAATCTTTTCAAACAATTCGATAATCTCCTCCGAGTCTTTATCAGTAAGATAACGATACGGCCAGTATCCCAATGTTTTTGTACCGATACGAATCGTGTGGATATGCTTAAACTCTTCAGTAAGCAGCGGTTCGATATATGCCTTCAGGATAGAAGCACTCATAACCATCGGGTCTCCCCCTGTGAAAAGTAAGTCGGTTACTTTCGATTGAGATTTCAAATAAGAATAAAGCAAATCTGCCTCTTTCATGGCAAACTTCAGTCCGCTCATTGCCGAGAATTGCGGCCAGCGAAAACAGAATGTACAATAAGCATGACAGGTTTGTCCCTGACTCGGGAAAAATAGAACGGTCTCTCTGTATTTATGCTGTATGCCTTTTAATTTAATATCACCCAGATAAGGAACGTTATGCTCTTGTCCGGCCGGGTTTGGATTTAAACCTAATCTGATATCATTAACCAATGCATCTAACTCACTTTTATCTGCACCGCTATCAAGGAGTTGCTTTACACGTTTATAATCTTTAGCTTTAAGCATTTCTGCCCGTGGAAAAGTAAGTGTAAAGATTGGATCATTTGGAATATTATTCCAATCAATTAATTCATCAACAACATAGCTATTTGTTTTAAAAGGTAATACTCTTCCGACAACCTCTATAGCTTCTATTATTTTTTCATCCAGACCTGAGATCTGCGGTATGCTCTTGTAATTAGCGAGCGTAAATGATTGATAGGCTTTACTCATAAGCAATAAAATTTTTAATTGTGTGGAAAAAAGATCAACAGTATATTAAGTATACGTGGGCATTAGAAATTCCTGTTGATTAAATTCGATCTCTAAAGATAGTACTTTTTATTAAAATAAACAACTTTAGTTTTCGGATAGTTGTGTCATTGAATGAATTATGCCTGTTTAAAAATCAAAAAGCGTATTATCCTGTAACGGATAATACGCTTTTAACTTATGCTTTTAGAACGGATAACCTACTGCTAAATGGAAGGCCAGCCCATCTTTAAATTTACTTATATTATAGTATCCCGATTTTTTCGGATTCGGATACGGCGTATGAAGTGCAATTCCTAAATCGCCGCGAATAACAAGAAATTGTAAATCGTAGCGAAGTCCTACTCCTGTTCCTAATGCCAGATCTTTGAAGAATGTACTTCCTTTCAGTTGTCCTCCAGGACGTTTCGGATCGTTTTTCAATAACCAGATATTACCTGCGTCTAAGAATACGGCTCCATGCAAATCACCGATCAAAGGGAAACGATATTCGACATTCATTTCAAGTTTAAAGTTACCAACCTGATCTAAATACGCATTTCTCGTATCAGCAGCCGGACGATAACTACCCGGACCTAAGCTACGAATTGTAAATGCTCGAATCGAGTTGGCTCCTCCAATATAAAACTGCTCGTTATATGGCATAACCTCCGAGTTGCAATACGCATGACCAAGCCCGACCATAAAGCGGCTTGCCAGAACAGTTTTGCCAGGTAAGCCTTTGTAGAGTATGAATTCAGTTGTATTCTTTACAAACTGAGAAAACTCATTATTGAATATCTTTTTATGTGTTTGCTTGTTTCCGAACAACGTCATAACTCCATTCAATACATTCCCTGCCGAGCTAAAGGTATTTTGCCAGACGAATTTATTACTCGGGTTATTTCCATAAGGAGTATCATATGTGAGTGTATAACTCAACATCGGGATAAACTGATTCTGGAAACTTTGCGCAATAGCCGAATTCTGATTTAATGTTTCCTGGAATGACTCTGATTTATTGAGCATATAGTTATAGTTCAATCGGAACAAAGTCAATGAATGGAACCATTTTTTGGACGTTTGAAAATCATACGTAATGGATGTTCCAAAAGTAATCATTCGGAAATAGCCGGCGCGATTCAAAAAGTCTTCACTAATTTCAATACTCGTCTTATTCGGATATCTGAAATATTTCGGTACCATAAACGACGGAACCAATAAACGAGGAACATTTAATCCGGCACTCAGCTGAAGCTCGTATGAATTTATCAGGTTTTTATTCTGATTCGCATCTGTTTTCGGTCCCGTTTGCCATTCGTATGAACCTTTAAACTTTAAGGATAAACTTTCTCCGCCTTTAAAAATATTTTTCCACGTTATACCTGCCGTTAATCCAGGTCCGACCTGACTATTCGACTTGTAAACCACATCAAATTCAGCCTCTACTTCAAAGGGTGCGTCTAATGTAGCATCAATCCGCATTCCTAAATCATTGGGAGCTGTCAGTGTATCAGGGTTGAATTGAATATTCACAGAATTGAACGCGTTTAAGCGATATAGATTCTGCATAGTCATATTCTGCTGATCCTGATTAAACACCGAACCCGAACGAAGCAAAATGGCTTTGTGCAGGATCCATGGTTTCACTTTCAATTTTTTATTATAGTGAATATTCATTCCACGATATTGCAAAGTCTGTGCATCTGTTGTGTCCCGTGAATGAATAAATAAATCTACTTTATTGATAGAATACGGCTCCAGCAGATTGTTCCCGATATCGTCTTTACGAAGAAGTCTTAACTGAACTTTCTGCGGTACGGCTACGGTGTCAGCCAGATAAGTAAGGAAGTCGGGTCTGAAATAATAATAACCCATATCTTTCAACTTATTGGTCATCTTTGTCTGCTCTGCTTCCAGGTTGGCAACATTAAAATTCTGTCCCGATTGCAGCTGTGGAGATAAAGGTGTAGCACTGATTATAGAGTCTGCTGAAGTCGTGTTTGGGACTACAGCTACCGAATCCAGTACATAAGGCTCTGTTATATTGATTTTATATAAAATCTTCGCCTTCTTGGGATTCTTCTTATCTTTCAGAATCTCATAAGTTGCATCTGATTTGAAATGTCCGTAATCATCCAGCATATTCTCTACTACCTTCGTACGGAGTTCCGGCTTGACATTAGAGATCAGAACCGGAGGTTTTGCCAGCATCTTGTAAAGCCAGTGTCTGAACCCTTTTTTCTTTTCGGTATATAAATAATTATATGCCCATAGCCCTATCGGAAAAGGAATACGAATAGAACTGCTACCCAATAATGCATTATTAGGAGGATAATCCAGCGGAGAAGAAAGTGTGGACTCCAACTCGGGATCCAGCTTCATCTCTTTAGGTTTCTCAATCTCAATTTTTTTGATTCCGGTGTACAGCTCCTCTCCTTCTGGTATCAGCTTGGTTGTTGAACATGCTGATACCAGAACCAGAAGAAGAAACAGATATAATATTCTATATTTCATAATGTGTATTAATCATTTGATTTTTTAGGTTCATATAAAGCAGGATCGGTCAATGCTTTTGTTTTCTCCTCTTCTTCTTTTTTACGCTTTTCAGCCTGACGCTCCAATGCTCTTTGTTCCCTGACAGCTTTCGGTGCTCTGAAACGGAATATATTTCTAAACTTATATAGCTTACGACGTATAGCTACCCCTAAACCTGTTTCGGTGATTTTTCCTTCCAGAATATTATCGTAATTCGTATGATGGAATAACTTCATATACAAATTACCACTCTTATCTAACTTATAATCAATTGAAAGGTCATCGATAAAGTTCTGATCTTTGGCTATTTCCGGATCATTCCCTGTTGAAACCCGTCCACCGACATTAACGGTAAATCGGTCATTCCAGAAACTTTTAGAGAACTGAACACTGTAATCGGTTCGGGTACTACTATTTTGAGAGAAATTTTCCACTCCAAAGTTCAAACTGACCCCTTTCAAATTATTCCGAGCCCACTGATTAACCTGTGATTCCAGGAATCCGGTTAGCGCATTCGTCGCGGTGTTGGAAGCTGAACCTCCACCACCTCCAAAGGACGGTGCTCCATAAAGAATCAGGTTCATAGCTGTCTGACCTCTTTGCTCAAGCGTTTGCGAAGCAAGTTTATTTTGCCATGCCAGATTATCGGGAGCCGATGCGTCAAAGACAATCGACATACTTTCCAATGGATTCTGAATACGGACAATGGCATTAAATGTAACGACCTGAGAATTGTTATTGCTTCCTCCATCCGAAACCGAAGCTCTGATTTTCTCAATCGCCGTAATATTAAGCATCGGATTCAGGAGATTACCATTCCATTGAACATTACTACCTTCCTGAATATTGAAAACTTTTGCTCCAATAACCGGGATATTATAAACAACCGTTCCACCTGTCAGTGCATATTGACCGGACAATGAGTTCGTTCCTTCCCTATTCATCATATAAGTAAGAATACCTCCACCTATCAGATTAACACGGTTACTACCATCCGTAGACAGGTCTATGTTTAACTTCACACCCTGATCAATATTCGCAACAAACAGCAGATCCATTCCTTCCAGCTCATTTATTTTATTTATCTTGCCGAAAACGACATTCGTCGTATCACTGAAATTCACAAACGTCACGAGCTGTGCCATTTTATTTTGTGTATCCAAAGCCGACTCCTGCATTACGTAAGTCAGATTCGTTTGATTCAATAAATTCAGATTTCCACGAACAACCAAACGATTCAATGCTCCTTTTACGGTCGTATTAATATTAATAAATGCCTTACCGTACACCATTGACTTTTCAGTCTGAGGAGCATTCAACAACTGGAAGTTGTTTCCTTTCAAAGTCAAATCCGTATAAATATAGTCCAGTCTTCTTAAATCCACATTACCGGTTAAAACCAAAGGTGAATTCTTAGACGAGTATAATTTATATGAATCAAAATTGATAAAGTTATCCTTTATATAAATAGGTTGCTGATCCAGAGTAAACGTCGAGTTGGCAGGGATTACGTATAAAGATGTACTATCCAGTTTCAACTCCCCGTTAATTAAAGGAGTTTTCCCATTTTGCACCATCGAAATTTTACCTAACAAATAACCATTCATTGTCAGCAAGTCATTCGGAATAAACGGATTTGCCGTTTTAAGTGGTAAACGCAAGAAATCTATTTTCAGGTTCATCCCCTGCTGCGTTGAATCATTTAATGTTCCGGTTATAGCCATCGATTCTTTTCCATCCACGAACAACATAGATTTGACATGCGGTTCTTTATGTTCGTTTACATAATAAGCTGCATCCAGTTTAATGTTACCCACATTCTGACTGTTATAAATAAAGTCACTAATCTGGAACGAACCGTTGGAGTTAAACATTTGGTTTTCCGAATAAACACCTAAAGACGTATTTAAGATACCCTTCATCTGAGGCAGATAAGGAATACTTTTAGATATCTCATATAAATTAATGCCATCAATATCAAGCATGATTCCGTCATGCCCCTTCAAACTATCAACTGAATATGCATGGATGCGCGCAATATCCCCACTCAATAACAAATCAGCACTAATCTGTTTGTTTTTTGAGATACTTATATAGTTATTCGGATTCAACTTCCATGGACGATTGGCTATGATCGGTGTTTCAGGGAACAGATTCAATCTTAACGACTGATCTTCCACTCCCACAATAAAGCCCAGATCCAAACCTGTTACTCCTTTTTGATTGGTTTCATGAATCTTCAATGTCAATCCTTTTTCGTCAACAAAACCATCTGCACAGAGGTGGAATGTAAACTGAGGATTGTTTAGTCTGTTAGCCGCTACAAAATCAAAATTAATTTTATTACTATCCTGATTGGCTACAAACTGAATCGTATCAATCACATTTTGCTTCGACTGAAAGTCATTCAACAAACAGTTCAGTTGCAATCCCTCTTCGGTATTAATACGACCTTTCAATGAGGTACTACCTATAAACATATAATCCTGGGCCAGATATGCATTGATTATATTATTTTTCCCGGCTGTCAGTTTAAAGTCTACATTCGGATAAAACTCTTTCAATTCTGCGAAATTAATATGTAGCGAATTCAACTGCTTAGCCATTTTCTTATTCGCCTTTTCCAAAGATTTTTGCGATAACAAAATGCTATTAGGAGAATGAGCTTCGAAGCGCATATCGCCTGAATTAATATAAGCATAAAATAAAGAGTCCGTATTCATTAAGTTATAATCTAATGAAATCTTAGGATAAGTAGAATTCATAAATTCAAGCTCCTGAATCTGAATATCTCCTTTACCTCCGAACTTTTGCTTCAGGTCAGTAGTAAATGTGGTTTTCCATTCAAACGAAGTTTTGAACGGTGAATTCCATATTTTTAATGCCTGCAAATTAATATTATTGGCATCCAGCATCAGCTCGACATCAATAAGATCCGGCTTAACCGTACCTGTAAGATTCGTAATAAAATCAAGATCTTTATCTTGCATTTTACCAGAAAGCTTCAAGTATGAATCATTTAATGATGCATTAACGATTAGTCCGTTATATGTGTAATCCATCAGATCGATTCGATTGATATTGAGATCCAGCTGCGTTTTTGTTGTTTGTTTAAAGAAATCAAATCCTTTCCCTTCAGCTTTAAATGTCCCATCTACCACATCAACATCCATTGATGGCATAAATTGTTTAACCGAGAAAGTATCAGAAACCAAGGTCATATCATACACTTCTGTATCTATGTTCAGACCTCCTTTTAAATTTAACTTACCCTTCGGTGTTCTGACATGTATTTCCGGATCAACCTGTCCGTTATTTGCTATAATATTAGTAGTGAGAGAAAAACTCTTCGGAAAAGAAATACTCTTTTGCATACCGGCCGGGAGAAGTTTTTCGAATCGATCCGGATCAATCCCCCGAATATCCATATGAAGATTTCCGCCTAATCTCTTAAAATTATGTATATTAGACACATAACCATTAGCCTCAGCTGTAAAACAATGAGGATACTCCATTTGTAGCTCAGCAATCTCAATACGATTATTGCTACCACGTATATTCGCACTCAGACTCAGATAAGTATTTTCAGTTAGAACAGAGTCTATCGGGTTATTGCCCAACAGGGAATAAATATCATTCGTTGCAATCTCTCCATTTGCCAGGAGGGAAAGATTTTTAATTCCAAAAGTCTTGTTCTGTGTAGCCCAATTAAGCGCACCATCGAAATCAATATTACTGTATTTCGTTTTGAACTGAATATTCTTCACCTGAAGTGAATTCGTATCTACTTTTGCAAAACCTTTTAATTCAGTGATAGCCAATTCCGGTGTCAGCTCTGCCGATACATCCTTGATTGTCATATAAGATGTTATCCCGCAATTGTATAAAGAATCGGCATTGATATTGATATTACGGATAAACATATGATTGGTGTCAAAACGACTTGAGTCATTTTGAAATTTCCCGATATGCATTTCGTAATAATTATTCTCTATATAAGCTTTAGCAAGAGATATTTCCCATGGCTTAGAAGATACCGTATCTGCAGGTTGCGGTTTTACCGGAGCCTGAACCTGAGTAGAATCATCAGATTCCGGCATGATGATCGTGTATTTACCATTCGATATACGAATCGAGTTTGCGACAACCTTTTGATTCAGTAAATCAACCATTGCTTTTTTCAACGACGCATTTTCAACCTGAACATTGGTTGAAAAACCTGACGGTAAATCCGCAAAGTGAACCTGAACATTTCTTAGCAACAATCTTTTTCCGACAATCTTCCATGGAAAGCCGTTACTTTGAGTCGTGGTTGTATCCGTACTACTCTTTAATATATTAATTGCCACGTTTCCGTTGCTCAATACAGCTTGTCCTAAATCGATTTCATCATTAGACAGTTGTACCACATTCCCATTCAGATTCAGCAAATCTAATCTGGCAGCAATCTCCATCGTTTTTGCAGAATCCACAAAATGAAAATATGCACCCGATAACTGGATCTTATTAACCTGAAGTTCTTTTTTGAATAATGGCAACAAAGAAACATCGACAGCTAAATCCTGCACTCTCAGCATAGTATCCTGAGGCGCTTTAGCAATCGAAGCCTGATTAATATTCAGCGTAAGAGGAAAATACAAACGAAGTTTGCCAATGGAAAGATTCATATTCATTGCATCCGAAACTTTCTTTTCAACCAGATCACAAGCTTTTTCTTGTACAAACGGAATATACAATGCTATTGACAGGACCAGAAACAGCCCTATATATATCAGTAGGATTCTAAAGATCCACTTTAATACTTTTCTCATAAATTTTAGATAGTCATGTAACTTATCTGCAAAGATAAGATGCTTTCTTTATTGATTATAAAAATAGCGTAAAACATTCCCTAATAAAAACATTAATTCGCTTGCTACTTAAACATACTTCAAAAAGATTTTGTTCTAAAAAAACTATTCCAATAAGTAAATAAATTGATCTTTCGTTTTTATATAATTGCGAATATTGAACTTTGAAAAAAAACATTACTTTTGTCCAAACACCTTTAGTTAAAATATGATTGATATAAAGAACTTATTAAAATCAAACAAAGACAAACTTGAACCGGCTATTGAAGTCAAAAACAAAGTGATGTCATTGAATCCTATAAACCGATTCTTAACTATAGGATTGTCCGTTTTTGTCGTTTATATGACGTTTTTTGACGATGATAATTTCATTCGCCGAATCAGACTCTGGCACGAAATCAACCGATTACAGTCTGAGGTTAAACGATACGAGAGTGAAATAAACGAATCGAAAATTGAACTCGAGAAACTTCAAATGCATAAAGAAACTCTTGAGAAATATGCTCGCGAAGAGTATTTAATGAAAAAAGAGAATGAAGATATCTTCATTATTGAAGAGTAAGAATTATAAAACAACAAAATGATAAAGAAGTATTTATTTGAGGTTTCAGCTGTTTTGGTTTTAATCTCTTCGATTTTATATATTACAAAATGGGAATGGGCTCCTTACATGTATGCAGTGGGGACAGCCGGCATTGCCGTCCATCATCTAACCAATCGTTATGAAGGAACTAATCTTCGCAAAAAACGATTACATCGCATACTGGGATTTGCCGGAATGTTAATGGTTCTTTCCTCTTACTTTATGTTTAAACATCAGGGAGAGTGGATTGTTACACTTCTTATCTCTGCCTGTTTGCATTTATATGCTTCTTTTGTCATGCCAAAAGAATAGACAAGCTTAATATACGAATCTAATTATAGCAAAATGAAATACACGCCGGAACTACACAATATACAACGCGCCCGTCAAAGAATTACAGGAGTTGTATATCATACCCCTTTAGCCAGAAACATCGCATTATCCGAAAAATTCGGAGCTAACATAATGCTTAAAAGAGAAGATTTACAGGAAGTACGCTCTTATAAAATCCGAGGTGCATACAATAAGATTATGTCCCTGACTGAAGAACAACGCTCTAAAGGTGTTGTTTGTGCAAGTGCCGGAAATCACGCACAGGGAGTAGCTTATGCCTGCAAAGCTCTTAATATCAAAGGTGTCATTTTTATGCCCAATCCTACACCGCTTCAAAAAAGAGGACAGGTGAAAATGTTTGGAAAAGATGCTGTCGAAGTTATCCTTACGGGAGATACTTTTGACGATGCATTTAAGGATGCAATGATTTATTGCAAAGAAAATGACATGACTTTTATCCATCCGTTTAATGACGAAAAAGTGATCGAAGGTCAGGCGACCGTCGGACTGGATATTCTTAACGATGTGGATTCTCCGATCGACTATCTGTTTGTCCCTATTGGAGGGGGCGGATTGGCATCAGGCGTAGGAAGTGTCTTTAAGATGATCAGTCCTGAAACCAAAGTTATTGGTGTGGAACCTGTCGGAGCAGCGAGTATGAAAAACTCAATTGATGCCGGCGAAGTTCTGGAGCTTTCAGAAATTGACACGTTTGCCGATGGAGTTGCCGTCCGAAAACCGGGGGACTTAACCTATAAAATATGCAAGGAGGTTTTAGATGAAATCGTCGTAGTTCCCGAAGGCCATATTTGCGGAACGATCCTCAATTTATATAATCAGAGTGCAATCGTTGTAGAACCTGCAGGCGCAATTTCCGTTGCTGCCTTAGATTTTTACAAAGATCAGATTAAAGGAAAGAATGTGGTTTGTGTCATTAGCGGAAGCAATAATGATATAACACGAATGGAGGAGATAAAAGAGCGTGCTTTACTTTATGAAGGACTAAAACACTACTTCATTGTCAGATTCCCGCAACGTGCCGGAGCTTTAAGAGAATTTCTGGAACATGTGCTTGGACCGAATGATGACATATCTCATTTTGAATATAAAAGAAAAACGGCAAGAGAAAAAGGTCCTGCGGTTATCGGAATCGAACTTTGCGATCCGGCAGATTTCAATCCATTAATCGAACGGATGACAACAAGAGGGATTACTTTTGAATATCTGAACGACAGACCTGACTTATTCCAGTTTTTAATTTAAGCCTTATAAAAAAGCGTATAGCCTGCTAAGTTGCAATAACTATTTTGCATAAAAACTTAGGATGCTATACGCTTTTCCTTTATCCCCCTCTATCATTGTTAAAATCATACTTCCGTCAAAAACAAAATCTTCAAAGAATATCTCTTTTCCTCTGTTCAGGACATAAAACACTACAAAAAGCAATTATTTGGAAGAAGATATGAACCTTCGTAAAGAAAATCCATTTTATACTTTTAAAACTGTAATATTCATACCATAATAATATTAAATATTTTTCTTGTGATAAACTTGTTTGGTATAATAATATTATTACTTTCGCATCGTTCTAATACCTATTTTATTAGGCGATATGCTTATAAAATATTTTAATAATCACATATTAATTCAATTACGCAATGAAGAAGCATAATTTTTTTGCCGGACCATGCATCCTGAGTGAATACACTATTAAAAACACGGCTGATGCTGTTATTAATTTTGCCGGAATGGGCCTTTCAATCCTGGAAATCTCCCATAGAGAAAAGGAATTTGTTGCAGTCGTAGATGAAGCAAGAGCTTTATTCAAGGAATTACTTAATATCCCTGATGGTTATCAGGTTTTATTCCTGGGAGGTGGAGCAAGTCTCCAGTTCTGTATGGTACCTTTTAATTTGTTAGAAAAAAAAGCGGCCTATCTGGAAACAGGAACCTGGGCAAAAAATGCAATCAAAGAAGCTAAATTATTCGGAGAAGTGGACGTTGTCGCTTCATCAGCAGATAAAAACTTCAGTTATATCCCTAAAGACTACAAAATACCTGCAGATGCAGATTATTTCCATATAACAACAAACAATACAATTTTCGGAACAGAGATCCATACAGATATGGATTGTGATATTCCTTTAGTTGCAGATATGTCTTCAGATATATTCTCCCGTCCGGTAGATATTTCTAAATATGCACTTATTTATGGTGGTGCACAGAAAAATCTTGCTCCTGCCGGTGTGACTTTTGTTATTGTAAAAGAAGAGCTTTTAGGTAAAGTAAGCAGACCAATCCCTACAATGCTGGATTATCGCACACATATCAAAGGTGAATCTATGTTTAACACTCCTCCGGTATTACCAATCTATGCAGCATTGCAGACATTGAAATGGTATAAACAAGTAGGTGGACTGGAAGAGTTATATCGTCGTAATAAAGCGAAAGCTGAATTGCTTTACGGAGAAATCGATGCGAACAAATTGTTTAAAGGAACCGCTGCTGTCGAAGATCGTTCAATCATGAATGTATGTTTCGTAATGAACGATGAGTACAAAGATCTTGAAGCCGAGTTTGCTGCTTTTGCTAAAGAACGCGGTATGGTAGGTATCAAAGGTCACCGCTCTGTTGGTGGATTCCGTGCATCTATTTATAATGCACTTCCAATTGAAAGCGTACAGGCATTAGTAGATACGATGCGTGAATTCGCTGCCAAACATTAAATCTAAAAACCATTATTAACGGTATCTGAATCAGATACTCCAAACACCTTACTTATGAAAGTATTAGTTGCTACAGATAAACCGTTTGCCAGTGTTGCCATTGACGGTATTCGCAAAGCTGTCGAATCAGCCGGAATGAAACTGGAGTTACTGGAAAAGTATACGGATAAAAAGCAGTTATTAGAAGCTGTGGCTGATGTGGATGCTTTGATTATTCGAAGTGACATTATTGATGCCGAGGTATTTGATGCCGCAAAAAAATTAAAAATTGTCGTTCGTGCAGGTGCCGGTTATGACAATATCGATTTAAAAGCTGCAACAGCCCATAACGTTTGTGTTATGAATACTCCGGGACAAAATGCCAATGCAGTTGCTGAACTTGTTTTTGGTATGATGATCTATCAGATACGTAATCATTTTAACGGAACTTCAGGTACAGAATTAAAAGGCAAAACATTAGGGCTTCATGCCTACGGAAACGTTGCGAAAAATGTTGCACGGATTGCGAAATGCTTTGGCATGACTATCTATGCTTTTGATCCTTTCTGTCCGAAGGAAGTTATCGAAAAAGACGGTGTAATAGCTGTTGAAAGTGTTGATAAATTATATGAAAAGTCTCAGTTTGTGTCTTTACATATTCCGGCAACAGCCGAAACAAAAAAATCCATTAATTACACATTGCTGAATTTGATGCCCAAAAATGCTGTATTAATTAATACGGCACGTAAAGAGGTTATCAATGAAGAAGAGTTACTTCAATTAATGGAAGACCGTAAAGACTTCAAATATATTTCAGATATTCAACCTGATTTAGAGGCTTTATTTATCGAAAAATATCCTGAGCGAATTTTGTTTACTCCTAAGAAAATGGGAGCACAAACAGCCGAAGCAAATATCAATGCCGGTATAGCAGCAGCCAACCAAATTGTTGGATTCCTGAAAGAAGGTATTGACAAATTCAGACTCAATTAATTCAATTGATATCCCATAAAAAAAGGAGAAACTGTAATAAGTTTCTCCTTTTTTTATAGGTATTAAGATTGAAGCATATCGTCATTTTAACTTAAAAGCTTCTTCTTACTTTCTTCATAATTATGTAACGCAATGTAGTATATTAAGAATTTAAATGAGAATTTAAATCGAAAACCCTCCCTTATATGTTAATTATTATATATTGTTGCCATTTTACACATTATTCTACAAATAACACTTTGCTATAAAAACACAACATAAATACCTATTTTAAATAAAACAATCCGATAATAAAATCATTTAGTTACAAAACAACCCGTAAAAGCATACACACATACATCAAATAGGCATTATTAAAAAAGAAACCGATTTGTTTATTTGAAATAAAGTCGTATTATTGTAGATATAAAGATTAAGTAGTAAATAAAAACAGGCTGCCATGAATCTAATACTTTGCAGCTATTTTACACCTTTACTCTTTTAAACCTATAAAGTCTATACAAACAAATACATTATCCCAATAACCGGGGAATATGTTCTATGACAAAAACCAAAGATTAAATTAAAATTTATAGCCTGTTGTTGATTTGTGAATATAAAAATTAAACGTCTGCCTAAAAAATAGGCAGACGTTCTTTTTTTACAATCTGATACCAGAACAATCACTGACAGGTTCTCTTTTAAGCATACGCAGATTTAAGCTCCGCACACTTCTCGTAACCGGTTGATCTGAAGTATTTAATCCCATATCTTTCAGCGCTAACTGAACATAAGGGTCATTAATATCACCTAACGGATACATCGAAACTTCGGGTTTATCAAACTCATCATATAGGTTTTTTGAATCAGGCACGAAACCATTTCTATAATCTGACTGAAGATCTTTATTAAAGATTTTAGATGTAATCGGATGCAAAATATAGCCCGGAAAATTAGTACTTGTATATTCCAGAGAACCTACATTCTTTCCTTCCGTTCTCGAACCGACATGAATCACATCCATATACGGACGTAAGCAATTTATAATTAACTCACTCGCAGAAGCTGTCTGAGATCCGGCAATTATATACAACCGTTTCAGATCCAGATTCGAAGCTCCGATACTATCTTTCGAATGAAAAAACTTGTTACGTTCACTGTTCGACGACTCTTGTTTATCATTCATTCGGGTTATGGCAAACAATTCAGATAAAGCACTTTGTGGACATAGCAAACTACCTAACGTTACAGCTGACGTTAAATAACCTCCGCCATTATATCTCAAATCCAGAATCATTTCATCTACGGCATCCGCTTTTAAAGATGTTATTTTCTGAATTAACTCTCGGTCATACGATTTATCTTCAAATCCTGTCGGACCTGTACGAAAAGCATTATACATCAGATAACCTATTTTCTTTCCTTGTGTCTCGATTACTTTAGACAAGTACACCGGATTTTCGTACATTGTTGAAGAAGCTGACATAGCCACAGGATTTGTTTTATCTTCTACAAATCCATTTTTATCTGCATCATAATAGGCTTTAATCAACGAGACAGCTCCACCCGAACGAAGTTTATTTATATTCGATGCTGATAACTTCTCATTATTTACCTGAGAGATATAATCTCCCCTTCTTATTCCGGCCTGGTCGGCAGATGAATTAGGCAAAACATATAAAACACGAACTAAGTACGTATTGTCAGGAAGTCTGTATATCACATAATCCAATCCGTAAGTATTCTTTGCCAGATCAGCTTTCGTTGCAGACTCAGGAACCTCAATGTAAGAGTAAAAATATCCTACTTGATTATCATTGTACTTCATCTCATTCGTCCTTGACAATAATGATGTAAAGAAATTTGACGGAGATAAATTTATATCCAACTGAGAAGTAGAAGGCATATCCTTATAATACAAGTAATTATCATTCATCACATGATATATCCATGTATTAATCTTATTCTCATCCTTTATATCCGGCGTATTATCATCTTTATTACATGACGTAAATAAGAATCCGCCTATTAATGCCCATAACAACGTGTTTTTGATTTTCATGATTCGTGTTTTAATAGTTTGTTTGTTAAAGTATTTCTTGTAATTGCTTAAACGTTTCCAATTGTATAAAATCTTTTCCAGCCAGATCCTTTTCCTCTACCAATTCATGAGCCCAGGTTGTATGGAATGGTATATGAACAGCTTTTCCTCCCAATTCCAATACAGGCAAAATATCTGATTTCAATGAATTTCCGATCATAAGTAACTCAGATGGCTCAATATTCAGTTTTTTCACTAACGCTGAATAATCACCCGTTTTCTTATCACTCATCACCTCAACATGCTCAAAATAATCCATCAATCCGGATTTCTTCAATTTCCGTTGTTGATCCAGTAAGTCACCTTTAGTAGCCAATACGATTTTATAAGACTTCGAAATCTCAGGAATCATTTCTTTGACATCATTCAATAAAATAACAGGCTTCGAAAGAATATCGTTACCGATCTCAATCACCTTCTCTATTTTATCGGACGTTACCGTCCCACCCGTGACATCAATAGCTGTCTGAATTCCGGATAAAATAAAGTTTTTTACTCCAAAGCCGTACAATGGAATATTTTTGACTTCGTAATCCAGTAATTTATCATCTACAATTTCCTTCTCGGCATATCCGCTGAGCAACTCAGCCAGTCTGGCTTCTGCTTCTCTAAAGAATATTTCATTTTCCCACAAAGTATCATCCGCATCAAATGCTATCACTTTAATATTCTGCATTTCTTTCATTCCACTTTAATTCAACATCAAAAAAAATCGGAAGATGATCACTAAATCCTCCTTCATATCTATATCCCGAATAGGTCCGGAATATTTTTTCACCATTATACACCTCATCCGGCTTCAATAAAAAAGCGGGAGCATAAATGGTACTTGACTCTTTTTTAAGAGACATATGACCTGATTGGTTTAACAAAGCAGAAGAGACGAAAAAGTGATCGATTGTCTCCCACTCTCCTCTGTATTTATAGGTTCCGAAGCCTTTTTGTTTATGCCTCAACAGAGATAGACCGGTGCCTTTTCTAAATTGATCCAACACAACTTCCTCCGGACCGGTATTAAAATCACCCATTACGATTATATTCGGGTCTTTCTCATGAATATTCAGGCTATCAATTACAGATATAAACCGATCTATAACATGAGCTCTGTAAGCATCACTTTGCTTTTTACCCGATGAGCGTGACGGCAAATGCACGACAAACACATGAAGCGAATCCATCGTCAATGTCTGACCTTTTACGTAAAGAATATTACGTGTCGGTTTATAATCCCTGAATCCCGAAACATTAATTTCTTTATTAGACAGAACTTTAAATTGATCTCTCTGATATAATAACGCAACATTAATGCCTCTTTCGTCCGGAGAATCTGTTATCAGAAACCGATATCCCAAATGCTTCAATGCGGCATAACGTGTCAATGCTATCAGACAAGAATCATTTTCTACTTCACACAATCCGATGATAGCAGGTAAATGCTCTTCTCCGACCCCGGCAATAACTTTTGATATATTTTGCTGCTTCTTTCTGAATCGGAAATAATCCCATTTTCTTAAACCACCCGGAGTAAACTCATCATCATTTTTAAGGGAGTCATTCCTGATATCAAAATAATTTTCGACATTATAAAACATAACCCGGAAAGTAGCTTGCGTATCTTGAGATAATAAGACTCTGCTACTCAATAAGAGTAATAGAATGAGGGTATATTTTACGTTCATAATATTAATCCTTAGTTTGAGCAAAAGCTCCTATCATTGGTTTTTCGAAATCACGCTTCGCACCAAAATAGTCAAAACTTAAGTCCGGAATGATCCGATTCTCACCAAAACCCTCCAGGTCCTTATTCGTTCCTATCCGGTAATCAAAGATATAATTTCCCGGATCTATCCGCAGGAACAAGGGATCGACATTCCATAAAACATTACTGAACACCGCATCCGGCGAAGGGGCACTTCCTTTCAACAAACAATAATTAAATTCGAGACTGTGAGGATACTGTGAATGTTTAAAGATCAGTTCGTCCTTTTTACTACCCCAAACGATTGTATGAGATAAACGCAAACTAATATCTTTATTGTTTACGTATAAACAAACGCCTTTGCTTCCGAAAGGATAATAATTAACAAACGTACAATATTCAAAGTCCGCCTGTCCATTTCTCAGATTCACAAGAGCTGACCCCGAATTACTGAAAAGACAACCTCTACCCTCCAGATATCCGCTCTGAATATCCAAAGCAGACAGACTTGAGTTATGAATAATGGAATTATGAATAGTAAGCCTGCTTTCTGATGCTGATAAACTATCCACTTGTATTCCGACTGAAGCATTTCTGATTTGTACGTGCGTAAGAGCAGAACTTCCATGATGATTCCGGAAATACAAACCGCCCCATTGTCCACTCAAATGATCATAAGCTATTGAACCATTCATCCGATCGAAACGATCGCCTCTGAATACAACAGGATTTTCAGCAGTTCCTTCGCAATTCAAAGAACCCTCAACTATCATTTTCGCATTATGATGCATAAAGAATCGGGTTCCCGGTCCGACATGCAGTATAGCGCTCTTATTGATACGCAAGGAATCGTAAACGACGACTGGCTTTTGTGCATCAAAAGCGGTATCAGTATCTATAACATATCCCTTAAGAAGCACTGCATCCCATACATGAGCTGAAAGAGTTATACTTTTTCGCTTCCCGTTTACATCAATATACAATTGATCCTCCGTTTTCACAGGCATACTCTTACCGTTCTCTACAGGTCTGACTTCTACTGCGATATACAGGCTATCCTTTCCCCATATCTCAATATCCGAAAATGACTGACCATTCTCTCCATCGACATTTAATCTGTAAATACTTGAATCGGATACCAAGCCTATCTGAGCAATACGGATATACTCTTTATGAGGGTTATAGATTTTGATCCATTTAGTTGCCGATGGGACAGTAGAAAACAATGTATCAAACTTCAACGTATCTGTTGAGAAGTACAATTCTTTAGATACATCAGTCGTGAAATCAGGACCTGACATACAAGACAAAACAAGAACGACTAATGTTAAAATAAAGAATATGTGCTTCATAGTTTAAAATATCAATACGCAAATATATCACATTGATTTAAAATCAATTACAAACGGCTAACTATTTCATTCAAATGTGCCCAAAATTTCTGCATACCCGATATTGATAATCTCTCATCAGGAGAATGCGCATCAAGGATTACAGGTCCAAAAGAAATCATATCCAACCATGGATATTTATCCAAAAACAATCCACACTCTAATCCCGCATGCACAGCCCGGACATAAGGTTTTTCATGAAAAAGATCCTCATAAGCCTGAATAGATAAAGTCAACAGAGGAGATTTCAGATTTGGTTTCCAACCCGGATATCCCGTTCCATGAGATACTTTAGCTCCCATTGACGAAAAAAGGATATCTATCCGATTACAAATATCCAGCTTAGCCGATTCGACCGAACTTCTATGGCTTAAAACCACCTGAATCTGTTTTTCTCCTATTCGTTTTACTGAAGCCAGATTAGATGATGTTTCAACAAGATTTTCAAACTCAGGATTCATCGTTATCACCCCATTCGGACAAATATATAAAGCATTCAACAATTGGCGGGCTGATTGAGTATCTATACAAGTTTCCGGTCGATCTTCAGAGTCCAGATCAATTCGCATTTTAGATTCTGCAAAATTAAACTCATTCTCAACCTCATAGATAAAATGATTCAACTCAATACGTACATTCTCTTTATCTTTAAAGCTTACACCAACGTATGCCGAAGCAGCCCGCGGAATCGCATTATGCAAGTTTCCACCTTCTATTTCACTAATAACTAAATCATATTTAGTTTGCAAGATCTGAAGATAACGAACCAGCATCTGAATAGCATTTGCACGACCCTTGTTGATATCATCACCGGAATGACCTCCTGCCAGTCCGGACACAGAAACTTTAAAATAAAACTTATCTTTCGGAGCGTCTATCAATTCAAAATCAAATAGCGCTTTTGTATCGATTCCTCCTGCACAGCCGATGTAAATACCATCCTCTCCATCCAGATTCAATAAGTACTTTCCTTCGAAAAATCCGGCCTCCAAACCAAAGGCTCCGTTTAATCCCGTTTCTTCATCAACCGTAAATAAAGCCTCTATTTTACCATGCAAAATAGAATCAGACGACAACAAAGCCAAAGCAGCAGCCATTCCGGCCCCGTTATCCGCTCCGAGAGTTGTCCCTTTAGCCTTGATCCAATCCCCGTCTACATAGGTCTGTATGGGATCCGTTTCAAAATCGTGCTCAACCGTCGCGTTTTTCTCACATACCATATCCATATGGCATTGCAAAACAATAGTCGGACGTTGTTTTTCACGATCTGTAGGCTCTTTCACTATCAATAAATTACCTACCTGATCCTCTTTACATTCTAATTGATTTTCTTTTGCAAATGCTTTCAAATAGGCAGATATTTGGTGCTCTTTTTTTGATGGTCGCGGAATTTGAGTTATTTCATCAAAAAAATGCCATACAATTTCAGGTTGTAGTTTAGTATTTCTCATAAAAAGTCTATATTTGCAGACAAATATAACAAGAATGTTGGAGACACTTTTCATAGTAATCATTATCGTTGGGATTTCCGTACTTTTATTAGGAATAAAAGTATTTTTCACACGAAACGGAAAATTCCCGAATACACACATCGGAGGAAACAAAGCTTTATCAAAAAAAGGTATAACTTGTGCTAAGACCGATGATAAAATGGCGCAAGCCAGAAAAGGCCTTTATGATATCCTAGAGGACCAGGAGAGTAAGCAAAATAATAACAAAGAATAAAACACTTTTATGAAAAACGTAAACTATCTGATTAACGGAATTTTGGCTGTTGCGGTTATAGGTTTGTATATTATGTACTTCACAGGACATAAAAAATCTGAATCTAAAGGCATTACAGAATCAAAAACAATTGAAGCAAGCGAAGTATTACCTATTGCATATATAAATGTTGATACTTTACTTAACAGCTACAATTTCTTTAATGATATAAACGAGTCTTTAGTTCGTAAACAAGAAGGCGCTCGTGCCAGCTTAAACGAAAAAGTTCGTCAATTGGAAAATGAAATGAAAGAGTTTCAGCGTAAGATCCAAAACAATGCTTTCCTTTCACAAGAAAGAGCTGAAGCTGAACAAAGCAGATTGATCAAAAAACAACAGGAACTTCAACAATTGGAGCAACGTCTTTCAATGGATATCATGAAAGAGCAACAAAAAATGAACGAACAGTTGAATGACTCAATCTACAACTATATCAAGCAGTTCAACAAAGATCAAAAATATCATTTGATCATCAGCAACACTGGTAACGACAACCTTTTATATGCTGATAAATCGTACGATATTACTAAAGAAGTTGTTGAAGGCCTAAATAGCCGTTATACAACTAAAGCTTCTAAATAAAATTCACTTACATACTAAAAAGCAGGAATGGTCCGACACATTCCTGCTTTTTTTATCCCTATCCACCACCCTTATCCGGTCAGTTACTATAAAAAGATCCAGTCATTCGTTAAAAAGATTGACCGTATCTTCACAAAGATACAGTCAATCTCTGAAAAGATAAAGGGTATCTTTTTAAAGATACGGTATATCGTCAAATAGATACGGTTTATCTTTGAAAAGATATACCGTTTCTTTTCAAAGATATACTGACAACAAAAAAATCATCCTTTTATCCTTCACATCTGACACAAGAACCCCAATAATCTATCAATCAGAAAGATAAACATACCTATTTCCAAAATCATCTGTCACCATCTAACACCATCTAACACCTTTCTTCATAAGAAACTCTACCATCCTACGATCAATTATCTTCGTTTTATCTGCAACCATTTGCAACCATCTGCAAC
>DKPO01000039.1:21699-21920 GCA_002471225.1 Porphyromonadaceae bacterium UBA7332
TGCAACCATCTGCAACAGGCGCAATCCCCTTTCCACAAGGCTTTCCAGACATATGTTGCAGATGGTTGCAAATAAAACGACTTTTTTTCTTCTTTGTGTAGTCATCTTATCCGGAGGTTAAAACCCGCTAATTCTATTTTATGTTTGAAGCAAAAAAACATTTTATATATCCCCATTTAGATACCTTCGAAAATTTCTTTACATACGTATCAAAAAATATT
>DKPO01000039.1:22135-40261 GCA_002471225.1 Porphyromonadaceae bacterium UBA7332
AATATTTTTTGATACGTATGTAATTTTGAATTAATCAGTTAGATTGACTTATACCGGAATTGGTTGACAGATTTAGGTAGTTATGAGAAATCACAGTATCTGATTCTTTAAAGCAAAAGGGAAACAAATAATATCCAATAAAATACATATAAATAATTTGCGTATATGCTATTTATTATTTTCATTGCAAACATAGTCTGTAAACGAGCAAAATACAGCTTAAGAATTGGCTATCAAAACACTATCAATAAATAGAAAGGAGAATTAATATAATAATGATTTATATCAATAAGATTACAAATAAAAGATCTATAGAAGATCGTAAGGAGTACCCTTACAATATTCCTTCTATACGCAATTTGGATACATTTGAATTCAAAAGCAACGTAACGTTTATTGTTGGAGAGAATGGTTCAGGAAAATCTACATTCGTAGAAGCAATTGCAGTGTGTGCCGGATTTAATCCAGAAGGAGGTAGTACTTATTTAAACTATCACACATATGACACACACTCGCGTCTGTTTAATGATTTCAAATTAACAAGAAACGGAAGAAGAAATAAAGATGGCTACTTTCTGAGGGCAGAAAGCTTCTACAATGTAGCCAGTGAGATAGACAGAATATCTGATCGTTCACAGTTAGATAGGAATTATGGCGGTGCTCTTCATGAGCGATCTCATGGCGAAAGTTTTTTAAGTGTAATTTTAAATAGATTATCTGGTAATGGTTTGTATATATTTGATGAACCTGAATCTGCGTTATCAGTAGCAAGTCTTTTTAAACTAATAATTAAAATAAACGAATTGGAAAAGCAGAACTCTCAGTTTATTATTGCCACACACTCCCCTATATTACTTGCATATCCTGGAGCTGAAATATATGCAATGACAGAGCAGGGATTAAGATTAATGAAATATGAAGATACAGAGCAGTATATCCTTACAAAGTATTTCATTTCAAACTATACTCAGATAATTAATGAATTATTAAATAATGATCCGCTATAAGTATATACAATAATAAGGGGAATAGCAATATATATGCTCAAGTTTACTATATTTACTTCTTACTCATATCCGAAATAACTTCTTGAAACAATGCTGTTAATTGATTTGTTATACGGATATTTGCTGGAGATACAAAGATCAATAATATTAACTACTTAAATCGCGACTTATGGTTTATCAATTAAAAATCAGTCTCAAATATTCAGAACCTGAAATCTGGAGACGCGTATTAATCCCTGCCGATATGACTTTGCTGGATTTGCATGATGTTATTCAGATATCAATGGGGTGGGAAGATTGCCATTTATTCCAATTCATGAAAGACGATAAACTTTATGCCATACGAGAGGATTCGGATTTCACATGGGATGAAAAGAAATACATCGAATGTACAGATATTATCGTCACAAAACTACTCACTGAAGAAGGTGATAAAATCGAATACGAGTATGATTTTGGAGATAGCTGGATTCATACGATTACGCTAGAGAAAATATTTGATGATAAAGATATTGACGGGCCTCTTCCACATTGTATTGAGGGAGAACGGGAATGTCCACCTGAAGATTGTGGAGGTATCCCTGGCTATAATTATATGCTTGCAGTTCTTAAAGATCCGAATCATGACGATTACAACGATATTCGTGAATATTTCGGATTTGGACCTGATGAGGAGATAGATTTAAATTATGTCGATTTTGAAGAAATAAATATGACTTTCGAGACTATTTTTTAGTTAAAAAAATAATACGGGAATAAAAACAATATATACTTTTATTCCCGTATTCTATATCAGGATGTCATCAAACAAAGCGATTAAAAATCTTTTTGCTATATTCGTGCAGAATACAATGAAGTCAATCTGACTTTTAGGAAGTCAGTTAGTATTATATTATTAAACCCAATCATTATTTAATCGATTTTCATGGATCAGAAAACAACAGGAACAGGGCTTAAATCCTTTACTAAAAACTTTTGGACCGTAATCATGATGGAGTTCTTCGAAAGAGGTTCTTATTATGGAGTTATGTCTGTATTATCCGTTTACTTAGTTCTGAGTATTGACGAAGGCGGATTAGGTTTTACACGCGAAAGTGTCGGTGTAATTAAAAGTACCATTACACCTCTTCTTTATCTCCTACCTATTCTTTCGGGAGCTATGGCGGACCGGTACGGCTATCGCAAAATGCTTATGTTTGCATTTATTGTAATGTCGGCAGGATACTTCCTCACAAGTATGTCAACCACCTACACAACGGTATTTGCCAGTTTAATGCTTATGGTTCTGGGAGCAGGTGTATTCAAACCCATTATCTCGGGTACTATCGCACGCGAAACGAATGAGCATAACTCCACTCTGGGATTCGGTGTATTCTATTGGTCTATAAATTTAGGAGCTTTTATTTTCCCGTTGATTTTCGTTCCTTATCTGAAAAGTATTTCATGGAGCTATATCTTTGTTATGGCGGGCGTATTCACCGGCTCTTTACTTCTGCTGAATATATTCATGTACAAAGAACCTCAGAGACCTAAAAGTACAAAAACGCTGGGACAGGTTTTCAAAGAGGCTGCACTGGTTCTGAAAGATATTCGCTTTATGTCGATGATTGTCATTTACAGTGGATTCTGGATTCTGTATTTCCAGATGTTTGATACGGTACTTTGGTACTTAAAGGATTATGTGAATGTAGAGCCGGTTAATCATTTTGTCAATTCAATTCTGTCTCATTTCGTTAGTAATCCTGACTGGAAATTTGACTCTGAACACGTTACTGTAATTAATGCTTTTGCTATTATTGCTCTCCAGTTGTTCATATCAAACATCGTTAAGAATACGAAAGCACTCCCGACCATGATTGTCGGACTTTTGATTGCCACAGCCGGAATGGCTTGTTTAGCTATCTCTGAAAGTATCTGGATCTTTATGGCTGGTATCTTCATCTTCTCAATCGGAGAAATGATTGCCCATCCGAAATTCATCTCATATGTAGGACTTATTGCTCCTGCTGATAAAAAAGCCCTTTATCTGGGTTATTCTTTCCTTTACGGAGTTATCGGTAGTGGCGTAGGGGGTATCTTAGGATCACAGTTATATGTTCATTATGTCGATAAATTAAATCAGCCTAAAACACTTTGGTTAATCTTCTCTTTAATCGGAGTTTCTACTATTATAGGTTTAGCTCTTTATAATAAGTTTGTCACTCCTAAGAAACAAGCATAAATACAAAAAGACCGACTCAGTATAATAACTGAGCCGGTCTTTTTTTCCACTATATAAAACCTATTTATTTCACAGGAATTTTATCGATACGTGCCTGATGACGGCCTCCTTCAAATTCTGTTGAAAGAAAAACATCAACCATTGCTGCTGCTTTCTCAAAGTCGATAAAACGACCCGGAAGAGTCAACACGTTTGCATTGTTATGTTCGCGGGCTAATTTAGCCAACTCTACATCCCAACATAGAGCTGCACGAATCTGTTGGTGCTTGTTCAATGTCATATTGATACCATTGCCACTACCACAAACGGCGATACCCGGGTAACATTCACCTTTTTCAATAGCTTCTGCCATTTTATGAGCGAAATCTGCATAATCACAGCTATCTGTTGAGTATGTACCAAAATCTTCACAAGTATATCCTTTTGCTTCAAGATATCCCTTAATGAATTCTTTTGTTTCAAATCCGGCATGGTCAGCACAAAGACCTATTTTTTTAATCTCCATAATCTGAATTATTTGCCTAAAAGTGTTACGACCTGATTATAAACATTCTCTGCATTGAATCCGAATTTCTCATCTAATACAGTGAACGGAGCTGAGTATCCGAAATGATCCAAACCGAACACAACGCCATTTTTACCTACCAAACGATACATAGAAGTTGGTAAACCTGCTGTTAGTCCGAATACCGGAAGATTTGATGGAATAACTTCTTCCTGGTAAGCTTTAGGTTGATTGAAGAATAATCCTTCTGACGGAGCCGAAACGATTTGTACACGGATTCCTTTGCGTTCTTTCAACAAAGCAGCACCTGCTACTAAAGTTGCAACTTCAGAACCGTTAGCTACCAAAACAACCTCAGGAGTTTCATCTTTACATACGATATATGCACCCATTTCAGCTTGTAATGCTTCTTGGTAACGATTTCCTGATTCAGCAGGAATAGACTTCACGTTCTGACGAGAGAAAATAAGAACTGTTGGTGAGTTCAGATTCTCCATAGCCATTTTCCATGCTACAGTAGTCTCATCAACATCAGCAGGACGAAGAACCAAAGTACTGTTTTTGCCACTGTGGTTTTTCAATTGCTCCAACAAACGAATTTGCGCTTCTTGTTCAATTGGCTGGTGAGTAGGTCCGTCTTCTCCAACGCGGAATGCATCGTGAGTAAAGATATACTTAACCGGTAGTTCCATTAGTGCAGACATACGGATAGCCGGTTTCATATAATCAGAGAAAACAAAGAATGTACCACAAGCACATTTTACACCACCATGAAGTGCAATACCATTCATAATTGCAGCCATAGTAAGCTCACAAACACCTGCATGTAAGAATGCCCCTGAGAAATCCTGGTGTTTGAATGCTGTACGATGTTTCAGGAAGCCATCCGTTTTATCTGAGTTAGCTAAATCGGCAGAAGCAACGATCATGTTTTCAACTTTTGCACTGTATTCAGTTAATACAGTTGCAGAAGCTGTACGAGTTGCCTGATCTGCTTTTTGAGCAATAGCAGCATAGTCAATTTCAGGAGCATCTCCAGAGAAAAATACTTCTAATTTCTGAGCTAATTCAGGATTTGCGTTAGCCCATTTTGCTTGCTCTTCTTGTTTTTGTTGAGCCATAGCAATCAAAGCCTCTCTACGTTTTTCGTAGATTTCAGCTGTTTCTGTAAAGATTGCGAACGGTTCTTCAGGGTTTCCACCTAAGTTTTTAACTGTATCTGCAAAAGAAACACCTGCAGCAGTCAAAGGCTGACCATGTGTAGAACACTGACGCTCAAAGTTAGAACCATCAGCTTTCACACAACCTTTACCCATAATTGTTTTACCGATAATTAAAGTCGGACGTTTAGCTTCAGCACGAGCTAACGTTAAAGCTTCACGAATTGCAATGGCATCATTACCATCGATTTCGATAACATTCCAACCCCACGCACGGTATTTCATACCTGTATCTTCTTTCGTTACAGCATCTGTATCAGTTGATAACTGAATATCATTGCTATCGAAGAACATAATCAGATTATTTAATCCAAGGAAACCAGCCAAACGACCTGCTCCTTGTGAAATTTCTTCCTGGATTCCTCCGTCAGAAATAAATGCATAAGTTTTATGCGCCATCCACTCGCCGAAACGAGCAACCAGGAAACGCTCAGCAATTGCTGCACCTACAGCCATCGCATGTCCTTGTCCCAGTGGTCCTGATGTATTTTCGACACCACGCATCACATCAACTTCCGGGTGACCCGGTGTCGGGCTGCCCCATTGACGGAAGCTCTTCAATTCATCGATTGAATATTTACCAGTCAAAGCCAATGTTGAATATAGCATTGGTGACATGTGACCCGGATCAAGGAAAAATCTGTCACGATTAATCCATTTTGGATTCAACGGATCGTAATTCAGGAATTCAGAATAAAGAACATTAATAAAATCAGCACCTCCCATTGCGCCACCTGGGTGACCGGAGTTAGCTTTTTCTACCATGGCAGCCGATAAAATACGAATATTATCTGCTGCTCTGTTCAATGATGCAACGTTATTCATTAGTCTATTACTTTAAATATGTATGAGATTTGATTACAAAAATACGATAAAAATAAGAGGTATTCGGTTGATTTTGCAATTTATAAGAGAGTTTGTCCTTCATTCGTACTCTCTCACATGTTTCTTTAAAACCTGCAAATCACTTATTTTTCAGATTATTTACTGAATCCTCTTGTTCTGCCTTGCAAAAGACAGGTATGTTTTTAGAGCTTTTTCTTTTTAAAGAAGTTTCCGATTGTTCGGCTTCTATATCAGCACGGGATTTACTGCTCGTAACTAAATATACGCCATAAAAGATTACCAATCCTGTAAATAATTTATCCCAGCTAAAATGATCCTGTCCGACCATAATCCCGACAAATGTTGCTACCAGCGGCTGGAGGTAATTATACATTCCAACCGTCGTCGGACGAATCCGCTTTAACCCTATAGGTATTAACAAATAAGTCATAAAAGTGGCACAGAACAAAACGAATAAAACACGTAAATAAACATCAACGGGAGCTACTTCTGTCCATATTCTGGCTGATTGGAGATCTTTATATGTAAATGGTAAAATACATACTGCCGCAAACAAAAACATCCATTTCATCAACGTCACAGGAGAATAACGTCCTGAAACATTTCGGGTCATAACCAAATAAGTTGCATAGAGTATGCTACCCAAGAAACAGAACAAATTTCCTTTAAGTGATGATGAAGGAGCATCCTCGGGATGCGTTTGAGAATAATATATTAAGTATAGGGAACTGGTCAAACCTAAGAATACACCAATGGATTTTTTTATTGTAATTGGTTCTTTCAAGGCGAAAAAAGCAATGATCATTACCAACAAAGGGGTTGACGTTGCAATTATAGAGGAATCTATAGGAGATGTTTGGGATAAACCTATTATATAAGAGGTTTGATTGAGGAAAATACCGAAAAATGAGGAGGCGAACAGGAGGAGCAAATCTTTTTTGGAGACACGCTCTGCAGGTATAAATAAAGATGCTATCCAGAATGCACAGGCAGCAAAACACATACGTAAGGATGACGTTGCTAAAGGAGAAAGCCATTCAGGCATCAAGCTTTTTGCAATCGGTATGTTCAATCCAAATATCAGTGCCGTAAAAAATACTGCGATGTGACCAATCCATTTTTCTCTTGTCATGATCCTTTTTATATGAGCTGAAGTATTGACGCACTACAGCTAAAATATAGTGCAAAAGTAATACCTTTTCTTCATTTGCAAAATTAAGTGCACGAAAACCTTCGTTTTTTACATTATGAATCACTATTTTTGTACTTATATTAAATTCTTAATCAGAACATATGAAGAATAAAATCCTTTTATCACTCTTGGCTTTAGGCTCTATTTGTTCATCAGCTTCGGCAGATGAGGGTATGTGGTTATTGCCGCAAATCAAACAGAACGCTCAAAAAATGAAAGAGTTGGGATTAAAAATAGATGCTGTTGACATCTATAGTCCTGACACGACCAGCTTGAAAGACGCAATAGTAATCTTCGGTGGCGGATGTACAGGTGAAATTATTTCTCCTAACGGTCTTTTGCTAACTAATCACCACTGCGGATACGATGCTATCCAACAACATAGTACTGTTGAGAAAGATTATTTGAAAGATGGATTTTGGGCAATGTCTTATAAAGAAGAGATTCCTACTCCGGGCTTGAAAGTAACTTTCATCGAAAAGATTGTCGATGTTACTGATGCTGTAAAAAAAGAACTGGCGAAAGATACTGACCCTAACAGTATGAATTATCTTTCTCCATCCTATTTAAATAAAATAGCTAACGAAATGGTAGCTAATGGACAGGCTCAGGATATCCCGTTTACCTCTGTTGAAATTAAACCGTTCTATAACGGAAATAAATACTATATGTACTATACTAAAGTGTATAACGATGTACGTATGGTAGGAGCTCCACCTTCATCTATCGGTAAATTCGGATTTGACACAGACAACTGGATGTGGCCTCGTCATACGGGTGACTTCTCGTTGTTCCGCGTATATGCAGACAAGAATGGTAATCCGGCTGAATACTCTGCAGATAATGAACCTTTGAAGCCAAAGAAATTCTTAAATATTTCACTTGGAGGTATCAAAGAAAACGATTATGCTATGATCATGGGATTCCCGGGATCTACAAGCCGATACATGACTTCGTGGGAGGTTGCAGAGAGAGTTAAAGACAATGATATGCGTATTAAAGTACGTGGTGCACGTCAGGACGTATTGCTTAAAGAGATGTTAGCCGATCCAAAAGTTAACATTCAATATGCAAGTAAATATGCCCGTTCAAGTAATTACTGGAAAAACTCTATCGGTATGAATAAGGGTATCCAGAAATTAAAAGTGATCGAACGTAAAGAAGCTGAACAAGCAGCATTTAAACAATGGGCTCTTCAAAACGGATTCCCGCAATATGCAGCATCGGTTGATTCGCTACAACAGATCATTGAAGGTCGTGCAGAATTACGTTATCAAATGAATGCTTTAAGTGAAGCTATTTTAGGTGGTATCGAGTTCTCTCGTAACCCTGGTTATCCGACTGCATTAATGGATGCTGTTTCCAAAAAAGCAGAAATAGAAGCTTTGAAGCAAGCTTATCAGCAATTTGCGAATAAAGACTACAATCCTGAAGTTGACCGCAAAGTAGCAAAAGATATGTTGAAGCTATATAAGGAAATGATTCCTGCTGCACAGCGTCCCGATATCTTTACATGGATCGATACGAAATATAAAGGAAATATTGATGCGTTTGTAGATGATGCGTTTACTCGTTCAATCTATGCAAATGAGGCTAATTTCAATAAATTTATTGCGAAGCCTTCTGCGAAAGTTCTTGAAAATGACCCAATGGTTAAATTCGCAACATCAGTTCGCAACAAAGCGGTTGAACTAAGTTCAGCTTTAAAAGCGACAAGCAACAGCTTTAACAATGCACGCCAAATCTTTATGGAAGGTTATCTGACACAAAATAAAGATAAAGCAACTTATCCGGATGCAAACTTCACAATCCGTATGACTTATGGTAATATTAAGCCTTACGAACCAGCTGACGGAGCTTTCTATAATTATTATACTACTCTAAAAGGGGTAATGGAAAAAGAAGATCCGAATAACTTTGAATTTATTGTTCCTGATAAATTGAAAGAATTATATGAAGCTAAAGATTATGGACGTTATGCAATGAAAGATGGCCGTATGCCGGTAGCATTCCTTTCTACTAATGATATTACCGGCGGTAACTCAGGTAGCCCGGTATTGAATGACAAAGGAGAGTTAATCGGTACTGCATTTGATGGAAACTGGGAAGCTATGAGTGGTGACCTTGTTTTTGAACCGGAATTGCAACGTACAATCAGTGTTGATATCCGTTATACTTTATTCGTTATCGAAAAATATGCGGGATGTAAACGTCTGATTGACGAAATGGTTATTGTAGAGTAAGATATTCACTATAAAACTGATAAAAGGAGAAAAGTAAAAAACTTTTCTCCTTTTTTTTATGACTATTTGCTTTTTTGTATATATTTACGCCATCAACAACCTTGAATTTATAATTCCTAAAATCATACGGGAATGCTTCATTTTTAGTACAGATAAAAAGTTGACCTTGAATCGCTTAAACATGAAGTTACCCATAACCTTTTAAATTTAATTCAAATGAAAATTGGAGTACCTAAAGAGATTAAGAACAACGAAAACCGCGTTGGTCTTACACCGGGAGGCGTTAAAGAATTAGTGAATCACGGGCACGAAGTGTACGTGCAACACACAGCGGGTGAAAACAGTGGATACCCCGACGAAGAATATGTAGCTATGGGAGCTAAAATACTTCCTACAATTGATGATGTATATGCTACAGGCGATATGATTATCAAAGTCAAAGAACCTATTGAAGCTGAATATGACTTAATTCGCGAAAATCAACTCCTTTTCACTTATTTCCATTTTGCATCTTACGAAAAACTTACCAAAGCAATGATTAAAAGCAAGGCTGTTTGCCTGGCTTATGAAACTGTAGAAAGAGCTGATCGCTCTCTTCCTCTTCTAACTCCTATGTCAGAAGTCGCTGGACGCATGTCCGTTCAACAAGGCGCTCATTTCATTGAAAAGCCGCATGGTGGTAAAGGAATTCTTTTGGGTGGTGTACCGGGTGTAAAACCGGCAAAAGTGCTTGTTTTAGGAGGCGGCGTAGTAGGTGTCAATGCAGCTATTATTGCTGCCGGCATGGGTGCTGATGTTACATTATGCGATATTTCTCTTCCCCGTTTACGTTATTTGTCTGAAGTATTACCGAAAAATGTCAAAACATTAATGTCTTCTGAGTATAACATCACCAAAGAATTACCACATACGGATCTGGTTATTGGTGCTGTTCTTATTCCGGGGGCTAAAGCTCCTTTCCTTATCAGAAAAGAGATGTTGAAACTTATGCCTAAAGGATCGGTAATGGTCGATGTTGCCATTGATCAGGGAGGATGTTTTGAGACATCTCACCCTACGACACATTCGGATCCGACTTACGTCGTAGATAATATCGTTCATTATTGCGTGGCAAATATTCCCGGTGCAGTTCCTTATACATCTACTGTTGCGCTAACCAATGCAACTATGCCTTATGCTATACAACTTGCAAATAAAGGCTGGGAAAATGCTTGTAAAGACAACAAAGAATTATATAAAGGCCTGAACATCGTTAAAGGTGACATTGTTTACAAAGCAGTTGCTGATGCTTTTAATCTTCCTTATGTAGAACTTAAACTCTAAGATAATAACATAACTCTTTAACTCCGGGGAAACATGTATTGATTCATCAATCATGTTTCCTCTTTTTTATTATATTTGGAAGCTAATAAGTGATTTAAAATAATCGTACACATTATGAATGTAGAAGAATTACGTGAGTATGCTTTAAGCCTCCCTTATACTTCAGAAGGATTTCCTTTTGATGAAACCACACTTGTCATTAAAGCAGGAAGTAAAATGTTTATACTTTTCGATATTGAATCCAAGCCTTTGGCTATGAACGTTAAATGCGATCCCGAAGAAGCTATCATCCTGCGCGATACTTATTCATTCGTTCTACCGGGATATCATATGAATAAAAAGCATTGGAATACCATCATCATTGATGGAAGATCGACAGAGTCTCAAATCAAAACGTGGGTCAAAGACTCATATAACCTTGTATTCAAATCATTAACAAAAAAAGAGAAAAGCGAACTCGGTGAATAATTCACCGGAACTAACGCAAAATAAAAAAGCTCTTGTTAAGTCTGCTAAACTTAACAAGAGCTTTTTATATAGATTGTTTTAATTACATTTTAATTCCGCTTCTTTCCATCAAGGCTTTTACTGTCGGCTCCTGACCTCGGAATTGAATATATAATTCCATCGGATCTACAGTTCCTCCCTGTGAAAGAACTGTTTCCAGGAATTTCGCTGCTACATCCTGATTGAAGATTCCTTTTTCTTTAAATAATGCAAAAGCATCAGCATCAAGCACTTCAGCCCACTTATAGCTATAATAACCTGCCGCATAGCCCCCTGCAAAAATATGGCTGAACTGTGGCGACAAGCTTGTACCTTCTACTGTCGGGAACATTTGAGTCGGTGCAATTGCTTTTTGCTCAAAAGTATTCATATCACCATCAAATTTCTCATTGATTGTATGCCATGCCATATCATTCATACCAAAGCTTAACTGACGAAGGCATAAATAGCCCGTATTAAAGTTATTAGAAGCTACAATTTTCTCAATATACTCAGCCGGGATCTTCTCTCCTGTCTGATAATGAACTGCAAACTTATCCAAAAATTCTTTTTCAGGTAACCAGTTTTCCAGAATCTGAGAAGGAAGCTCTACAAAGTCACGATAAACGCTGGTTCCCGACATTGATTCATAAGTCGTATTAGCAAACATACCGTGTAAAGCATGACCAAATTCATGTAAGAAAGTCTCTACTTCATCATAAGTTAAAAGAGCAGGAGTATCAGCAGTCGGACGAGTAAAGTTCATTACGATCGTAACATGCGGACGACTATCTTTTCCATTCTCTTTATATTGACCTTTAAACTCAGTCATCCATGCACCCGGACGTTTTCCTGCACGAGGATGGAAGTCTGTATAAAGTACCGCAAGGAATTTTCCTTGTTTGTCGAACACTTCATATGCTTTCACTTCCGGATGATACACCTGAATTTTCTTATTCTCTTTGAATGTGATACCAAAAAGATCTGTTGCAAGCCCGAAAACACCTTTCGTTACATTGCTTAGCTCAAAATATGGACGAAGCATTTCATCATTAATCTGGAATTTTGAATCTTTCAATTTTTCAGAATAGAAAGACCAGTCCCAAGGCATAATATCAATATTTTTGCCTTCATTCGCAATCGCAAATCCTCTGACTTCAGCAACTTCCTGCATTGCAGCCGGTTTAAATGCTTCAAGAAGTTCATTCATCAACTTATAAACATTCTCCGGATTTTTAGCCATGCGATCTTCTAAAGCCATTTCTGCATAATTGTTCTTACCGAACAACTTTGCTGTCTCCATACGATAATTCACAATATCGCTTATATTTTGCGTATTATCAAATTCTCCATTCGTACAACGGGCATTATAGGCTGTCCAAAGTTGTTTACGTAAATCGCGATTTTCGACATAGCGCATAAAAGGAATATAAACAGGTGCAGACAAATTAAATGAATAGCCTGTTTTCCCATTAGCTTCAGCACGAGCTTTAGCTGCATCTATTTCACGCTGAGGCAAACCTTTTAAGTCTGATACATTTTCAACGATCAACTCATACTTGTTCGTTTCTTTCAAAACATTCTGACCAAAAGACAAAGTAGCCTGCCCTAAGTCCATGCTTAACTGGCGATATTTATCTTTGTCTTCGCCTTGAAGATTAGCTCCACGTTTAACGAATCCTTTATACGTATTTTCAAGAAGCTTCATCTCTTCAGGATTTAAGCCCAACTGATCTTTCTGATCATAAACAGCTTTAACACGAGCGAATAGTTTCTCATTAAGATTGATGTTATTTGAATGCTCAGACATCATCGGAGATAATTTTTGAGAAAGCTCCATCATCTGATCATTACTTTCGCTGCTATTCAAATTGTAAAATACCGAACTTACTTTCGACAGCATATCGCCTGAACGCTCTAAAGCAACGATTGTGTTTTCAAAAGTAGGATTACTTTTATTATTGATTATAGCCTCTATCTCTTTATTATGACGTTTCATTCCTTCAATAAAAGCAGGTTCGTAATGTTCGAACTTGATTTTTTCGAAAGGAACTGTCTCATGCAATGTTTTATACTTTCCGAAGAAAGGATTTTGTGCGTTTGTCAATGTTATCATACTTAGTGAAATAAGTAATAATTTGAATTTCTTTTGCATAGTGAGTTTGTGTTTCCGGTTTCTATTCTAAAACGAAATCGAAGATTTATTTCATACGTATCAGAGTCATAAACTCTTCACGTGTTTTTGCCTGATTAAATACACCTGTAAAATCAGATGTCGTTGTTACTGAATTTTGTTTTTCAACTCCACGCATCTGCATACATGTATGCTGTGCTTCAATGACAACCATTACTCCTAAAGGATTCAGTGTTTCCTGAATACAATCCTTGATTTGCGTCGTTAAACGCTCTTGTACTTGCATACGTCTTGCAAATACTTCTACTATTCTGGCTAATTTACTTAACCCTGTAATATATCCGTTAGGGATATAAGCTATATGCACTTTACCAAAAAACGGTAAAACATGATGTTCACATAAAGAAAAAAAGTCTATATCTTTTACGATAACCATTTGACGATAATTTTCTTTGAACATCGCTGATTTCAATATTTGTTCAGCATCCTGATGATAACCTTTTGTCAGGAATTGAAGCGATTTTGATACACGCTCAGGAGTTTTGACTAATCCTTCACGATCCACGTCTTCGCCTAAAAGTTTAAGAATCTCTTTGTAGTGATAAGCAATAGCCTCTCTGTTAGCTTCTTGCTCCGGTGTAGGTTGATACATTGTTAAAACTCTATTTTTATTTCGTCGCGTACGACATACATTTCTTTACCAAACTGCGGAAAAGCACGTTTAAGCTGACGCATCAACTGATCCGCCTCTTCATAACTTCTGAAATCGCCTACTCTTAATCGCCAGAAAGGAGATTTGAAAGTTACGTATGTTTGCAAATTGGGAAACAACTCTTTTACTTTCTCTTGTTTCCAGTTGGCTTCGCTCTTTGATTTTGTCTGATTATTACCCGAGAAAACCTGAACACGATACCCCTCCTGAATAAGCTCATTTTTGTTTTCGCCATAAACTCTAACACCTAAAAGGTTAGCTATAGCATCTGATTGATGAACAATAACGACTCCTTGTCCGGCTTTTGGTTTCATCAGACTTTGCAAGATGGTTGAGTCCCGATTCGCCTGAAATGACTGACCGAAGATAGGTAATAAGGCAGTGAAAACCAATAAAAATAGTGTTACAATGTTTCTCATAATCTATAAATTAGGATAAAACAGAAAAACTAAAGGCTGAAGATTAGCCTTCATACCTTTAGTCTTTTTTGATTATGCTGTTAATTTTAAAATTAGCAAGCAGTAATAATTTGCATGAAAGCATCAGCAGTTAAAGATGCACCACCGATCAAACCTCCATCTACATCAGGGTTAGCGAATAATTCTTTCGCATTAGCGCCATTACAGCTACCTCCGTAAAGGATTGCAGTTTTATCAGCAACTTCCTGACCATATTTTTCAGCAACTGTTTTACGGATAAATGCGTGAATTTCCTGAGCTTGTGCAGGAGTAGCAGTTTTACCTGTTCCGATAGCCCAAACTGGTTCGTAAGCCAAAACGATTTTACCGAAATCTTCAGCTGAAAGATTGAATAAAGACTCTTCGATTTGAGTTTTTACAACTTCGAAGTGTTTTTCTGCTTCTCTTTCTTCCAATACCTCACCGATACAGAAGATAGGAGTCAAACCATTAGCCAAAGCTAAAAGAGTTTTTTCTTTCAACATTTCGTTTGTCTCGCCGTAATATGCACGACGCTCAGAGTGACCTAAGATCACATATTTAGCACCTGTTGATGCTACCATCGATGCAGAAACCTCACCTGTGTAAGCACCTGATACTTTATCAGCACAGTTTTGAGCTGAAACGTTGATTACAGAACCTTCAACCTCTGCAGCAACATTTGCAAGGTGGATAAACGGAGTACCTACGATTACATCGCAGTTTACAGTTTTACCAGCTAAAGCTGCTTTCAATTCTTTTGCTAATTCCATTCCCTCTTGAAGGGTCTTGTTCATTTTCCAGTTACCTGCTACGATTTTTCTTCTCATAATAGAATCTTTTTTGGTATGTAAATTAATTGTATCAGCTTGTGTCGGAGTTTTCTTTTTACGTTTGAAAAAACGATTTACGATCGCTCCAACTGATCGTTCTGTTATTAATAATATCGATAATAAAATCACAAATAAAACGACAAATAGCCAAAATGCTTTTCTGTAACGTTCCGCATTTTTAGGGAACATTTCAGGATTTGTGATATATTCTTCTATTCTTGATTCGGATGGTATATCTGCAGCATTCCATTTCGCTATTATATTGCCATCCTTAAGAATCATCAGACCCGGATTAGGTCGGATGATCGTTTTTAATGTCGTTTCATCTGAATTCAAAAACGGATATTCCGCACCTGTATTATCCCGCCATTCGAAAACAGGATCTCCTGTGGAGGATGTTACGCCATAAAAAGGATAACCATGCTCCAGGCAGAAATCATACAAATCATTAATCTTATCAATATTCGCATCATTTGATTTTGTCAAATCAGGTGCGATAAGTAAAAAGGTGTATGATGTATCTGCCAAAACTTTAGGCAATATATCTTCGCCGTTTGCATTGATTAGTACCAAATCATGAATTGGCGCTTTATAACCCTCTTTAATCAATTTAGATTTCGAGTCGATAAAAGTCCATGTAGAATCTTCAGCCGGATAATTATCTACGGTAAATTCTTTCTGCTTCCCGTTTTTCTCATAAATAAAAGTCGTCTCAAATTCATCTACCGGCATTCCGTCAGGAATTGTCATACCTTTCTGGATGTTCGTTCCTACTTTATAAGGCCGAAAATCTAATAAAGGTATATGTTTCAATGAGACAAAGGAAATCAGCAGAGAAAATAAGAATATAAGCAATCCGATAAACCATTGGATACTACGAGAGTAGACACTAAATATAACTTTTCGGGAATACACCAGGTAAATTGCTGCAGCAAGCAATAGTATATTCTTTAAAAAGGTCTCCCAGTTTGTAAGGATCAAAGCATCACCGAAACATCCACAATCAGAGACCGGATTTGCAATTGCCAGATACAAAGTGAGTGGAGTCATAAAAAGCATAATCAACAAAGCAGCCCATGTAGTTTTTTTCCAGCTATTACCTAACAGTAGATTTACACCTACTGTAAATTCGATCGCAGCCAGCAGGACTGCGGCAGGCATTGTCAGAATTTGCAAAAAGTCAAATCCGAAACTTTGGAAGTATTCGCCAAACTTAATAGCTGTTCCCCAAGGATCAACGGCCTTCGTAATTCCTGAAAACATGAATGTCCCGCCTAATAATAAACGGGATAGTACAACTCCTAATTTTTCATACCATGTAGGGAGTCTGTACGTTGCTTTATTTTGAATTGCTTTTCCGGTCATTCTCCGTATTCCAGTTTAATTAGTGCAAACAAAGCATAGTTAACCATATCCATATAGTTGGCATCGATACCTTCAGACACAAGTGTATGACCCTGGTTATTCTCTATTTGTTTCGTCCGATGAATTTTCATCAAAATCATATCAGTATAAGAACTGATACGCATGCTACGCCAGGCTTCATCATAATCATGGTTCTTTGCATACATCAACTCTTTAGTTTCTGTCATGTAAAGATCATAAAGCTCGATCGCCTTTTCATTTGTAAGATCAGCCGAATCTGCATATCCAAGTTTCAGCTGAATAATACCCATAATCCCATAATTGACTATAGCAATAAATTCACCTTTTATGCCTTCATTCACTTTAGAAACTCCTTTTGTCTGAAGACTACGAATGCGATTGGCCTTGATATATATTTGATCCGTTATAGATTCCGGGCGCATAATACGCCAGGCAGCACCATAATCTGAAAGCTTCTTTGCATATAACTCTCTACAGATATTTATAACGTGCTCGAATTGTTGGATTGTTTGTTCCATTGCTTGTTATCTTATGATGACCTTGCTTAAAAAAGAGGCATTACATCGTACAAGAACGAGTAAAATCACAATTTCAGTCCGGTTTGTTATTTTCTATGGGTCAGTTTTTTAAACTACCCTTCATATTCATTGCGCAAAAATAATAATTTACTGTGTCTAACCCAACAAAAAATCAGGTATTCAAACAAAAACTATTCGGATTATGAAGTTGATTTGATGATTGTTCATTACTTTTGCAGTAATAATAACAGATTAGATTGTATTTGAATCACTTAAAATGGGAAAGAATAAGCTGAAGAAATTCGATGACATGAATGGTTATCCTCACGTTTTTCAATATCCGTTCGCGGTTTTAAAAGAAAAAGGCTTTGATCTGAAAGGTAAATGGAATCAAGAATTTTTCAAAAATGACAACCCGATTGTTTTAGAATTAGGATGCGGACGTGGAGAGTATGCTGTAGGACTTGCTCGTAAATTTCCGAATAAAAATTTTATTGGTATCGATATCAAAGGTGCACGTATGTGGGCTGGTGCCAAAGAATCGCATATGGATGAAATTCTAAATGTGGCATTTTTGCGTACTGATATTGAGCTGATCAATCATTTTTTTGCACATGGCGAAGTTGCCGAAATATGGATCACTTTCCCTGACCCGCAAATGAAAAAAGTACGTAAGCGTTTAACTTCTACTCGCTTTATGGAGTTATATCGTCAGATTTTAAGACCTGATGGTTTAATCCACCTTAAGTGCGATAGTAACTTTTTGTTTACATACACTAAACACATGATTGAGGCCAATCATTATCCGGTAAACATCTGCACAGATGATTTATACAACTCGGGATTGGCTAACGATATCCTTTCTATCCGCACTTGTTATGAACAACAATGGCTTGAAAGAGGACTTTCGATTAAATATATCCAATTTATCTGCGAAGAAAGAGACAGTCTTACTGAGCCGGAAATTGAAATCGAATACGATTCGTATCGCAGCTTCAACAGAGGCAAACGCAGTGCGAGCAATCAAGGAAAATAAATTCACATATAAGCATAAAAAAGGCTT
>DKPO01000039.1:40461-72708 GCA_002471225.1 Porphyromonadaceae bacterium UBA7332
AAGCCTTTTTTATGCTTATATGTCTATAAGTAAAAATTAATCTTCAAAATCAATAGCAAAAGATGACGATGCACTATGTGGAGTTTCCATTCTATCCATCTCCAATTTGTATCGTTCCACTACGCTATCCATCAAAAGTGTATTACATGACAATCCTCCATCTACCTTTATTGTTTGGCCATTGATAAAGCGAGCATCTTTAGACGCCAGGAAGACAATTGTATTAGCAACTTCTTCCGGCTCACCAACCAAATGCTCCATTTCAAACTTAGTAAACATCTGCCTTGTATCTTTTGGCAAAAAACTTTGAACTTTGTTTGTCATCACAAGACCAGGAGAAACAGCATTACATCTGATCCCGAATTTTGCATATTGCGTTGCTAAATGTCTTGTAAAACATTGAACCCCGGCTTTCGTTGTTCCATAAAGCGTATACAGATTATCAGCCATATCGCTACTATTCCCCGAAAGATTAATAATAACACCTTTTCCCTGTTTAATCATAGATGGAAGAACCAACTTCGATAAATACATCATGCATCTTATATTTACATGAAATATTTTATCAAAATAAGTTATATCCATATTTAATATATCGGAATCCTTAATCGGATCTGTCCCTCCCACATTATTTACTAATATATCAATTCTTCCGAATTCATTCATAGCAAACCGTACCAATTCATCACAACTCTTTATTGACTCCGCATCAAAATTGAATGCTTTTGCTTCGTGACCTTCTGTCGATAATGCAACCGCAAAAGTCTTAGCTTTCTTAAAATTTCTATCCGCAAGTATAATTTTAGCTCCTTCCTGCGCGAAACGTTCAGCTGCTGAACGCCCGACACCATTGGCAGCTCCTGTGATAAGAACTACTTTATTGAAAAACCTTTTAAGCTCAGTCATAAAATTATAGTTTTATTATTTATTTAAGTAAACAAATATAATCCATTTTAGTTTATATATGATAATTCTTTGTTCTTTTTTTTAACAAAACTATTAACTACACTATAGTTGCTTAAAAATCCTATCTATACAAGATAAAACATTGATTATCTACAAAAAAATAAATATAAAGAGCTAGTTTATTTACTCAAAGAAACCATAAAATCGAAACTGATACAAATTTGACTACAATCTATAAACTAAGAACAATAATTCATTCAGGTTACTTATTAGTTAAATAATATATATTTCTTTTTACTCTATTGATTTAATTTAAAAAATAGCTTTATATTTGGATTTTCATATATGAACTATATTTTCATATATGAAAAATAATACTGACATAGTTATCGATTATACCATAAGTAAAAAACCTCATTACAATGAAAAAATTAATACCTCAGATGTGTTTTACACTCTTTATAGGGGTGTGCATCGGTTTTGCGCCGGAACCAAAAGCAGAAAAGAGGAAAACCGACATTTTAAATGTCAATGACATAATCAAAACAGAGAATAATACTTATTTGATTACTGAAAAGAACACGAAAAGACTAACGCAATATAATTCTGATTTCTCGAAAATCATTAATGAAAAAAATTTCACTCAAGCCCCAACCGGTATAACGAGTGACAACAAAAACATATATGTGACTTTGTTTAATTCACAAGGTCAGGTATGTATCATTGACCCATCTACATTAGAAATCAAATCGACAATTAATACGCAAAGCGGAACAACATATCCTGTACTTTCAAAAAGGCAAAACCGTTTATATGTATTAAATCAGTTTGCCAATACGGTACAAGAAATTGATTTGGGTAAGGAAAACATATCAAGGACCTGCTCTGTGCTGAGAGAACCTAAAGCTGCAGCATTTGATAAAGATGAGAAATATTTATACGTTGCAAATTTCCTACCTGCGCAACGGGCTGATGTTGATACGGTTGCCGCATGCGTATCAATTATTGATATGAATAATTTTGAAAGAACAAAAGATATTCAACTCTATAATGGTGGTAACGCATTACGCGGCATGTGTTCAAGTGATGATGGACATTATATATTTGTCACACATAACTTAGGACGTTTTCAGGTTCCAACGAATCAACTTCAACAGGGATGGATGAACACCAATGCTCTGAGTGTTATCGATACGCGCAAACAAGAATTAGTGGGTACGGTACTGCTTGATGATCCGGAAAGAGGTGCTGCTGGTGTTTGGGATGTAAAAGCAACACCTGAACACATCGTTGTATCGCATTCGGGAACTCATGAGATAAGCCTTATTGATTATCCTTCTTTTATCAAGAAATTTGAACAAAGCCGCGATAAAGATAAATTAGCTTACGACTTACGATTTATGTATCAGATCCGCCAACGAATACCTGTTATCGGAAACGGACCAAGAAAAATAATACTTGATAAAGACCAGATTATTATTCCCACTTATTTCTCCGATCATATCAACCTCTACGATATAAAATCTAAAAACCTGCAAACTATTGCTTTGGTTGAAGGCAGAACTGAATCTCCGGCTCAAGCTGGTGAAAAGTACTTCAATGATGCTACGCATTGTTTTCAGAATTGGCAATCATGCAATGGCTGCCATCCGGGAGATGCCCGTACAGATGCAATGAACTGGGATCTTCTTAATGATGGCCTGGGAAATGCTAAGAACTGTAAGAGTATGCTCTATTCTCATGTTACTCCTCCATCTATGATTTCGGGTATCCGCAAAAACGCTGAAATCGCAGTAAGAAAAGGGTTTACTCATATACAATTCTCCGAATGTCCTGAAGAAGTCTACGAATGCGTAGATGAATATCTTAAACAATTACGCCCTGTACCCAGCCCTTATCTGATTGAGGGAAAGTTAAGTAATAAGGCTGAACGCGGACGTAAAGTATTTGATAAACATAACTGTGCAGAATGTCACTCCGGACCTTATTTCACAAATGGAAAAATGTATAAGATCGGTGAAGATGTGGAATTTGAAAATGGATGGGACACACCTACCTTAATTGAGGTTTGGCGCACAGCTCCTTATTTATTTGATGGCAGAGCTGCAGATTTAAAAGACGTATTCAAGATACATAAACATGGTATCCAATCTAAAATCACAGATAAAGAAATTGATGAATTAACCGAATATGTCAACTCCCTATAACCTATGAACTACAGAGCACAAAATGAATATTGTTGTGACTATTACTGGTCCAATGAAAAAACCTTTGAACTTAGTATCAATCAACTGATTGATCAGATACAAAACGAAAAAAAAGTATCTCGCTTAGTTTTCTTTGGAAAAACAACAGACGAGACTTACGAATCTGAATTAAACTATATAAAAACACAAGTTGGTAAATCCTTTGAGAAAAAACCACCTCTTGTCACTTATGTAGCACAACCCGTTTTAGGTGAATGCTCTTATGCAGTTGAAATACATTATCTGCGCAATACCCCTGTAAAGATGAACATTGAATATAAAGAATTTGAAGATGTTCAATATCTGGTTATTGATTCTGATGACCGGAGATCCGTGTTAATTGGAGGTGTACGATCTGATTTATCGAATTCTATCCGAAAACAGTCAGATGATATATTCCGAAAAATAGAAACCATTTTATCCGATGAAAATCTCCATATCGAAGATATTGTCAGACAATGGAATTATATCGGACGAATTACTGCTCTTGAAGATAACGTTCAGAATTATCAGGCTTTCAATGATGCAAGAAGTATATTCTATAATAAAGCAGATTGGTCTAAACATGGATATCCGGCTGCTACAGGAATAGGAATGGATTGCGCCGGGGTCATCGTAGAACTGATAGCTACACAACAAAAAAGCAAAGCAGTTCAGATTAAACCTATTGATAACCCAATGCAAATTGCTGCTCATAAATATTCACAAGAAGTTTTAATCGGCAAAAACGATGAACGACTTTGTAATAAAAGTACACCAAAGTTTGAGCGGGCAAAAGCTGTAAGCTGCGAACATGGATATACCTGTTTTGTTTCGGGAACAGCAGCAATCAGAGGAGAAGATAGTCTGACAGGAAAAAGTTGTGCCTGCCAGACTAATATGACAATAGAAAATATAGACCTGCTCATTTCAGGAGAAAATCTTAAGCAGTACGGAATACACATAAACGAGGCAGCTCCAATGGACTTTGCCCGTGTATATGTCAAGAATGCTAATGAGTACAAAGAAACTCAGGAATGCGTAAACAATAAATGGAAAAAAGTAAAAGCACTCTACGTAAAAGCAGATGTCTGCAGAGACGAACTGTTAGTTGAGATAGAAGGGATGGCAAGCAGTCGCTTTTACGTGTAAGCTCCAAATACAAATAAATTGAATGAGAATTATGAAAGAGAAAAATGCAAACATGCTAAAAACTTATCAAAAGAAGTACACCAATGCAGACTTTTACAAAGATGGCATTTTACAGCCGGAAGTCGCAAAAGCTGCTTATTTGGATATGCTGGATCATTATCATATTCCTTATACTAAATTCTTGGAGGAGAACCTATTTATTACTGATTTTAATTTAGGTGATATGGAAAATGTAGGTATGGCCGGTGTATTCTGGATTAATAGTCAGGAAGCCGGGTATTTCGGACATGAAATATATCTCTTACCTGATCAAATGATTGTTGAGCACAAACATCTTCCGACAGAGATTCGTGCAAAAATGGAATCTTGGCAAATACGGAACGGATGGGCATATAACTTCGGGACCGGAGAAGAAACTTCAGAGAACCCGGCACACCCGGAAAGTCAGGACGGACATATAACAGTTAAAAACTGCTCTATTCTTCGTGAAGGCGAAATTGCATCTCTAAACAATTTAGAACATCCCCATTTCTTACGTGGTGGTTCTGAGGGCGCGATCATTACCGAATATGGAACTTTCCATGACGGCAACGGGCTAAGATTTACAAATCCGAATGTCCAGTTCATCGATTGTTTACAACAACTATAAACACATAAAATTATGAGAAAAATTAATCATTTCGGAGTACCGACACAAGATTCTCAAAATGGAGAATTCTTTGTTGATGGGTTAAAAGTTTGGTTAACTGACTACACACAAAGTCCGAACCGTATCGAATATTTACGCTTCGAAGATGGTAGCTGTATGCCGGAAATCATTCAACAAATACCTCATATAGCTTATGAAGTTGCTGATATCGAGAAAGCAATGGAAGGAAAAAAAGTACTTGTTTCTCCGATGGAAGGTGGCGAAAACCTGATCATTGCGTTTATCGAAGAAGAAGGAATGCCTATTGAACTAATGCAATTTACTAAATAAAAAAGCCTATACCCCTCGTATCTGAATAACAAGGATACTAATAATTAACAAGAATCTATGAAAACAAAATTTATAAACGAAGCAAATAACATTACTAAAGAATTACTTGAAGGTTTCACAATGGCTTATGCCGATCAGGTAAAACTGGCTAAAGAAAATATTGTAGTAAGAAAAAACAGTAAATCTGAAGATAAAGTTGCCGTAATTACATTAGGTGGAGCAGGACACGAACCGGCATTAAGTGGTTTTGTTGGCGATGGTATGCTTGACTGCTCTGTTGTCGGCGATATTTTTGCGGCACCAGGTGCTCAACGTCTTTTTGAAGCATTACAGTTATTCAAAAGAGAAGCTGGTATTCTGCTTGTTGTTTTAAATCACTCGGGTGATATTATGAGTGCTAATATGGCCTCACAACTTGCTGGACGCGTAGGTATCAAAGTTAAAATGCTTATTACACATGATGACATTAGTGCCGGATTAGATACACCGGATGATGATCGCCGTGGATTGGCAGGATGTATTCCTTTATTTAAAATTTTAGGTGCTGCTGCCGATGCTGGCAAATCGATCGATGAGCTATATGAACTTGGCGAAAGATTCAATAAAAACGTAGCTACACTTGGTACTGCTATGGGTAAATGTACTCACCCGCAAAACAATACGATTATCTCAGATCTTCCTGAAGGAGAAATGGAAATCGGAATGGGTCAGCATGGTGAAGGCGGTGGCGGAAGACAAGCTTTAATTTCTGCTGATGACACTGCTGAAAAAATGGTTGAACTTTTAGCTACAAAACTACAGCTTAAAGCTGGCGATAAAACAATTCTTATCATTAATGGAACTGGTAGTACTACTCTTATGGAAATGAGTATCGTTTACAGAAGAGCTGCTCAGGTATTACAGGAAAAAGGTACTGAAGTTGTATTCGGACGTATTGACGAAATCTTAACAGTACAAGAGCAACATGGATTCCAAATGATTATTGCTCGTGTTGATGATGATCACATCAATTATTTAAAAAACTATATGTCAAACGCTCCTTACTGGACTGCAATCGGAAAATAAGAACAATGGAAAAAATAACAATCGGGGATTTTAAAAAGATGTTTAATCAGGCCTATACGGATATTAAACAACGCGAAGATGAGTTTTCTCAATTAGATGCTGTTATCGGTGACGGAGATCACGGTACTGCCATTGTACAGGCTATGCAATCTGCTGTTGAAGCTATTGATAAAGGTGCTGAATTCAAACAAATGCTAAATGATGCAGGCTTTAATGTTATGCTTCAGACGAGTGGTTCAACAAGTACTTTGATGGGAGGATTCTTATTAGGTATGAGTGACCATTCTACTGGAGAAGAGCTTAATATAGATCAGATAAAAGCTTTATTCAAAGGCGGTCTAGAAGGGGTTCAAAAACAAACAAAAGCTCAGCCGGGAGATAAAACAATGATGGATGCTTTGCAACCGGCCGTAGAAGCCATTGTTAACAGCGAATCAGCTGACATCCGTACAATTATGGAAAGCGCGGCAAATGCTGCACTGGAAGGAGCTAAAGCAACGGTCGGAATGAAAGCTAATTTCGGAAGAGCTCGTAATTACGGCGAAAAATCTATTGGATATGCCGATTCAGGCGCATCTTCATGGGCATGTATGTTCCAGGCATTTAGTAAATCACTTTAATTTAAGAAACACACAACACAATGGCAGATTTAGACGATTTAAGAGAAGGCGCAGACTTCAATACAAGTATTCCCGTAAAACAAACAGGTTTTCATATTAAAGGTGCAGAGAATTTACCTTGGGGAATGAAAGACAGACTTAACCGTATTTTCAATCCTCAGACAGGTAAAACAGTGATGCTTGCCTTTGACCATGGATTCATTATGGGACCAACATCCGGTTTAGAGCGCATCGACTTAACAATCGAACCTTTAATCCAATATGCTGACAGTATCATGTGTACACGTGGTATTTTAAGATCTTCTGTACCTGCAAACTGCAACAAACCGATCTGTTTAAGAGCTGACGCAGGCACATCTATTCTTACCGAGTTAAACAACAATGTCGTTATTGACATTGAAGATGCAATCCGTTTAAATACATCGGCATTAGCAATTATGCTTGCTATCGGAGATAAATCAATGGAAGCTAAAACGATTGCAAACCTTTATCAAACCGTTGATAAAGCAACACGTTACGGAATTCCTGTGATGGGTGTTACTGCAGTTGGGACAGACATGGCCAGAGATGCCCGATATTTCGGTCTGGCTTCTCGTATTTGTGCTGAAAACGGAGCTAACGTTGTTAAAACTTACTATTGCGACGGATTCGAAAAAGTAGTATCGGGATGTCCGGTACCTATTGTTATTGCCGGCGGCAAAAAATTAGAAGAGTATGAAGCTTTAGATCTTTGCTACAGAGCAATTCAAGAAGGTGCTGCAGGTGTGGATATGGGGCGTAACGTATTCCAGAGCGAAGCTCCTGCTGCAATGATTCAGGCTGTACACAGTGTCGTACATGAAGGTTTAACTGCCAGACAAGGATATCAATTGTATACAGAATTGAAAGAAAAAAGCTAATTACCTAATCAACTAACAACTAAAGCAAATACATGAAAAAATTGTTGTTCCTGTCGATGTTCTGCGGTTCCATAATAGGTAATCCGTATTTGTCACATGCAGCACCACAGAATCAAACAGTTCAAACAGATGACTCGAAAGAACTTGAAAAGCAGAGTAAATATATCAGGAATTTAATTTCCCGTTTAAAGAAGAACGATTATTACAAGCAACGCATTTCATCTGCCGAACAATTATCATCTGTTTCAGAGCAAATTAAAGCTTTGAAGGGACTCACTAATGAAGCTTTGCAAATCTATTCTTTGCAAACGCAACTTGAGTGGCTTGATTTGTCTGCTATTCAAAAGGCTATGGATGATATGGCCGGAATGAAAGGATATGATCTGACAAAAAACAAACAACGTTTAGCAGAATTAAAATTATTACAGGCTAAAGGGTTCGATGGTATTTATTCTTATAATCCAGATGCCATAGGCTGTGCTAACCGTGCACTGGAATTAAAGAAAGCCATATTGGTTGACAATCCGTTGCTGGATATGGACAAACTGATCGTAGGTCGCTATAATCTCGGTGAGAGAGCTCGTCACAGCAATCCACCGTCATTAGGTACTCCTCCGAACAACTGGTCAAATCAAACTTCGGCTGCTCAAACAGGGTTTGATGCTGAAATTGCAGTTCTATCAAACTTACGTGGTGAGATTAACAAGCAAACGATCTTCAAGCCAGAATCAAGTTTTTCTGTTCCGGATCTGAAGTTGCATTGGGATGCCGATCGTATCTTATTCTCTATGCCGACAAAAAACGATCATCACTGGCAAGTTTTCGAAGTCGGTGTTGATGGTAAAAACCTGAAACAACTGACAAACGGATTATCTGAACACCTGGATTTCTTCGATGCGACTTATTTACCGGATGGTAAAATTATGGCTGCTGCGAATATGGGTGTGCATGGTGTTCCTTGTGTAAGTGGTGATGATGAAGTCGGTAACTTTTGTATCATCGATCCGAAGGACAACAATATCCGCCGTGTCACTTTCGACCAAGATGCAAATTGGGGACCGGTCGTAATGAATAACGGGCGCGTTATGTATGTCAGATGGGAATATACCGATCTGACTCACTACTTCTCTCGTATCGTTATGCACATGAATCCGGACGGGACAGAACAACGTTCATTATATGGTAGTGGTTCTGTGTTTCCTACATCCATCTATGACGTACAACCTATTCCGGATCATCCGACACAATTTGTCGGAATTATATCCGGACACCATGGAACTCAGAGATCAGGACGCCTTATTATCTTCGATCCGGCTGTCAGTCGTAAAGAAGAAAAAGGAATGGTCCAGGAATTACCTTTCAGCCAACGTCCTATCATTCCTATTGTGAAAGACGAAATGGTTGATGGCGTATGGCCACAGTTCCTGAAACCTCAACCGTTAAACAAAGATTATTATATCGTTACTGCTAAATTAGCACCAAACACACTTTGGGGTATTTATCTGGTTGATAAGTTTGATAATCTTACCCTTTTACATGAACAAGAGGGTGAAGGAATGGTATATGGTATTCCGGTTACTAAGCGTGAAACTCCTCCGGTTATTCCAGATAAAACAAATCTGAATAGCAAAGAATCTACTGTTTTTATACAGGATATTTATGAAGGAGAGGGATTGCAGGGTGTACCTCGCGGAACGGTCAAAGAGTTACGTGTATTTGCTTATGAGTATGCTTATTTGAAAACCAAATCTGATCATAATGCTCAGGGAATTCAAAGTGGTTGGGATATCAAACGTTTATTAGGGACTGTTCCTGTCGAAGAAGACGGTTCTGTTATGTTTAAAGTGCCAGCCAATACACCTATTTCCTTGCAACCGCTGGATTCTGAAGGTCGCGCAATCCAATGGATGCGAAGCTGGCTAACGGGTCAACCCGGCGAAACAGTTTCCTGCGTAGGTTGTCATGAAGACCAGAATCAAATTCCTATTCCAAAACGGGTATTAGCTTCTAAAAGAGCCCCTCAGGAACTTCAAAAGCCTGAAGGTGGTGTAAGATCTTATACTTTTGATCTGGAGATGCAGCCTGTTTTGGATAAAAACTGTATTGCATGTCATAACGGCGAAAGTGCTTTAGCGGATTTCACCGGAGGGAAAAAAGATCAGCTAGGATATGGATTAAGCTATTTGAATATACATCCGTATATCCATCGTCAGGGTCCTGAAGCAGGTATGAAAGTTTTATATCCTTATGAATATCATGCATCTGTATCACCATTGGTTAAGATGCTCAAAGATGGCCATTATGGAGTAAAACTTACAGATAAAGAGTGGAAATCTCTTTATAACTGGATTGATTTTAATGCGCCGGATAAAGGAACATTCGAAGCTAAAGATTTACCTCATGAAGGAGATCAGATCAACAGACGCAGATATCTGAGCGATAAATATGCTGTCGGAATTTCGGTTGATTGGAAAAAAGAGCTAGAAGATTATGCGACTCATTTAGCAAACCAACCAAAAACCGAAGCTATTAAACCTGAATTTAAAGCTCCTAAATATAAAGAAGTATCTCAGAAAGGATTTCCTTTTGACGGTACTGCTTATATCAATGAGCAAACAAAAGGGCTACAACGCAAAGAAGTAGAAATTGCTCCGGGTGTAAAAATTACATTTGTAAAAATACCTGCCGGTAAATTTATCATGGGTAAAAATCAGGTAAATAAAAGCTATGCACCTGCTCACAAAGCAGAGGTAAAGAAAAGCTTCTGGATGTCTGAAAAAGAAATTACAAACGGTCAATTCAATGCTTACTTCCCTGAACATAGCAGCCGCTTCGTTGATCAGCAATGGAAAGATCACGTAACGGAAGGGTATATTGCTCATCTTCCGGAACAACCTGTTATTCGCGTTAGTCAGAACGAAGCTTCTGAATTCTGTTCGAAAGCAGGAGAGTTTGCAGGAATGAACATTACACTGCCAACAGAAGTGCAATGGGAATGGGCTTGCAGAGCCGGTAGCGACGAAGATTTCTGGTATGGCAATCTAAATACAGATTTCGCTAAATTTGAGAATCTTTCAGATGCCCAAATGAATAAAATGGCTGTAACCGGTGTAAACCCTCAGCCTATCAATGAAAATAACTTCTGGTATAAATATTATACTTACCATCCAAAAATGGCTAGTGTCGATGATGGTAATATGATTATGGCTAATCCGGGATCTTATCTTTCAAACCCATTTGGGTTGTATGATATGCACGGAAATGTTGCTGAATGGACTCGGTCTGACTATTCATCTTATCCTTATAACGAAAAAGAACAAGGCAAAGCCGAGTTGAAAGTTGTAAGAGGCGGATCCTGGAAAGATCATCCGAAAGAAGCAACCGCAGCTTCCAGAAAAGGTTATTATCCACATCAAAAAGTTCATAACGTCGGATTCCGAATGATTATAGAAGATTGATAACTTTGTAATCGGAAGAGTAAGTTTACTCTTCCGATTATTTTTCAAAAAGAAACACCAAATACAGAATACAATGAGTTCCATTAAACAAATCCTTTACTCACACAAAACAACTAATATCTACCTACTGATATTAGCTATTCTTTTTGGAGCTGCAACCTTTATCGAAAAGTTTTACAGTACACAAACAGCTAAAACGATTATTTATAATAATCCGCTGGTCTATCTTTTGCTATTGTTCGGACTTATTCATTTTGCAGCAATCGCTGTTAAAGGCAACTATATCCGTTCTAAAAGAATGGGGATGTTTTTATTTCACGCCTCTTTTTTATTCATTTTAATCGGAGCTTTCATTACCAATATATTTGGATTCGAAGGCTATATGCACATCCGGGAAGGATTGCAAAGCAATGAGATTATTATCACTGCTGAAAACAACCGCATTAAGACCACCCCTTTTGAAGTCTTTTTGAAAGAGTTTAAACTCCAACGTTACCCTGGTTCAAAACGAGCCTCCTCGTATGAAAGTATTCTGCGAATCAATCATAACGGTAAAGAAAATACCGAAACATTATCTATGAATAAAGTAATCCATATCGATGGATACCGCATATATCAGTCTTCCTTTGATAATGACGAAAAAGGGACTGTGCTTCTTGTTAATTATGACCCTATTGGTATGATCATTTCTTATCTCGGTTATATAATTCTCTTTATCGGAATTATATGGATATTCATTTCGTCCGATTCTTTATTAGGTCGTTTACGCAAAAAACTGGCTGAAATGCCTAAAACCTGTCTTCTGTTTTGCTTCTTCCTGATAAGCAGTAGTGCTTTTGCTCTTGAGTTAGATAAAAAATATCTGATACCTCAAGAACATGCCGAATTGTTCGGAAAGCTATCTATTCAATCCAATACAGGGCGTATTGAACCTTTCAATACCTATTCTTCTAAGGTATTCCGAAAAATTACAGGTGAAACCAAAAATGCCGCTGTTATTTCGGATTCCTTTATCCTTAGTATGATTCTTTATCCCGAATACTGGAGTCAGCAACCCGTTATTTTAGTTAACAATGATGAGCTCAATATCCTTTTAAACAATAATGATCAATATATTGCTTTTAATGACCTGTTTGATCATCAGGGCAATTATATTCTGGATAGATATGTGAATGAGATTTCTCATAAATCAAATCTTGAAAGAAACAATCTGGATAAAGCTATCCTTAAACTGGATGAGAAAGCCAATATCTTTTTTGGTTTACAGACCGGAAACTTTACTCCGCTTTTTCCTCAACCGGATAACAAAGACAATACATGGTTTTCACCGGGCGATGATCTTTCGGGATTCACAGGAAAAGATTCTCTTTTCGTTTCTAAAATATTTATGTGGTATTTAGAAGCAGCAGATCGGGGAATACAGGATAATGACTGGAGCGAGGCTAATAAAATCGTAGGGATGATCTCAACTTTTCAACAAGCGAAATCACCTCATCTGGTACTCGATCCCCAAAAAGTAGAGATGGAACTTCTATATAATAAATTCGATATATTTAATCGTGCAGCCATTGCCTACCTCGCATTGTCCACACTTCTGTTATTATCGGTATTCTTTTCCATCGTATACGACAAATCGTTTATTAAGCCTGTAATACGAATCCTTGTAACCTTACTTGTTATCGTATTTACTCTTCATGCCATCGGCATTGGTACGCGTTGGTACATCTCCGGGCAAGCTCCTTGGTCCAATAGCTACGAATCCCTGGTTTATGCTGCATGGTGTGTCGTACTGGCAGGAATCATCCTGTCGCGCAAATCTCTTTTGATATTTGCTCTCGCTACTTTCTTTACCGGATTTATCTTACTGGTATGCCGTATCAGTTCAATGGATCCTGAAATTACGCCACTGGCACCGGTACTCCGTTCACCCTGGCTTATGTTCCATGTCGCAGTTATTATGGCCAGCTATGGATTCTTTGGAATATCTTTTTTCATAAGCCTTTTCTCGGAATTAGCTAATCTGGCTTCAGGAAATAAGCAGTTGACAGTCCGTTTAAAAGAACTCAGAATCATGAATGAAATGTCTTTGATCATCGGACTATGCCTGCTTACAGCAGGTACTTTCTTAGGTGCAATATGGGCGAATGAATCCTGGGGCAGATATTGGGGTTGGGACCCGAAAGAAGTTTGGGCTTTAGTTACTATGCTGGTTTATGCCTTTGTCGTACATAGCCGGTTCCTTCCGAAGCTTTACAGCAACTGGGCTTTTAATTCGCAAGTTCTGATTGCTTTTGCTTCATTACTCATGACATATTTTGGGGTTAACTATTATCTGTCAGGTTTACATTCCTATGGAAGCACTGAATCTTCGAATATTATTTATATGATCTATGCGGGTTATCTGTTTATTTTTATTCTGATCGGAGTTTCATACAAACGTCAGATCTCTAAATAGCCCCCTCACAAAGCAGCGGTTACTTGAAAATGCTCAGGTAACCGCTGCTTTTGTAGGATATTTATTCTTCATCCTTTAGAGACTTCTTTTTTAATCTCTTCAATTCAGCCATATCCGGAAGATAAGTAGCTACTCTTTTTCTTTCTTCAGCGCTAAAAGAATCCGGTATAAGAGCTTCTATCTCTGACTTACTCATCTCCTGCCCGTTAGCCAGGTATTTCGCTGCAACATAATCGACTATTAATCCGGGAGTAGGATTTTCTTTTAATTTCGTTTCAAAAAACTCAAGCGCAAAACTATAAACCTTGCGAGCCTCTGCCCTATTTCCACACCACTCTAAGTAAAGTGCTTTGTGCATATACAAATGCAGCTTGTCGGGGAAATTATTAATTGTTTCATACAGACATTGCTCGTAATCATCCCATTTTTCCAAAGATGCAAGCCAGGATAGTTTATTATAATAGGCCATGGGATATTTTGTATCCAAAGCAATAGCAGTATCCAATAAATTTAAAGCTTTCGCCAATGAGTCTTTGTTGAATCCATAACGTGCGAGCTCTACTGCCTGACTATTTAATGCTATTGCACGAGAATCATATTCTTCTTAGGCAACTATTGACGTTGCGAACATCAGTGAAATAATACATCCTAATCTTTTCATAGCATTTGATTTTGGATATTATAATCTATTCATTAGATGAAACTCTACGTTGAAGTTCTTCAATCCTTTGATTATATAGTTGAGCTTCAGTATTCACTTTTTTCAATGGTGATTCGTTCTTAATATGCATGATATCCATTTTTGTATAGGCCTCCGGAATATAGAACATTCCATCAAACTGAACAGCGGGATTCAAAACAGCAAACTCTTTTCTTATATTATTATTTCCGATATATCGTATATAGGTTAATCGATCTAATATATCATCGGAAGGTACATAAAAGGAACCTCCTTTATTTGCTTCTGCAAAGGCTTTCTCTAAACTACCCTCAATATTTTCAGCAAATTCTTTGACAACCAATTCTCCAAACGGATCAAATAATACAGAAGAACCCGCCCCTGCCAGGATTACTGTTTTCAGATAATCCTTTCCATAGGTTGATTGCAAATAAAATCCTAATGTTTCACTTCCATAATTAAACGCGAAGTAAGATTGTTTATCTGTGATATGACCTGCATGAGCATATATGATGGCTTGTTTCGATTGGGGAAGATAATTGTTTATCAAGAATTGAGATGTCACAGCCATCAATGAATCTCTCATATCAGTTTTCTTCTGTTTATTTTGGGGTAGTTTCCCACATAAATTTAAATAATGAGAAAGCAAATCAAGCTCTTCATTATTTATTACTGCAGATAAGGAATCTCTATTATAGCGGATATAGTCAATACTTTTCTCTCTCCAGCCCTTTTCCGTTAAAGATAAAGCCAGCTTATCAACAGAGATATTTCTTTTCTCTTTATTGAGCAGATAGAGGTAATTAAATATTTCGCGAATTGCACGATCTGTGTCACTTCGAAAATCCATTCCATAAATACTCACTCTTTCACTTTTCGCCTTATTCTTATTATAACTTTTTATACGTTCAAAGAACTCAAGATGTTGCTTCTTAATTATTGCGAGCGACCCCGAATCTAATTCTATTTCATTGTTAATATAACGATTAAAAAGCAGTAACTGGTCTAAATAATTTTCATAAATATAGAGCTTACATAAGCCTTTTTCGATCTGATTAAATGCAACATCATATATGTATTTTTGCATGACTTCATTATGATGAACACTTTCACCCAAACCTAAGATCCGGCTATTCTGTAATGCTTCTATCGTATTAATATTATTTATCACAGATAAGTCAACTCCTTTTCCGTCATATTTAACCGGAGCTAATGCTGCTACAGGATAAGAATCAAGCGCCTTTCCGCCTATCGTGATTTCTATTTGATCAAAGCTAATATTAGTCTTCCTATCAGGCTTACCTTCCACATCTATGATTAACCTTAGCAATGAAGTATTTTTTAATAATATAAATTCGTTTGTCTCTTCACTCAAACTCTCATCAGGCTTAAATCGAAGGACACTTTCAAATAATGGCTGCTGCCTATGTGATAAGCCTATAACAGATACCGTTACTCTATCAATTCGATGACCGGCTGCTGTTATTGATACCGCTGACATCCTATTCTTATCTGATGGTTCTATCAACAGCTGCTGATAGAACCGGGTGTTAAATTTATTCTGAGAAGTTTCTGGATCGGATAAATAAGTCCATTGATATATCGAATCTCTTTTTTCGGGAAGCAACAAAGCTCCTGATTGTACCCATATATTAACTGCACTATCGGTATAATTCAGCTTAAAACTTAAATCATACAACGACGTGTAATTTCTAACTTGTCCTTCACTCCTGTTACTACAAGCGACCAAGACAAACAAAAACAATACTATTTTAAGATTTCTCATAAATATGATTTTCTTAATAAACTCATATCTTTTAATGTCCAATTACTTTATCTTTCATATACTTATACAATCAACATTCCTTTTTTATCTCAGTACAGATAGTCAGCATCTATTATCCATATTTTAATCTTTTGAATCTGTTATTCATTTTTCATGATGATTATATTTTATACAAAAAAGACTATGCACGATTAGATCAGACCTGTAACAGATTCTCTATTTATCTCACTAATTGCTATATCTTTTACTATTAGATTATCAACAGGTTACGCAACAAATAAAAGTATTATATTTCAATAATCATAATATTTTAACAACATTAATTCATACTTCTTACGCAATTTAATCGATTTAATTCCAGGTATTAGCTCCAAGTATAATCCTCAGACTGAAAGGTCGCTGAGTTATCAATCCTAAGATAGATATGAAAAAGGATATATTACTTTATTAATGAAAATATATTTTCCTTGAACAAATTAAATCACTCAGCTGTTACGAAACTAATAGTCTAATTATCAACTAATACATTTTTATCATAACTATTAAATCTAAATAAATTATTCGCATAAGAATAATATCTATATTTTATTTTTAAATCAACAAGAATATTATGAAAAAGACAATCTTAATACTACTGTTAATAATAAGTTTCTCTACGAGTTATGCTCAAATAAACGTTGTGGATACGCTTGAGCTAAAAAGTGCTTATAATGAACTTATATTAAATCCAAAAAATGAAGCTAATCAGAAACGTTTCTTTAAAGCATTTCCTTCTAATTGGGATGAATACCTTTATACATATACCTATAAAGTGAATAAATCGGATAAGGCAAGATCAGATTTTGACATGTACAAAGTTTCACATAAGCATGTTGACGCATTTGGAGAACTTACGGAGATCCCGGATTCAATCTATTGCGCTAAATTAATCAAATTAGCTATAGGAGGGAGTTGGGACGCAGATGTTCCCAATTACTTAAAAGCTCTTCTCCATAAAAAAATGGCTAATAAAAGAACTTGTATAATGACACAAATTGCAAAACTACGGAAAGGAAATCAATTTCAGTTCTGGCAATTTTATTGGTCAAATATTGTCGAAAGCAAAGCTTTAGAGAAAGAGTTTGAAAACTTAACTCAGCTAAATTCTAACGATTTCCCAGAAGAAAACGACGTTATGAGAGATGCTTTCTATTATTTCTATGACTCCATTGATCATCCTTTTTTCTTACCCCTCTGAGTATTTAGGAATAGCAAATTATTCATTGTTTCAAAAAGACTCTTCTATCTATAATCTCTTACCCGGAGTTTGCATTTTCAATCAGCACTATCGACACCAAGAGCTTAAACAACTACACCCCAAACAAATACGGGTGCTGATTCAACTATTTCAATCAGCACCCAATCGACACCAATCAGCACCATTCAATCAGGCATTATTATTCGGCAAGTTCTGTTTCAGGCTAAAATAAATCGTATTGCCCTTATATTCTCTACCGATGAATTCTTTCCAAACAAGTTGAAGCACCTACAAGTATTCCTGCATTTTGTCTCTGTGGGCGATAATGCCCATTCTCTTTATTTTATTACCGTAGATCTAATTTATCTCTCAGTCAATCTATTATTTTCTAAAGCTGAATTAATTATTTTCTCAGTCAAAATAAAAAGTGCGATGTACACCGCACAAAATTGCGAAGTAGGTCGCACAAAATTGCGGTGTACATCGCATTTTTGTGCGACCTACAGTTAACAAATTAATACAACTGGATAATTAATTAAGTCAAGCTGTAAATTATTTATTATCAGTCAAATAAAACTTAACAATACGTATCAAAATTTCAAATGAAAGTAACTTATCAAAATGATGTCCGGATCACTTCTGTCTGGATTCTCAGAAATCATAAAATACTCAACGGGAAATTATTCGTTGCGCAATAAAACCCGATAGTTATTACCTATATTACTATAGGCATGTTTTATCAAAAACGTTGAACCTAATCAGAGGCAAACAAGTTATATTTATATCTGAAAATAAATCACTCGTTATAACGATATTACAATGGAAAATAAGAAATCAGATATAGGTCTAGTAGGCTTAGCGGTAATGGGTGAAAATCTTGCTCTTAACATGGAGAGTAAAGGTTTTCAAGTATCCGTATACAATAGATTTATTCCTGCAAAAGAGGAAGGGATTGTCAATCGATTCATGCATACCCGTGGGAAGGATAAGAACTTTTTAGGATTTGAAAACTTAAAAGAATTTGTTGACTCTTTGAATTCTCCCCGTAAAATATTTATGATGATTCGCGCCGGTAGTCCGGTTGATGAAATGATCGAACAGTTGGTGCCATTACTTGATAAAGGAGATATAGTAATTGATGGAGGCAATTCTAATTATTTAGATACAAAACGAAGAGTGTCTTATATGGAATCGCTTGGTTTCTATTTCATTGGTGCCGGTGTTTCGGGCGGAGAAGAAGGAGCTTTGCACGGACCTGCTATTATGCCGGGAGGTTCAGAAAAAGCATGGCCCGAAGTGAAGCCTGTTTTTGAGAGTATTGCGGCTAAAGCTGAAGATGGAACTCCTTGCTGTGCATGGATTGGACCGGGAGGTTCAGGACATTTTGTAAAAATGGTTCATAACGGTATTGAATATGGCGATATGGAATTAATAGCCGAGGCTTATTTCTATATGCGGGAACATTACAATATGACTAACCCTGAAATGGCTGAAGTATTCGAAAGCTGGAATCAGGGTAAACTGCAAAGTTATCTGGTAGAAATCACATCCGAAATACTTAAACATAAAGAGGCTAACGGAGATTATACGATTGATCATATTTTAGATTCCGCAGGACAAAAAGGTACGGGCAAATGGTCTGTCATTAATGCCATGGAGTATGGTATGCCTTTGGGGTTAATCGCAACGGCTGTCTTTGAACGAAATCTGTCAGCCCGTAAATTTATTCGGGAAGAAGCTGCTTCTAAGTATCATGTATGCAGATCCAGTAAATCTAAAATTACCGAAGAGGGAATTCAGGAGTTGGAAAGTTCCTTATATGCATCTAAACTCGTTTCTTATGCACAAGGATTCGAACTGATGAGTGTGGCATCCGAAAATAACAGATGGTCACTGAACATGGCTTCTATTGCTCGCATCTGGAGAGGCGGATGTATCATTCGCTCAGCATTCCTTAATAAAATTGCAGAAGCTTACGAGAAAAATATTTCATTGGAAAATCTATTGCTTGCTCCTTATTTCATGAAAGAAGTAGAAAGAAACAAGCATCTTTGGAAAACACTGATTTCCAGATCTATCATGGAAGAGTTACCGCTTCCGGCAATGGCTTCAGGACTCGAATATTTTGTTGCATTGACAACTGCACGCTCAGGTGCCAATATGATTCAGGCACAACGGGATTACTTCGGTGCGCATACGTTTGAACGTACAGATCAGCCCCGTGGTATATTTTTCCATATTAACTGGACAGGAAAAGGAGGAGATACTCAGTCCGGCAGTTATAATGCTTAAACAATTTATTATGACACATAAAGAAAGACCTGAAGGTCAGATATTAGTCATATTCGGAGCGTCCGGAGATTTGACTAAAAGAAAATTGATTCCGTCACTGTTTCATCTGTATCGGTCCAATAAGCTACCCAAACATTTTGCTGTACTGGGTATCGGGAGAAGCTCATATACAAATGATGAATACAGAGCTTATCTGACAAATGAACTTAGCACATTCGGCGATATTAAGGATGCTGATCAGAAAGCAATCAGTAGCTTTATCAATATGTTCAATTACCTGGTTATGGATCCATCTGATATGAATGAGTATCCTAAACTAAAAGTGGTTCTTGAAGAATTAAGTACTACCAATAATATAAACGAGAATTATCTATACTACCTGGCTACACCTCCGGCATTATATAAAAAAATTCCGTTAGGACTGAAAGAGGTGGGACTTAATAAAGATAACGGAGTGAAAGGCAAGAAAAGAATAATCATTGAAAAGCCTTTCGGGTATAATCTGAAAACAGCCGTAAGTTTAAATCATACGCTGATGTCTGCTTTTAAAGAAGACCAGATTTTCCGTATTGATCACTATCTTGGTAAAGAAACCGTTCTGAACGTTATGGCATTGCGTTTTGCAAACGGAATATTCGAGCCTTTATGGAACAGGAATTATATTGACCATATTGAAATCACGGCTGTCGAGAATATCGGGATTGAATCTCGTGCCGGATTTTATGACGAAGTCGGAGCTTTGAGAGATATGGTTCAAAACCACTTGATTCAGTTGGTTGCGATTGCAGCACTTGAGCCACCGATCAAGTTCGATGCTGATAATTTCCGTAACGAAGTTGTGAAGGTTTATAATGCTTTGCGCCCACTCGATAAAGAAGATGTTCTTAAGAATGTCGTAAGAGGACAATATGTAGCTTCGGGAATGCATGAGAGCTATCGCGAAATGAAAGGTGTGAAGAAAGATTCACGCACCGAAACTTATGTAGCGATGAAATTGTTTATAGATAACTGGAGATGGGAAGGTGTTCCTTTTTATATACGCACGGGTAAACAACTACCAACTAAGGTTTCGGAAATCGTTGTTCACTTTAAACAGACTCCGCACATGATGTTTAAAGGAGACAAGAACGAGCGGGTATATAATAAACTTATTATTCGTATTCAGCCTAATGAGGGTGTACTTATGCGCATTGCGATGAAAACACCCGGATCGGGATACGAAGTGAAAGATGTATCTCTTGATTTTACTTACGATAAATTAGGAGGTGTACCAACCGGAGATGCTTATGCCCGCTTAATTGAGGACTGCATGAAAGGAGAATCTACATTGTTTACACGTAGCGATGCGGTAGAGGCAAGTTGGAAATACTTCGATACCATCATTAAAGAATGGGAAGACAATCCGATGATTCCGCTTTATGGTTATCCTGCCGGAACCTGGGGACCTTTAGAAGCTGATAAATTAATGAATAAAGGTTTTACATGGACGAATCCTTGTAAAAACCTTACAAATACGGATCTTTATTGCGAGTTATAAACCCGCAATAAAGATTTTATAAATTGATATAACTATAAAGACAGATCCATGAAAGTATTTATAAACCCTACAGCCAAAGAAACTGCAGTATCCGTTACAAGAAGACTTGTGAAGGCACTGCAAGACACAAAGGAAGAGTATTTCCATTTAGCCATTTCAGGCGGATCTACTCCGAGTCAGTTATTTCATTTATGGGCAAATGAGTATGCAGATATGATTGCCTGGGAAAAGCTTCAGCTATATTGGGTTGATGAAAGATGTGTCGGTCCGGAATCGCCGGAAAGTAATTACGGTGAAGCGAAAAAATTATTCTTAGATCGTGTTCCTTTACTGACTACACAGATTCACCGGATTATGGGTGAAAATCATCCGATAGAAGAAGCCGTAAGATATTCTTCCATGGTGAGTGTTATGCTGCCTATGGAAAGTGGAATTCCTATCTTTGATATGATTATCCTCGGAGTGGGTAATGACGGACATACAGGTTCTATTTTCCCGGGACAGGACAGTCTGTTCCATTATCCTGCCGGTTATTCACACTCTATTAATCCATACAGCGGACAGCAAAGGATTACGATGACGGGAGAAACTATGATTCGCGCAAAAACATTAATTTTCCACGTTGTCGGTTCGGGTAAAAAAGAGATCACTCCTCTCGTTTTATCAAACGCAATGACTGATCCTACTCTTCCGGCAAGTTATATTTCTCATCAGGCCCGGAATTGTGAATTTTATATCGATAAATTAGCCGGAGAATTAGTTCCTGAGTTATAACTTTGCAGGTACATATAAAATAGCAGATATTATGGAAAAGACATTCAAGCTCCGTATCGAAGAATTCTGGAGTAAGTTTCAGTTACAAGAAAAAGAATTATACCAAATGATCTTGTCTCAGGATGACCCTGAGGCGATAATGGATCGAATTCAGGAGCTTCTGAATGTTGCTTTTGAATCTGTTTATTTTGAATTGGCTACTTCGGAAGATAAGTGTATTCTTAACCTTCGGATCGAAGGTAATCGTCTGATCTGGTTTTTGAATGATTACTGGAAAAGAAAAGCCCCTGCCGGACTTTCTGAAAGATGGATATTCAATGCTGCTTTACCTATGACTACAGACAATACTCCTATTGATCTGGATGTTTATGGTAAAGAAATCAATGCCGATGATTTTGAGGTTTATGCAGAAACTGACAGACAGGAAGCTAAAATCAATTTAGAAATCGTAGCTCCCAAACTGAAAGATTCTACCGATCAGGAAAAATACAGTACTCTCTATTTGTTTCTTGAGCATTATCTGGGAGAAATCGAGGTTATGGAATATATCGGAGACATCGAGTTTACAGATAAACCGGATTATCCCGATAAAATAAAACTTACGACATTTGCCTCTTATATTCAATCCAGAATAGATGAGCATAAATGGTTGCTTGTTGACAAACCGACCAACAATTTCAGCACATATTCCATGGATCCTGTTGAAGAAGATACGCTGGATTTACGCGAAGATGTTATTGCCGGAAATTCGGCTTGTATTCCTATCATCAACGCTTATTACAATGATGATCCGACCTTGTTTCGTTTCGCAATGGAAAATGGCGTATTCTTAGGATTTTTCTATTACAACAATACGAAGATAACTCCGGATACTTCTGTTGCTTTCAGAGCTGAGATTGAGCAAAAGCTGGAAGAGAAAATAAATGGTAAAGGTATTGCCGATCTTATTGGCGGAGCAACCGGTCTTGAATATTCATATATAGATATTATTGTTTATGATATGGATTTATTCAAACCTATTGCAAAAGAGGTATTAGAAGCTTACGCTCTTGATGAATCAGGTTTATCTGAATTTGTCAGAGGCGGAGATATCGAACTCTAAGAGATTCATCATACTAACAGAATAAAAAACAACCGTATTAAACTTGTGTAAAACACTTGTTAATACGGTTGTTTCATTTTATTCAAACAGCATTGTATCTGAAAAACGGAATCCGCGAAGGAATTCATCTACTGACATTCTTTTTTTACCTGCAATTTGTAAAGAAAGGATCTTAATGGATCCGTCAGATGTAGCCACATGGAGAAAACTTTTACCATCGGAACTTAATGTACCTATCGGAAGACCCGATCCGACATGCTCTTTAGCTGTTTCATAAATCTTTACCATCGTGCGTTTACCATCTTCTTCTACCAATTCGGTCCACGCAGCCGGATACGGAGCCATGCCTCTGATTAGATTATATATCTGATCTGTATTTTGCTTCCAGTCAATACGACAGGTATCTTTAAAGATCTTAGGAGCTGCACGAAGTTCTCCTGCTTTTTGCGCCATTACATCCTGAGGTATGGCAGTAAGATCACCCTTTAAAACCTGATCAACGGTTTCACAAACCAATCTGGCGCCCAGAGTCATCAATTTATCATGAACAATGCCGGCATTGTCTGTATCTTCAATCGTTACCTTTTCTTGTTTGATCACATTTCCTGTATCAATTTCATGTTGTAAGAAGAAGGTTGTTATACCAGTCTCTTTATCTCCGTTGATAACTGCCCAGTTTATCGGAGCAGCCCCTCTGTACTGAGGCAAAAGCGAAGCGTGCAAATTGAAAGTTCCATAGCGAGGCATATCCCAAACTACTTCCGGTAACATACGGAAAGCGACAACGATCTGCAAGTCTGCATTCCACGCCTTCAGTTCTGATAAAAACTCTTCATTCTTTAACTTCTCGGGTTGCAACAAAGGAATACCAACTTCCAGTGCATATTGTTTCACGGGCGAATATTGTAGCTTCATTCCGCGTCCGGCAGGTTTATCGGGCATCGTAATAACACCAACGACATTATACCCTCCTTCAACCAAAGCTCGCAAACTCTCAACGGCAAAGTCGGGAGTTCCCATATATACGATCCGCAGATCTTCTTTTTTCATCATAATCTAACGTTCTTAGTTGTGATTAATCAATCTTCTGAATATTCCATTAATACTTCGCGATATGCCGTAAAGATCTTCGATTTAGATACAAAACCGACATATTTACCTTTATCTACTACCGGCAGATTCCATAGCGCTTGTTCATCAAAGGCTTTCATAACTTTCTCCATCGAATCATTGATATCGATTACCTGTGGATAGGTAATCATCAATTTACCGACCTGGAAGCGATTATATAATTCAGGACGGAACATAATATTACGTATATCATCCATTATAACAGCTCCGAGCAGTGTATTATCATCACTGACTACCGGAAAGATATTTCGTTTTGCCTGTGCAATAACGCGCACCAAATCTCCTAAATACATTTCAGGAGTGACTACCTGAAAGTCTTTTTCTATAACACTTTCCGTATTCAAAAGGGTCAATACAGCCTTATCCTTATGGTGCGTAAGCAACTCTCCTTTTTGTGCCAGACGAATTGCATAAATATTGTTTGGTTCAAATATCTTAATCGTAGCATAAGCACTTATTGAAACTACCATCAGCGGAAGAAACAGACTATACCCACCGGTCAGTTCGGCTATCAGGAAGATTCCTGTCAATGGTGCATGCATAACGCCTGACATAATTCCGGCCATGCCCATCAATGCAAAATTCTTTTCTGATGCGTCTACTTCCGGAAAGAAATAATTCAGAATAGTCGCATATACAAATCCGGTTAAACATCCCAGAAACAAACTTGGTGCAAAGATCCCCCCGCAACCGCCACCTCCGTTGGTTGCCGTACTTGCAAACACCTTAAACATCGTAATGGCAAGAACAAATATAGTAAACAGCCAGAAGTTGTCGTTGGCAAAGTAAAACGGGCTACCATCAAGTAGCTTTTGAGGATTACTGTTAATGATGGCGGTAATCGAATCATATCCCTCACCAAATAAAGGCGGGAATAAGAAAATCAACACACTTAATATAACCCCTCCTAAAGCCAGCTTCTTATACGGATTCTTTATTTTATTGAAAACTCCTTCAAGCCAGCTCATAGACTTGGTAAAATACAACGACATCAGTCCGCAAAGGATACCCAAAATCAATACGTAAGGAATACGATGCAGAATAAACGGATCAGTATAATTAAATGCGAAAGTAGCTTGTGATCCGTAAATAATATAAGATACCGTTGCTGCCGTAACCGAAGAAATAAGTAATGGCAGAATAGATGTCATCGTAAGATCGATCATCAATACTTCCAATACGAATACTAAACCGGCTATCGGAGCTTTAAAAACTCCTGCAACGGCACCCGCAGCACCACATCCGATCAGAAGTAAGAGACGTTTCGGCCCCAGGCGGAAGAAATTACCTACATTGGATCCGATAGCGGCTCCTGTGTAAACAATCGGTGACTCCGCTCCTACCGAACCCCCAAATCCAATTGTAATAGCACTGGCTACCACTGACGAATAAGTATTGTGGAATTTAATGCGATTATTTCCTCGTGCAATAGCATAAAGAATACGTGTTACACCATGTGATACATTATCACGAATGACATAACGGATAAATAATCCTGTCAGGAAAATACCGATAACAGGATAGAGCAAATAAAGGTAGTTAGCTCCGTCAACAGAGAAATGATCAGTCAACAAACGTTGAATAAAATGGATTATTTCTTTCAATACCACACCTGCAAAGGCACATAACAATCCAATAATAAAACTTAGGATAAGTAGAAATTGCTTCTCGCTTATGTTTCTTTGACGCCAAAGAAGCATTTTCAAATACCAGGATTTTTGATCTAACATAGATTAATCATTAAAATTAAAGGAGACTGCTCTGAAAAGGCTATAGCCCTTTCCCCATAAACACGGTTCGCACCGTATAAATTAAAATTTTGAAATCAACCAACAATGAACTATTCTCAATGTATAAGAGATCATACCTTAGACGTTCTACCATTTGATTTACATCAGATGCATACCCGAATTTGACCATTCCCCAAGAGGTAATACCCGGTTTTACTTTATGAAGCAAATAGTAATAAGGAGCTCTTTCTACTATTTGATTTATAAAATAAGCACGCTCGGGACGAGGACCAACCAAAGACATATCCCCTCGAAGAACATTCCAAAATTGAGGTAACTCATCTAACCTGTATTTTCGCATTATTCTTCCGAAAGGAGTAATACGTTCATCATCAGGCGATGTCAGTAAAGGCAGATCTGTTTCGGAGTCCGAATACATTGATCTGAATTTGAGAATTTCAAATCGTTCGCCATACTGCCCGATTCTTTCCTGTGTATAAAAGACCGGACCCGTTGATTCTTTCTTTATCCGATATCCGATATAAAGAAACAACGGCGACAAAACGATCAGGGCGCATACTGAAAATAATATATCTATTACTTTCTTTATCTTCAGATCGAAAAAGCTCATTCGAATCTGCAAAATATCCAGCATCGGTAATGCATAGATTGTATTAATCTTTACACTACGCAGTAATATATCATCATTATTTGCCGGTACTTTAATCGGCAAACCATAACGATATAATGGGTAGATTAACTTGAGAACCTGTTCTGAAGTTAAATCATCCGCGGCAACAATAAACTCTTCGATTGTATCCGGGAGAAGTATATCGTCTATCTGTGAAATAGAGCCCAGAATAAGCTTCTTATCGACATATTCTGTTTCCTCATTATTCAGTTTTATAAATCCTACAATATCATAACCCAGAGAATAGGTCATAGCATCCAGTTCGGTTTTAGTTTTGAACGCATTATAACCTGATCCGATAATAAGAGTTTTGAATCCGATTTTGCGCGTGTGAATATCTTTTGTCGCTTTGGAAGTTATAAGAAAACGACTTCCGTAAACACCGGCAAATGATATTGAAAAGAAACATAAGAACTGAGTAAATAAAGAATATTGATTATGATCCGGATTCGTAAAGATAAACCCGAAAAACAAAATCAAGTTGGCCAGACTGACTGACTGAAAAGTCAGAAACAACTCTTCCAGTCTTGACTTTCGGAATGCTTTATTATAATATCCCGACAGATAATAGACCAAAAGACTTACCGGAATAGCCTCTAAACCCAATTTCAGGTCTGTCAGTGCCATCAAACGATCAAAAGCTGATTCCGTATTACCTTCAAAAGACGGGAGAATACATAAAAACAATACGTAAGTAAGGACGCACATACATGCATCCATTACTACATATTTCAATATTTGTTTTTTATGTTTCAATCCGAAAGGGTAGTCTGGTGTTATTAATTATTCTCTAATTACCTTCACCTCACAATTTCTTCCCAACTTAATAATCCCTGAAGGTTTTGCCTTTGATATATCATCACGTCTGTAATCGACAATATAATCAACAGCATTTTTGATATCATCCGATATCTCATCAAAATTAGCCGGAGAGGGCTCTCCACTGATATTTGCCGAAGTAGATACGACTGCTTTCTTAAATCGTTCGCACAATTTATGAGAAAACTCTTCTTTCGTTATACGGATTCCTACACTACCGTCTTCAGAAACCAGATTCTTAGCCAGATTACGTGCTCCATCATAAATAATAGTCAATGGCTTATCAGCATATTCGATAAGATCATACGCTATTTCAGGAACTTCATCCACATAAAACTGAAGTTTCACATCACGGTCTACAAGAACCAAAAGTGCTTTACTGTCGACACGTTTTTTAATTTCAAATATGCGTTTGACAGCTTCTTCGTTTGTAGCATCACAACCTAGTCCCCAGATTGTATCTGTAGGATAAAGAATGACACCCCCTGCCTGCATTACTTCGCAGGCTTTTTTAATTTCATCATTAAGCATGGTCGAAACTAATTAAAATGGTCATTATAAATTAAAGAAAGGCAAATATAGGATATTTACAAGAAGCTGTTTTGAATTTATTGAATAATATTTTTCGGGGTTCTGCATCATGAGGTATTTTAATCGGGATTCATAAGAAAGGATACTCGACTAAAACACATAACATGCGAGGACATACCGCAGCTTCTAAAAACAAATTGCGAGTTACAATTCAGTTTTATCTGTTTGATGAATAAAACTAAATTATAACTCGCAACAAAGTTATCACTTTATTTCAATTTCTTCTTTTAAGTCGATTTCTTGTTTTTCGGAATCGACAAATTTATACTCCAACATAGCTAAGCTCTGATCAGGAACGATTTTAATTCCCATAGCATAGCTAAATCGCCACTTCCATTTCAAGGAAAATAATCCCTGATTGATAAAGGAAGCCACATACGGATGAACGAATAAAGTAAATTTCTTCACTTTCAGTGTACTCACCAAATAGTCAATTTTATTTTCAAGCTGGTCAGTCAAAAGGATGGACGGTTGCATCTTACCTTTACCGAAACAAACCGGGCACTCTTCCAACGTGTTAATATCCATCGCCGGACGGACACGCTGACGGGTGATTTGCATCAACCCGAATTTACTTAATTGAAGGATATTATGGCGTGCTCTGTCATGAGACATCGCTTCCCTCATTTTATCAAATATTTGTTGGCGATGAGACTGTTCTTGCATATCGATAAAGTCGATAACAATTATCCCACCCATATCTCTCAGTCTGAGCTGACGAGCAATTTCTTCTGCAGCGGCGAGGTTAACCTCTAACGCATTATCTTCTTGTGAATTGGTAGATTTTGAACGGTTTCCACTATTCACATCAATTACGTGTAATGCCTCTGTATGTTCTATAATCAGATAAGCTCCGCGTTTAAATGTAACTGCCTTACCAAATAATGACTTGACTTGCTTGGTGACACCAAAATTATCAAAAATAGGTAGATTTCCTTTGTAGTGTTTGACAATCTCAACCTTCTCAGGTGCGATCATAGACACATACTCTCTTACTTGATTGTAAACCGTTTCATCATTCACATAAATATTTTCGAAAGAAGGATTGAAAATATCTCGTAAAATGGCTACGGTTCTACCTGTTTCTTCAAAAACCAAAGAAGGAACTTTTGCTTTTTGCAATTTAGCCATGGCTTCTTCGAAGCGCTTAACTAACATTTTTAGTTCTAAGTCCAGTTCAGCAACCTTCTTTCCTTCGGCAACCGTACGTACAATCACACCGAAGTTCTTTGGTTTAATACTTTGTATTAATTGTTTTAATCGGGCCCGTTCTTCATTAGATTTGATTTTTTGAGAAACCGAAACTTTATCTGAGAACGGCATTAAAACAAGAAAACGTCCTGCGAAAGAGATTTCTGCTGTCAATCGAGGTCCTTTTGTTGATATTGGTTCCTTTGTAATTTGAACCAGGACTTCCTGCCCTTGTTTTAAAACGTCCGGTAGAGTCCCGTCTTTAGGGATATCCGGCAATAGTTGAAACTTAGGCAACGACGGTAAATTCTTTCTATCGGAAATAACCTGTCTTACAAATTTATTTGTGGAATTGAACTGTGAGCCCAAATCCAGATAGTGAAGAAAAGCATCTTTATCGTATCCGACGTCTACAAATGCCGCATTTAAGCCTGGCATCATTTTCTTTACTCTTCCTAAGTAAATATCTCCTACCGAAAAGGAAACATTGCGTGATTCTTTTTGAAGTTCTACAACGTTTTTATCTTCAAGTATAGCTATCGATATCTCTTTGGAAGAAACGTCTATAACGAGTTCGCTTACCACTGTTTATAAATTATTGTGTTATAAATACACAAAGAACAAACTTAAAGAAAAGTCATTAAGTTTGTTCTTTATTACTTTTTCAAATGACCTTTTGAAGTCACAGACTATTTATTTTTTCTTTTTATGTCTGTTTTTTCTTAGTCTTTTCTTGCGCTTGTGCGTAGACATTTTATGTCTTTTTCTTTTTTTTCCGCTTGGCATTGTCGTAATTTTTTTAGTTAAACTTTATAATAATTATTTGTCTGTTCCTGAAATTTCGTTCATAAAAGTCTTAGCTGGCTTGAACGAAGGAATATTATGCTCAGGAATAATAATAGTTGTGTTTTTAGAGATGTTACGTGCCGTTTTTTGAGCTCTCTTTTTAATAACGAAACTACCAAAACCTCTTAGGTAAACATTTTCGCCATTAGCCATTGAACTTTTCACTACACTCATAAAAGCCTCAACTGTAGTCAATACTGACGCTTTATCAATCCCTGTGTTCTTTGCAATCTCGTTAACAATATCTGCTTTAGTCATAATAATATGAATTATTTTTCTGTTCTCTTAATTTGCTTACTCAAAACGGATTGCAAATATATACCATTTTAGTTTCAGAAAAAAGATCTCACTCATTTTTTTCTTTGCGAAAAAAAACTTGTAGGCCCTTTTTTAACGTTTACATCAGTATTGCGTAAAAAAGATGAAGTTTTTAAGCTATAATTAACGTATTTAATACGCTTCTGTTGCAGGATTTATTGCCGTAAGCCGATTCTTTCTTTCAAACTCTTCGTAAAATCTGCGATATATTTCGTCAGAATTTCATCCTGATTGGTTTGATTTTCACCTGATTTATTAAGCCAGGCCAAAGCTTCCTGCAAATTGTTTTTTCGTTCGTAATAGTGTGCCATATTCAACGCACAGTATTTTTTGAGCTGCAAATCCGTCATATTCTGAAACAAATACTCCCAAATAATGGCTGCATCATCCCAATTATTTCTACGTGCATAGTTATATGCATCTTTCATATTACTATCCAGCGTAGAAAACAAAAAACGGTTTTCACTTTGCATATAAGGAAACAAAGAACGCATGATCTGATCTTCTTTTTCCCATAAAATCATCCCTTGATTTCTTGTAAGACTCGTCTCAAAAAAACCAAGATCTTCATTTTGGGTTATACTCTCTAATTGCCATTCTTTATTTCCGTTTACATCATGGATATAATCGCCAACTAAAGAATCGTACAATTTAAAATCAGTCTGATAACGTACGGTATTCAAAAATTGCATAAAATTGCTTTTATCAAATGCTCCGATCCGCAAATCACTCATCATAGCACTTCGATCTAATACCAATACAAGATCTACATTATTATTTCGTGCTAAAGCGTTTACATCCGCTAATGCCAATTCCCGCTTATTAAGATACAAAGTATCTGTTCTGAGTGATACTGAATCAAACAACACTTTATCAAAACGTTTTGTTTCATCCATCATAAAAGCCAGATCACTAATCAGTGTCCGGTTTAATGAATCCAAAGGCTGATAAAGCTTTCTTTTAACTTCACCATATTGTATTGTATGTCCGTCAAAAGGACTTTGTCTGGCTGTGTTATTAACAATCAGTATAGACCTTGCGTATCTCGGCAATTCATATTCTGCCGCTTTTATATATTCATAGGTCACCGTATGCCTGGATGTTTTACAAGAAGCAAACGCTAATAAACATATACAAAAAAGGAGATTATATATTCTCATAATACAAACGTTTTAATGTCCGATATTAGCAAAGGTAATTAAATATTATCAACTATTTAAGAATTAAGCAAGCTTCTCCTTTTTTATAACATCTCATCAATCTATAAGTTTATCTATGAATAAGCTGTAAATATTTGATTATGTAGAACAAAAAAGCAATTTACATTTCAGTTTTTCCTATTTTTGTCCTATTAAAACATCTTTGTATGAAATGGATTACTTTAATAAGTTCAACGCTTATCATCTTTGTTTGCTTAGCTGCATTCAATTATTTTTCTTATCCGGTATGTGATCATTTTGAATGGCAGTCCGTCAATCCGATGGAAGCGATTCGTGGTTTTATTTTCACATTGTCTTATTTTGGTATCAATAATGACATTGCCCGAACCATTGTTGCTTTTATTATTGTTGGAGTAATATTCCTTTTAAATAGAATTTTACGTAAAATATTTATCAAATAACATATGCTAATTATCATTTTTGTTTTATTCTCAGGTATTATTATCGGTTATTTACTCCGAAAGAAGGAAATGCCTTTTTTATCAAAAATCGCCACTGTTTTTATTTGGTTCCTATTATTCTTTCTGGGTATTTCCGTTGGCTC
>DKPO01000039.1:73041-96332 GCA_002471225.1 Porphyromonadaceae bacterium UBA7332
TTAAAAGAAGTATTCAGCCTTTTTCTTTCTGATATATCAAAAACTTTGCATATCACAAAGTCGTTTATAAAATCCATCTAAAGCCAGCAGTTCATCATGTGAACCCTGCTCTACAATTTCGCCTTCATGCATAACACAAATAATATCAGCATTTTTAATCGTCGATAATCTATGTGCAATAACTACAGACGTTCTGTTTTTCATCAGATTTTCTAATGCATTCTGAACCAAACGTTCTGATTCGGTATCCAAAGCCGAAGTTGCTTCATCCAGAATCATAATTGGTGGATTTTTAAGAACTGCCCTTGCGATACTTAACCTTTGTCTCTGCCCTCCTGACAAACGACAACCTCTATCTCCGATATAGGTCTCATACTTTTCGTCTGAAGCCATGATAAAATCATTTGCATTGGCAATTTTGGCAGCCGTAATTACAGCAGCATCAGTTGTAGAATCAACACCAAAGGCTATATTATTATAGAACGTATCATTAAATAAAATGGCCTCTTGATTAACATTCCCCATTAGAGATCTCAAATTCTCTAATGTCAGATCTTTAATATTATGTCCATCAATTGAGATACTACCCTTTTGAACATCATAGAATCTCGGAATCATATCTACCAGAGTTGATTTTCCCGATCCTGATTGCCCGACCAATGCGACAGTCTTACCTTTCGGAATAGTCAGATTTACGCCTTTCAAAATCCATTTATCCTGATACTTAAACCATACATCTTTAAACTCAATCGAGTTTTTAAATTCGGTAAGTTTAACTGGTTTCAATGGTTCTTTTATCGGATTCTCAGCTGACAAGATTTTATCTACACGCTCCATAGAAGCTAAACCGCGCTGAATAGCATATACGGCTTTAGACAAATCTTTAGCTGGATTGATAATACTATAAAAAATAATCAGATAGTAAATAAAACCAGCAGCATCAATAGAGCTACTGCTGCTTAAGATCAGTGAACCGCCATACCAAAGGACGATCGCAATCGTCGTTGTTCCCAGAAACTCACTCATAGGGTGGGCCAGTGCATTACGACGATTAATTCTGTTTATTGTTTGACGATGACTGTCATTCTGCTTACGGAAACGAGTTTCAATTTTACGCTCTGCATTAAATGCTTTGATTATACGAAGTCCTCCCAGTGTCTCATCAATCTGTGACAACAACTCTCCAAATTGCTGTTGTCCGATTTGAGAACTACGTTTAAGTTTTCGCCCGACTTTTCCCATAATAAACCCGCTAAATGGCAACAAGACAAACACAAAAAGAGTCAATTGCCAGCTCAGAGACATCATTGTTGCAAAATAAACAATGATCATAATCGGATTTTTAAAAATCATATCAAGCGAACACATGATCGAATTCTCAACTTCCCCTACATCTCCTGTCATTCGGGCGATAATATCTCCTTTCCGCTCACCGGTAAAAAATCCGATCGGCAGGCTTAGGATTTTATCAAATAAAGTAATACGTATATCTCTTACGATTCCGGTACGAATCGGTATCATAAAATGGGATGCCAAATAAGCTGATCCGGTTTTAAGCATAGTCATTATGACCAGGAATCCGCCTAAAAGCATCAATACAACCGAAGCCCCATGCTCATTAATTATTGAATTTATCCAATAATAAGCATTGTTTACCACTGTATCTTTAAAAGATTCTGCTCCCGCAAAAGGAATATAATCATATGCTTTTTTATCTAAGCCGAATAGAATCTGAAGAATTGGGATAATAATCCCGAAGGAGAATAGACTAAGAACTGTAGATAGTAAATTGAAGAATATATTCAACACCAAATACTTTTTATAAGGCGGAACAAATCGCTTCAACAATACAAATAACTCTTTCATTTATTTCAAAACAAGTTTAATTATAACTAAATCAGCCTCCAATATGAAGGCTGATCTATACTTTATTCAAATAATTTATGCATAAAATCATCTAATTCTTTATCCAGACGATCCATGAATTTCTGATCCAGAACCATTGAGTCTGACTCTAACAAAAAGTGCTCGCTCTGTGTCACGAAATTTTCATCAACAACAATGATTGAAAATGGCCTTAGTGTAAATTCAGCATTAAAAATATCACTTACTCTGGCCGTATGAAGTAACTCATCCAATGTTTTGGCGATAACACCTTCATCGATGGATACATCTAAAGTATCTGTAAATACCTGTAGCAGAAAACGCTCTTCATCATCAAAGAATTTTAATGATCCGTCTTCACCGTTCCATTGTATATACAAATCGGATAATAAGCCTTCCGGAGAAGAACTTCTATATTTCTCTACTGCTTGAGTAATAGCATCGTAAAGCAGTTTCTCAAAAGTGACCATAATTATAACCTCCTATGGATTAATTCGAAATAAATTCGAGTGTAAATCACCAATAAAAATTAATTCATCAAAAGTAGAAGATTCTTTGATGTAAACAAAAAAACATTACTCCTTTTCACAAAAAAAGATAGTTTTTGATTTTTAATTTTGTAGCTTTGCTCATCTAATCAGAACAATCAGAACACATTAAGCTTATTTTTATGAGAAAAATCTTCATGTTCGTCGCTTCCCTTTTATTGTTTAGTTGTACGAACAACCCTAAATCATCTGTTTCACAAACTATGAATGATCAAACTCAATCGGAAGTCATTTCAGAACTTAAACAAAAATATCCCTCAGCCAATCCCATGCGCATTGAACGCGGAGTGAAACAAGCTGCTGAATTATGGCAAAATGAGCAAGGTAACAAAGCTGATTTCAAAGAATTCTGCCTTACTAATTTTGTTGCCGATTCTTTGAAAACAGACCGCCTATTCGAAAAGCTTCAACGAAATTATGAAATTCTTTGGGGTAATTACGGAATTATGGGTATGCAATTAAACGAACCGATAGATCTGACAGGTGGTGAGGTTGAAGAGATTGATCTTGCTTTCGGAGCTTACAGTCCTTCTGCTCATTTAGTTCAGGATCTTTACAATAATAAGATCGCATTCATTACTGCACTAAACTTTCCGCAATACTCTTTAGATGAGAAAAATCAACTTGGCAAAAACTGGAGTCAAAGAGATTGGGCCTACGCGCGTATGGGCGAAATGTTTACGGCTCGTATCCCTTCTGAACTGAATATGTCAATGAGTAAAGCATCATCTGATGCTGACGTATATATCGCTTCATATAATGTACCGATGGGAGAACTCCGGAACAATGACGGCGAACAATTATTTCCCAAAGGAATGAATCTGCTTACTCATTGGAATCTCCGCGATGAAATCAAGGCTAATTACTCCAATAAGGAAAACGGATTAGAAAAACAGTTAATGGTTTATGAGGTAATGAAACGTATCATCGATCAAACCATTCCGAATGAGGTTATCAATAATGAAACGTATCAGTGGAATCCTTATACAAATGTTGTGACCAAAGACGGCAAACAAATTACAGCGACTCCCGAAGATGGTAAACGCTATCAACAAATCATAAATCTGTTCAATGAAATGCAGAAACAGGATGCGATGTATCCTGAGACGATGAATAATTATATTAAACGCAAATTCGACGGAGAAATGGAGATCTCACAAGCTCAATGCGAGGAATTGTTTACAAAGTTTGTATCTTCTCCGCAGGCTAAAAAAGTAGGTCAGATTATATCCGCCCGATTAGGTCGACCTCTTCAGCCTTTTGATATCTGGTATGATGGATTCAAATCGCGAAGCTCTCTGGATCAGAATATGCTTAATTCAAAAACAATGAACTTGTATCCTAACGCTCAGGCTTTGGAGGATGATATAGATCGTATGCTTGTCGATTTGGGCTACACAAAAGAAAGAGCCAAATATTTAGCTGATAAAATAGCTGTCGATCCGGCCAGAGGCTCAGGACATGCCAGAGGAGGAACAATGCGTGGAGATAAAGCACATCTACGTACGCGTATCGGAGAGAATGGCATGGATTATAAAGGGTATAATATTGCTATCCATGAACTAGGACATAACGTAGAACAAACTATTTCATTGTATGATGTAAATGATTATATGCTTAACGGTGTCCCTAATACTTCTTTTACAGAAGCTCTTGCTTTTATGTTCCAAAAAAGAGATCTTGATTTATTGAATATCAAAAACACAAATAAAGATCAGGATCTTGAAACACTGGATACATTTGTTTCTCTTTATGAGATTATGGGGGTTTCATTGGTAGATATGCGTGTATGGAAGTGGATGTATGAAAATCCTGATGCTGATGCCCAGGGTCTGCAAAATGCAGTTCAGGATATTGCAAAAGCTGTCTGGAATGAATATTATGCACCGGTATTTGGCATGACTGATCAGCCGATTCTTGCCATTTACAGTCATATGATTTCATATCCGTTATATCTGAGTGCATATTCATTTGGTCACCTCATCCATTATCAGTTAGAGAATCATTTGGCTAATCTGTCGCCGAAAGAATTTGCTAATGAAATCGATCGTATTTATATGTTAGGACGATTAACCCCGGACAGATGGATGGAAGAAGCGGTCGGAGAAACGATTTCGATACAACCGATTTTAGATGCTGTGGATCAAATTGACGTTAAAAAATACACTGTCAACAATTAAAGTATATAAACTATCGAACTATACTCCCGTTAAAACGTATTATGTAATATAAGTTTTCACTTTTAAATCTGATATGCTATGCCTATTAACGGAGAAAAAAGGTACAACGATGAAATACAAGCATTCGAGTACTATGATGCTGCTTCCGGAGAATGGCTTCAAAAAGATGAGATTGACGAATTAGATTCGAAAATGATCGATCTTGATACTGAAGCTGATATCTGGAGTGAAGAGCATGACGAAATTGAAAATAAGTAATTATTTTAACGGATCGGCAAATCTGATTTGCTGATCCGTTTTTTTATTCATACACTCCCGGTTATTTTTATTATTAAATAAATACTTCCATTTGCAAAACAGAGCCTTAAGATCTTCTTTTTTAACTTTCCACATTCTTCTTTATTTTTGAACAAACGACTTTGAAGGTCTGTTTTAATAGCAAACCTAAACCAATCCAAAAAAATTATGTTCAGTCGTTTGAATATTATAGTATCAACATGGCTTATTGCAGGTACCATTCCTGTTATTGCACAAGAGACTCCACGCCAGGTTAGTTTCGAGGAGTCTCTCCAAATGTTATATGACAATAACAAAAGTATTCAGATTGCCTCAAAAGAAGTAGAGATAGCCAAAGCAGAACATGCCAGACTTAATGCATTTTGGTATCCCAATATCAGTGCTGCAGGTACATATATGCATTTTTCTAATAAGATTGAAGTAAAAGAGCCATTAAACAATTTAACAAATCCGGTTAAAGACTTTATCCACAATATCCTACCCGATGATCAGATCATTACAGGAATTCTGGATAAGATAGGTTCGTACACTCTCAACTTTCCTTTAATGCCACAGAATGTAACCACTATTGATGCAAATCTTATGTGGCCTATTTTTACCGGCGGAAAAAGAATATATGCGAATAAAATAGGAAAATCAATGGTCGAAGCCGCTCGGGTAAACCATGCGCAGGTTGCCGCTTTTTCACAGGTTGCACTGGTTGACTCCTATTTTGCCTTACGATTAGGTGAAAGAGTGGTTGCTGTTAGAAAACAAGCATTCGATGCTCTCAACGAGAACTATAACAATGCTTTAAAGATGGAGGAAAACGGCATCATTAATAAAGCGGATAGACTTGTAGTCCAGGTTGGAATGGAGGAAGCTAAGCGCGAATATGAGGCTGCACAGAAACAATATCATGTAGCACAGCAAGCTTTCAAAAGCTTAATAGAGATGGAAGGCAACGAATATGTAATTCCTACTACACCTCTATTCATAAATGATTCTATTCCGTCAGTACTTTATTATAAAGCAATACTTCCGGGTGGCAATTATATGATCAATCAAATCCAAATCCAGGAACAAATGGCAAAATATCAGGAAAAAATCGGAAAGACAGGTTATGCTCCTAATATAGCTCTTATCGGAAAGCAAACTCTGTATGCACATGGTATTGAAAAGAACTTAATTCCGCGAAGTATGATCGGTGTAGGCTTTACCTGGAATATTTTTGATGGGCTGGATCGTGAAAAGAAAATCCGTCAGGCGAAATTAGCAACTCAATCTCTGGAGTTAGGTAAAGAAAAAGCTATGAATGAGCTATCTGTTGCGATCGATAAGTTCTATTCTCAAATCGAACAGGCGAAAGATAATGTTACAGCTTTAAACAGCACAGTTGCACTATCGAAAGAGTTAGTCAAAATGAGAAAGAAAGCTTTTGCTGAAGGTATGGCTACATCAACAGAAGTAGTAGATGCTCAGGTTGGATTGGCAAAAGTTCAGGTAGCATATCTATTAGCTTATTATCAGTATGATTCTGCACTTATCAATCTATTATCACTTTGTGGTATGCCTCAGGAATTTACCAACTTTAAAGATTCCGGCAAAAATGATTCTCTGATATTCGATTAATTCAAACAAAACAAGATAACACACGATATGGAAAAGTCTAAAAAAATATTGCTTTATGCATTTCTGGGGATATTATTAATTGTATTAATTATATCTGCAGTAGGTATCATCAATCTCGGACATAAACCTACAATACTTCAGGGACAGGTAGAATCAACAGAGATCCGAATCTCCGGTAAACTACCAGGCAGGATAGACTCTTTCCTTGTTCAGGAAGGAAGTAATGTCACAAAAGGGCAACCTCTTGTATTGATAAATTCTCCTGAAGCAGTTGCAAAATATCAACAAGTCGCAGCTATGGAAAGTGTAGCAAAATTTCAGAATCAGAAAGTTGATGCCGGTACACGTAAACAGATTATTGAAACAGCAAAACAACTTTGGGATAAAACCAAAGCAGATCTTTCGTTAGCAAAAATCACCTATGAGCGCATTAACAGACTTTATAAAGATAGTGTTGTGACTTCGCAACGAAACGATGAGGTTCACACATTATATCTAAGTGCCGTTGCTGCTGAAAAAGCGGCACATGCTCAATATCAAATGGCAGTTGACGGAGCCCAAACGGAAGATAAAGAAAGTGCAAAATCGTTGGTTGCTGCTGCTCAGGGAGGTGTCAATGAAGTTTCATCTCTTCTGAAAGATTCTTTATTATGTGCACCTGCTGATGGACAAATTTCAAATATATTCCCTAAACGTGGTGAGTTGGTTGGAGCAGGAATGCCTATCATGAATTTAGTTGTACTAAGTGATGCTCATGCTGTATTGAATGTACGCGAAGACTTAATGCCACACTTTAAAATGGGCGGAAAGTTTAAAGGCGATGTGCCTGCCATAGATAAAAAGAATATTGAATTCGAAATATATTATATCAGTCCGATGGGTAGTTTCGCTACCTGGAGATCAACCAAAGAAACGGGTTCTTACGATTTAAGAACGTTCGAAATACATGCTTTACCAACCAATCCGGTCCCTGATTTACGTCCGGGAATGTCTGTTCTGGTGAATCTAAATGAACAATAATAACTCATGAAGGAAAATAAGCAAAATCCTTTGTTAGCTGTTTTAAAACGCGAAATTGACCGAATGATCTCACGCCGGATTTATTTTGGTGTTACGATTATTCTACCTCTGTTTTGTATCCTGTTCATGGCTACCATATTCAATAACGGACAAATGGAAAACATTCCTATCGGTGTTGTTGATATGGATGGCACAGCTACATCTCGCAATATTATTCGAAATGTTGATGCCGTTCCGACTATGACCGTAACAAAACATTTTGCTAATCCTGCAGAAGCACGTCTTGCTACACAGCGCAAAGAAATATATGGTTATATGGTTATACCCTCCGATTTCGAGAATCGAATGATGGATGGGAAAAGCACTACTATTAATTACTATTACCACTATGCGTTACTTAGTGTCGGTAGTGAAATATTAGGCGCTTTTGAAAATGTGCTTGAACCTATAGCTTTAACACCGACGATTATGAAAGGAGCATCTCTGGGACTAACCAGTGATCAGATTATGAGTTTTATAATGCCGACAAATCAAAGAAGTAACGCTTTGTTTAATCCGGATCTTGACTACTCGGTATATCTGAGCAATCCTTTCTTTTTCGTATTTCTGCAAATACTCGTATTACTAACTACCGTTTATATCGTCGGTAGCGAACTTAAGTTTCATACAGCAGAAGACTGGTTAGAAAAAGCGAATGGGAATATGCTTATCGCAATAGTCGGAAAGTTTATACCTTATACGATTATTTTTTCCTGCATTGCCATATTCGGTAATTATATCATGTTCGGAATGTTACATATTCCGTTCTCTTGTGGTTTTTTACCGTTGAATCTGTCATCTGTATTACTGATTATAGCATCACAAGCATTAGCATTATTTGTTTTTGCAATATTCCCGGTAATGGGAATTATTATAAGTATCGTATCAATGATCGGGTCCTTAGGAGCCACTCTTTGCGGTGTCACTTTCCCGGCACCCGATATGTATCCGGTCATTCACGGGGCAAGTTACTTACTTCCTATCCGACATTTTGTGATGATCAATCAAAACCTGTTATATGGAGACTATGGTTTTGCATATACATGGATAAACTGGGTCGTATTAATTTTATATATCGTTCCCCCTTTATTCCTGTTATCCCGATTAAAACGTGTCATAATCGAACATAAATATGAAGGCATTCGATAATATAAAGTTATTTTTTACTCGTCTGACGGAAGGCATTATTGATGAGATTAAAACCATAGGAACCAGTTACGCTATTGTGCTTGTTCTTATGGGAGGGATCTTCGTCTATGGCTTATTGTACAATTATATGTATGCTCCAAATGAGGTTACAAACGCTCCGATTGCTGTTGTCGATAAATCGAAAACACCTCTGAGCCGGGAGATCATACAAATGCTTGATGCCACTCCTGAATTAATGGTTCGCACTGATGCATTAGGATATTACGAAGCACAGGAGTTGATGAAAAGAAATGAAATTGTTGGTATTATATATATACCACATCAGTTCGAAACGAAAATTCAACGCGGTGAAGAAGCCTTATTCACCACCTATCAGACTACAACGGCATTTCTCTATTATCTGGCAATACAAAAAGCCACATCTTTCGTGATGCTGACAATCAATGATCAAATCCGACCCGATCAGCTGGTATTTCTTCCGTCAAAAGATGTTCCGGCAATGGCTCAGGCTCAATCACCGGTATCTGTAGTCGGTCAGGCATTATACAACTATACGGAAGGTTACGGAACTTATCTGATCCCTGCGGTTCTTATGGTGATTATATTCCAGACCTTAATGATGGTAATAGCTATGATATCAGGAGAAGAAAAAGAAACAAATCATATTCTGAAATATAAATATGCATTAACCAGCAAAAGCGGAATTGTACAGGTCATCTTATCCAAGACGATGACATACGGTCTTTTATATGCGCTATTTTCTTTCTTCCTTTTAGGATTAATGCCGGTAATTTTTGATTTACCCAATATAGGTAAGACTATGGATATAGTACACTTACTCATTCCATATCTGCTCGCATCAAGTTTCTTCGGATTAGCTGCTTCTGTTTTTTACACAGACTCTGATGCTCCTATATTAATGATTGCATTCTTCTCTGTCGGATTGATTTTCCTTTCAGGTGTTTCTTACCCTTTGGAATTAATGCCATGGTACTGGAGAGTAGCACATTTCATATTTCCGGCAGCTCCCGGCACACTTGCTTTTGTGAAGATCAATTCAATGGGTGCCGGTATTTCTGAAATATCTGTCGAGTATATCACACTTTGGATACAATGTATAGTATATTTCATACTGGCTTGTTGGGCATATCGCTATAACATTCGTAAAGCAGTAAAAAAAGAAACTCTAAAATAATTTGGTATTTGGTATTTGGTTTTTATTATCTCTTAAAACGGAGCTAATTCCCTTGTGGTTTTAGCTCCGTTTTGTTATTATGCCGAATATAAATCCAAAGAACAACAAATTATTAAATTTATACTTATATTTGCAACTAAGCTTATAAGTTGTTCTGAATTTCTTATACAATCCTCTGTATTTTGATGGATTCTGATTATCTTTTTATAGCTAACCATTTAAGCTATTACGTAATTGAAGGCAATTAAAACGCAGAAAAACAAAGCTAAACACAATTGGCTCAAATAAAAATAAAATACTAAAAGTTCAAAACAGCCTCTTAATACTCTATTTGAAAATTAACTATGGCGAAACCTAAAATAAATAATATCACAGGACTCATTATACTTATGATTGTTCTGTTTATGAATAGTTGCTCTGTGTTTACAGGATCACCTGAAGAAACAACAGATATTTATCCGAATATTTATCCCGATTATATTCAGGTCACAATACCTTCCAATATATCACCTTTAAATTTTCAGGTAAAAGGAGCTAACCGTATAAAAGCTGAATTTATCATTGATGGTAAAGTACAAATACATATTCAAAATACCGATCAGATTAAAATTCCTCAAAAGAAATGGCACTCTCTTCTAAGCCGGAATTTAGGTAAAACCTTGCATGTACAAGTTTCGGTATGGGACAATGAGCATCCGAAAGGAATACAATATAAAGCCTTTCCGATTTATATATCTAATGATTCAATAGATAAGAATCTGGTTTACCGCTTAATCGAACCCGGCTATGAAGGATGGAACCTTATTGAAATTCGACAACGGGATATAACCTCCTTCGAAGAAAGAACTGTATTCACCAATCGCTTACTTGATAACGGATGTATCAACTGTCATTCTTTCCAAAACTATTCAGCTAAAGATATGATGCTGCATGTAAGAGGAAATAAAAAGGGAACAGTTATTGTAAAAAATAACCAACCGGAGGTTATTCATCTTGAAGAACTAGGTCCGAAAAAAAGTGGAACCTACCCAATGTGGCACCCTTCAGGAGACTATATTATATTTTCTTCCAACACTACCCGTCAGGCATTTCATGCATTCGGAGATCAACCGCTTGAAGTTTATGATCTTGAATCCGATTTAATCCTGTACGATGTACATAAAAAGCAAGTATTGAATGATAGCCGTTTCGCTTCACCTCAACATCTTGAAACCTTTCCGGCATGGTCTCCTAAAGGCGATAAGCTTTACTTTTGTGCTGCTGAAAAGAAAGATATGCCGATGCAAAAGGATTCTTTGTGGTATTCAATATATGCCGTAGGATTTAATAAGCAGACCGGTACATTTGCATCAAAGATTGACACCTTGTATAATGGCTCTGCGCATAAAAAAAGTGCATCGTTTCCACGTATATCTCCGAATGGAAAATTTTTACTTTTTACAGAATCGGACTTTGCAACCTTTCCTATCTGGCATAAGGAAGCTGAATTAAAAATGATCAATCTAACGAATGATTCGATTATGAACACCGATGCGTTAAACAGTCCGCAAAGCGAAAGTTACCATTCATGGTCATCCAACGGTAAATGGATCGTATTCAGCAGCCGTCGCTTAGATGGACTTTATACACATCTGTATCTGGCTCATTGTGATGATGAGGGCATTTGGAGTAAACCATTTGCATTACCTCAATACAATCCGAACTCTAATTTCGAACGAATGAAGTCCTACAATATACCGGAATTCACAAACGAAGAAATAGAGATTAATACTAAAGCTATAGGAAACTTATTTTGATTTGGACAATGATGAAATTACAGAATATATATTTAGGGCTATTCTTTATATTGCTGACGATTTTCTGGTATATATTCCTTCCGGGAACGTTATGGCAAATAGAAGCCTCAGATTTTTTCAGTTTCTCTCCGGAGTTTCTGAGATCCTACTGGGCAGCGCCGCAAGGATCTGCAATATTGCTAAGTAGTTTTATCGCTCAGTTTTTTCAGATTCAAACTGTCGGAGCTTTAATCATGGGATTAATCCCTACTTTATTTATCTGGAGTCAAATCAGCACACTTCCTCCACGAAGCCGGAGCATGGGTGCATGGATGCCTTTTATCTCAGGTTGTTTCTTTGCGGCTTTATTTATTCGCGGATTATCACTTCAAACAGGGTTAGAACTTCTGATTCTTTCAATCTTGCTATCGTTATACAGTATTCTCAGCAAGCATTTCTTACGAATAATTGCTGTCGTGACCTATATAGTTATCGCATATACACTTTTCCCGCCCTTATTCACTATCCTGCTTTTTGTGATGCTCTGCTTTATCGAATGGCAAAAAGGTGGTAAGTTCTATGCTCGTATGGCTGTTGTATCCATAACGATTATAGCCATCCTCATTCCATTGTTTCTGCACTCCTTTATTCCGGAACTGCCTTATTCAGAGCGATTCGCTATTCCGGGATTACAGCCACAGCAACAAAAAGGTTTGTTTTTCTTGATAGGCGCAATGTTAGGTACCAGATTGCTGGCCTTTAAACCTATCGATCTGAAAACATTACCTATGCGACTATTCCTTTATATAGCTCCTATGGTTCTGTTTTTTGTCTTAGCTTTCTTTATAAAAGATCAGACAGATGAAAAGGGATATCGTTTGGATCAGGCCTTAGTCCGTTCTCAATGGAGTTATATTATAGACAACTTCGATGAATCACGCCTGAAAGAAGATCCCAGACAGTTACGTTATCTGGCATTGGCTTTAAATAACGAAAATCAATTGAGTAGTAAATTATTTTCATATCCTTTCAGATCCGAAAATGACTTTTATTTTCAGCAGTGTCTTAATCAGCCATGCAGCTTTTTCCACGCTATTTTCTACAACAGTTTAGGTGTAAAAAACGAAGCGATTCATCAGGCATTCCAAAATGGAATATCTTCCAATAAAGGCATCAGCTTCCTCACCGCAACACAATTACGTGAATGGTATGCAGCCATTGGGAAAAAACCTATTGCTGAAAGATACGATCATCTTCTTTCACACTCGACTCTGTACGAAGCAATTGAATTAGTAACTGACAGTACGATAACACCAATAGACTCAACAGCCTATTTCTTTATCGGTGCGCGTCCTCTGGTATCTGATTTAGCCAGATTGGTTGATGCCGACAGAAACAATAAACTGGCTTTAGATTATCTGATGTGTAGCTTGTTGCTAAATCGTGACTTGAATAAATTCTGGATGATGATGAAATATTATCCCGTTAAAGAGAATGAAGTTTTACCTCGACATTATATCGAAGCTCTTCTTCTTATTAACTCACAAAAACCTGAATTCAAAATCACAAAGAAGTATACTATCCCTGAATCTTATATGGATGGTTTTAAAGAATTCATTACGCTCCTTGATCAGAAAGAAATAGGGAAACTCACTCTGAAACAAAAGTATCACGATTCATACTGGTACTATTTTGCCAACAAGTAAATCTCAAAAAAACAAAAGAGGATATCTCACCGATATCCTCTTTGCTCCGTTCATTAAAACTTGTAATGTAATACGTAAGTAAAACAGCTTTATATATCTTATAAACCTATACAAATGTATAAGTAAGCTCTTTTGTAGATGTATCATTAAAAAAATAATCGTGTATCATTCATACAAAAGCCTTGATTTAGCTGAATGATACACGATTATTTCAATTATTCATATCTCCTTTTTGCAAATACTCTGTAGGGGTCATTCCCATATATTCTTTAAAATACCGGAAAGCTGTCATGCGCGAACGAAACCCTACGTCATAAAATGTATCCTGGATATTTATATTCTTATTCAATCTGGCAACTTTAACGAACTCTTCAATTCTCCGCTTATTTATAAACTCCCGATATCCTCCAATATATCTGGACTGTATCAAATTCGAAAGAGTCGTGCGGTTTGTTCCGACTTCAGAAGCCAGATCCGACAAATGAACATCCGGATTACGCCAGATTTCATTCGAATCCATTAACTTAACCAGTTTATCCCAAAGCATATCATCCTTACTTTGCTCAACGATCGCACTTTCCTCCTTAAATAACGGATTTTCAATCTCCGAAACATAGCCTGAGTTTAATGCATCCAGTGATTGCAGTTTTACTTTTGAGACCTCCATTCTGCAAAACAATTCATAATAAGTAATATAACATGAAAACATCATACAATATAACATATGAATCGAACTGAAAATATGAAGAGCAGTCAAAGTGAACAGCACAAATAAAATACAGACTCCCTGCAAAGCCATTGAATACCTGAAAATCCATTTTCCACTTACCAGACTGGCTTTCCAGTTATAAGGTAATGTCAGCATTATAAGCGAATAGGGTAAAATGCAGGCTAACAATACAAGAAAGCGGAACCATACATTCCACTCATCCGCATACTGAATAATATCCTGAAAATCATATAACGGTCGGAATTTAAACTTTTGAAAAACAATTCCTGCAAAAATAAGATACAGAGGTAAGGTATATAACAGAAAACTCTTTTTGTTGAACCAATTCACACTTAACGTACGAATCGGATATAAATATAAAAGGTACAAACAGAGTAAACCTGAAAAAAGAGCCGGTATAGACAATACCTGATAGTTTCCGTAGTTTAATTTATATACCGCATATAACCTGAGCATAAAAATAAATGCAGCAAAAAGTAATGAATAGGACAAATACAATCGCGGAGTATTCTCCGGATCTCTTCTCATCCAAAGCAACAACCCGCATAATAAAAATACACATGGAGCAAAATGCATAATCGCATGATGCAATAACGGTAGTTTTTCCATAATTTAGAACTGTTCTGCAGACTCTCCTAACCGTTAAAATTCAGAGAGCTAATTTATAAACTGGCTAAAACTTCTTTAGCTTTCTTTTCACCGAGTTCAATTAATTCTTTCGACTTAAAGAAATCAAAAGTCCCTATATCATTACATGGAATATTAATTATCACATCCGGTTTTTCTATTTCCATAGACATCGCAGCTATACGTTGAGACATCATTGTTGTCGTAATATTCAGCATAGAGATATACCCCATGTCCAGTTTCTTCTTCTGTTTACGGGAAATTCTTTTCTTTCGGAAACCAATACTGTGCTTAACCGTTTGATATCCTTCGTAGATTTTACTCAAATAACCTGCAGCTTGCTGAAATTCGGCCAACTCTTCATCTGTATCAACAATTCGTCTTTGCGCTGATGAAGTATCATCGTATAAATTTACGGCAACCAATAAATCTCCGTCATGTCTTTTGACATGATTCAGGGGTAAAGGGTTTAATATACCACCGTCCACTAATATTTTATCATTCTCCACAACTGATGTTACAACTGCCGGAATAGCAATAGATGCACGCATAGCTTTAAATACACTTCCTTGTGTAAAAATCACTTCTTTCCGATCATTTAGATCTGCCGCTACAGCAGCATACGGAATCCGTAAGCTTTCTATATTCTGATCAGGGATCAATGATTCTATTTTCTTAAACACACGTTCGGCCTTCAGGAAACCATGCGATGTTAAAGTAAAATCCATTAATTTATACACTTCATCATGCGTAAGATTACACATAAAATCAGCAAAAGTCTCTAATCCTCCCATTGCATAAATACCTCCGACAACTGATCCCATAGAGGTTCCTGCTATAGATGCTATCTCAAATCCATGTCTTTCCAATTCCCGAATCACACCAATATGTGCGATTCCTCGCGCTCCGCCACTTGCTAAAACTAATGCAATACGTCGTCTGTTTTTGTTTTCCATATATTTTGGTAAAACTATTTCTTAATCTCAGTTCATTTTATAATCGATGCAAGATACAAATTTTCTATGAAAGAAGTCAAAAGGTCATTTTTTTATCGAATAATACTCATCTTTTCCCGAATATTCTTATCATTGTATCCGTTATCAATTAACTCTTAGCCAATTATGACAAACAATAAACCAATAATTTATCCTTTAGGTCTCAAATCCTATCTGCTTGTTATAGTACCATATATTTTGGTATCACTCGGTTTCATTATCTTTACCTACATGGATAATTATTTTTACCTGATCTTGTTTGGAACAAATTGCCTGATACAACTCTTCTTATTACGAAGAACTGTTAGTCTTCGTTACTATAACGGGAGCCGTCCCCGGATAGTCGTTGGAGCTCAGACCATCTTTATCGAGAACATTTTATATGTCAGAAAAAACTTCCTCGGACTAAAAGTGTTCTATAAAGACGATTTCTATAATAAAACCTGCAATTGTACAGTCTGGGTGAAAGATCCGGATCAAATCATACAAACATTTAATTTTAAAGTCGAATAATAGTAATTCTTTTAACTCACTAATTATGATACAACGTAAAGATCTCATTTTGTCGATGATCGAAGAAATGGGAAAGGCTCTGGCTAAACTAATTAATAAACAACAAGCAGACGATCAAAAAGAAATGGATTATACAATGGATGAATTGCTTAGTCTCATGAGTCTTGATTTACACACAGTCCGTGCCCAGAATCCCATTGACATTATACAAACATTAAACGATCCGAGACTTAAGCCCTATCTGATAGATGCTTTAAATATATATTTATCTACTCACGAAGATCCTCAATTGCGTAATTTATATGACGCTCTGGTTGATGATCTTAAGCAAGATAAAACGATATCTCTTTCTGATTATACATTTTAATTTTTTGACTCGTCAGACTGCTCTTTCTTTTTTAGCAACCTTCCGTTATGATCTGTTATCTTTGCAGAAAACTTTTGCTATGCCAAAACATTATGCTAACAGTTGTGTCGATTGTGGTACACAAAACTGTAAATTCAAAGATCGGACCTATCCTGAATTCTGTCCGACTACGAATTTAACACCTGAAGATCTTGAATGGTCGCTCGAAAGATATAATCACGACAACAATCATGCTATTATGGTTGCCAGTGCCGAAGTTGAATACGAAGGGTATTGTCAGCTAACTCGCGTTGAAGAGATCATGCAATTTGCACGCAAAATCAATGCACACAAAATAGGGATCGCCAATTGCATCGGTCTTATTAAAGAAGCTCGTATTTTTGCAAAAATTCTACGTGCAAACGGATTCGAACCTTATGCCGTAATCTGTAAAGTTGCCGGCAAAGATAAATCGTCGATAGGCATTCCCGTTTGTTGTGAAGAAATCGGAGCAGCCATGTGTAATCCCATTCTGCAGGCTCGCCTACTCAATCAGACAAAGACCGATCTGAATGTCGTTATCGGACTTTGTGTAGGACATGACAGTCTGTTCTATAAATATTCGGATGCTTATGCGACTACGCTGATTACAAAAGACCGGATTACGGGAAACAACCCTGCTGCCGCAATTTATACTGCTGAATCGTATTATAAAAAGAAGTTTAATCTGTAAATTTCTTTTTATAAAATCAGAAAAAGGCTATCCGAACCTGCTTATTCAGCAGTTGCGGATAGCCTTTTTATCGCTCAAAATCCCTTCCGCACTATGCTTTAGATCACATCACATCAAAAGACTTATCAATTATACGATTTAATGAAAGCGGGGGCAATATATAATCCGACAGAACTGTACCTTTTGTTTTCTCAAATAATACGCCACGCAAAGCCCCATAATTCAAAGAGGCAAATTGAATTAACAATTGAGGAAAGAATACAATTAATCCATTTTCTCTACGTAATTGCGCTATAGATTCATCTGAAAAATGAAAAAAGCTACGCATATCAGCTTTCAAAATAATCTTGTCTCCATTGGTTGCCTTAACGACAATTATATTACATAATATCTGTTGTTCTTTATCATATGAAAATTGCAGCTCTGTCTGAAACTGCACATCATCACCGGGAGTTGGAAAACTTTCATTAAACATGGCAAATTGTTCCAGCTCCATCTTAACATATTTATAATAAATCTGTTCCATCATCATATTATTATGCTATTTGTTCCACATCAGCAAGATATTCATTAAATGAATTTCCTTTATCCGAATAAACTATACTTGAAGCTGAATCTATAAACTTCGCCATAGAACTTTTCGATACTGTTTGTTTCAATTCGTTCGGTGTTAATACAGAAATCAGTTCTTTATTCAATATCGTTTGCAACTTACATATTGTTTCTATAGTCATATTCTCTTTGCCTTTAAGCAACTTTGCTATATAGGGAGGTGTCACTCCCATTCTGAAAGCCAACTCTTTTTGAGAAATATTTAGTTGCTTCAAATAGAAATGAATGTTCAACGCAATATCCTGGGATATTCGTATCCATTCCTTATTCTCCTTTCTAATACGCGCCTGTTCCAACTCTTCTTCAGAACGTGGCTTTGCGATCTTCGTTAGTTTATCTAAATTGAATCCCATATCAAATCAATTTTATTCATTTTTCAGATCATCACCATCGATAATTCCGTTTTGTCTAAGCCAGGCTCTTACGTTATCAATATTCTGCAGAACATGATCTTTCAACCCTGGCGAATTCTGAATGGAGCTACCTAATTTCACTCCACCTCCGGTAATTAAATAGATATTATCATCCATTTTTATTGCATAAATGCGAAGCAAAGATGGAGTACCCTGTCCATATGACTTCATCGGCTGATACTTAATTTCATATTTATATTTTCCATCTAAATATTGAAAATGAGAATCAAAGTCCGGAGTTTTACCTTCTTGCGTATGTTCATATAATCTTTCAAACAACTCTTCCAATGCTGCGGCCTCATCCAATACTTGACGAGCTGCTTTAAATGGTTCATCTATTTCTTTCCAAACATGAGCCCGTAAAGATTCTCGATTATTTTCCAGGAAAGTCAACAGCTGACTGATATCATTCCACTCAGACATAAGTCTGTCAAATTCATTTTGCTCCTGTCCATCATATCGTATACTATAAATATAAGGTTCAAATAATGCGATTATCTCCACGGCAATTAACTTTTAGGTTTACATTAGCAATAAAAACAAATGCAAATATATTATCATATAAACAATAAATCAAGCAATTAGTTTTACAATTAACCTAAAAGTTAATCGTAAAAAAGAACAACCAGGAGTTTCTATATATTTTACTGACACAACTCAAACCTCTTACCGTAACCCTGAAATTCCATAGGTATAAATAATTTATTCCACGGTCAATTTAATTTCCGATACAGGCTTAATAATTATTTTTCAATGATAAGTAAAAATTGCGATGTACATCGCACTAAATTGCGGAGTAGGTCGCATAAAAGTGCGAAGTACATCGCATTTTTGTGCGACCTACGTTTAACAAATTAATATAGGTTAGAAAAGATTTATTTATACCGTCAGAAATATTACTTAACCTTGAATATAAATTAGTTACGAGCAGAGAAATTCCGCTTCATCCATAATAGTTCAACTCCATCGATAAGTATATCCAACTATTAGTCAAATGGATTTACAATCACTAAAAAAGGATTAGATTCTTCATTTTCGTTGTTAATTGTTAATCCCGAATCTAACATTTCTGTTTCTGAATTAAATTCATATGGCTGATAAGAGAAAATCAAATCATTTCCTATAGCACCAATAGCTTTATTCTTCATTTCCGGGAAATTAGGAAGAAAGGATGCAGTAACAATAGACTTTCCATTTTTATATTTAACAAAATATCTTTTGTCCTTAAGATACGAAAAAAAGATATTTTCATCATCAACCACAACATCTGATATCCAACTAACATATTTATCATTTTGCATACTCATACAATCAGGATTTCGCTTATAATCATCACCAAACTCCTTGTTGTTTATAAACAATCCATTAAAATCTATAATTATTTGTGGATTTATTTCTCCATTTTTGATGTCTACACTATAAATCGTATCGGAGAATGGCCAGGAAAATACTTTTTCTTTTAATTGCTCATAACCAAGATAAGCTATATCTTTAACATGCTCATCTTTTTTTATGACACCGGTTAAGAGGCCATCATTTGATAAAAAACTTAATGTCCAATCAGATCGTTTCGAATGATTCGGGTCTAGTAAAAGAACCCCATTGTCGCAGGGCAAAAATGAAAATATGGGATTACTTAAACTATACATATCTTTATAATACTCTCCGTTAAGACTGTACGCTTTAATTTTTCTATAATTATCAATCACTAATAGAGTGTCATTCTTTACTTGTATATCTGAACAAAAAATGATATCTCCCGGACCCCGACCTACATTTAATTTTGAAAGAAATTTCCCGTCCTTATCAAAGATAAAAGGAACTGGATTTCCCATGCATAAAACAAATATTCTATCTTTTCCAAAAACAACTTTAGTTAAATCGTTTAGAGCTGATTCTTCAGTTAATTCAAGATTAATTATTTTATAATCGGTAAATGCTGGTTCTAATGAAATATTATTAACGTCAATGTTTATTTCCTTTACTTCTGTTGTTCTAGTTTCATTACAGGAAACTAATAAGATAGTCAATAACATATATATATATATCATAAGATCATTTTTTTGGAGCATAGAAAGATAGCTCTTTCTATGCTTTGGTAATATTGAATTTATAGATTTGTAATAATCGTAGAAGATTTACATGTACAATTCATATCTTCTTCTACACAATGTATGTATACACATGGCCCTGAGACAGGATAATACCTTCTGCCTCTAGTAAAACAACTTGCCTCTGTGCAACCAGATCTACCCTCGCCAAAGCCTCACATTAGCCAAAGCCAAATCAGAAAGTTTTACTTCACTATTATTAGGGATATAATTGTATCCTGAAAGCAACGTTACAGCCGTACAAGCAGCTGCGAAAAGAACTTTTTTAGTTTTCATAAAATATTAGGGTTAAGTATTTATACTATTTCATATTACGAATATTTAGACGTTTTGTGTATTGCACACAAAAATTCCAGGTTAATTCGATTCTCGTCCAATCCAATGATTAATCTGTTCCGATAATTCCCTTTTACTATCCTTCTTACATGAGAAAAGGCAAAACAGGAATACCGACGGTAATACTTTTTTCATTTGAGTCGATACTTATTTTTAATTAAATACTTGGTCAAATACAGCATTAGCTATTCTTACCACAGAACTTAGGTTGCTGAATCAAGAAACCTATAGTTTGCCTCGAATAAGTAATTATCATTTAAGGGAGAATAAAATATAAATTTCTCATTAGTCTGATCGACTACCATATGAGTTACGAACCTGTTAAGTCTTATTTCTTTTTCAAAGGCTCCTAGATGAGAGAAGACCAAAATAGAAGTTTCTCCATTTATCGTTCCAATCTCTTCATCTACTTCAATATTCTTCTGATTCAGAATATACATTTTCGAATTAACACATACCATATCGTTGTAATATACTTTCCCAGAGTTATTTATTTGGGGTTTCGAAGAAGTAATTTCTTTTGATAACGTATACGTTTTACTCAAAGAATCCCGATCATATACATATATCAGATCCGAATACATAAAAGATACAAACAATTGATTCTCCACCATCTCGTAATTAAATTCCTTTAAATCATTTCTATCTCCGGACAATTCAAACAAAAGAGAGTCACTAATAGCACCAGTGCAAATGTTCGTGAAATACAATATTGAACTTTGAGGGGTATATTGTATAAATGAGTACATTGAATCAGTCAAACTTTTTATTGATGACATTAAATAGTCATTCTTTATTCGAATCTGTGATTCGACATTTAACAATGAGTCGAAAAAAAGCATATTATTTTTCGATTTATCAACAATGCAGATTCTATCTGAATTACGAACGAATTCAGGATATGTGAATTCATTAGGACCATTTCCTATTTTACCAAATTCACGGATAGAAGAATAATTTTTGGATTGCAGAAGTTGATATTTATGTTCGCCCGAAGTATTTTTAATTATTAATATTGAATCTTGAATATACAAATCATCGACATTACTAATAAATGGAACTTTTACCGAGTCTGTCTCTAAATATTCAAAGTCAGATATTGTAATGTATTCCTTCTGAACTATCCTTTCAGAGCTACGTTGCTGGCAAGATAAACATAATACTAAATAAATTAAAAAATATACTACTCTCATAAATTGATTTATTTATAAATGATTTACAGAAAAAACAATTGATATTGGGTCTATGCTTATTAATGCACGGCTCAAAGGCCGTGCTAATTAATTAAATGCAAGTACCTTCGGGACTATAACCTGATCTTAGATTATAACAACAATCATAAAATTCTCTTTGACCACCCCAAATAGAGCTTGTTTTCCACGACTTGTACCCATTTACATTTCGGCAATCTCCACCCTCTCCACTCGCCAATGCCTCTACATTAGCTAAAGCCAAATCAGAAAGTTTTACTTCACTATTATTTTGAACATAATTGTACCCTGAAAGCAATGTTACTGCCGCAAAAGCAGCTGCGATAAGAACTTTTTTAGTTTTCATAAAATATTAGGGTTAAGTATTTATACTATTTCATATTACGAATATTTAGACGTGTTGTGTTATTGCACACAAAAATTCCAGGTTAATTCGATTCTCGTCCAATCCAATGATTAATCTGCTCCGATAATTCCCTTTTACTATCCTTCTTACATGAGAGATGGTAAAACAGGAATACCAACTATAATATTTTTTTGATTTGAATCGATACATTATTCTATTTTTAAGTCAACAGCATCGTTTTTCATCTCCATGGTACATTATAGAATATCCTATCTCTCGCCCCTGCTATTCTTCAATAATCACATCGCAAATAAAGTGATTATTTTTTAATTATAGAATTATTTACAAATAAACACTACAAACACAATATACCACATCATGCCATTTACAGAAATATGTAAATACATTTCCACTTCCCCATTCAGATCATACTCTTTACTTCCAACTCCTTTAAAGGCTATAAAAGAACAATTATATTTAATACGACTGTTCTCTTATTATATCATATAGCAAATCGTTCCAGTTATCATTTCTCACAAAACTTATTTGAGCATTAAAATAAATGACGATATAATGTAAAACTTAGAACGATAAATAAATTATTTATCAACAAAACAACAAAGCTCCAAAAAGAATATCTGTTCATTTTAAACTGATCTTTAAAACAGAAAATAACAGAAAAAATAAAAAGCACGACCTGAAAGATTATTAACGGTATTGTAAATAGCTCTTGCAGCATTTCAATCAATATAAAGTCCGACTTTACAATATAAGTATTCATGTACAAAAAGCAGAAATACCCCACTGTACTTATACTCACAAAGAAAAGCGTTTTACTCGTTAACTTACCAAATATAGTATTCATAGATTGTACATATAAAATTATTTCTCACACTTACTTACTAAATTCAAAT
>DKPO01000039.1:96346-96675 GCA_002471225.1 Porphyromonadaceae bacterium UBA7332
AAGCACTTTCGCCATATTCTTCAAAAACCCCTACATTTAAATAATTACGGTACTCTGAATATATTTTTTCAGCTCATATACTGTTTTAGCGATCAGGGCTCTACGCTGTGACAAATTGATTAATTGAAAAACCTCTCTGACTTCAAAATCTACAAAACTAATCATTTGAATATTCATCCAATTATTAGATTCATCCAAAGTCCCACAAGTTAAACCATTGATGGAATCATTTACGATATAATATTCTTTATCTTCATTCGATTTTATATTGATACCATAGGATTTTTTGGATTGACTATGTACTATTTTAGTAATCTCATTAATCGCCA
>DKPO01000035.1 GCA_002471225.1 Porphyromonadaceae bacterium UBA7332
ATTTCATTACGAACCCTGTAGGGTTGGATCCACGTACCGTGTCTCGGGAGCCATAACGAGATCCAACCGTGTCCCAAAACCAACAAATACACAACCAACCACACAAATGTTTTGATCCGAACAATGCGATTTAAAACATTTACAGGAGTTCAGAGAGTTCAAGGAGTTATTTTGTTTTTAAACCGTTGGATTAACCAGCAAATGATTAAATACCAACAGCGTAGGGGCAAGTGGCACTCGCCCGGGGTTCACAATTGCATGGCAATCGAATTTAACCCGAACGAAAATATACTGTTTCATGCAGATTTAAGAATACAAAATACCTCACCACAATTAAGTTAAGAATTCTCTATTCAGAGCCCTTTATCAAGTGCTCCACTTTTAAATTACTGTAGCTTTCCCTTGTCTCGTTCTACTAAACGAGCCAGACTCAATCTCCTGTAATTCCAAAGTCAGAGAGTTCTTAACTGATTATCTCAATTACCTCAATTCATTTTCTACAATTTCTTCTTTTGCCTTTTAAGAGACCCTACAGGAGTAAAGAGAGTTAAAGGAGGTATTTTGTTTTTAAACCGTTGATTCAACCAAATAAACATATCAATGCCAACCCTGTAGGGCGCGGATCCATGTATCCGCCCGTGTTTCGTAACGCACCGCCCATCATGTTTATCCAAAAACAATGATCCGAACAAGATGTTTCACAGGAGTTAAAGGGGTAACAGGAGTTTATGCATCTACGCGAATGAAGAAAGAGTTAAAGGAGTTTGTTTGAAGGTAAAAGAGTAACTCCACTAACGAGCATAGCGAGTTTACCCTAAATCCACCTCCTCCCTTAACTCGTCGACGACTATCAGAGGATATGTCTTATAAAACATTCTGACCTCCTTAACCTCTCTGACCTCCTGTAAGATCTTCTTTTTTATCTTCAAATAGAGGAAATAGATTAAATCAGGTTATTGATTGGATGATTGATTTATTTATGAGAAGGAGAGTCCATAACATTTGTCCTTGAGCCGGACGGGCTTTCACTTTCTTGCTTCAGGTCTGGAAAGTAAACAAAGAACCCCGTCGCTGTAGATGATGGGGCTAAAAAGAATTTCTTCCGGACGAGAAGAGACAAGCCGTAAGAACTTGAATCTCTTCTTATCGTCCTCCATCCATCCTTTTCATAACGCTCAATCATCTAAGGCGAAAAAACAAATACATTTTAATCATTGAGTTTAGAGTGGTTTTTAATCTGCCTTTTAATCAGCGTTAATTTGTGAAATCGATAGATTATTTAGAGATGTATTCATTATTGATTGTAAGAATCCAAGCGTCTTCGTTTGAGATCTGACAATCAGGAATGGATGCATTGAAGTGTTAACTTCAGGCGCAAGCCCGAAATAATCTATTAAATCTGTGTGAGAGATGTCTTTTTGTTCGTTTCAAATCCAAGATAAATAACCTCACCACAATTAAGTCAAGCACTCTCTCTTCAGAGCCCTTTATCAAGTGCTCCACTTTTAAATTACTGTAGCTTTCCCTTGCCTCGTTTTCACAAACGAGCCAGACTCAATCTCCTGTAATTCAAAAGTCAGAGAATTCTTAACTGATTATCTCAATTACCTCAATTATTGAATTCTTATAAAATAGAGGAAATAGATTAAATCAGGTTATTGATTGGATGATTGATTTATGAGAAGACGAGTCCATAGCGTTTCTAAAACGATATGAGCGAAGATTCGAAATGAAGCAATCATAGATTTGTTTGCCAAACAGATCGACAGATCAATCCATAACCTTAATTGCGGTGAATCGGTTTTTAATCTGTGCCAATCCATATAATCTATTAAAATCCGTGTGAACGATGTATTTTCGTTCGTCAAATTCGAATGCCGTGCGATGGTGCACCACGGGCGGATACATAGATCCGCGCCCTACATTTAAATACACCATCTGAGAATCTGTCTTAAAAAACGATGCCTGTCTCGGGAGTAATAACGAGATAACCCCTCTGAACTCCTGTGAGACGATGTGTTTTAAACAGCCTTATAATTTCACATTTTAGGATTGATTTAACATATTGGCTGGATGTTTGGTTAAAAAAAATAGTTATTATAATTTATGTGTTATGCATGTGTATGATTTTTCCTCGAAATAATTATCTTTGCCATTCGAAAAATATAAAAGTTAGGAATCACTTAGAATTTCGTTTTTACACACTTACGTGTAAATCACTATTTCTGTTATTTACAAATTGAATTTTTATAATGAGAGTTAACCATTATTTATTTAAATTATGTCTCTTGTTGTGGCTGACTGCCTCTTGTACGGCACACAAACACATCGGCTATCTGAAAGATATTGAGACCCTGACCACAGAGCAAATGGATTCGGCGGCAAAACCTGCGGAGGTGCGTTTTATGCCGGGCGATATGATGACGATTGTTGTAAACACAACCGATCCGAATGCATCCAAAGTTTTTAATTTAGTTCTTCCCCGCCGTTATAAAGGACAAGATGAGTCTATTATAACCGGTCAGGAAGCATTACAGACCTATCTGGTTTCAAAAGAAGGTTATATTGATTTTCCCGTTTTAGGGCGGATTGAAGTGGCAGGTAAAACCAAAGCAGAAGTGGAAGAGCTGATTAAATCAAAAATTTATCCGGAGTATATTACCGAAGAACCCATTATTACCATTCGTCTGACAAACTTTAAAATATCCGTGATGGGAGAGGTGATGCGTCCGGGTGTATTAACCTTCGAAAATGAACAAGCGAATCTCTTAGAGGCATTAACGATGGCAGGGGATTTAACCATTTATGGTCGTCGCGACAATGTCCTGGTGATCCGTCAGGATGCAACGGGAAAGAAAACCATCTATCGATTGAATCTACAGGATAAAGAGTTGCTGTTATCCGATGCTTTCCAACTGCAACAAAATGATGTGATTTATGTGGAACCGAATAAATCGAAAGGAAATACGAGCCGTGTGACCTCTAGTGAGACCATCTGGTTCTCTGTATTGGGTTCGTTGATGAGTATTGCTACCCTGATTATAACTATCTTACGTTAATATATGGAAAAGAATCAGACACCAATTATAGATCAGCCTCAGCACGAAGAAGAGGAAATCAACTTAGTGGAAGTGTTGATGAAATACCTGCATTACTGGAAATGGTTTGTAGCTTCGGCAATTTTGTTCGTGGCTCTGGGTTTTCTGTTTTTGCAGACACAGAATAAGGAGTATCAGATTGATACGACCGTTCTGTTGAACGACGAAAAAGGCAAAGGTCGTCCGGATATGGCAGCCTTGCAGGAAATGGGAATCCTTTCCGGAATGAGTGCCAATGTCGATAATGAAATAGAAGTGATGCGCTCGAAAGACCTGATGCTGGGCGTGGTTAATGATTTGAAACTTTATACGTCGATTCGCGAACGCAAAGGGTTACGTAAAGTGAATCTGTATAAACGGACTCCTGTTGATGTAGAACCCAGTGCTGAGTTTTTAGAACGCTTGCTCCAGCCTTTAGAGTTTACATTGGAGCGTAAAGGTGATGGCTACTCCGTTTCGGGTGAAATGGGGGATGAGTCGTTTGAACAAACGTTCTCGCAATTTCCCTATGAATGGGTACTGCCGACTGGTAAAATCACATTGACCGAAACAAATTTTGCCGTTGATAACGATTGGACGAAACTGGATGTTTCTATTCGCAATCCGATGCAAGTTGCGTCAGCTTTGACGAAAGAAGTCAATTTCCAATTGGCTCAAAAGAATGGATCGGTGATTAAAATCTCGATGCATAATGATAATATTCTGCAAGGCGAAGATATTCTGAATAAAGTAGTGGAATACTACAATAAGGAGACGATGCAGGCAAAAAATGAAACGGCGTTAAGTACGGAACGTTTTATCAATGAGCGTTTGTTGTCTTTGCAGGGCGAATTGAAAGAGGTCGAGAAAGATGTTGAAGGTTACAAAAAGAGTAATAAACTGACAGATATTTCAGCTGAATCGGAGTTGTTTATTAAACAAACAGGTGAAACTGATACACAGCGTGCAGAGATTGAAACGCAATTGAATATCTTAAGCTATATTGATGAATTCGTTAATAAAAAAGAGAATCGCTATCGCATTGTACCGAATATCGGTATTTCGGATGTCGGTTTGTTGAAAGTGATTGATGAATACAATACCAAGATCCTGTTGCGCGAACGCACTTTGCGTACAACCTCGGAAACGAACCCTACTGTTGTTGCTTTAAACGGCGATATCGATACGATGCGTGCGAATATTTTAGGAGGTATTGATGTAGTACGTCGTTCGTTAACAATCACGCAAAAAGAGATCAAAAAGAAAGAATCGGAAATTAATAGCCGGATTCGCGAAGTGCCGCGTCAGGAACGTGAGTTGATGGAGATTGCCCGCCAGCAAAAGATCAAGGAGTCCTTATATATGTTTCTGCTGGAAAAACGGGAGGAAAACTCCTTAAGTATGACCATGACAGTTCCAATGGCTCGTATGATCGAAAAACCGTATTGTAATGGAATACCGGTTGCTCCGCGTAGTATGGTGATTCTATTGGCATCGTTTGTTCTAGGTTTGATCGTTCCGGTAGCAGTAATCTTTGTGAAAGAGCTGTTTAATGTTACCATTACAACCCGTCAGGATGTAGAGGCGTTGACGAAACTACCGATCTTAGGAGAATTGAATCACGAAAAACTAACCGGACGTTCAATTGTGGTTAAACCGAACAGTACGAATGTGACCAACGAATTGTTTCGTGCGGTGCGTAACAACCTGCAGTTTATCGCAGGCATGGGTGATAAAAAGATTATTACCATCACATCGAATGTACCGGGTGAGGGAAAATCCCATGTTTCTACCAACTTGGCAGCGATGTTTGCGATGGCAAATAAACGCACGCTGATAATCGGGCTGGATTTACGTAACCCGCAGTTAGCGAATGTATTTCAGATTCCGAATAAGGGGCTAACCAACTACTTATCGGGACAAGAAGCAGATATTAATTCGCTGATTGTACACAGTCAACAGTTTAAAGGACTGGATATTCTGCCTGCAGGCCCCGTTCCGTTAAATCCGAATGAGATGCTGATGTCAGATAAATTACAGAATTTGATCGACCGGTTGAAAGATCAATACGATTATATCCTGATTGACTCGGCACCGATGGGTGTGGTTTCAGACTCCTATTTATTGAATGATTTCACCGATCTGTTTGTGTTTGTATCGCGTTCGAACTATACGCACAAGAAGATGGTGGACGATGTGAATAAACTAGTAGCTCAGAAACGAATCAAGAATGCCTACTTTATTATCAATGATGTAAATATGGATGCCCGTTCCTACCGATATGGGAAATATGGTTACGGCTACGGAGGCTACGGCTACGGCTATCACGGAAAAGACGAAAATCGCAAACAAGCGTAATAAAATAGATAACTAGTAAGAAAGGCTGCTCGCTGAGTCCCCGACTCCACGGGTAGCCTTTTTCCTTTTAACCGATCAAAACGATGAAACTAAATAATCTTATAAAAATAACATTTGTTTGTCTATTCCTACTATTTCTTTCAGGATGTAGCAAAGGGTTTGACGACCGTCTGCGGGGCAAATGGCAGTTACGTGAATACATACAGGGATCTGAACCGAAGGATTTTAATCAGGTTTTCTATAATTTTAGTCGTCAGGTTCTTTGGATACAAGCTCCCGGAGCAAGTGTTTATGGTCAGTTCTTTCAGGAAGGCGATTCATTGATTCTCGAGTTACCCGATCACGAGCAGGTTCCTGAAGCGTTTACACAATTCGGATGGGAATCGACTTTGGAGCGTGTTGCGATCCGCAAACTCTCCCGTTCGAAACTGGAGCTCTCCCGCGGCGATAAATATTGGATATTACGTAAATTTTAAAAAGAGGAGATCAAGATAATGAAAAAACAAATAACAGGTTTACTCCTCTTGCTTTGCCTTGGAACAGTAGTTGCCCAGCATCGCCCGGAAGTTCATGTAAAAACGGATGTGCAATTAGGAACAGGCGATATAGCCCCTTTCTGGTTTGTAACCAACCAGCATGGATTAGCTTCCGTAAATCCCAATAGTGCGTACTTGCGTGCAGGAATTGAAAAGAAATGGGATCTGGAAAAACGATTTGATTATGCCTACGGTGCCGATTTTGTCGGCGGCTATAACCTGGATGCCAATGTGATTATCCAGCAATTGTATGTCGATATGAAATACCGTTCACTCTTTCTTTCCATTGGTTCGAAAGAAAGAACCGGATTATTCCGCAATGCCCTGTTAAGTACAGGAGGAACGCTTTGGTCAGGTAATGCCCGCCCGATACCACAGATTCGAGCCGGTTTCTACGATTGGGTCCGCCCTTTTCGAGCTGACTGGTTTGCTCTTAAAGGGGATATTTCCTACGGCTGGTTTACCGATCAGCGTTGGCAGCGGGATTTTATCAATAAACTCAATGGGTCCTACGTAAAAGGTATAGCCTATCACCACAAATACATTGCTTTCCAGTTTGGTAACGATGATACCCGTTTCAAAGTAGAAGCTGCTTATGAAATGGATCAGCAATTTGCCGGTAAAAAAATCTATTACAAAGATGGTGCGATTGATCACATCGATCAAATTCCATCCGGAATTAAGGATTACATCCGTGCTTTCTTTCCTTTAGGAGGTAGTAGTGATGATTTGGAGACCAACTCGCAGTATTATCAGGGAAACTATGTGGGAGAGTGGCAGGTTAATCTACATTATAAACTGAATGAGCTGCATCGCTTTCGCGTAGGGTTTGAAAACTTCTGGGAAGATGCCAGTGCAATGGGTAAATTTAATCGGTTGGATGGCTTGTGGAGTTTGGAATATAGCCGAACAGAACCGGCTTTGATTTCAGGAGGCTTAATCGAGTATTTTCAATCAACCGATCAATCCGGACCGATCCACTGGTGTCCGAGCTTTACGGAGCAGGATACAGATATAAAATATGAAGCTTATGGCTGTGATAATTACTATCGGCATGGAGTTTATAATAGCTGGTCACACTGGGGACAACATATAGGAAATGCATTGATTCCATCACCGATCTATAATACAAATGGCAGTTTGCAAACTCCATCCAGCCGGATCAAAGCCTGGAATATGGGTGTCAATGGCCAAATTACAACCGAATGGCAGCACCGGATCCTCCTGACCCACATGCGTGGCTGGGGTAATCATGGTGCACCCTTCACTGAAGTCAAAAAAAACCTCTCCGGATTGGTTGAAGTAACCTATCTTCCAAACTGGTTAACAGGGGCAGAAGCCAAATTAGGTACCGCTTTCAATACCGGCGAATTGTATGGCGGTAAATCATGGGGCGTAAAACTATCCCTGGGCTACCACTTTTAACTATGCATCAAAGCGGACGAAGATACAAAATCCCTCACCACAATTAAGTTAAGAATTCTCTATTGAGAGCCCTTTATCAAGTGCTCCACTTTTAAATTGCTGTAGCTTTCGCTTGCCTCGTTTTCACAAACGCGTCAGACTCAATCTCCTGTAATT
>DKPO01000032.1 GCA_002471225.1 Porphyromonadaceae bacterium UBA7332
AACTACCACACCAGATAGTAAACCTTTTATAGCAGTGTTTTCTGCTTGGTATGTGCCAGACTCGAATCCGTCTCGTCATCCTTGACGAGATGACAGTCAGGTATTCTAACCAATTGAACTACCACACCAGATAGTAAAATTTTTATAGCAGTGTTTTCTGCTTGGTATGTGCCGGACTCGAATCCGTCTCGTCATCCTTGACGAGATGACAGGTAGGTATTCTAACCAACTGAATTATCACACCATTTGCTCTTTTGAGTTATTGTTTCTCTCAATTGCACTACAAAGGTAGTATAATATTTTGTGTATGCAAATATTCAGGATAGATAAAAATAAGGGCTAATCCTTTATTTTGATTAGCCCTCTGAATATAAGTTATTTATATTGTAGTTAAATTATGTGTTTAAGGGTTAACTATCTGTTGATACCATTCAGTTGTTTCATATTGAACATTTTTTGCTGCATATAATGGATTGTCAAAAGGTACATATGTGGTAATGCCACAAAAATGATCCGATGAAATCAGAATTTGATTTAATATATAAGGAGTATGAGCCTTATATTTGATTAACTTCTCAAACCATGCATTCAATTCATCATTCTTATCCGGTGCAATTGATTGTATGACCTGTCCAAGATCGAACATCATAATTAATCGGCTCCGATCAAAGTGCTGGAGTCTTCCAGGTTGTAAGCTTGCCAATATATTTAGTTTTCCCGAATATGTGTTTTTGCACCAGTTTGCAAAATCGGGCATAACCTCCAAATCGATTAAAGCTACTGTCGCAGTTCTTTCAGCTCCTGTTTTGTTGTTATAATAATCGTAGTAAGCTTTGCATATATTTTCAAGATCAAGATTCTGAGCAAGCATAATCGGTACGATTTCGCTGTAAGGAAATCCTGTAGCCATTGTCTCAGCTGCAGAAGCAATCATATATTTTGCTTTGTTTCTTAACGAATAGGCTACTTCAATCTGGTTCATATAACAAGCATCAAACAGGATGAAATGGAATAAATGGTCAGGTATAGCTTGTTTGATTTCATCTAAATCCATCCATCCGTCAGAAGAACCGCCGTAAGAGTATTGCTCAGCAGATGATCGGGGCTTATCGTTATTCAGAACAACTCTTGTAGCCTGAGTTTTAGGATCCCATCCTGATCCATGTCCCCACAGTACTAATCCATATTCTGATGATGGAGCATAGGTTTGCATGTCGCCGATAACCTGATTCAGAGATTCTATAGTAGCTGAATTGCGTTCATCATATTGCTTAAGCACTTTCTTTCCGCCCGGACTATATTTATCTATTTTGTACAGTGTAGGCTTTGTGTTGTAATTGTCAAAATAGCAAAGGAGTGTTCCCCAGTTGTTGTTATTTTCGACAGCGCGAATCATATCGTTTAAATTATATTCGGCAAAAGGACTTAAAACGTTATCATCACCCGGAATATAAACAAGGATTGTTCTGTTAGATGTTTCTACAGGTTCGATTATATCTTCTTTAGAGCAAGAAGCAAGTAACGTGATAGAGCAAATGAAAATATAAAAAAGATATTTTTTCAAAGGAAGCTTTGTCATGATAGTATAGTAATTACAATGTTTTTTTAATTAGAACATTTTATTCAGAAGAAATGTTGCCGTTCAATTTGTTTTTATTTAATAAATAAGACTATAACAGAAGAAATAAAAAAAGGACCTCCGAAAGAAGGTCCTTAATTGTTTATCAATAAACGAATTAGATTCTGTTAGCAGATCCTAATACGTTGATGATTTTGTGCATGTAAAGTTCTTTCAACGCATCACGAGCAGGACCTAAGTATTTACGTGGGTCAAACTCAGCTGGTTGAGTTGCGAATACTTCACGGATAGCAGCTGTCATAGCCAAACGACCGTCAGAGTCGATGTTGATTTTACAAACTGCAGAAGCTGCTGCGCGACGTAACTCATCTTCAGGAATACCGATAGCATCTTTCAATGCACCACCGTATTTGTTGATTAAAGCTACTTTGTCTTGAGGTACAGAAGAAGCACCGTGAAGAACGATTGGGAAACCTGGAGTTAATTTTTCAATTTCTTCCAAGATGTCAAAACGTAATGACGGTGGTACAAGGATACCTTCAGCGTTACGAGTACATTGTTCTGGTTTGAATTTGTTCGCACCGTGAGAAGTACCGATAGAAATAGCTAATGAGTCAACACCTGTTTTTTGAAGGAAGTCTTGAACTTCTTCAGGACGAGTGTAAGTGTGGTGTTCTGCAACAACGTCATCTTCAACACCAGCTAATACTCCTAGTTCACCCTCAACAGTTACATCATATTTGTGAGCGTATTCAACTACTTTCGCAGTCAATTCTACGTTTTTCTCATATGAGTGGTGAGATCCGTCGATCATAACTGAAGAGAATCCCATGTCGATACATGATTTACACAATTCGAAAGTATCACCGTGGTCAAGGTGAAGAGCGATAGGCACTGCTGTTCCTAATTCTTTAGCATACTCAACAGCTCCTTGTGCCAAGTAGCGAAGAAGAGTTTGATTTGCATATTTACGAGCGCCGCTAGACACTTGAAGAATAACCGGAGATTTAGTTTCTGCAGCTGCAGAAACGATCGCTTGCATTTGCTCTAAGTTGTTGAAGTTAAATGCAGGAATCGCATAACCACCTTCGATAGCTTTGTTGAAAAGCTCCTTGGTATTAACCAAGCCTAATTCTTTGTAGCTTACCATAACAATAAATCTATAAATAGTTAAAAAGTCGCGCAAATATAGTCATTAGAAAAATCACTCTAAAGAAATATGAGTCTTTTTATTCGCGTTATAACAAAAAATAAGGGTTAATCTTTTAAACACTTTCTAAAAGATAGGTTTAAACGATTAACCCTTACGGTATGATATGAAACTAAATTGTTTATTGAATTTCTTTTACAAGGTATATTAATGTAGGGAAGTGGTCGCTATAACCATTCGTCCAAACACCACCTGCATGCGTACGTTTCGGATAACCTTTATAAGTTCCTTCCTGTGTTTTCAGAAAATCTTTATTGAACACTTCAGCTTTCCAGAATTTCAAACTAGAGCGGTCTTTACCTAACAGGTTATATGAAATAATAATCTGATCGAATAAATTCCATTGTCCTTTATAAGCTAATGTACCGATACCTTTATCAAATATGCTCCAGAAAGGATTGAATAACCCACCCGGTTTTACATCTTTCTCGTATTTCTTAGCTTGAAGCACATCTTTTACACTGTAATTATTCGGATCATCATTAAGGTCACCCATAATTACAATTTTGCTCTCTGGTGTAACTTGCTGGATTGAGTCGATAATATCTTTAGTTAATTGAGCAGCATTAGCACGTTTAGGTCTTGAACGCTCTTCTCCACCGCGACGAGATGGCCAGTGATTTACAATAATATTGAATAATTCTCCATCAATACGACCGCGAACCACCAATTGATCACGTGTACGGAATCTTGGTTCTTCTTTATCTACTAATGTTCTGGATTGATGTCCTTCATATTTAAATAACTTCGGATTATAAAGTAAGGCAACATCAACACCTCTGTAGTCAGGTCCATCTTCGTGTACAACCTGCAGGTTGCGTTTGGCTAGTTCTCCTGTTTTTACTAAATCTTCAAGAACTGCGCGATTTTCAACCTCAGCCAATCCGATTACAGCAGGACCTATAGGGCTTTTGTCCATCCCAAGCTGACTGATGGCATAAGCCATGTTTTTAAGCTTGCTCTGGTACTTCATCGTATTCCACTTATTCGGACCATTCGGTGTATACTCCTTATCGTTATCTCCGGGAATTGTATCGAATAAGTTTTCGATGTTATAAAAAGCAATCCCGTAAACTGCAAATTTCTTTTGAGCCGAAGTTGAGACTACAGCTAAAAAGAGTGCAACGCATAAAAATAAATTTCTCATATTCTTCCTGTATTTTATAATTAAGGGGATAAAATCGAACAAATTTATCGGAAAAAAACGATACAAAATGTTTCTGTATTGTTTTTTAAGATAGAACGTTGTTTTTATGGTAAAGTTTGTATAGTCAAATAGATTTTCTATTATGTTTGCAGATTGTTATAGTTATAAACTTGAAATAAAAAACCAATTTAAAAGATTAATTATGAAACTAAAATTGTGGGTACTGTTTTTATCCCTAATTAGTATCTCGGCTTATGCTCAGGACGCTTCTTTAAAAGGAGTCATAATTGATGCTGAAACCGGTGAGCCTATCCAGGGGGTTACTGTATTGCTTAAAGAAAATAAGCAAACGACAGTTACAAGCAAAGATGGGATTTTTCGTTTTGCAAATTTAAATGAAGGATTGGATATCCTTAGTGTAGAATCTCCATCTATTTTCCCGGTGGAAAGAAATGTAACCTTAAAAGGTGGGAAAAACAACATGGGCGATATTAAAGTTCGCAATCGTGGAAATGTTGGTATTGATGAAAGCGCAGTTTTCGTTTTTTCAGAAAACCAGATTGATGACGATGAAAACATGTCTCAAAACATTTCAACATTAATGGGTGGATCGGACGATGTTTATATTAAAACATCCAGTTTTAATTTTAGTCCGATGCGTTTTAATCTTCGTGGGTATAATCCTGAATACTCACAGACTTACATTAACGGTGTTAATTTCAATGATGGCGAAAGAGGTCGTTTCAATTATTCAAGTTTAGGTGGAATGAACTCGCTATTCAAACAAAAGGACGTAGTTAATTATTCAAATGTTTCTTCATTCGGATTCGGAGCAGTGGGCGGATCGACTAATATTTTAGCGAAAGCAGCTTCTCAGGCTGAAGGCGGAAGTGTCCAGTTAGCAGCAACTAACCGTGCATATGTATTAAGAGGTATGGCCTCTTATTCTACAGGTTTGATGCCAAATGGCTGGGCCTTTACAGGAGGATTGATCTATAGATGGTCTAAAGAAGGTGCTTTTGATGGTACATTCTACAACTCATGGGGCTATTACTTAGGTGCCGAAAAAGTATTTAATGATCAGCACAGTTTATCAATCGTTACATACGGAGCACCGACACAAAGAGGTCAACAGGGTGCAGTAACGCAAGAGGTTTATGATCTTGCAGGTAGCATCTATTACAATCCTTATTGGGGTTATCAAAACGGTAAAAAAAGAAATTCCCGTGTAGTTGATTCTTATGATCCGACAGTGATCGTAAGTCACGACTGGAAAATAGATAATGAGAGCTTGTTAAGAACGGGAGTTGGATTTCATTATAGTAACTACAGCTCTACTGCGTTAGCTTTCTATAATGCACCGGATCCACGTCCTGATTATTATAGAAATTTACCAAGCTACCAAACGACAAAAGAGATGCAGGATTACGTAGCTGAATTATGGAGAAATAACAAAAATATCAGTCAGGTGGACTGGGATGCTCTATATCAGGCAAACTACCGTAACAATCTTGAGAATCCAAATGGAATTGCTAAATATGCCGTAGAAGAGAGACATAACAATTTAATGGAAGTTTCTTTCAACTCTACATATAATACAATGCTGACTAAGAAGTTGAAATTTACTTCCGGTATTAATGCTCAATTCTCTCGCGGGATGCACTATAAAACAATGAATGATCTGTTGGGTGCAAATCAATGGATTGACATTGACCAGTTTGCTGAGCGTGATTTTCCGAATAATCCTGATATTATTCAAAATAACCTGAATGATCCTAACCGGGTGATTAAAGAAGGCGATAAATTCGGTTATAATTATAATATTAATGTATTCCGTTTAGGAGCATTTTTACAGAATGAATGGAATCTTCGTCATTTTGATGTTTACTATGCAGCACGCTTAAACTATACTTCATTTAATCGTGACGGGCATATGAAAAATGGTCGTGCACCACTTAACTCATATGGAAAAAGTAAAACATACTGGTTTGTTGATCCTTCTGTAAAAGCAGGAGCAACCTGGAAAATAGACGGTCGTAACTGGGTTACAGCAAATATTCTTGCCGAATACAGAGCACCGATAGCAAATAATTCTTACGTATCTCCAAGAATTAAATCCACTATTGTTCCTAATCTGGATCAGGAGAAAGTATTGTCTTATGATTTGAGTTATAACTTCTCTTATGCATTTCTGAAAGGACGTGTAAGTGGATTCCAGACAAGAGTGTGGGATGCGACAGAGATTAATGGTTATTACCACGAGGATTATCAGACGTTCATTAATCACATGATGACAGGTTTGGATAAACTTTATCAAGGAGTGGAGTTGGGATTAACTGCGAAGTTGAATACAAACTTCTCTCTTACATTAGCCGGTACATTAGCTGAATATAAATATACGAATAATGCAACAGGAATTGTAAGTCCTGAGAATGGTTCTTTTGAAGACGTAGCTGAAGTTGTAATGACTAAAAACTTACATCAACCTACAGGTCCTCAAACAATCGGAACTATTAAACTGGACTATTACCATCCAAAAATGTGGTTTGCTGACATTGCGTTAACTTATTATGGACGTAACTATTTAGATTTTTCTCCAAGTGCATATGTGAAAACATTGTATGATTCATATACACCGGAACAAAAGTCAATATTAGGATCACAAACATTATTGAAAGATGGCTTCATGCTTGATGCTTCTGTAGGTAAACTTATTTATTTGCCGGGTAAACGTTCTTTGAGTATTAATCTAAGTATGAGTAATATAACAAATAACAGAAAGCTTGTAACTGGTGGTTATCAACAGGGACGTATAGATTTGGAGAATCCTACAAAATTCCCAAATAAACTTTATTATGCTCAGGGAATCAACTTCTTCCTGAACATGGGATTCAGATTTTAAGTCTCAAAGTATTAAGTAATTATTTTACGGAAATGAAACAAATGCATAATATATTAAGTGGTATTTTGGCATCAGCTCTGATTTTTGTCGGATGTACAAAAGATTATGATGCACCACTACCAAATAATGAAGAGTTGCCGGAGGCGACTTATACGATATCTCAACTGAAGAAATCGTTCTTAGGAAATCCCGATTATTTAATCAGTGATAATGCTGATAATGATGACTACAAAGGTGTTTTTTCAGTATATAATATGAATCCGTCTCAGGAAGTAACAATTAATGGTATCGTTATATCAACTGATGCAGGAGGTAATACGTACAAGAAATTAGTTATCAGAGATCCAGAGGATGGCTCATGTATTGATTTGTCAGTAGATGTGTCAGGTATTTCGGCTTATTATCCGGTAGGTCAGGCTGTTCAGGTTACATGTAATACTGTTCAGATTGGTTTATATGCAGATATGCCGGTTATCGGAACGACCTATTATAATACGAATCGTTTGAGATACGAACCGGGACGTATGCCATGGCCGGTAGGTCAAAGCATAATAAAAGCTTATGGAATGCCGGATGTCGCTAAAGCGCAACCGATAGTAAAAACTATCCCGGAAATTATTAAAGGTGCACCGGATATTTATAGCCAATTGGTAGAAATTGATTATGTTGAATTTGGATATTTCGTGAATGGAAGCTCGGTAAGTTTATTCCCGACAAATACATTTATTTCAATGAATGATCCAAAAGCCGATCCTAATATTACATTCTCAGAAGAAAATAGCTCGAACGTACCTGTTTCGAGAGGTATTCGCGATAATAAAGGTAATATTATCCCTGTGACAACATCGTCTTATGCGAAATTTGCATCACAAAAACTGCCAAAAGGTGCATTTAATTTAAAAGCAATAGTTGCATGGTATAAAGATAAGGATGAAAAAGATGGTAATTTCCAAATGTCTGTTCAGCAGTTTAGCGATATCGTTAAAGTGAGCGATACATTTGAAGGCTCTACCGGAGGAGAAACTACAGGACAAGGAACTAAAGAAGATCCATACACTGTAGCTGATGCAATTATCAGTCAGGGTAAAAGTGCGGTTTGGATAGAAGGATATATTATCGGATCGGTTAATACAACAGCTAATCCGTTTGAAAATCAATATGCAGCCCCTTTTGTAACTAATTCAAATCTAATTTTAGCAGCATCTGCAACCGAAAAAGATGAATCAAAAATGTTAATGGTTCAATTACCTGTAGGGGCTATTCGCGATGCATTGAATCTGGTAACAAATGAGTCAAATCTTGGTAAGCAAGTTAAGCTTCAGGGTAATCTTGAAACCTATTTCTCAAAACCAGGATTAAAAACTCCTACAGACTATGTTTTGGCAGGCGTTCAACCTCCGGTAGAGCAAACTATTTTTGAAGAATCGTTTGCAACGAGTCAGGGTGCATTCACTACGAGTAGTGTAAGCGGAGATCAGGTTTGGAATTTTGATGCTAAAGGCTACATGAAGATGTCAGGGTATGCCAATAATATGGCAAATGCAAATGAAGATTGGTTGATTTCACCTGCTATGGATTTAACAGGGATTTCTGCAGCAACCATTTCATTTAGTCAAGCTATTAATTTCGCTAAAACAGATTTACAAGCAAATCATACCTTATGGTTTACCTCAGACAACGGAACTACCTGGACGCAGATGACTATTCCGACATATCCCGCAGGTAATAACTGGACATTTGTAAATTCCGGAAAAATAGCTATTCCTGCAGAATTCCTGAATAAAAAGAATGTGAAGTTTGGATTCAAGTATATCAGTACTGATCAGGAAGCTTCTACATGGGAAATAAACAATGTAGTTATAAAATAGGAGTATTCTTAGAACTATAAAAATAGAAGTAATGAGTAAAATTAAGAATATATTTATGTTAGCTCTGATCGCTCTATTCGCGTTCTCAGCATGTAATAATCTGGACGATACAGATATTAATCCGATTGAACCTCCTAAAGAAGATGGTAATGGATCGTTGGAAAAACCCTATACGGTCGGTCAAGCTATTCTGAAGCAAGGAGAAACAGATAAATGGGTGTCAGGTTATATTGTCGGAAGTGTTAATTCAGTTCTCAATGAGAATGTATGGGCTTTTGAACCACCGTTTGTGACTGAGTCTAATATTTTATTGGCTGCGAGTCCTACAGAAACAGACAAAGCTAAAATCTTACCGATTCAATTAGTAGCAGGTACAGATATACGTGCATTTCTTAATCTGCCTAAAAATCCAACTCGTTTGGGACAGGTTATCAAAATTAAAGGTGAATTAATTAAGTATTTTGGAGTGCCGGGTCTGAAAAGTCCTACTGATTTAGTAGCAGAAGGTTATGATCCTACAAACCCTCCGTCAGAAGGTGACAAGGTTGAAGTTTGCGGTGATCAGACTACAGTAGAAGCCGGATTTACATATGACTTTAATAATGTTACGGATGGTCAGGATTTTGCTGAAAAAGGATGGCAAAATCTAATGATTGCCGGAGGACGTAAATGGCAAGGTAAGTTGTTTGAAGGTAATGGATATGTTCAGGCTACTGCTCATAATGCAACAGCAGATCAATTACAGGAAATGTGGTTAATAACGCCGGCATTAAACTTAGACTTAGCAACGGATAAAATTGCCACTTTCGAAACAGCTCAGGCATATTGGAAAGAGGATACAAAATTTGAAGTATATGTTCTTCAATGTGTAGATGGTAAAACTATTCAAACAAAAGTAACACCAACAGCCTTGGCTACTTCTGCAACGCCGCAGTTTGAGTTTGTTCCGGGAGCAGTTGATTTAAGTACGTATACAGGTAAAGTGTTTATTGGATTCCGTTATATTGGTATGGGTGGTCAGGGGTTGTCTTCTACCTGGTGTGTAGATAACTTTGCGTTTGGTGTGCCTCTTGTTAATCCAGATCCACCAGTGATAGAAGGAGGTACTAAAGAGGATCCCTATACTGTTGCAGAAGCAATAAATGTTCAGGGAGAGAACCAAAAATGGGTTTCTGGTTATATTGTTGGATGTGTTAAAAATGGAACTACAGTTTTTGATAACCCGGATCAAGCATTGTTTGATAATTTTGATTCTAGTACGAATGTATTTATAGCTGATTCAGCTAATGAAAAAGATTATACAAAGTGCATTTGTGTTAGATTGAATGATAAAACAGCTCCTTCAGATATAAGGAATTTAGTTAATCTAAAAGATAATCCAACAAATAAAGGAAAAGTTTTGTTAGTAGAAGGTAATTTAAGACCAATGTTTACTAATTTAAAAGGCATTCGTGATATATCTAATTATTTATTGAAATAATTTTTCAAAGCGTTTAATCCTGTTTAACAGAGAGTAGACGCTTTGTTTTTTCTAAATGATTATCTTTGAGTAATTCAAACTCTAAACATACACTATGAAAATATTCAAGAGTACATTTATTGCATTATTAGTCTTACCATTTTTTCTTTTTTCATGTTCAGATGATGAGTCTAATAATTTGAATGATTATGGTCAGCATGATCAATCTAATTATCCGGCAGGCTATTATAAATCAGCAGAGGGTAAAACAAAAGAGGGCTTGAAAACAGCTCTTTATGAGATTATAAAAGATCATAGAAGACGAAGTTATTCACAGTTATGGACAGACTTCAGATCAACAGATGTGAAACCTAACGGACGTGTATGGGATATATATAGTAATACATCAAATTATATATTTGGCGAAGATCAGCAAAATTATACGTCAGGGGTTATTGGTAGATATAATAGAGAACATTCATTTCCAAAGAGCTGGTTTAATACCTCTGGATCAAAAGATAAAGAAGAAAGTAAAAGTATTTATACAGACTTGTTTCATCTTTATCCCTCTAATGGAGTAGCTAATGAAACGCGTTCAAATTATCCTTATTTTGGCGTTACAAAAAAAGTAGAAAAAGTGATTTCAAGTAATGGGAAAAAAGAGTCTTTTGATCAATCTTATTGTAAATATGGAAATGCCGCAGGTTATCCTAATATGCTTTTTTTTGAACCAAATGATGAGATAAAAGGAGATCTAGCCCGAACATATTTTTATATTGCGACTCGCTATGAAAATGGGGAAAATAATGATCTTGCTTATTGGCCTGGTTCCGGAGGTACAGGTCGAATCGAAATATTGACTAAAACGGCATATCCTTTCTTTACAAACACTATGTTAAGTACCCTGATCAAATGGCACAGACAAGATCCTGTAAGTCAGAAAGAGATTAACCGAAACGAGGCTATTTACAAAATTCAGGGAAACAGAAATCCTTATATTGATTGTCCTGTACTTGTTGAGTATATTTGGGGTGATCGTATGGGGAAACCTTTCGAAGGAAGTAAGTAAAATTCTTTTGGGAAGATATTTTAGTATATCAATTTATATTTTATATTTTTACGGCGGAATTGAGTCTTGTGACTCATTCCGCCTTTTTTTATAACCTTATATGTACGGAACTAATAAACTTAAATGAGGATGAGAAGAAGAGTACTCCTGCTTTGTTTAGCAAGCGGTTCAGTTTTACCGTTTTATGCACAATCAAAAAAGTTAGTGGAATCATTTGATCATTATGGCCCGGTAGTCGTTAAGAAACCGGTTATGATTGATCAGAAAGATGTTAATCAAAAAGAATTTTCCGGTTTAACAGTATTGCAAAAAAGTCATGATTTATCCAATGGCCTGTTATCGAAGTCTGTATTAAAAGCTGATACTGCAGGTTATGTTGTAGTTGATGTAACACCTGAAGGCTTTGCTGTTAATGAATATACTTTCTCAATTCAACCGGATAGATACTGTAAAGGTACATTGAAAGTGACATCTCCATCTATACTTGCTGTATATCAGGATGGGAAATTAATTAATACAAAATCCTCAGCTCAGGACAGTTTAAATAAACAATCCGAGTTTACTGTTCCTTTGACTTTACAAAATAAAAACTACGAATATAAAATCCGTACAGTCTCGGAAAGAAAAGAAAATGCAGAAGCGCCTCGCCTGGCTGTTGCTTTTGAACCGGAATCTCAATATGAAACGGTAGCTGTCCGGATTGGAAATGAGCAAAAACGCAAATTAAATCTTCAAGATTTAATGACCGGAGAACGCATTGGTGGTGTGACGATTTCGCCATCGGGTAGATATGGAACGGTACGCGTTTCTTCTACATTTAAAGATGGTAAAAGTGCATCCGAAAACTACCTGATTGATCTTCAGTCTAACAAGAAACTGGCTGTGCTGGAAGGTTCCCGTAACTCAGCAAACTGGTTACCGGCAAGTGATAAGTTGTATTTCACTAAGCGGGGAATGGATGGAACTGAACTGTGGATCCTGAATCCTGCTGATTTAAGCGAGGAAATGCTTGTTGCATCACTTCCCGAAGGTAATTTCGGCTTTGCCCCGACAGAAGACTTTCTTATTATAAACCAATCAGAAAAAGCACCTGCTGATTTAGACAAGGACTTCAGACGCTTCATTACTCCAAATGATCGTCAATCATACTGGAGATATAGAAACTCATTATATAAATACGATTTGAAAACCGGAGCTATGGAGCGCCTTACATTCGGGGCTCATTCTGCTTCACTGAACGATATTAGTGAAGATGGTAAGTATATCGTATTCGGTTCATCACGCGAAGACTTCAAGGAAAGACCTTTCAACGTTTCATCTATGTATATGATGGATCTTTCTACCAATAAAGTGGATACTCTATGGAGTGATGTTCGTTATGGAGGAGGAGCTAAATTCTCGCCAAACGGAAAAACATTATTGGTTCAGGGGTCTCCCGAAGCATTTGATGGTATCGGTTTAGATATCGAAGAAGGTCAGAAAGCCAATACATATGATTCGCAAATATTTTTATTTGATATTGCATCAAAAAAAGTAACGCCTATCGCAAAGAACTTTGATCCGACAGTAGAATCTGCGAAGTGGATTAATGATGATCAGATTGCTATTATTGCCACCGATAAGGATTTGGTAAGACCTTATTTGTATTCGGTTTCAAAAAATAAATATGAAGCGATTCCGGTTGAGGAAGACGTTTTACGTGGCTTCAATATTTCGAAAAACGGAAAAAATGCGATCTATACAGGTCAAAGCGTTTCTAATTTCTCTTCTGCCTATGTAATGGATATGAAGAATAAAAAATCAAAATGCCTGATTGATGCCTCTTCCGAAAGATTAAAGGATATTGAGTTAGGTAAGGTTCAGGACTGGAATTTCGTAGCTTCAGACGGCAATCAGGTTGATGGACGTTATTATCTTCCTTCGGATTTTGATCCATCTAAAAAATATCCGATGATTGTTTATTACTATGGAGGTACTACACCGACATCTAAAACAATGGAGCATCCTTATCCTGCTCATTTGTATGCAGCAAACGGATATATTGTCTTGGTTCTTAATCCGAGCGGAACAATAGGATGGGGGCAAAAGATGTCAGCCCGCCATGTGAATGCATGGGGTAAACGTACAGCCGAAGATATTATCGAAGGAACAAAAAAATTCTGTGCGGATAATAGTTTCGTTGATGCTTCTAAAATCGGATGTATTGGAGCCTCATACGGAGGATTTATGACTCAGTATTTGCAAACGCAAACCGATATCTTTGCAGCTGCAATCTCACATGCCGGTATCAGTGCACTTTCAAGCTATTGGGGTGAAGGTTACTGGGGGTATGCATACAGTACCGCGGCAAGTGCAGATAGCTACCCATGGAATAATCCGGAGCTTTATACAAAGCAAAGTCCGTTATTCCAGGCTGACAAAGTTAAAACGCCGATCTTGTTTCTTCATGGTTCTGTAGATACGAATGTACCGGTAGGAGAAAGTATTCAAATGTATACCGCATTGAAACTTCTGGGCAAACCGGTAGAAATGATCGAAGTTCAGGGTGAAGATCACGGTATTGCTGATTTCAATAAGAAAATCAAATGGACCAATTCAATTCTTGCTTGGTTTGACAGATATTTGAAAGAGCAACCGGAATGGTGGAAAAGCATGTATCCGGATACGAATTTGCAATAAAAGATAGCAATTAATTGCTGTTTTTGATAAATTAATAATAATCTGTCAGTAAAAACTGACAGATTATCTATTTTTGTATAGAGGTCATTTTATTCTATTTCCAAAAGTCGGGATGATCTCATAGTAAGGGGCTATTAGCACAGAACAATAATAAAGTTATATAATAAACAATCCGAATCAAAGAATGAAGAAAATGTTTTTGGCAGCGGGAATGGTTGCCGTATTGATGAGTTCTTGCTCTACTGGAAAGAGCACGGAAACGACCAATCCATTCTTCTCTGAATGGAATACTCCGTTTAACGTACCGAACTTCGATGTAATTTCTATTGAACATTATAAACCAGCTTTCCTTGAAGGTATTGCTCAGCAAAAGCAAGAGATTGAGGCTATCGTAAACAATCGTGCGATGCCTGATTTCGATAATACTATTGCAGCTCTTGACGGAAGTGGTAAGCTATTATCAAAAGTAAGTCGTGTATTCTTTGGATTAAACGGAGCAAATACAACTCCGGATATGCAGGCTTTAAATAAAGAGCTTTCTCCGATCTTGTCTGCTCATTATGATGATATCAATTTGAATCCACGTTTATTTGAGCGTGTGAAACAAGTTTATGATCGTAAAGCTGATTTTAATCTGAATCCGGCTCAGACAAAATTATTGGAAGATACTTACAAAGGTTTTGTTAGCGGTGGTGCCAATCTGAATGCAGAAGACCAAGAGACACTTCGCGGTTTGAACAGTCAGATCGCGATGCTTCAATTGTCATTTGAGCAAAATGTGTTGAGCGAAACAAACGATTTTGAACTTGTTATTGATAACGAAGCTGATTTGGCAGGTCTTCCTCAAGGAGTTATTGCAGCAGCTGCTTCGACAGCTAAAGCTGCCGGTAAAGAAGGAAAATGGATGTTTACTTTACATAACCCAAGTGTTATGCCATTCCTTCAGTTCTCTGAAAACAGAGAGTTGAGAAAGAAAATCTTTAATGCATACATCAATCGTTGTAATAACGGAAATGAAGCTGATAATAATGAAGTGATCAAGCAATTGGTTGGTCTTCGTTTACAAAAAGCGAAATTGATGGGCTTTGACAATTATGCAAATTATGCTTTGGAAGAGCGTATGGCGAAAAAAGATACAAATGTTTATAATTTGTTGGATCAGCTTTGGCCTTATGCAGTGAAAAAAGCAAATGAAGAAGCAAAAGAACTTCAGGCATCTATGAATAAAGATGGCGTGAAAGGTAAGTTGCAAGGATGGGACTGGAAATTCTACAACGAGAAAGTAATGAAAGAGAAGTTTGATTTAGATGAAAATCAAATTCGTCCTTACCTGACTTTGGAAAATGTAACCAACGGTATTTTCTATGTTTGTAATCAACTTTATGGAATTACATTCGAAGAAATCAAAAATATTCCGGTACCTCACAGCGAAGCTGTAGCATACGAATGTAAAGATAAAGACGGATCTCACTTAGGCGTACTTTACATGGATTTCCACCCACGTAGCTCAAAACGTGGCGGTGCATGGTGTGGTACTTACCGTGGTCAGTCTTATGAGAATGATAAAAAGGTTTCTCCTGTAGTTACAATTGTTTGTAACTTCACAGCTCCTGTAGACGGTAAACCGGCTATGTTGAGTGCAGACGAAACAGAGACTTATTTCCACGAGTTTGGTCATGCTTTACATAACTTATTTAAAGATGTTCAATATACAGGAGTAGGTGGTGTACCACGTGACTTCGTTGAACTTCCTTCTCAGGTTATGGAACATTGGGCGTTTGAACCTCAGGTATTGAAAGTATATGCTAAACATTACGAAACAGGCGAACCAATGCCGGATGCTTTGATCGAGAAGATTCAAAAAAGCGGAACTTGGGGACAAGGTTTTGCTACGACTGAATATTTAGCAGCTTCTATCCTTGATATGGATTACCACGTAATGACAGAAGTTCCTGCGGATTTCACGCCGGCGAAGTTTGAAGAAAAGCAAATGAAAGATAGAGGTATTCTTTCTCAGATTCCTCCACGCTATCGTTCAACTTACTTCCGTCATACAATGGGTGGTGGATATACTGCAGGTTACTATAGCTATATCTGGGCTGAAGTTCTGGATGCTGATGCTTATCAGGCGTTTGTAGAAACTGGCAATATCTTTAATCCTGAAGTTGCGGCGAAATTCCGTAAATATGTGTTGACACCGGGTGGTATTGATGATGCGATGGTTATGTACACTAACTTCAGAGGTGCAGAACCGGGTATCGAGCCATTGTTGAACAACAGAGGTTTGAATTAATCACTGATTTATCAGGATATAAAATACATCGTAAAAGAGTTGCTCTCTTAAGAGGGCAACTCTTTTATTTTTTCTGTAAACAGGCTTTTCTTTATGAAGGATTTGTAGTTTAAGAATAGGATTGTATATTTGTGTATAAACGAAATGTATGGAAAAAAAATATTCAGAACAAGAAGAGCAATTGGCCCGATTTGCTAAGGCATTAGGTCATCCTGCCCGAATAGCGATTTTAAAATACTTATTGGCTCAGGAGTCTTGCTTTTTCGGAGAGATACATGAGATTCTTCCTATTGCAAAGGCAACTGTATCACAGCATTTGTCTGAATTAAAAAATGCAGGTCTGATTCAGGGTGAGATTATGCCGCCAAAAGTAAGATATTGCATCAATAAAGAAAACTGGGCTATAGCCGGACGACTGTTTGAAAGTTTTCTGGGACAGGAAGTTCGATCGGAAAGTGTTTGTTGTAAATAAAGAATTAGCGACTCGCTTGACTTAAAGCGTAATTATAGTAGTTTATGAAAGTATTGATTTTATGTACAGGTAATAGTTGTCGCAGTCAGATGGCGCATGGCTTCCTTCAATCGTTTGATCGTTATATGATTGTTTGTTCTGCCGGAACACAAGCTGCAGGTAAACTGAATGAAGGAGCTGTTAAAGCGATGTCTGAAGTTGGGATTGACATTTCAGGTCATACATCCGATTCAGTCGATAAGTATCTGAATGAACCATGGGATTATGTGATCACCGTATGCGGAGGTGCAAATGAGACTTGTCCGGCATTTACAGGAAGAGTGAAGCATCGCTTGCATATAGGATTTGATGATCCGTCCCACGCTACCGGTACTCCGGAATTTATTGAAAGTGAATTCCGTCGGGTTCGTGACGAAATTAAAGAGAAATTTTATCGTTTGTATATGGATCAGATCAAGGGAGGGCAATCTTGCCCTTGCGGAGCAAACGACTTTTGTCAGTGTGAATAATATCCGTTTAAGGTTTAGAATAATTCAGGCCATTGAGTATAGAAATATACTTGATGGCTTTTTTTATGCGTATAGATTTCCGTTTCAGTACCCGATTTTTCCGTTTCGTCTGATTTGTCATTTTATCTCTCACTACTTATATATTCCTTTGAACATATCAATAAGCTAAAAAAGGAATGAAAAAGAATGTTGTTTTAATTTGTTTGATTTTTGGTCTGCTGTCGTGTTCTTCCGATAAAACGACAGAACAAGACTCCCGATTAAAAGTTACAGCTTATGAAGTAAAGGATGAAATAGCTGCTTCCAGTAATGAGGTTTCTTTTATATCGAAACCCTTTCGCGAATCGGATCTGTCATTCAGAGTAAGTGGTCCCTTACAACGATTTAATGCCTATTCGGGTGATTATTTCAGAAAAGGGGAAATAATCGGAGAAATTGATAATCGTGATTTTAAAATTCGCAGAGACAAAGCTTCAGCTGCTTTTCTACAGGCAAAAGCAGAATATAAGCGTATAGAGACCTTGTATAAGCAAGAGAATGTTCCGTTAAGCGCGCTTGAAAAAGCAGAAGCCAGTTATCTCGTAGCCAAAGCAAATTACGAGTCAGCCGAGAATGAATTGAATGATACACGTTTGCTGGCTCCTTTTGATGGATATGTTCAGCAGGTCAATGTGGAAGTTCATCAGGATGTTAAAGCCTTCCAGCCGATTGTATCTTTCATTGATATCAATAAAATCAAGATCGAAACATTTATTTCCGAGGCTGTAGCTTCAGCTTATCAGTCGAAAGATCAGGTTCAGGTGAAACTGGACGGACAGAAAACAGCTGATCGTACGGCTACGATTCTGAATATCTCTAAAAGTACAAGCCCGAATAACTTGTCTTATGTTCTGACGGCTTCTATAGATAATCCCGATAATATGCTTTTGGGCGGAACATCTGGTATAATGTATTTTCCGAAAGCGGATTCTTCCAAAACATCTTCATTGAAACTGATTCCATTGAAAGCTGTTTGTAATACACCTTCTTACGGATCTTATGTTTGGTTACTGGATCCTCAGACAAATAAAGTCAGCCGTCATCAGGTTGAAGTCGGTGATCCCGTATCTAATGGTATGGTTCAGATATCAGGCGGTTTGAATGTTAATGATCTTGTAGTTCTTACAGCACATTCGAGATTGGACGAAGGAGATGAAGTTATATTAAAAAAGTAAACTATGAAGGTTATATTATATTTTCTCAAAAATAAAGCCTTTACCTCGTTACTTCTCGTATTGATCGTGGTTGGCGGAATATTTTCGTACATGAAAATGGGGAAACTCGAAGATGCTCCGTTTACAATCAAACAGGCACTCGTTTTGACTCCCTATCCCGGAGCTACAGCTGAAGAGGTACAAAGTCAGGTAACGGATATTATTGAAGAGGCGATCCAGTCTTTAGGCGAGTTATATTACATCAAAACCGAGAACAGGTCAGGATTGTCAAAGATTACCGTTTACATGAAAAAAGAAATTCGTGCAAACGAGATGCAGCAATTGTGGGATAAGCTCAGACGCAAAGTCAGTGATGTGCAGTCCAAGCTTCCTCCTGGTGCGGGGCCATCTTTGGTAAATGATGATTTCGGAGATGTACTGGGTGTGTTTTACGGATTGTCCAGTGATACACATTCTTACCGAGAGCTCGAAGAGCAGGCTAAAGAATTAAAGAAATTGCTACTCAATGTAAAGGATGTTGCTAAAGTTGAGGTGACAGGTATTCAGTCTCCTACGATTGAAGTAAAAGTTAAGCCTGCCGTATTGGCTCAGTCGGGACTGACGGTTCAGGATATAGCTTATGCATTTGATAAACAAAATAAAGTTGTTGACGCAGGAGCTATGGAAACCGATGAAATGCGTATTCGTATTGAGCCGTCGGGGAGTTTCGGTACATTGGATGAAATACGTAATCTAATGATCGTATCACGAAACGGAGCTTATTTCCGACTTTCGGATGTTGCTGACGTAAGCGAATCCTATCTGAAACCCTCTCGCAGTTCAATGAGAATGAACGGTTCTCCTGCTGTTGGTATCGCTGTTTCGACAGTTCCAACAGGGAATGTGGTTGATATGGCACGCTTAGTTAAAGATGTGGTAACTACTTTTGGGGATGCTTTACCGGAAGGGTATCTGATCGAAAATATTTATGATCAGGGACATGAATCGGCGGTAGCGAATGACGGATTTATTCTGAATCTGGTTATTTCCGTAATGACGGTGGTTGCTATTCTTTTATTCTTTATCGGCTTTAAGAACGGAATACTGGTAGGGAGCGGATTGATTTTCTCTATTTTAGGAACGCTGATGTACATGTTTGCTAACGGTATCGCGCTTCAGCGTATGTCTTTGGCTGCTATTATTATTGCGATGGGGATGCTGGTTGACAATGCCATTGTGGTTACCGATTCAGCATTGATCAATATGCAGAAAGGGATGAGAAAGCGTGTAGCCATCCTGAAAGCAGCATCGACAACAGCAATTCCGCTTTTGGCAGCGACGGCTATTGCCGTATTGACTTTCTGGCCGGTTTATATGTCGCCGCACGTATCCGGAGAGCTCTTATCGTCTTTATTTATCGTATTGGCCGTATCGCTTTTCCTGAGTTGGGTATTTGCATTGATTCAGACACCTTACTGTATTGAGTTATTCGTTCGAAGACCTAAGTCTGATGAGGTGAACAACGATATGTTTAAGGGAAAGTATTACAATCATTTCCGCAATGCTTTACGCTGGGTGATCCGTCATAAAACGTTTACGGTTGCAGGTTGTGTACTTTTACTCGTGGTTTCGCTGTTCAGCTTTAAGTTTATACCGAAAGTCTTTTTGCCGCAGTTGGATAAACAGTATTTTACGATTGACCTCCGTATGGCTGAGGGTACAAAGATCGAGCAAATGGATAAAGTATCTTTGGAGATATCTGAGTTTATCGAGTCTTACAAAAATACAGAAGCAGTTTCAGCTTATGTAGGACAGACTCCGCCGCGCTATTATCTGGCAAATTCAAACTTTGGTCCTCAGTCTAATTTTGCACAGTTGATCATTAAGTGTAATACGCCAGCCGAAGCACGGGATTTACAGAAGTTACTTAAGAAGGATTTGCCGGATGCTTTTCCCGAAGTATTCGTAATGGTCAATAAATTTGAGTTGAGTTCGGCTAAAGAAGCCAAAATTGAAGCTCGCTTTTTAGGACCGGATGCCAACGTACTGGATTCGCTGACTCAACTTGCATTGAATGTGATGCGAAAGAATCCGAAAGTGGCCGATGCTCGTAACGAATGGGATTCACGTACGCTGGCTATTGAACCGGTATACGATCCGTTGAAATCGGGTAGGGCACATCTGACGAAAGCCAACATGATGGAGTCCGTGAAATCTATGAGTGACGGTTTGCCTATTGGTATTTACCGCGACAATGAAAAGAAAGTTCCTGTTGTTCTGACAACCGAAACCAATATGGATAACGGTCTGGAGGGATTAGCGAATCAATATGTGTGGAATGGAACCAATTCGGCTCCGCTTTCACAGATCACACAGGATGTAAGAGTGAAATGGACCTATCCGACCGTCCGTACATATGATCGTCAGCTTTCAATGGCTGCGATGTGTAATCCGGTGGATGGTGTTACGATGTCCGAATTGCATAAAGAAATCCGGGATGAAATAGAAGCGATTCAGTTACCTGAGGGTTATCGTTTCTTCTGGGATTCAGAATATAAAGACCAGGGAGAAGCCATGCAGGCATTAGTGAAGTATTTCCCATTGGCGTTTTTGTTGTTGATTTTGATATTAGTTGCTTTGTTCAGAAACTTCAAACAACCGATCATCATTCTTTTAATCCTACCATTATCTCTGATAGGTGTTGCTGTCGGGATGCTATTGACAGGTTTTGATTTTGGTTTTTTCTGTATAGCAGGATGGCTGGGGCTACTGGGAATGATTATTAAGAATGTGATCGTGTTGCTTGATGAAATGAATATTCTGAAACGTCAGGGGTATTCGCGTTACGATGCGATTGTCGAAGCAACCGTATCACGTGTACGTCCTGTTCTTATGGCAGCCATAACGACGATTTTCGGTATGATACCGTTGTTATTTGATATTGTATTTGGCGGGATGGCAGCAACGATTGTCTTTGGTCTGACATTCGCAACGTTACTGACACTATTCGTAACTCCTGCTTTATGTGGTCTTTTCTATAAAATAAAAGCTTGATTTATAATGAACAAACTATCATATTCTTTTCTAATTATTCTTCTTATTTTCTCTGGTAGAGTGAATGCCTCCGAACCTCAGGTTCGGGGCAGTTACTCCCTCATTAACAGTTATCGGGAGAAAGCACTTGAGTATAATCATGATTTGAAGATTGCAGAAAAAAACATAGCTGCGAGTGATGAGGTTCTTCGTATGGCGAAGAACGAGTATCTTCCGAAACTTTCGGGCTCGGCAAGCTATAAATACGTAGGTAATCCTACGCAACTTGATTTACAACTGCCGACAATGGATGCACCTCTGAGTGTAGGCGGAAATAATCATAACCAGTACGGGGCTTTTCTGAATCTGATGCAACCTGTTTATCAGGGAGGAGCTATAAAAGCATCTGTTCAGAAGTCAATGTCTGAAAAGGAATATTCGATTTATCAGAAAGAGTCTTTGCAATTAAACGTGTTATATGTATCCGATTATAAATATTGGAGTACGGTTGCCAATGAAGAGGTTGTCCGTGTTTCAGAACAATTAAAAGCATCGATAGAGCAACTGGTTTTAATCGTTAAGCAGCGTGTGGATGCAGGAGCTGTAAGCAAAAATGATTTGCTGATGGTGGAGGTGAAACTCAATGAAGCAACTTATCAGCTGATGCAGCTTCAAACGCAATTAGCTGTAAACAAAATGTCGTTGAACTCCTTCATCGGATCTCCTTTAAATGATTCACTGACGACAGATTCGTCTATACCTGTTCTGTCCGAAACTGAATTGCAAGGAGTTCGGCCGAAAGATGACAGACCTGAGATCCGTATGGCGGAAACGGGTATTGATATTCAGAAAGCCACCGGGAAGCTTCGGGACTCGAAATATCTACCTCAGATAAATGTTGGTGCGGAAGGTAGTTATTCTTCACCCGGCTACAACTTCGATAAAGACCTGGATCCTAATTATGCCTTTTATGCCAAAATCAGTATGCCTTTGTATCAATGGGGCAAACGAAGTAAAGAAAAACGGATTTCTAATTATCAGATAGAAATTGCTCAGGAGAACAAACGTAAAATAGAAGAGCAAATTCAACTGGAAACGCAAAGTGCGATTCTATCGCTTCAGCAAGCTCAAAAGCAGGTAGATTTGACGGGCAACTCTTTAGAGAAAGCTTTTCAGAATGAGAAAATGCTCATGGAGCGTTATGCCGAAGGTGAAATTTCGGTGCTGGAAGTATTGGACGGACAAGTGTACAGACAAACCGCGCAAATGAATTACGTGCAGGCAAAACTGAATGCACAAATGAAATATTCCGAAGTTCTGAAAACAGTCAATGCTTATCCGTTTTAGATATCCCTGTAAATACATATATTTGTGTAGTTAAACATACTCAGCATGAAATTTTCATTTTTACGACATATCAAATGGTTGTATCTGCTTATCTTTAGTGGGTTAGGTCTGTTTTCGTATTTTCTTCTAATGCGTTTTACGGATATCCCTCAAAACAGTAATGTCGATTTGATTTCATTGCCGGCATTCATCTACTTTATCTTTGCTTTTAATATACTGGGCTTTTCTATTTATACCTCCAATCGCTGGATTAATAAAGAATCGCCACTCTATTTTATTAAACGGAGACGAAGTCTGATGCGCTTTCTGGGTATTTGTATTTTATTGTTTATCGTCAATTACGGATTGCTGATTTTAGCAAAATTTCTGGCAGGCGTATCCTTTAATGATATGTTCTATGTCAGAAACAACGGATTAAAAGTTTTTATTTCAGTCTGGTTTGTAGAGTTGATCATTGTTCTGCTGATGACAGCCAATCAAAGTTACAGTTATACACTGGATTTATACAAAAAGGCTTCACAACTGAATGAGGAGTCGAATAAAGCTAAATATGCCGCTTTGCAATCTCAACTCAATCCACATTTCTTATTCAATAGTCTGAACACGCTGATATCGGAGATTGAGTACAATCCGCAAAATGCGATCGCTTTTACGACTCATCTTTCGGACGTGTACCGCTATATTCTGGAATGTCAGGAGAAGACGACTGTACAGTTAAAGGAAGAGCTGGTTTTTCTTGAATCATATCTGTTTCTGCATCAGGTTCGTCTGGGGTCATGCATTCATTTGCATATCGCTATTCCTGACTCCTGCCTGGAATATAAAGTTCCTCCGCTGACTTTGCAATTACTGGCAGAAAATATTATAAAGCACAACTCCATATCTATGTCTAAGCCCATGCAAATGGATATACGGGTAGATGCTTCAGAAAAACAACTGATTATTTCCAATCCGATCCATCCGAAACTGAGCAAAGGATATTCGGGGAAAGGTTTGCAGAACTTACGAATGCGCTATTTGTTATTGGAGAATAAAGACATTGTGGTTGAGAGTAATAACGAAGTATTCATTGTTAAAGTACCTTTGTTGGATGAATAAAAATATACGCGTAGCCCTGGTAGAAGATGAAATACCTGCCGCACGTCTGCTTAAGTCTATGCTGGAAAGATTACGCCCCGATTGGGAAATTCATGTTCTTCCGGGCAATATAGAAGAAGCTTCTGCTTGGTTTGCCGTGAATCAGCATCCCGATCTGATCTTTCTGGACATAGAGCTTTCGGACGGTGATTCTTTTTTATTGCTCGAAAAAGCCATGCCGCAAAGTATCATCATTTTTACAACGGCTTTCAACGAATATGCCATTCAGGCATTCGGAGTAAATAGTATCGATTATCTGCTAAAGCCGATAAAGGAAGATCGTTTACTGCTGGCAATAGAGAAATTTGAGAAACTAAAACAGCCGGCGGTTTCGGAAGTGACGTTGTCAGAAGATATCAAAAACATTATTGATGTATTTAGAAGTAACGAAAAGCGTTACCGAACCCGCTTTCTGATTAACGGTGCCGATAAGTTCTGGACACTCTCTGTCGATCAGATAGCTTATTTTTATTCTGAGAATAAAGTAACGTTTGCCGTAACCAAAACAGGGCAGGAGCAAGTCGTTGATTTCTCGTTGGATAAGCTTAGTGAACAGCTTGATCCCGATCAGTTTTTTCGGGCAAACCGGCAGACAATTATCGGTATTGACTCCATAGCCAAGATTGAACCTTACTTTAACAGCAAAGTTGTTGTTATTCTTCAACCGCCATCTAAAAATCAGGTTTTGATCAGTAAAGAAAAAGTCTCGGCATTTAAGATGTGGCTGAATTACTGATTTATTTATTTTTGCAAATCCTTGTCGCAATATAATTTCCGGTTTGGAATTATATTGCGACAAGTTTTTTTTAAGCACAGACTTTTCGTCTGCGAAGACCCCGACTACCCTTATAACAGTATATCTTTACGCAAAATATAAAAAACAATTGTTTAAATTAAATCTGAATGAAAACCGAAAAAGAAAAAATGCTTACAGGTGAACTGTACGATGCAAATAATGATAGTCAGTTAATTCAAGAAAGAGAGTATTGCAAAGCTCTGTGCTATGAGTTAAATCAGCTACACCCCGATAAAAAAGAGCAAAAGCAGAATCTTATCAGACAGATCCTTGGCAGCTGTGGTAACAGTTTTCTGATCGAACCCTCTTTTTATTGCGATTATGGGTATAATATTACCATTGGTGAAAACTTTTATGCAAACCACAACCTGATCATTTTAGATGGCGCAAAGGTTACTTTCGGAAGCAATGTGTTTATTGCACCTAACTGCTCCTTTTACACAGCCGGGCATCCGCTCGATGTCGCGAGTCGCAATGCCGGTTTGGAGTATGCCCGTCCGATAACCGTTGGAGATAATGTCTGGATTGGTGGTGGCGTAACTGTTTTGCCGGGTGTGACTATCGGTGAGGGTTCGACTATCGGAGCAGGAAGTGTGGTGGTCAAAGACATTCCGGCAAATTCCCTTGCTGTAGGAAACCCGTGTCGTGTGATCCGTAAACTCTAAAGTTTGAAAGGAGTAATTTTTCATTTTGTCATATTGATCTAAAATGGGCTTTATTCCTGACATTCTGCATTTTTCTAATCGCTCAGAATGCGTTATTTTTCTCGCTGCTAAATATTATTCAGAATACGTCTTGTATTATCAATTATGTAAGGTGTTGATAATTAGTTGTGTAGTTCTTGTATGAAAGGATGGACGTACTTTGTTGGATTTAGATACGTATGTAAATATATTTTGATACGTATCTACCCGAAAAAACAAAGGGCGAAAATTTTATAACGCACCGTATAATTTCAAAGATATACCGTATAAATTAAAAGATACGGTGTATCTTTTGAAAGCAGACCGTATTTCATCGTAAAACATGGGTAATACCGTCTGAAATATTCTACAAAGTTGTATTTTTTCGATTAGTTTATCCGAAAATTATTGAGCTCTGCAATCTGATAAAATGATATATATTCCGATCTATTGACAGAAAAATGATTATCGCAATATAAAAGGCTTGATTGATTTATAGTCCTGATAACTTGTAACTTGAAATTTATTATATAGATTTAGAGCCAGGCAATTGTTTAACTTTAAGAGCTAATAGGCCTTTTCCCTGAATTTCAGAGTGAAGAATAAAAAATCAGAACGCTCCTTATTTGAATTATAAACTTGAAAGACATGAAAAATATTAGACTATTTCTTATTCCAATTTTTTCGATTCTATCGATTTACGCGTATGGTCAATCAACAGACGAACGTTTAGTGCAAGCCATTAATAGCGGGGCATGGCATAAAGTGCGAAGTTTGTATGTAACAGAGAAAGAGAGTTTACAAACGCCTTTTCTGCATCCGTTGACTAAATTTTTTATTTCTCAGTTTTATAATCAACCAGATTCGGCTATTTATTATGGAGCTACCCTGCTGAATGAGTATAATGAAGACTTAGGAAGCTCGATAAGTAGTGTTGTTTATCTTATGGCAAGTGATTATGCCAAGATGAATGACTATAAGAGTGCTACTGATATCTTAAATAAGTACAATGAAGCCGTAAAAGCTGCAGGTATGCAGCCCGATGTATCTTTTGTGGCTGTCGAAAATCAATATGATGCCATAGACAAGAAGGGAGGATTTATGATGAGTCGTCCCAACTATGAAGTTAAGGTGCCGCTAAAGTACCATAATACACGCGAAAATCCGGTTATGCTTTTTGTCGAAGCGAAACTCAATGATTATAAATGTGATGTAACTTATGATACAGGTGCAGGTGCAAATATTATTTCAAAGCAATTAGCTGATAAAATAGGAATGAATATTTGTGATTTTCAAGGACTCAATCTCAATAATGGTCTAAATAGTAGTACTTCCCGATTTGCTATATTAGACTCATTGAGTGTGGGAGAGATAATCTATAAGAATGTACCTTTTCAGGTGATAGATTTTTATACAGGGAATCAGAAAGCTGACTCAGTTGTAGATAAAATGGGTCTTCAATGTGTCATTGGCTTGCCAATGATGTTTCCGTTGCAAGAGGTGGTCTTTGATTTTGAAAATGGTTACTTGAAAGTTCCTGGCAAAACAACGCCCAAGCCTGCCTTTGCTCCGAATTTTTATAATTCGGGAGAGAATTCGATTATTTTATCTCTTTATGACCTTCAGTCGGATGAATGGATAGATGCATTTGTCGATACAGGAGCTTCAAATACAATGCTCTCAGCTAAATATTATGGTCGCAATAAATTGCGTTTTGAAGGCATTGAACCCACAGATTCGGTTCGGATGGCTGGCTTAGGAGGAGTTAAAATAACGCGATCTATTCCTTATGAATGGCATTATGGTATAGACAAAGCGACTATCTATAAGGATACGGTTTCTGTAGCTGCTGATAGTGAACAAAATTTAGTAGACCAATATGATTGTTTTATAGGATTGCCCACACTTGTACAACACAATCGGGTGACAATCAATTTTAAAGAGATGTGGATTAGTTTTTCAGATGCTCTTGTATCAGAAGAATAGGCCTCTTGGAAATCTGAATTTAACTCAATGGGCAGATTAGTTGTTTTTGATATTTCTATCCATTTAATCGCTTTTAATTTATAGAAGAATGTTTTCTAAATAATAAATATTGGCACTTGAGAAAAGGATTCGCTCACCTATTTTATCCATATAAAAACAAAACCTCTGAAACGCTTTATGTAAGCTGTTTCAGAGGTTTCTTTGAGGTTCCTGGCGGATTCGAACCGCCGTAAACGGTTTTGCAGACCGGTGCCTAACCACTCGGCTAAGGAACCCTTTTGCGTTGTAATCAGAAGCATTATTGTTTCGATTACGTGTGCAAAGGTAGAGCTTTTTTTTGAACCTGCAAATTTTACGAAGATTATTTTTCTATGATAATAGAACGGATTTTAGCATTAGCAGGCTTATTTGCTTTATATCCAAAATGTTGATAGGGTTTATTTATAATGAAAAAAAAGTCGGTTATCTATGTAAGATATCCGACTTTAGTCACAATAAAATTATTATAAAGGCTGGAAGTTCCAACTAAATCCCGCAAGAAACATATTCTCGTTGGCATTTGTGAATTTATCACTGAAAGCTTCCGGTGTGTTATTTACACGAAATGCGTAAGCAGCGTGAAGGGATAGACCGTATTTGGGAATCAGGTTATACTCAACGACCGCCGACGATGTGATTTGCTCAGTTACACGTGTTCCCATAGCGCGACTTTCGTCATACACGCATTTGGCACTTAGCGTAACGCGGTCTTTAGGTAAGAACCATCTTACATTTGCTAAATAAGAGCGGTCTGTCGTTTTTGCTTGTGTCGGAGTTTCAGCATTACCAAGTTCGTACATTGAATATCTGCTTAACTGCAAATAATCAAGATCGATCTGAATACGTCCGACATTAATTTGGTTACCGATCATCCATTGTTGTAGAAACTTATCTTTAGAAGCATTTGTAAGCGTGTAACTCCAAAGAGTTTTAAAAGCCCCGTTAAAGAAGTCACTGCTCCAAACAAATGTATTATTGAACCCACTTTTATAGTCATTAAGCATATAGGCAGGATCCAGAACTTTGGTAGTTTGTACGGCAAATGATTGTTTACCCAAGCTGTAACCGACCATAGCACCGGTACTAAAGCCCTGTGTCTGACTGCCGACAAGGGAATAGAAATAGACGTCAATAGGATTGTAGTCAAACTCCATACTACCGAAGGCGATGGCTTGTTTACCCAAACGGATATTAAGTCCTTTAACCGGTTTGATGTCTACATAAGCCATAAGCGTAGATGCCGGTAGTCCGTCAGCTTGTATTTCAAAAGGATTATCAAAACGTTGTCTGACACAATAGCTAAACATCGGATTAAAAGTCCCACTGACAGTAACCATCATGGGTTTCATTGTGAAATTACTAAAAGAGGCTTCTTCGGAGAAGGTTCCGCGATAATCACCTCTCAGGTTGATTTTCAGATCGAATTTATCGGAATCTTTTACTTTTGTAGAGTCTGACGAAAACGCTTTCGTGGCTATACAAGATAAGCATACGAAAAGCGTTATTGCTTTTAGTGTGATATTCATACAGTGAGCTACGAGTTTAGGTTAAGCTATTAATTATGAGTTATGCATGATTATTGAATCATATTCGTTAGCAAAGTTAGGGATTTGCTTCTAATTTGCAAGAGGATGGGGCTAATTATAGGCGTTTTATGAGTTGTTTTATAGCAAATTATTATATAGATTGATTCATTAGTATATACGGATTTAATGCAAGTATATCCATAAAAGGTTAATATGGGTAAAATGTGATTTGATTTTATGGCTGTATTTCAGAAATTAAATAGCAGACTTTAATAATCCTGTATGCATAAATTAGTTTGAATGCGGGTTTAAAAATATATATTTGCAAATAAGGAGTAAGTAAAGCCTGAAAATGCTTTTTTATTCTTGCAGATAATGAGATAACCCGGGCTACGGGAGAAGTCTGTCGATGATAATCATGGATAGGAAGTGTCCGCTATTGGGAATAATCTCAATAATCTGTTTTGAAAAACCTTTTAAATGATGATACAAATGAAAAAAATAGATTGCTTCATACCTGTAGGTAATGATAAGAGTTGGGTCGTAACCTTTACCCATCTGAAAACGTCTGAATGTGTGGGACGGATATTTCTGATTGCGGCTGATCCTTCTTTTACATCCGAATATGGAGAAGTTATATATATAGACCATCTGAACAGTTCTTCAACTATGCGGGCGATCGCTGCTAAAGCCTCCGCTTCATATACCCTGATTTGTACTAAGTATTCTTTTCTGGATTTTGGCTATTTGTCGTTGGAACGATTTATCCGTATAGCTGATGATGCGCATGCGGGTATGATTTATTCCGACTACTATCAATATGCACAGGAAATGCGCAAACCTGTACCTCTGATAGATTATCAGGAAGGTAGTTTGCGTGATGATTTTAATTTCGGCTCCGTTCAGGTTTTTCGAACTTCTGTGCTGAAATCTGTTTGTGAGAATGACCGGAGTAATTATGTATATGCAGGATTATATAATCTGCGTTTAAAAGTTTCGGAACAGGCTCCGGTTATTCATATTAATGAATATCTGTATACGGAGTATGAATGTGACTTAAGAAGATCGGGCGAAAAGATATTTGATTACGTAGATCCGAAAAACAGGGAAGTGCAAATAGAAATGGAGCAGGCTTGTACCGAACATCTGAAGGCTGTCGGTGCTTATCTGAAGCCCGAATTCCGAACAGTTAAATTTGATGCCATTGATTTTGAATATGAAGCCTCAGTTATAATTCCTGTCCGTAACCGTGTAAAGACAATTGAAGATGCCATTCGTTCTGTACTGGCACAAACTACTCGTTTTAAATACAATCTGATTATTATAGATAACCATTCAACAGATGGAACATCCGAAATTATAGCGCGATTTAAAGATGAGCCCGGTGTGATTCACCTGATACCCAAACGTGAAGATCTGGGGATAGGTGGATGCTGGAATCTGGGTATTCATCATGAAAAGTGTGGACGGTTTGCTATTCAGCTGGATAGCGACGATGTATATTCCGGAGAATCAACATTGCAAACAATGGTTGATGCTTTTTATCAGCAGAACTGTGCAATGGTGGTCGGGACTTATCGTATGACGGACTTTAATCTGAATACGATACCTCCCGGAGTGATTGATCATAAGGAATGGACCCCCGAAAATGGAAGAAACAATGCTTTACGTATTAACGGATTAGGTGCTCCGAGAGGTTTTTATACACCGATACTACGGGAAGTAAATGTACCAAATACAAGTTATGGAGAAGATTATGCACTTGGTTTGTATTTCTCACGCTATTATCAGATAGGACGGGTTTATGATGTCGTTTACTTATGCCGGAGATGGGAAGATAATACGGATGCATCATTGAATATTGTACAGATGAATGCGCACAATTTGTATAAGGATAGACTTCGCACGTGGGAGTTAGCTGCGCGTAAGAGAATGGTGAGTCAGTCAAAATAAAAAACTATGGAAAATAGATACAGATCTGGTGAGCATGGATTTGAGTCTTCAGCCGAAGGCTTAGCTGATAAAGTGGAAACACTATTCAATCAGCAATTAGAAACGTGGGCTTTGGCTAAAAAGAATTATCAATCTCTCAGACAAGTTGAAATACGTCGGATACGTTTCCCTGAAATGGAATATCAGATTCAGTTTAATCCCTCGAGACTTGTTTCTGCGCAGGCTAAAGTAGATACAAAAAGTATCCGAGAACGCACCTGTTTTTTGTGTCAGGAGCATTTACCCCAAGAGCAAAAAGGGATTTATGTAGGGAAAGGAATTTATGGGCTGAAGCAGGATTATCAATTATTGATTAATCCATTTCCAATATTTCGTAAGCATCTGACGATTCCTTCTGTTGTACATGTGAAACAATCTATTGAAGGGCGGATCGGAGATATGCTTGGCTTGGCTCGTCAGTTACCCGCTTTTACTCTGTTTTATAACGGACCGGAATGCGGAGCTTCTGCACCGGATCATATGCATTTCCAGGCAGGCTGTAAAGATGAAATGCCTTTTGAAAGAGCATGGACAGGTATGAGAAAACAAATACTCTGCCAAAAGAACGATACTTTTTTGTATGCAATTAATGAGTCCATTAATCAGGTTTTGGTCTTTAAAGGAAAGGATAAAGATTGGATTATTGATCGGTTTGAGCGGATGTTGAAGTATGCGTTGGATTTACCGGTTTCAGCCGGGAAGAGTGAGCCGATGATGAACTTGCTGTGCGAATATACGGACACGGAATGGACATTGTCTGTATTTCTCAGACAACGGCATCGCCCCATACAATATTTTGAGGAAGGAGATAATAATCGAATGATAAGTCCCGGAGCTGTTGATCTGGGAGGTATAATCATTACGCCATTAAATAAAGATTTCAGACATACGGACAAGAATCAACTTGAGGATATATTGCATCAGGTAATTATTGATGTGTCTGAATTTAATGAATTAAGTACTAAACTGGGAGAAACTAATTATGAATGAACCTAAAATAGAAGTTGGGATATTACAACAAGAGGTAATATCCTTTTCATTGAAAGGAACTTACACCTTCGGGCAAGAACATTATGAAGGTGTATATGATGTGAAATGTGAATCAGGTAAAATTCTTTTCGGAGATAAAAAATATACAGAGGTCTATCTGAAAGCTAAAAATCAATCGCGTAATTCATTTACCTTATCAGAGGTGATAATAGGCAAAGGGTTTCATTGGGAAAGAAAAGAAGATCAGACTTTTCGGGGAGATTTGAAACTGATTGTAGAGGATGATCAGATTGTAGCGATAAATATATTATTGTTGGAAGATTATCTGAAGTCGGTAATCGCATCGGAAATGCGTGCAACTTCTGCTTTAGAATTGTTGAAAGCTCATGCCGTGATTTCGAGAAGCTGGTTGATGTCACAAATAGATAAACGACAAAATCAGACAATGAAGGAACAAGAAACTTATCCGTCTGATATACGTAATGACGACAGTTGGATCAAATGGTGGGGCAGAGAAGATCATGTGAATTTTGATGTATGTGCAGATGATCATTGCCAGCGTTATCAGGGGATCTCGAGGATGTCGGTAGCTTCTGATCTGGTTACAGAAGCGGTTGAAGCTACAGCCGGGGAAGTGTTGATGCATGACGGGCAGATTTGTGATGCGCGTTACTCCAAATGTTGCGGCGGAATGCTTGAAGAGTTTCAGAATTGCTGGGAACCTGTACCGAAGAAGTATTTACGAAAAGTATATGACGGAAATCGTTATGAGTTAGCCTCAATACCGGATCTGACAGATGAGGTGCAGGCACGTAAGTGGATTTGCGGAAGTCCGGCAGCTTATTGCAATACGACCGATAAATATATTTTGTCCCAGGTCCTAAATACGTATGATCAGGAAACAACTGATTTTTACCGATGGAAACAAATATATGATAAGTCTGAGCTGGATGCTTTGATTGCCAAAAATACAGGGATTGATTTCGGGCATATTATTTCTTTTGAAGTACTCGAGCGTGGAACGTCAGGGCGTGTATTGCAATTAAAGATTTGCGGAGAGAAGCATACAATGACAATAGGTAAGGAGCTGCTGATCCGGAAAGTATTGTCGGAGACTCATTTATATAGTTCGGCTATCGTTTTTGAGGAAACCGAAGAGCGATGGATTATCCGGGGAGCAGGATGGGGGCATGGTGTGGGATTGTGCCAGATCGGAGCGGCAGTTATGGCTGTTAAAGGTTATGAATATGAAGATATACTGAGTCACTACTTCCCGTCGGCAGTCATCGAAAAAACATACTAACCAGATCAGAACCTGACCATGAATACAAACACAGAACAACAAATAAATTCGGCTCGTACAGATAAAAGGAGGAATGCCTGGAGTTGGATACCTACTCTTTATTTTGCACAAGGGCTTCCCTATGTCGCTGTTATGACGATTGCTGTTATTATGTATAAGCGGCTGGGGCTTTCAAATACAGATATTGCTTTATATACCAGCTGGCTGAATCTGCCCTGGGTCATAAAGCCCTTGTGGAGTCCGTTCATTGATCTGGCAAAGACCAAACGATGGTGGATAACCACCATGCAATCTTTGATTGCTGTCGGATTTGCAGGTATCGCATTTTTTATACCTACGGAATTCTGGTTGCAAGTATCACTGGCTTTTTTCTGGTTGCTTGCTTTTGCTTCGGCGACACATGATATTGCCGCAGACGGTTTCTATATGCTGGGACTGACAACAGGAGAACAGTCTTTTTTTGTGGGAATCCGTAATACCTGTTACCGCTTTTCGACCTTATTCGGACAAGGTGCTTTGGTTTGGATAGCCGGTGCTTTAGAAGAAGGATTGATATTTCCTTCGATGGCAGGAAAAATTTCTTTAGCATGGTCTTTAATCTTTTATTTATTAGCCGGTTTGTTTATGTGTCTGTTTTTCTATAATAGTTATATACTTCCCCGACCGAAAGAAGATTATACGCATCATGAATTGAATGCGGCGCAGATGATGAAAGATTTCGTGCGCACATTTGTGTCTTATTTTCAGAAGAAGGATCTGTTTGTGATTTTTTTCTTTTTACTGACTTATCGTTTGGGAGAAGCACAATTGGGTAAGCTGACAACCCCTTTCTTATTGGATAATATGGATGCAGGAGGTTTGGGACTGGCTACAAGAACGGTAGGTTTCGCATACGGAACTTTAGGAGTCATAGCTCTGTTGGCTGGCGGGATTGTAGGCGGATTACTTGTATCCAGACACGGATTTAAACAATGGATCATGCCAATGGCTCTTGCTATTAATATTCCTGATCTGCTTTATGTTTATTTAGCTGCAAATCAGCCAGAACAGATTGAAATCATTTTAGGGTGTGTTATGGCTGAGCAGTTCGGTTACGGATTCGGCTTTACGGCATATATGCTTTATCTGATTTATGTATCTCAGGGAGAGTTTAAGACAGCTCATTATGCAATTGGTACAGGTTTTATGGCTTTGGGGATGATGATACCGGGAATGTTTGCAGGGATGATACAGGAATATTTGGGATATACACAATTTTTTTGGTGGGTTTGTCTGTGTACCTTGCCGGGAATCTATGCTTCATATTTGGTAATGAAGCGTATGGATACTACCTTTGGTAAAAAATAAAGAATCAAAAATATGAGAAAGTTATTTCTGTTGTTTATCGCAATCATACTTAGTTTTCCACTTTTAGCTTCGCATAAAGTAAAACCGGGTATTGAAGTTCTGCGCGATCAGCAATTCAAATTATTGGAAGGGAAGCGCGTAGGGTTGATAACTAATCCGACGGGAGTGGATCGTAATCTGAAAAGTACTATCGATATTCTGAATGAAGCACCGAATGTTAAACTGGTAGCTTTGTTCGGTCCGGAACATGGAGTACGGGGTGATGTTTATGCAGGTGATAAAGTAGATAATGCAAAAGATGAAAAGACCGGATTGCCGGTGTATTCTTTGTATGGCAAAACCCGAAAGCCAACAGATGAAATGCTGAAGGGAATAGATGTATTGGTATATGATATTCAGGATATCGGTTGCCGTTCCTTTACCTATATAAGTACACTTGGATTGGCGATGGAAGCAGCGGCAAAAAATGGAATTGAGGTAGTCGTACTGGACAGGCCGAATCCGTTAGGTGGAAAAAAAGTTGAAGGAAACCTGGTAGAGGATGGTTATACTTCTTTTGTGAGTCAGTTTAAAATACCCTATATCTATGGATTGACTTGTGGCGAGCTTGCGAAGATGCTTAACGAAGAGGGCCTGATCAAAGGCAAATGTAAGCTTTCGGTAGTCCCTATGAAAGGATGGAACAGAGATATGAAATATACAGAAACGGGATTGCAATGGATTGCGGCCTCTCCGCATATTCCACATCCACACTCTTCTGACTTCTATCCTGTATCGGGAATTCTGGGTGAGCTGGGAATTGTCTCTATCGGTGTAGGATATACATTGCCTTTCCAGCTATTTGCAACTGATTCGATACCGGCTGATAAACTGGCAGATAATCTGAATGCATTAGGATTACCGGGTGTTCATTTTCGTCCGATTCATCTAAAACCTTTTTATTCGGTAGGACAAGGAAAGAAATATCAGGGTGTTCAGGTGCATTTGACTGACTATGATAAAGCATCTTTATCTGATATTCAGTTTTATGTGATGCAGGAAATGTACAAATTGAATCCGAATATGAAATTCTTTGATCTTGCTGCGAAAGGGCGTAATAATATGTGGGACAAAGTATGCGGAACGAATCAGATTCGTTTACGTTTAGCGAAGAACTATTCGGTAGATGATATCAAATCCTATTGGCATAAAGATGACGATTCTTTTAAAAAGCGTTCAAGAAAATATTGGCTTTACGAATAATCAATTAACCTGATACTGTGAAATTATGGCACAAAAACAACAACGATTATTATCGTTAGATGTATTACGAGGGATAACGATAGCCGGAATGATAATGGTTAATAATCCCGGATCCTGGTCTGCGATTTATGCTCCGCTGAGACATGCGAGCTGGAACGGACTTACTCCGACAGATTTAGTTTTTCCCTTTTTTATGTTCATTATGGGTGTCTCAACCTATATGTCTTTGTCGAAATTTGACTTTAAGTTCTCGACAGCTTTTTTGAAAAAGTTAATCAAGCGAACTCTTATTATTTTTGCAATAGGTTTGGCTATAGACTGGTTTGCCAATGTGTGTTACGGAGCCTTTAATATCAGCGATGTGACTCAAAGTTTTGGTGAACGTCTGATTCAGGGTCTGGTTTCTTTTGACCATTTGCGGATTCTGGGTGTTATGCAACGGTTGGCACTCTCTTATTGCTTTGCATCTCTGATTGTTGTTTTTGTGCCATTGAAGTATTTATTGAAACTAATAGTACTGATTCTGATCGGTTATTTCTGTATGTTGTATTATGGAAACGGGTTTGAATTATCAGATACCAATATTATAGCCCGTGTTGATTTGTCTCTTTGGGGAGCTGATCATATGTATAAGGAATATCTGCCTGACGGATCTCTGATTCCGTTTGATCCGGAAGGATTGCTTAGTACTATCCCTTGTATTGCACAGGTATTAATAGGTTTTTTAGCGGGAGACTTATTGAAAAACACTTCTGATATTCATCAAAAAGTAGAAAGACTACTTATCTGGGGGACAATATTATTCTTTGCAGGAGCATTATTGAGTTATGGTTGTCCTATAAATAAGAAGATCTGGAGTCCGACATACGTATTGGTGACTTGTGGATTGGCTTCTTCTTTCTTAGGTTTGTTAATATGGATTATTGATATTAACGGCAAAAAGAGATGGTCATCTTTCTTTGAAGCTTTTGGTGTAAATCCTCTTTTTATGTATGTACTTGGTGCATTTCTTTCAATATTACTCGGAAGTATCTGTTTTCAAACGAGCGAAGGAATAATAAGTCTGCATGGATATATTTATCAATCGATCTTATCACACATTGCTGATCCATATATGTCATCACTTTTATTTGCAGTTGCTTTTATTATGGTAAACTGGGTAATAGGCTATATATTGTATAAAAAGAAGATTTATATTAAGATTTAATAGAATACAATCAATCAGGACTAACATCTTAAATTTATGATACTGATAGCAGATAGCGGATCAACCAAGACAGCATGGGCTTTGGTTGACCGAAGTGGCACTGTTTTCGAATATGAGACTGCTGGGATTAATCCTTATTTTCAGACGACACAAGAGATTTATGACAATCTGAATGAGAAACTGATGCCTTTCATTTTGCAGATTAATGTAGCAGCAATTTATTTTTATGGGGCTGGTTGTGCAACCGACGAAAAGAAGGAGGTTGTCGCAACGCCTTTACGACAATTATTTCCAAATGCCGTGATAAAAATTGAAAGTGATTTGCTTGGAGCAGCAAGAGCTTCGTGTCAGCATACACCAGGGATTGTTTGTATCTTAGGAACCGGTTCTAATTCGTGCTTTTATGACGGGGACAAGATTGTAAAGAATGTTTCTCCACTTGGTTATATTCTGGGTGATGAGGGGAGCGGAGCGGCATTGGGTAAACAATTAGTTGCAGATTGTTTGAAAAATCAAATGCCTCAGTATTTGACAGATCGATTCTTTAAACGATTTAATCTGACTCCTGCTGTGATCCTGGATAAAGTGTATAAACAACCTTTTCCAAATCGTTTTTTAGCTGGCTTTACTCCTTTCCTGAAAGAAGAAATTGCGGAAACTCCCATTGCTGAACTGGTTTATAAAGGATTCAGAAGCTTTCTGATACGTAATATCCGTCAATATGATTATGAAAATTTTGATTTAAACTGTATCGGATCTGTAGCATTCCATTTCGAGGATCTATTTCGGCTTGCTGCTGAAGATCAGGGAATGATTATTGGTGGTATTACTAAAAATCCGATGAATGGATTGATTAAGTTTCACACAAACTCAATGTAGAGATGAATGAATTTAAAAAAATAACCGAGATGCCTTCATTATATGATAATCTGGAGGCTATGGATGTAGAGGAAATTCTTTATCATATAAATGATGAGGATCAGAAAGTAGCTTTGGCTGTTCGCCAGACAATTCCACAAATTGAAATTCTTGTGACAGGTATTGTGGATCGAATGAAAAAGGGGGGTCGCATCTTTTATCTGGGAGCAGGAACAAGCGGGCGATTAGGTGTATTGGATGCTTCAGAAGTTCCTCCTACTTTCGGAATGCCGAATACGTGGGTAATCGGTCTGATTGCCGGAGGTGACCGTGCGTTAAGGAATCCGGTTGAGTCTGCCGAAGATGATCCTGAGAAAGCATGGGCAGAGCTTGAGAAACATCAGATCAATGAATTAGATACAGTTATAGGTATTGCAGCATCAGGAACAACACCTTATGTAATAGGAGCATTGGAAAAAGCACGCTCAAAAGGATTGCTTACTGCTGGTATTTCCTGTAACCCTGATTCACCGGTATCTCAGGCTGCTGAGATCGCTATAGAGGCTATTGTTGGTCCCGAGTTTGTAACGGGAAGCACAAGAATGAAGTCTGGAACAGCTCAGAAGATGATTTGTAATATGATTACAACTTCGGTTATGATTAAACTTGGTCGTGTGAAAGGTAATAAGATGGTAAATATGCAGCTTACCAATAAGAAGCTTATTGATCGGGGAGCACGTATGATTGTTGATGAGACAGGTATAGCTTATGAGCAGGCAAAAGATCTGTTGTTGCTTCATGGTTCAGTCAGGAAAGCCATCGATAGTTTAAATGGAGTTTAATTACGAAAACAGCATGAATATGTGACTATAGCGATAGTGTTAAATGCCTTCTGCTGTAGAGTACAATCATTAAAGATAATGTATTTGCACTTGTATGACTGACTTATGTTTGTTGTACAAGTGCTTTTTATTACATTATTATATAACAAAAAAGCGTTTACAGATCCGAAGATCCGTAAACGCTAATTCGTTATCTTTTTAATCCTGCTTAATCTCTAAGTATTGAGATCTGCAACTTGATTAATCTGAGATCAGATTAGTTAAGTGGCTCAACAGAGATGAAAGATTTGTTGTCTTTTTTCTTGCGGAAAACAACTGTACCGTCAACTAATGCAAATAGAGTGTGATCTTTACCCATACCTACATTTTCACCTGGATGGTGAACTGTACCTCTTTGACGTACGATGATGTTACCTGCTTTAGCGAATTGTCCACCGAAGATTTTTACTCCTAGACGTTTGCTTTCTGATTCGCGGCCGTTCTTAGAACTACCCACACCTTTTTTATGTGCCATTTTCTAATAGAGTTTTAAAATTAAGCGATAATTTCTTTAACTAACACTTGAGTAAACGATTGGCGGTGACCATTGCGTTTTTTGTAACCTTTTCTTCTTTTCTTTTTGAAAACGATTACTTTTTCTCCTTTTAGGTGAGAAAGAACTTCGCATACAACTTTAGCACCTTCTACAGCAGGAGCACCAATTTTCAAATCGCCATTGTTGTCAACCAACAATACGTTTGCAAACTCTACCGAAGCACCTCTTTCAGCTTCAATACGGTGAACATACAATTTCTTACCAGCCTCAGCTTTGAATTGTTGTCCTTGAATCTCAACGATTACGTACATCTGTTTTTTTATTTACAGGTTACCTCCGTAAGGCGGGATGCATTGTGCAACCTCTTGATCAGCCTTTTTCGGAATCATCGGGTGCAAAAGTAGAAACTTTATTCGAGTTTTGCAAGCTTTTAAAGCTAATTATCAATAGATAGAGGCATAGAATAAAAAAAAGAGTCTCCCGAAAATCGGGAAACTCTTTTGATATGTTTGTGAAAAGCGTTTGCTTATTCTTGAATATCTTGTTTGCGTGGAGTAGATCCTGATACAGCATAGTATAAAAGGAATACCTCACAAGCAGCGATCAATGTCCATGTAAGATCCCATCCGCCGATTACGTCAGCGAATACACCTTGTACTAATGGAATGATACCACCACCAACTACACCGATCATGATAGCACCTGAACCAAGAGATGCATATTTACCAAGACCTTTAACAGCTAAAGAGAAAATAGCAGGCCACATGATTGAGTGGAATAAACCAACACCAACTAATAACCATGGATTTTCAAGAGCCATACCAGCAATTAATAATACTGCTGATGCAACAGAAGTGAAAGTTAACTGGATTTTAGCAGGAACTTTGCTGATGAATGATCCGATCAAACGACCAACTAACATACCACCCCAGTAAAGAGAAGCCATTAGAGCTGCTTTTTCAGCGAATTCACCACCAAGTTGTTTTGCGAAAGATACGATGTTTGTACCTACAGCAACCTCAACACCTACATAGAAGAAGATAGCAACAACACCTAATACTAAGTGACGGAAAGACCAGATACTACGTGGAAGAACTTCTCCTTCTTCAGCAGTAGCACTTTTGATTGTTGGAAGGTCTAATCTTTTTACGATAGCAGCCAATACAGCGATAACGATTGCCAATACGATGAAAGGAACGATTAAGCTGTCAATTTGAGCTGATTTACCACCGAAGATAACATATGCTACGAAAAGAGGTCCGATAGTTGTTGCAACAGAGTTACTTGCACCACCGATACTCTGACGTTGTACGTCACTTGTTCCTTTTACGTTACAGTTAACAAGGAATGGGTTGATAACAACCTGCATAACTGTTACAGCACCACCTACGATGAATGAACCGATAAGGAAGATGAAGAATGCAACAGGAACTTCAATGCTTGGTCCGAAGTTGATACTTACCGGAGAGTAAACCTGAAGTAAAACTGAAGCTTCGAAAATAAGAAGTCCAATGATCATTACTAAAAGAGCTCTTACAAGAGTTCCTTTATATCCTAATTTTGTAACCCAGTTCGCACCAATACCTCCGAAAGCCGGATACGCTAAGAACCATGAGAAGGTAATGAATGTCATCAAAGTGTTTTTGATATCCCCTGCACTTGATAAAAGAGCCTCTTTAAGTGGCTCCTGGAACTGCTGATTAATATTCGTAAAGAACCCAACGAAGAAGAATAAAATAACCATTATAATAAATGGCCCTGTGTAATTAATCTCTTTGCTATTAGTCATTTTTGTTTAGATTTTAATTAGTTATTTAAAAGCTTGATTATTTTTCTACACTAAATTTATATGTACATGTCTGTCTGTATTTCTCGCCCGGATGAAGAACTGTGCTTGGGAAATGAGCGTGATTCGGAGAATCAGGGAAGTGTTGTGTTTCTAAACAGAATGCACTTCTTTCGCCGTAACATTTGCCAAACTTGCCTTCGAATCCGCTTAACCAGTTACCTGTATATAGTTGTACGCCCGGTTCTGTAGTGAAAACGTCCAGACGAATTCCCGTTTTAGGTGATACTGCTGTAGCGGCATGGCTTAATTCTCCGTAATAAGCTTTAGTCAGTACATAATTATGGTCATACCCCTTACCATAGATCAGTGCTGTAAAGTTATCATTGATGCGTTCGCCAATTGTATGTGTTGTCGTAAAGTCAAGTGGAGTACCTTCTACTTTGGCAATTTCACCTGTCGGGATCAACGTCTCATCAGATGGAGTGTAAAACTTCGCATTGATCTGCATTGTGTGATCTGTGATAGTTTCTTCTCCCGCTCCGGATAAATTGAAAAATGCGTGATTAGTAAGATTTAATACGGTTGTTGCATCTGTTTGCGCAACATAATCAATTTTTACTGCATTATCATTCGTCAATTCATAAGTCATTACGACTTCTAATTGTCCCGGATAACCTTCTTCACCGTCAGGCGAAGTATATCCAAGAGTGATGCTGTTAGTTGTAATTGAAATAACATCCCATACTTTACGGTTGAATCCTTCAATTCCGCCATGTAAACTATTCGGACCGTTGTTAACGGCTAAAGTATATTCTTTGCCATTTAATGAGAATTTACCTTTTGCGATACGATTCCCATAACGACCGACTACTGATCCAAGATATTTTTCCGGAGCATTGATATAAGCATCCAGTGTTTGATATCCTAAGACAACATCAGTTAGTTTATTGTCTTTATTCGGTACAAGAATCGATACGATAAATGCGCCGTAGTTCGTTACGTAGATTTCTGCACCGTTGTCATTTACCAAGCGAAATAAATCAACTTGTTTATTGTCTAGTGTGCGTTGAAAATCCTCACGTAATAAGTGTTCTTTTCGGTTATTTTCCATAGTTCTCAAAGAGGATTAAAAAAGATTCAATAGAGTTACTTTTGTTACCAAAAGTTTGTTCACAGCTGTAAAAGTATAAGTTTTCAGTTAAAAAACAAACATTTTTATCAAAAGGAAATTATTAAAATAATATTTCGTAAGAATAATACTCTATTTACCAAAGCTTTAAAAGTAAGCAGTGTGTTACATTTGTGTTACAAATACGGGAAATGATTGTCAATAGGGGAGAACGTAACTTATAAAAAAGTTGAAATATAGGAGCTCGTTGCTGATTTTTAGTGGATCGGAATAAAGAGCGTTTGGAGTATTTTCTTATTTTTGTCTGAGAAATACATTTAAATACTACGCACTATTAAAACGATACGAAATATAATACTTGGATTACTGTTCTGTATAATGTTTTTATACACCTCAGTTTATATAGTTCTAAGCATTCCTTCTATACAATCAGAAATAACAACAACACTGTCTAAGGAGTTATCAGAGTATTTTGATACAAGTGTCGAAATAAAAGAAGTGAAACCTGAACTGTTTGATAAAATATCGTTACGCGAAGTGACTATAAAAGATCAGCATAATGCGACTATACTGAGTGCAAATAAAATTGCTGCTAATTTAGATTTATGGGCGCTGACAAAACGAAGATTGGTAATTAACACGGTACAATTGTTTTCATTTGATGCACATTTGTATCGTGATTCGTTATATGCGCCTTTGAATATTCAATTTATTATAGACAAGCTTAAACCCAAAAAAAAGAAGAAAAAGAAGGGGCTTATCGAAATTCAGCTTAAAACTATTTTAGTCAGACGTGGAAATGTTAATTATGACAATTACGGGAAAGCACAAACGCCGGGAATCTTCAATCCGGATCATATAGCAATAAAAAATCTTTTAGCATCCGTGTCTATAAAGACCATTTCGTCCGATTCTATTCAAGCTGTAGTAAAGCGTATAAGCTTTCAGGAACAGGCCGGTTTTGAACTGAAAAAATTAGCTTTTGAAATAGAGGGGAATAAACAATTATTCAGATTGAATGATTTTCAGTTGAATCTGAATAATTCATCATTAAATATCGATACGGCTTATACGGATTTTAGTCAGTGTCCCACTATTGTTAATAGAGAGACACTTTTGAAATTTTCAAAAGAATGGAAAGATTCTCTTTTGCAGTATACAAAGATTTATGCGAAGATTACACCGTCCTTTGTTTCGACAGAAGATTTTACTCCTTTTGTTTCTAAATTGAAGGATATACCTGCGATCATTTCTCTGGGCGGACAATTGAGCGGATCGTTGGATAGCCCTGTTCTGGATAATTTTTATTTGTCAGGTAAAGAGTTGTTCCATTTAGATCTGAAAGCGAGTGCATCAGGCTTATCCAATATTCAGGATGCTTATTTATATACCGAAATAAATAATCTGTTTGTTGCTCCGGAGGCAATAGATATGATTACGCATGCTTTTATACCAAAAAAGAGCTATTTGCATGAATTGGGAGAACAAGCCGGAATTACCCATCTTAAATTAGTAGCATCAGGCTTTCTGAATGATTTTCATTTACAGACCTCAATTCAGAATAAACTGGGGAAAATTATACTTGATTCAGAGTTAAAGCACTCCAAAGCAGATTCACTATGGAGTGGTAAAGGTAACTTATCAGCCAATGATATCTTTTTAAAGGTTCTGGTGCCGTCTAAAGATCCCGATCTTTTTAACAGAGGGAATCTATGGTGTGACTTTTCCGGTTCATGGAATCCGGGGAAATTACCGGTTCTGAATATTAACGGTGAGCTGTTTGATTTTGATTTTAAAGCGTATCATTACGGGAATATTCGCTTTAAAGGATTGTATTCTCAGTCCGATATTGAGGCTCAGTTAGGAATGAACGATCTGAATGGATATGCTTACATAAAGGCTCAACTTCAGAATATTGGTAAGAAAAATCAGTCATTCCATTCGACGATTGATGTAACGGGTTTGAATACAGATGCTTTGAACCTGACCAAAAAGAAGGAAAACCTCACATTCAGTGGTAAAGGTCAGATTGACTTATCCGGTATGGGTGTAAATGATGTATCAGGAGCTATACGTTTTGATTCAATCGAAATTGCGAATGATGATAATAAAGTAGATATCCGGAAAATCTCTGTAGTAGCAGATCAGTCTCAGCCGTATAAGCAAATAAAAATTAACTCATCATTATTAAGTGGTGAAATACGGGGAGATTATAAGTTGACAAATATCCCGGGTAATATCATCTCTGTTTTTGCCAATGAGTTACCGGGATTGTTGAGCACGGTTAATATCAGGAATATTGATTCAGATGGAGTCAACCATATTGTTTATGATTTCCATACGGGTGATTTAAATCCCTTGTTGCACATCTTGGGAGTTCCATTTGAAACTAAACGTCCCGTTTCTTTATCCGGATTCTTTGATAATCGTACACAACGTTATGACTTATCCTTAATTGTACCTGAATGTCGCATCGGTAAAACGGTATTGGATCAGAGTCAATTGTATTTACATAATGAGAATGGAGATCAGAATCTTGAGGTACGTACGACTACATTTAATAAAAAGCAGCAACCTGCCAATATCAAATTGAGTGTAATTGGACGTAATGATTCTATTTTCACAAATGCAGCCGTAAATAACAGTGGAGAGAAAACATTTGGAGGAGAGCTTAACCTTGCTTCTTTCTGGCGAAGAGATGATCAGAAAAAACTGGACGGGCATATTGAGATCAAGCCTACGAATGTTATCATAAATGATACGGTTTGGAAAATAGCTCCGGCTAATATCTATTTGAATAAGGATGTTTTAGCAGTAGATAAATTCTCAATTTCGCATCAGGGCCAATTTGTGAAGATCAATGGTAAAGCATCGAAAATCCCCTCAGATACATTACAGTTGCAATTACAGTCAATCAACCTGGATTATGTCTTTGATTTACTTAATGTCGCGAATGTTCATTTCGGTGGATATGCTTCGGGAGATTTTAAGCTTTCGAATTTTGAAAAGATCCCTCATATTTTCACGAATAACTTCAATGTAAAGAATTTCAGCTTTAATGATGCTCTTCTGGGTAATCTGTCTTTATACAGTGAATGGAATAAAGAGCAGATGGGAATTCTGATGCAGGGAGCGATAGATGAAGGCGAAAACACATCCTATGTTGATGGATTTATTTTTCCGACCAAGAACTCACTGGATCTGAGTTTTGATGCATCTAATCTAAATATAGGTTTTATTAACCAGTTCGTCTCATCTATTTTTACTAAATTTGATGGACGAGCAACAGGCTATGTCCGTTTATTCGGAGATTTCTCAAAACTGGCATTGGATGGTAGTGCTGATTTGCATAATGTAAATCTGGGTGTTGGTTATACCAATACAGAATATACAGTTAATGATAAAATCTTCCTGGAACCTGAACGGATTTATTTCCAGAATGCCCAGTTAACCGATTCCAAGGGGAATAGGGGAAGAGCATCCGGGGAAATGACACATGTCGGATTCAAAGATATCCGGTATGATATCAATTTGTTTCCGGAGAATATGTTGGTATTCAATACCAATAAAAATCAGAATGACTTATTCTTTGGCACAGTTTATGCTACAGGAAAGGCAAGCATTAAAGGAGACGAAGCAAATGTCAATATTTCGTTGAATGGTCGTACGGAACCAAATACGCATTTCACCTTCTCTATTGGAGGCAGTGCATCGGCTGGCGAGTACCAGTTCCTCACATTCAGAGATAAAAAAGCGATATATGAATCTCAGAAATCCGATCAGGACAGTTTGCAGGTTCATGACCCTGTAAAGGACAAAGTGTCATCTGTTATCAATATTGACCTGCAGGTTGATGTGACACCGGAGTCTAAGCTGACACTTATAATGGATGAAGTGACGGGCGATGAAATTCAGACTACAGGAAGTGGTAGTATGCGACTGACTTATAATTCACGAAATGAGGACGTAAAACTCTACGGGGCTTACACGATTGAGAAGGGTGATTACTACTTTAACCTTCAAAACTTATTTGTCAGAGAGTTTCAAATACAAAATGGAAGTTCTGTTGTCTTCAGGGGTAACCCGATGGGAGCCGATCTGAATATCAATGCCATTTATGCCTTGACGGCTAATCTGGTAGACCTGAATGAGAATTTTGTGAACGATCGTGATTTAAGTCGTACAAATGTCCCTGTGCATTGTATGTTGAAAATTACTGGTGACATGTTGCATCCGGATCTGGACTTTGATATTTCTCTTCCGTCTAATTCGGATGATATTAATAGGAAAGTCAAGAGTATTATCGGTACACCGGAGATGTTGAACCAACAAATTATCTATTTGTTGTTAGTAAATAAGTTTTATACAATTGATGTCGGCGATAACAGGCAGCGTAATGAGCTATCCGCAATTGCATCTTCGACCCTATCATCGCAATTGAATAATATCTTACGACAAGTCAGCAATAACTGGAACTTAGGAACAAATATCCGTTCGGATAAAGGCGATTTTTCGGATATTGAAGTAGAATTGGCTTTGTCAAGTCAGCTATTGAATAATCGATTGCTTATTAACGGAAATTTCGGATATAAAGATAATCCGAAATCACAGACAAACTTTATTGGTGATATTGATGCGGAGTATAAGCTTACGAAGTCCGGCAATCTCAGATTAAAAGGATACAATAAAACCAATGATAGAAATTATTATATTAAATCGTCGGCGACGACACAAGGAGTAGGTCTGATCTATAAACGTGATTTTGATAAAATCATAGATCTGTTCCGAAAGCGAGTTAGAAAGAAAAATAATCATGAAGATGAGAATAAAGCGGTTACACCGTCTGTAAACTCAGATGAAAAAATAGAAAAATAAAAGTATTTATGGAAAATCTATTTTCACAAAAACTAAAAGATATACAAGGATATAGTTTGGAGGAAGCAGAAAGACTGAACTCAACTGAATTATATCCCGAGCATTTGCTTTTAGGAATACTGAGAGACGGAGATAATCGTGCTATTGGTATTTTAAAGCAACTGCAGATAGATATTGTCCAATTAAAAAATGCAATAGATGAATCTGTAAAGCGTAATTATATGCAACCCGATGCGGAGATTGAGTCATCAATACCTGTCGATACGATCACAACTCGTATTATGATGATGTGCCGTTTAGAATCAAGGTTGTTGAAAAGTGATACTACAGATGTCGAACATTTGCTTTTAGCTATATTGAAAGAGGATAAAAACATGGCGAAAAAAATCTTAAATGAAAATGCGGTTACGTATGATAAAGTTTATCAGATCGTAAGTGGCAGAAATACAGAAAATATAGAGAAGTCATTGCCCGAAGCAGGATTTACTGAAGAGGACGATGAAGACGAAAAGGAAAAAGAAAATTTCGGAGCAGGACAACCGGTTAGTTCGGCCAATAAAACGACAAGTTCGGCTAAACCTGCAAAAGATACTCCTGTACTTAATAATTTTGGTACAGATTTGACAAAAGCTGCGCAGGAAGAGCGTTTGGATCCTATTATCGGACGGGATAATGAGATTGAGCGTGTAGCCCAAATCTTATGTCGTAGAAAGAAAAACAATCCGATTCTTATTGGTGATCCGGGTGTAGGGAAGTCAGCTATTGTTGAAGGTCTCGCTGCACGTATTGTACAAAAAAAGGTGTCAAGACTGTTATTCAATAAACGTATTATATCTTTAGATATGGCTTCTGTTGTAGCAGGAACCAAATACAGAGGACAGTTTGAGGAGCGTTTGAAATCTATCTTAAACGAACTGAAAGAAAATCCGGATATCATTCTGTTTATTGATGAAATACATACGATCGTCGGTGCAGGTGGCGGTGGCGGCTCTTTAGATGCAGCCAATATCTTAAAGCCGGCACTTGCTCGCGGAGAAGTTCAATGTATTGGAGCTACAACCATTGACGAATATCGGAAAACCATTGAAAAAGATGGTGCTTTGGAGAGACGTTTTCAAAAAATTATCGTTGCACCGACAACGCAGGATGAAACGATTCAAATCCTTCGCAATATAAAAGAGCGTTATGAAGATCATCATAACGTGAAATATACAGATGAGGCTCTGTTAGCTTGTGTTTCATTAACGGACCGTTATGTCAATGATCGCAATTTCCCTGATAAAGCGATTGATGCATTGGATGAAGCGGGAGCGAGATCACATATTTCAAATATTGTGGTTCCGAAGTCTATAACGGATCTGGAAGCAAAAGTTGAAGAGATTCGTACGAGTAAAAATAATGCAGTTGTAGCTCAGAATTTTGAGTTGGCAGCAGATTTCAGAGACAAAGAGCGTACAGCTTTATTGGATCTTGAAACAGCTCGTAAGGTTTGGGAAGCTGAGCTTGATAAAAACCGACAAACGATAACGGATGATAATATCGCAGATGTAGTAGCTCTGATGACTGGTATTCCTGTTCAGAAGGTAGCTGAAACTGAGACATCCAAACTGATGTTGATGAAGGATACATTGCAGCATGCCGTAATCGGACAGGATGAAGCGGTTGAGACTTTGGTAAAAGCGATTAAGCGAAGTCGTATCGGTCTGAAAGATCCGAATCGTCCTATCGGAACATTCTTGTTCCTCGGTCCTACAGGGGTAGGTAAAACGCATTTAGCAAAAAAACTTGCAGAGTTTTTATTTGATACACCGGATGCGATGATTCGCATTGATATGAGTGAATACATGGAGAAATTCTCTGTGTCCAGATTGATCGGAGCGCCTCCGGGATACGTTGGGTATGAAGAGGGCGGACAGATTACGGAGAAGGTGAGAAGAAAGCCTTATTCGGTAGTTTTGTTGGACGAAATCGAGAAAGCTCATCCGGATGTATTCAATCTTCTGTTGCAGGTTTTTGATGAAGGTCGTTTGACCGATAGTTTGGGAAGACAGGTTGATTTTAAGAACACGGTTATTATAATGACCTCAAATATCGGTACACGTCAGCTTAAAGACTTTGGAAGAGGTGTCGGTTTTACTACACCTACCGATAAGTCTGAAAGAGATCATTCAAGAGCTGTGATCCAGAAAGCATTGAATAAAGCTTTTGCACCTGAATTTATCAATCGTATTGATGATATTATCATGTTCGATCAGCTAAGCAAACCTTCGTTGTTGAAGATTATTGATTTGGAGTTGAACTCGTTCATCAAACGAATGAATAAAATCGGTTATGAAATAGAAGTTTCTGAGTCAGCAAAAGAATACGTTGCGCGTGAAGGGTATGATGTTCAGTTTGGAGCACGTCCGCTTAAACGTGCAATCCAGAAACATCTGGAAGATGGTATTGCAGAAGCCATCTTATCCCATAATCTGAAAGAAGGATCTAAAATCAGTATTGACTTTAAAGATGATAAGCTTCTGTTTAATGATGAAGAGGTCATTAATAAATAGTGGTTATATTGACTTTTAGGCAAAATAAATAAGGATATTGGGGCTTGTATAAACTATTCGCTACAAATCCATTATGTCTTTTATAGAAAAAGAGGCTGTCTGACAAGAGTAAATCGGGTCAGATAGCCTCTTTTTTCATGATGTCAGGTCTATAAATAGGCCGATACTTTAAGATTTATCTGAAACGTTGTCAGATAATTAGGAATTGCATACTGATGGTTTTGGATATCACTGATCCAGTAATAGGAATTTACATTTTTGAAATTGAAAATATTGAAAAAATCTAAAGCCAGACAAATGCTTTTGAATGGAGAGAAAAAAGCCTTTTGCATTAGCTTATCTTTTCCTTTCACAATCTCTCTGGATACCCCGCAATCCACACGTTTATATACCGGTGTTCTGAAATGTCCCGATTCTCTGTTGCCGTTGGGTGAATAGACAATGAATCCTGATCCGATATTGGCATTCAGTAGAAACCTGTATTTCGGATTGTTAGGCAGATAATCCTGGAAAAGAAGAGACAAATTAACCTTCTGTTCCGTAGGACGGCTATACCATTTATTACTTATTCTTTCTTCGGATTTCATTATAGATAGTGAAATCCAGGAGTCTGCTTCGGCTATGAACTCTCCATAAAGTTTAAGATCGATACCTGTCGTATAGCCCGAACCCATATTTTTTCCGGCATACGTAATCTTGATATTATTGATTTCGTAGGGAATAATACGGTCCAAAGCTTTGTAGTATATTTCAGATGACAGTCGACAGGGCTTCGTGCTTATATGGAAATCCAAATCCAATCCTGCTGTAAATTGAATAGATCGTGGAGACATAATTTCAGAATTGGGCCTGACTGTTATATTTCCCTGATTATTAATAGTATCTCTGTATTCTTTGTAAAAATGTGATTGATGGTATATGCCGGCTGAAGCGTACAAATGTAAATTTGAAAACTTTTCGGGAGTAAAAGATAAGTTTGCACGCGGACTGAATAAAAACTCTTTATTGTAATCCCAGAAAGAGAATCGGCTACCGATGGTAAAAGACCAGTATCCACTCGTGTTTTGCCATGTCAGACGATCAAGGATATACGCATGAAAACGATTGGTCGATAAATTATTTCTGGCTTTAATGTTTGAACTGACATTTACCTTGTCAGGCGAAGAAGGTATCGAAAACCCTGCCGAATCCTGCATTTTCCATTCTCTCAGATGATCTTTAATATATTCATTCTTATATTGTATTCCCCATTCAATATGAGAGTTTTTGATTTGAATATCTCCCGAGTGTTCAATATCGGCAATTAATGCCTGTAACCGGTTTCTTGCATGTTCATGATATGTACCGATAGCATAGTCTGAATTTTTCGATCCATCTATAGCGATGTCACTCAGTCTGTATTGTCCCGTGATATCATACTTTTCCTCTTCAAGTGTATTCGTAATAGCTGTACGGAAGCGGATATTTGCATGCGCGACAGGTTTGTAAGCAAACGAAACGGAAGCAAGAATATTCTGGAACAGATCTTTTTCGGAGCCTGAAAAATGGACATTGAACTCCTTGGCATTCAAGTAGCTCCCGAAATAGGTTTTTCGTGATTTAGGAATGAATTTATACATATTTCGACCTAATTGTCCAATAAATGAAATCTTTGATCTATCACTTATCGACCAGTTCAGATGCGTCTGATAATCTAAGAAAGTCGGATTGTATTCACCTTTATCATCTAATGTTTTCAATAAAGAAGTATTCTTTTTGAAGCGGACTCCATGAATCTGTGTGAAGTTATTATGCCGTGAACCAACGTAAGCAGATGCACCCATAAGACTTGCAGAGATTCCGGCTTCGAATTCTTTGGGTTGTTTATAGCTGATATCTAACACCGAAGCGATCTTATTGCCATATTTTGCATTAAATCCTCCTGAAGAAAAGTTTACTTTTTCGACAAGATCCGGATTAATAACACTCAGCCCTTCCTGTTGTCCGTTTCGCATAAGCAAAGGGCGATATATTTCAGTACCGTTGATATATACGGCATTTTCATCAAAGTTTCCGCCCCGCACTGTATATTGTGAACTCAGCTCATTTCGGGAACTGACTCCCGGCAAGGTTTTAATTAAGGTTTCAATGCTGTTTCCCGAAGGAGATATAAGAAGATCCTTACTTAATAGTCCTATGTTTTTTAACCCACTGTTACTTATTGTTTTTTGAGTGATATCAACCTCTTGCAGAAATTCAGTAGCAGGTTCCATGTAAATCACGATAAGAGAGTCTGAAGATCCCCCTTGCAAATCGCAGACCTTACTGTTGAAACCGACACAGGAAATATTCAACCGCTTTATATTCAGGTTTGAAACCTGCATCCCGATTTCAAAATATCCCCGATGGTCTGAAAACGTAAGCTCTGTGCTATCTGATGTGTATATATGTGCAGCCTCAATCGCATTATTGTGTATATCCAATATATACCCTTTGATATGTATAGGCTTTTGAGCCGATATACATATAGGAAATATGCATATCAGAATTAACAGGATATAATAAATGAAGATATTGCGCATGATCAGATCTGTATAGATAACCTCAATAGAAAAACGGCCAGTTATAAAATTTATTATAACTGGCCGTTAATTATTTTCGATCTATTCCTTTAGAGAGTAAAGTACAGATACGGATTTTATTTCTGAATCGGATTAATAGATAAACACAATTCATCTAATTGCGCATTATCAATTGAAGACGGAGCATCAATCATAACATCTCTACCCGAATTATTTTTAGGGAATGCAATACAATCACGAATTGAATCCAATCCTGCAAGAATAGAAACGAAACGATCTAAACCGAAAGCAATACCACCATGAGGAGGTGCTCCGAATTTGAATGCATTCATTAAGAATCCGAATTGAGCTTCAGCCTGTTCAGGTGTAAATCCTAAGATTTCGAACATTTTATGCTGAAGTTTACTGTCATGAATACGGATAGAACCACCACCAAGCTCAACACCGTTAATAACAAGGTCATAAGCGTTAGCTCTGATTTTGCCCGGATCGGTATCAAGTAATGCGATATCTTCAGGTTTTGGAGCTGTAAAAGGATGGTGCATTGCAAAGAAGCGTTTCGCATCTTCGTCCCACTCTAAAAGAGGGAAATCAACCACCCATAAAGGAGCAAATACGTTTTTGTCGCGAAGACCAAGTTGGCTTCCCATCTCTAAACGTAGTTCGCATAAAGCTTTTTGTGTTTTCTTTTCTTCTCCTGCAAGGATCAGCATTAAGTCTCCCGGTTTAGCACCGAAACGTTCAGCCCAAGCCTTAAGATCTTCTTGTGAATAGAACTTGTCAACAGAAGATTTCAATGTACCATCAGCCTCACATTTAACCCAAACTAAACCTTTAGCACCAACCTGAGGACGTTTCACGAAGTCTGTTAATGCATCGATTTGTTTACGTGTATAAGTTGCACATCCTTCAGCACAAATACCGCCTACATACTCAACTGAATCAAAAACAACAAAGTTTCTGTCAGTAGTAAGGTCTTTAAGTTCTACGAACTTCATACCGAAGCGGATGTCCGGTTTGTCTGATCCGTAAAATTTCATTGCGTCCGAATAAGGCATACGGATGAAATCTTCAGTCAGGTCAATATTTTTCAAATGCTTGAACAAATGTTTTGTCAAACCTTCAAATGTATTAAGGACATCTTCCTGATTTACGAAACACATCTCACAGTCAATTTGAGTAAACTCTGGTTGACGGTCAGCACGTAAATCTTCATCACGGAAACATTTAACGATTTGGAAATATCTGTCAAAGCCCGATACCATCAATAACTGTTTGAACACTTGAGGTGATTGAGGCAAAGCATAGAACTCACCCGGATTCATACGGGAAGGAACAACGAAATCACGAGCACCTTCAGGCGTAGATTTAATCAAAACAGGAGTTTCAACTTCAAGGAAACGTTGGTCATCAAGGAAACGACGGGTTTCGAACGATAGTTTATGACGTAGCTCCAGATTAGCTCTGACTGGTGTACGGCGTAAATCTAAGTAACGATATTGCATACGTAATTCATCACCACCGTCAGTTTCATCTTCTATAGTGAAAGGAGGAGTCTCAGAAGCATTTAATACAACTAAGTCTTTTACAATAATTTCAACTTCTCCTGTAGGGATATTCTTATTTTTAGAAGAACGTTCCATTACAGTTCCTACAACCTGAATAACGAACTCACGACCTAACTTATTCGCCTTTTCGCAAAGCTCTTCGTTAACCTCGTTATTGAAAACAAGTTGTGTAATACCATAACGATCACGGATATCGACAAAAGTCATACCTCCCATTTTACGTGTACGTTGTACCCATCCGGCAAGAGTAACCTCTTTCTGAACATCGGCAATACGTAATTCACCGCAAGTATGTGTTCTATACATATTATTGTTATTATGATGATTAATCGAAAATACAAATATAAGTCCTGAAAACAGGACTGGCAAAGTTAATAATTTTTTTTATCTCACACTTTCAATGTTCAAAAAAGAGTGAATGGACAGGCCATTGTAAGCAATAAAAAAGGCTGCAAAATGCAGCCTTGATAATTATTCTACTTTAAAGAATCCAACTCTCGAACTTCCGACAGTATCAATAATGCTTTTTCCAAAATTGTAGGATCATCTAAAACCACGATGCCACCATCTGCACCAGGCTCCAAATGAACCCCTACACTCCCTCCGAAATCATAGTTGTGACCGCCGAAATAGTTTCGTACAGTATCCACAGGTAAGTTAAGCTCATCAGCAATGCGGTGAGTACTTCCGTCAGGAAGGCTGTTTTTAATTCGACGTAGCTCGTTGAAAGAAATAGTCATGCTCATATCGAAAAAATTTAAAAGGTTAATATTGGTTCATGAAAGTAGTGTACACATAAACTCCAGCGAATAATTCTTTTGTTTATTTTTTATGTACGCCGTAAACTTATCATATAAATTTTTAATATCAAACAAATTTTACAGAACTTTTTTACTGTTCTATAGCATAATAAATAATTGAACAATATCGCACTTTTTATATGCTCAGATGTTCTAATACATATAACATAAAATAGAGTAGAAAAGTCGAAACATACATCTAAATTTTCTATATAAAATGCAAAGATGCTTGATAGGCTTAAGTTTCTTCTCTACTTTTGAAGTGAATAACAAACTATCTAAACCTATAATTGTCTATGTGGAATTTTGATAAGATTATAACAGAGTCGAGTGATTTTATTTGGACCTATATATTAATTGCCTTATTGATAGGTACTGCTCTATATTTTACATTTCGTTTGCGATTCGTTCAGTTTGCACATCTGAAAGAAATGATAAAACTCTTAGGAGAGACAACTAAAAAAGATAAGGATAATAGTGTTTCATCTTTTCAGGCTTTTACAATCTCATTGGCATCTCGTGTAGGTACCGGTAATATGGCGGGAGTTGCAACGGCTATAGCCATCGGAGGTCCCGGATCCATCTTCTGGATGTGGATCATAGCTTTGATTGGTGCTGCCTCAGGTTTTGCCGAGTCAACACTTGCACAGTTATTTAAGCGTCCCGGAAAACGATCTTTTATAGGTGGTCCGGCTTATTATATGCAACATGGTTTAGGTAAACGCTGGATGGGTATTCTGTTTTCAATTTTAATAACGATTACCTTTGGTTTGGTATTTAACTCTGTACAATCAAATACAATTTCATTTGCCTTTGAAGAGTCTTTTGGTATCGATAGAATGTTATCGGGTGGTATTATCACATTGTTTACCCTGATTGTCATTTTCGGAGGAATCCATCGTATCGCTCAGGTCTCAAGCGTTATCGTTCCTTTTATGGCTGTCGGTTATATTGTATTGGCTGTTGGTATTGTTCTGATGAATATAGGCGAACTGCCAAGAGTCATAAAACTGATTGTTACTTCAGCCTTTGGTATGGAGCAAGTGATAGGCGGAGGTTTAGGTGTGGCACTTATGCAAGGGATCCGACGTGGATTGTTTTCGAATGAGGCAGGTATGGGTTCTGCTCCCAATGCAGCAGCAACAGCCGATGTAAGCCATCCCGTAAAACAAGGATATATTCAATCCTTAGGCGTGTTTACAGACACTTTACTTATTTGTAGCTGTACGGCATTCATCATTTTATTTTCGGATGTTTATACCAATTCAGATCTTGATGGAATTAAACTCACACAAGCGGCATTAGTAAATGAAATAGGTCCTGCCGGTGGTCTGTTTATTTCAATAGCGATCTTCTTCTTTGCATTTAGCTCTATTATCGGTAATTATTATTACGGAGAAACCAACATTCAATTCATAAGCAAGAAACCAATTTACTTGCTGTTGTACCGTATAATTGTAGCGCTGATGGTAATGGGAGGTTCTATCTTAAGTTTAAAAACAGTATGGAATCTGGCCGACTTGTTCATGGGCTTGATGGCTATCATTAACCTGATTGCAATTCTGGCATTAAGTCGCTATGTATATATCGCATTAAAAGACTATAATATGCAGAAAAAAGCAGGAATCAAAAGTCCTAATTTTAAAGCATCAAGTATGCCGGATATACAAGATGAACTCCCTTGTTGGAAAGACTGATTCATCCTGTCAGGCAGAATATAAAGAGGTATCGAGAGCCCGCTCTCAGTACCTCTTTTTTTGCAGGTAATCAACTTTCATTTGGTTAGTGAAACATCATTTTTTGTTATTCAACCAACCAAATGTTCTTATCCGTACAATGCATTGATTTCGTTCGTTAAATTCGATTGCCATGCGATGGTGAAATATCATCCCAAATTCAAGAAAGCGCCAATGTGCTTGTACGGGCGCTTGGTAAACGCCCGCGGTTCAAAACCAACAAAAACACAATCAATCCCACAATATTTATGATCCGCACAATGCATTGATTTTGTTCGTTAAATTCGATTATCGTATGATTGTGAACCACGGGTTTTTGCTAAAAACCCCTACGCCAACATCCGTAGGTTCTGCATTTCCCACTAACGAGCATAGCGAGTTAAACTCCTAACCACCTCCTGACTTAACTCGTCGACAACCACATCTGATTAAAAGCCTCCTATACCCCTCAGAACTCCTGTAAAAAAAATCTTTTATTCCCCTTGCCCCGAACCCGGATCACCTTCACCCTCGGTATGCACACACTTGGCGGTGGTACGCTCCAATGGCGAACGATTCACCCTTGCCATCAAATCCACCTCCGGACGGTAGCGGATACTGAATTTACGGATCAGGTTTGAACTGAACTCTTCGGCGGTATCCGATCCAATCCCGTTGATTGTTACGCGGAAAGTACCCAGACC
>DKPO01000006.1 GCA_002471225.1 Porphyromonadaceae bacterium UBA7332
GCGGGGATGGTAATTATTTGTGTTAAACCCTGGTTGGTAGAGGATATTATTTCGCAGTTTAAATATACAATCAATCCCGGAAAGCAAATATTTGTATCTATAGCTGCCGGGATAAGCTTAGAAACACTTAAGAAACTTTTATCTCAAAATGGTATAGCACCGGCTATATATAGAGTCATTCCGAATGTAGCTATTGAAGTTAAAGAAAGTATGACTTTTATAGCAACACAAAATGGAACCGTTGATCAAACAGCTAAAGTTGTTTCTATTTTCGAAGAGTTCGGGAAAACGGCGGTAATACAAGAGTCAGAAATGGAAACTGCTACAGCCTTGGGTTCTTGCGGTATTGCTTTTGGTTTTAAATATATTCGTTCGGTAATGGAAGCCGGTGTTGAAATGGGCTTTTCTGCTAATGCTTCTAAGCAAATAGCGATACAGACAATGCGTGGAGCTTTAGATTATCTGGAGAAGACAGATGAACATCCGGAGGCTGCAATTGATAAAGTTACTACACCCGGAGGAATAACGATTAAAGGAATAAATGAATTAGAGCATGAAGGCTTTATGTCTGTGATTATAAAAGCATATAAGGCTTGTAAATAAAAAAAGGAGATCTTTTATGATCTCCTTTTTTTATTCGTTAGCTACACCTGAGAATATATCTATAATATCTTGTGTAAACATGAAATACAATAATAAGACAATGAAAATCAAAGCCATTAAAATCATGACCCATGTACGGGAGAAAAACGGCTTATTATTCGAATGATGATTGTGTTTGTCGCTCATAAAAATAAAGATTAATGAATTGTTTAACACTAAAAACAATTTACATAATAATAAGTTTACAGACGATGTTAGAAGTTATACATGTTATTCATGAAAAAACCCATGATAGTGGATGCGAACAAAACAGATAACACAAGCATAATCAAATATACAATCAAAGTCGCTTTAGCAAAATTCGCTTTGTTTGGGTTCGTACCACCACCAAATGCCCAAACTAAAAGCATTATAAAGTTAACTAATGGTATGGCTAAAAGAATAATTGTAATGAACCAATCTCCAATAGAAATTACTGGTTGACTTTGGTCATCAATTAAAGGAATATTATTTCGCTTTGATTGATTGTCTGCATTTAAATTTTCTTCCATAGTTAAAAAATTTAGATTGAAGGAATTCTGTTTATTTGTATTTATCTAAAAATTCAGTCGGAGACATTCCTTTTACAAGCTGGAAAGTAGCTTCAAAGTCATTGTCAGAGTCAAAGCCAAGAGAATTAAGCTCTTCCGGAGTTAGGAAAGTTCTTTTCTTTTGTCTCATAATATCAATTGTCGCATTGATCTTTTCTTCATTTTCTTCATCAGGAACACTTAATTCATCTTCCATCTTTTTCGCTTTGATTTTACGTAAAAGATGGCGCTTCTTACTGTCTCTGTTTAAAACAATATAAGCTGTGAAAAGTGCAAGGAATAAGAAAAATATTATATTGCTGCGTTTTTGCTTGTTTAGAATAACACTTTGCAATTCATAAATTCGTTGCTGTTTTAATTCTAACTCAGCAGATTGTTTTTCTTTTAATAAGGCGCTTTCCTTTAATGCTTTCTCAAAATATATATTTGAATTTTTATTATCTCCAACCTGTTGATGAATAATGCCCATGATATAAAAATATTGATCTTTAGGCAAGTTATAAGCATCAATTAAACTTTGAATCTGTTCAAGTTGATATAAGACAATTAATTTCTTATCAATATTCGAGATGTTATTAATCAGTTGGATTAATTCCGGGTAATGAGTTTCCGGGTAGAAGTATCTACTCCAGATAGCAGGAGGACGAGACGAGTTAAGTTTATTTTTTGCTCCAATAATAGTCGAAGTCTCCTTTTCCACTGTTTTATGAGTAGAAGGAATCGAGTCAGCTGATACAGAAAAAGCATAACAAAAAGTCAAGACTGTAATGTAAATACTTTTGAATTTCATTAGTTAAGATATTTTTTTGATATTATGTTTTGATTCTTGCTTACACTAATAACATTATACAGATATTATTTGTTTATTCATTTATTTACGGTTGAAATGAATAAAAATAAATGATTGCTATTGGAGACTTATGTATTTATTCTCAATAATTCTTTTACCTTTGTTGTAAGTAAATAATAATGATAATACCCGTTTGTTATGTTACAGCGCTTTTATTTTCTCGTCAAACATACACTTTTTTTTATTACCATTTTCATTTTTTCTAAAATTTCTTTTCTATTTTACCATGGGAGAGATTTGAAGATACATGACTTTTGGGATGTTCTTTTTCATGGATTCAGTATGGATCTTACGGTTGTAGCTTATTTCACAGTGATTCCATGTCTATTGATAATTTTATCGCTATATAATTCAGGTCAGCTACTTTATAGGGTATGGAATCTTTATAATATTTTGATCTTAGCTCTTTCCTCTATGATTATTTTAGGCGATATGGAGTTATATACTCATTGGGGATTCAGAATTGATAGTAGTATAATGCTCTATCTTGAGTCTCCGTTAGATGCTTTTGCCAGTATTCCTTTTTGGCAATTTCTTTTAGCTTTAGTAATCTGGATGATAATTGTATATTTATTATATAGATTATATACATATTTGGTATTTACAAAGTTCCGTCCGATATTGCATTTCAATAATAAACTTTGGCTGACTTTGTTGTTCCTGTTAATTACTTCGTCTCTCTTTTTACCGATAAGAGGAGGTTTGTCTGCTTCAACTATGAATGTTGGCCGTGCATTTTACAGTGATAATATGTTTTTGAATCATGCTGCTGTGAATCCATGTTTTAGTTTGTTTTCTTCTATTTTTGATCAGGATCAGAACTTTAAATATGACTATTATTCAGAGACTGAATATAAAAAACTCTTAGGTGAATTGAAACAGCCTAGTGCGCAAATAGACTCTATGATAATTGAGACGGATAAGCCGAATATCGTATTCGTTATATTAGAAAGTTTTGCATCTTCTGTAATAGGTAGTTTAGATTCCATTTATCCCGCGACACCTAATTTTGATAGGATTGCTCAAGATGGTTTATTATTTACAAATTTCTATGCCAATAGTTATAGAACTGATCGTGGATTAACATCTATATTAAGCGCAACACCAGCAATGCCGAATGTCAGTTGGATGAAGTATCCTGCCAAACTTGCAACATTACCTGCATGGCCACGTGTCTTTAAGGCTGAAGGTTATGATTTGGAAATGATTTATGGCGGAGATATTGATTTTACCAATATGAGAATGTACTTTAATTCCATGGGCTTTGACAAGATTACATCACAGGAAAATATTGATAAGAAATTACGGACAGCAAATTGGGGAGTACATGATGAATATACTTTTGATATATTGCATCAGAAAATAAAAGAACAAAAGAAACAGCCATATCTGAAATTATTCTTAACATTAAGTAGTCATCCTCCTTATGATGTTCCTTATAAGAAGTATTCAGATTTAGTATTGAATAGTATTGCATATACAGATAGCTGTATCGGGACGTTTATTGATGAAATTAAGAAGACATCCGAATGGAATAATCTTTTGATTTGCTTTGTTGCGGACCATGGGATGCTCTATCCATCGGATATGAAGCAATATGATATTCAGCGGTTCAGAATACCGTTTTTAATTACAGGTGGAGCGTTAAATAAAACAGGAATAGATGATCGTTTGGCATCTCAAATGGATATAGCACAAACCCTGATATCAATAACAGGTAGTTTTGATAATCCGGAATTTCCACTTAGTAATAATTTATTAGATTCAACTATCCATTCAGAAGGTGTGTTTATTTATAAAAACGGGATAGGAGTTGTAAGAGATTCAGCTCAATATATCTTTGATTTTGATTTGAATAAAGCAGTTGTAACAAATGGATCGATAGATTCGCTAAAAACCCGCGGAGAAGTCATTCTTCAGTATTTAGATCATACATTAAAAGCTAAGAATTAAAACTACGATTCTCAAATATCAGAAAATATGATACATATTTTAGTTGTAGAAGATGAACAACGTGTAGCCAGCCTTATAAAAAGAGGGTTGGAAGAATGTGGTTATAACGTTTCTGTAGCTTATGATGCAGAAATGGGATTACGTTTGTTTCGGGCTTCAGAGTTTGATTTAGTAATTTCAGATGTTATTTTGCCCGGGAAAAGTGGCTTTGACTTCTGTAAAGATGTGCGAGTCCAAAATAGTAATGTGCCAATTATTATGCTGACAGCTTTGGGAACAACAGATGATAAACTGGAAGGATTTGATGCGGGGGCAGATGACTACATGGTAAAACCCTTTGATTTGAGGGAGTTGGATGGGCGAATTAAAGTATTGCTTAAACGCTATACAAAAGAGGTGCATAAAGATCATTCAGATGTAATTTCCTATGCAGACCTTCAAATTAATTTAAAGACAAAAGAAGTTTCAAGAAGCGGTTTAATGATTAAGCTTACTCCCAAGGAGTTTAATTTATTAGTTTATATGGCTGAAAATCCCGAAAGAGTATTGTCACGAAATGAAATTGCTGAAAATGTATGGAATACACATTTTGATACGGGGACTAACTTTATTGATGTATATATTAATTATTTGAGGAAAAAAATAGATAAGGATTTCGATCATAAACTAATTCATACAAAGACCGGTATGGGTTTTATACTGAGATATAACCATGAAGATCAGAACGAAATTAACGCTTAGATATACGTTAACAACAGCTGGTATATTCATTATTTTTGCTGTGTTAGTTTATTTGTTTTCAGAGAAAAACCGTGAACGAGAGTTCTATCGGGATTTGAAGCGGGAGGCGATTACTAAAGCGAATTTATTTTTAGAGAAAAAGGTAGATGCAACTACTATGCAATCTATCTATATGAATAACCGTGAGTTTATTAATGAAGTTGAAGTGGCTGTTTACGATACGTCATTTCATCTGTTGTATCATGATGCAAAGCAAATTGATCTGGTAAAAGAAACTCCCGAGATGATAAATGAAATTATTCGTGATAAAACCGTCGATTTTTATCAGGGAAGGAACCAGGTTGTAGGCTTATTATATAAATTCAAGGGAGAGCCATATGTTATAACTGCAGTAGCTTATGACGGTTATGGTTATGCAAAACTCGAAGCATTAAAGCATATTCTGATATCTCTTTGCGGAATAGGCTTGTTAATCCTTTTTGGTGTAGGTTACTATCTATCTAAAAGAGCTTTGAAACCTGTTATAAATATAGATGAAGAGATAAAAAATATAACCGCATCTAATCTGGATAAACGCTTATATATCTCAACACCTCCGGATGAAATTGATGAATTAGCTATTTCGTTTAATCAAATGCTGGATAAACTGGAAGAGTCTTTCAGCTCTCAACGCTTGTTTATGAGTAACGTATCGCATGAGATACGAACTCCTTTAGCAATTATACAAGGGGAAATTGATGTGGCATTGCTTCGATCACGATCAACAAAAGAATATATTGATACACTTCAGGCGATTCAATCCGATTCCAAACATATTACTCATTTGCTGAATGGATTGTCTGATTTGTCCAAAGCTAGCTATCAACCGGAACAGATAGCTTTTTCTGAAGTCAGATTAGATGAAGTGTTATTGGATGCACGTGATCTGATATTAAAGAATATGCCTCAGTCAAGAGTCGATCTTATATTTGAGCAGGAATCTGAGGATGATAAGGATTTAATTATAAGAGGAAATGACTATTTGCTCAAAGTTGCATTTATGAATTTAATGGAGAATAATGTAAAGTATTCAGAAAGTCGCCTGTCAACAGTGCAAATAGCTTATTATAATAACAAATCAATTATTCGGTTTTCAGATGACGGAATAGGTATTTCTGAGGAAGAAACGGAGCAAATTTTTAAACCTTTTTTTCGGGGAAAGAATGCAACATATGCCAAAGGGACGGGTATCGGACTTACAATGGTTCGAAAAATAGTTCGCTTACACCATGGCGAAATTTATGTCAACTCTCATGTAGGAGAAGGGACTGTTTTTACTATTGAGTTTCCCCATGTTTGATTTTCTAATAACTTTCTAATATTGATCTAATATAATTCTAACGGCTTCCCCATGGAGGCCGTTTTACTTTTGTACCCGTTAACGGACAGGAACTATCCTACCACAATTGATAATTTATAAAAACGAGTACAATTATGTGGAAATTAGTACGCAAGTCAAAGCAACCCGATCAATTCAAGTTTAATTCAGAAAAGATTTTTTTAGTTGCTTCTCAACCCCTGAAGTCAATCTTTGCTTACCTCGATACCACACGAGGTGGATTGACTAAGAAAGAATCACAATTACGTTTAGAACGTTATGGTTATAATGAAATAGCCAAGGAACACAAAGAAAATCATTTGGTCTTGTTTTGCAAGACATTTATCAATCCTTTTATAGGAGTTTTAATGGTTTTAGCACTTATCTCTTTAGTGATAGATGTATGGCTTGCTGAACCTGAAGAACGCGAGTGGATGAGTGTAATTATAATATTCACAATGGTCTTTCTTAGTGCTATAATTCGTTTCTATCAGGACTTAAAATCAGCGAAAGCTTCAGAAGCCTTGCAGAAAATGGTGAAAAATACTGCGACGGTTTATCGTAGAGGTAATAATGAGTCAATAGAGATAAATATATCCGATCTTGTCCCGGGCGATATTATTTATCTTGCTGCAGGAGATATGATTCCGGCAGATATCAGAATTATAGAGTCAAAGGATTTATTTATTAGCCAATCATCGCTGACAGGTGAATCTGAACCTGTAGAAAAACGTCCGGAATTACCTAATCAACCTCATAAAACAGGGAGTGTAATAGAGCTTGAGAATATTTGTTTCATGGGCTCAAATGTAATAAGTGGTTATGGCATTGGTATCGTTTTCGAGACAGGAAGGGGTACTTACTTGGGTAGTATAGCCAAGAGTCTGGTCGGAGTCAGAGCTCAAACGAGTTTTGATATCGGTATCAATAATGTTAGTTTGTTGCTGATAAGATTTATGTTGATCATGGTTCCTTTTGTTTTTGTTGTAAATGGAATTACAAAAGGTGATTGGTTTGAAGCATTCTTATTTGCTATTTCTATAGCTGTCGGATTGACACCGGAGATGTTGCCTATGATTGTGAGCTCAAATCTGGCAAAAGGGGCTGTCGTGATGTCCAGAAAAAAATGTATTGTCAAGAATATTAACTCGATTCAAAGTTTCGGTGCAATGAATATTCTTTGTACGGATAAAACCGGGACATTGACTCGCGATCAGGTCGTATTAGAGAAGTATATTAATGCAAGTGGTGAAATAGATGATAAACGAGTTTTACGTCATGCTTTTTTTAATAGTTTTTTTCAGACAGGGCTGAAGAATTTGATGGACCGGGCTATTCTGGCACATGTGAAAGAGTTGGAGTTAGACCATTTAAGTGAAAATTATACGAAAATAGATGAGATCCCTTTTGATTTTAACCGCCGCCGTATGTCTGTTATTATCGAAGATAAACAGGCAAAAAGACAGATAATTACAAAAGGAGCTGTCGAAGAAATGCTTAGTATCTGTTCTTTTATAGAGAAAGACGGTAGTGTACGAACACTTTCAGCCGAAATGTTGAATCATGCCATTCAGCTTACAGATCAAATGAATAAGGAAGGATTAAGAGTGCTTGCAATCGCTCAAAAAACGTATCCGGATAAAGAAAGTGAATTTTGTATAGAGGATGAATGTGATATGGTACTTATTGGTTTCCTCGCATTCCTTGATCCCCCGAAATCATCTTCAAGAGATGCGATTACATCCTTACATTCAAATGGAGTTTCTGTTAAAGTATTATCAGGAGATAACACAGCTGTAGTTAAAACAATTTGTCGCCAAGTCGGTGTAAGCACAGCTTTAACTCTTACAGGCAATGAAGTTGAAGCCATGTCTGATGAGGAATTGGAGGCAAGGGTAATTGAAACTCAAGTATTCGCGAAACTGACTCCTCTGCAAAAAACACGTATTATAGCACTTCTCCAACGAATGGGAAATACGGTAGGTTTTTTAGGCGATGGGATTAATGACGCTTCAGCTTTGCGACAATCCGATATTGGTATTTCAGTTGATACCGCTGTTGATATAGCAAAAGAAAGTGCCGACATAATCTTGCTGGATAAAGATTTGATGGTTTTGGAACAAGGTGTAATTGAAGGTAGAAGAACTTTCGGAAATATTATGAAATATATAAAAATGACTGCAAGTTCAAACTTTGGAAACATGTTTAGTGTGATGGCCGCGAGTGCCTTTTTACCTTTCTTGCCAATGTTACCTATCCATCTTTTAGTTCAGAATTTGTTATACGATATTTCTCAGACAACTATCCCGTTTGATAAGATGGATCCGGAATATTTGACAAAGCCTCGTAAATGGGATGCCTCAGATCTAAGTCGTTTTATGATTTATATAGGGCCGATCAGTTCAATATTTGATATAACGACCTATCTATTGATGTGGTATGTGTTTTCATGTAATTCGCCTGAAATGCAATCTTTATTTCAAACCGGTTGGTTTGTAGAGGGACTTTTGTCGCAGACCTTGATTGTGCATATGATTCGTACACGTAAAATTCCATTCTTGCAAAGTAATGCATCGCTACCGGTGTTGTTGCTAACATTTACTGTTTGTGCAATTGGAATTATTATTCCGTTTACTTCCTTTGGTGCATCAATTGGTCTGGTACCATTACCATGGAACTATTTCCCTTGGTTGATAGTTACTTTATTAGGATATTGTGTCGTGACACAATTAGTCAAACAATGGTATATTAAGCGATTTACACGTTGGTTGTAAAATGCTTAAATCAATACATGAAACAACCTATGAATTTGAATATAAAAAGAATTATTAGTGTTGTTATTTTTTCTATTCATTCGGTATTTCATCTGAGTTCTCAAACTCAGATGAATGCTGAATTGATATACTCAACAGAGTTAGAAACAGCTTTTGGGGAAAGATTAAATTGGGCTAATCTTATTCAGACAAATTTTGACTTATCATTCAAAAAAAGTAATAAGCAGAATTATGGAAAGCTGAGAATTAATTTAATAACAACCATCCAGACTTATTCGGGCAAACTAGTTAATGATTTGCAAGGTTTTTCTAATATTAGAGAGAAAGATTATTTATTATCTCCTTTTTTGGTGGGATACTCATATTATTTAAGTAATAATGAATTATTTGTAGGCTTGCGGAATATAAATGAAGATTATTTTACGACCGATTATACTTCTCTTTTTACTCAAAGCTCAGCGGGTATACATCCAACTTTATCGGCAAACTATAATTTAGCTAATTATCCGTATTCTGGATTATCTCTGTTTTTAGAGACAAATCCAACAAGTTCAATTCGTTTAAGAACATCTATATACAATGCTGCTGCAGGGGCTGTATTTGTAAAAGATGAATCTCCATTTGTTTTTGGTAAAAACGGAGTGTTTCTGATTCAAGACTGTTTACTGCAAAATGAAATATGGAAATGCAATATTGGGATATTGAGTCAGTTTAAGTTTAATGAAAGATTCCGGGATTTTGTTGTATGGGGTGTAATGGAGAAGTGTATTTTTACGAATGCACGATTAGATATTGGCATTCTGGGCGAGGCCTCTTATGCTTTTAATCCGGATATTGAGTGTTCAACTTTTATGAGTGCAGGCCTTGTTTTTGATGGTTTGATAGGAGAGAAGAAAAAGAATATATGCGGACTTCAATTCTACTATGCTAAATATAAAGAAAGAAGTGATTTGGATATGGAGTTAACGTGGCGTTATCAAATGAATAAGTACTGTGTTTTGCAGCCTGCTTTGCATATTATAAAGACAGAGAAATGGCATCCGGCAGCTCTTTTTCGGTTTATAGTTCAAATATAAATAATCTCATATAGCAGCATCTTTTGGGATAACATCTATATCTTAAAGGATGCTGCTTTTGTTTATCTCTTATTGCTCTTTGAAAAGATTAATGTCTCCTTTCTTTTTGTATATTTTACCATCTGAACCTTCAGCCTCTATAATATAGAAATATACACCTGAAGGTACAGGTTTTCCGTTATAAGTACCATCCCATCCCTGAGCAGGATCAGACCAGTGAAATAACTGATTGCCCCACCTGTTAAAAATCCAGCCTTTAAAACGTAAAAGAGATTGATATGAAACTTTAAAAATATCATTTATACCATCTGACCCGGGCGAAAAAGCGTTTGGTATGTCAAGTCTCGAATCGTAAATTTTTATTCTGAAACTATTTGTTACTGATTCACATTGATTACCGCTTGAAGAGTTAATCAAACGAACATAATAGGTTCCGGCTTTTCGAAATGGATAGTTGAATTTAAATGATGACTCAGAATAAGGATTTGTATATTGACTTTCTAAATCCATATATTCATTATCACTTGCTATCTCCCAGGTATTTGTGACAGATATAGGAGTATTGCCATAAGCATAAAAATCGATATTGAGCGGAGCTGAACCTTCAATATCAATTGGTGAATCCGTGTTGTCAATCGGATAACTGATATATTCATTAAGCGTTATGTCATTATTCGTTTTGATATTAGATTTTGATGGATTTACAATAGTAGCTATAGCAACTGAAGTGACCTTTTCTGCTTGATAATAATCGGACAATACTTTTTTATTATGTCCGAATGACGTTTGGAATTGGTCTCCGTACAAAGTGAATTGGGTATTACATAAAGGAGGTTCTTCAAGATACGTTTCGGGAATACTAACTCCTTTCGTAATTGATTTTGTATATGTGGTGAAATCTTTATTTTCTTCAGACCATTTCAGCGTATTATAATCTATTTGAAACTCACGTTGTACCTCCTGATTATATCCGGATAAAGCATAGTATATAAGAGAATTTTCATTAGCGTGAATATATAATCTGAGCATAGAACAATTATCGTTATCCGTATTGATTGGCGTTATAGATTCAATTTCAGACTGATGTTGCTTGTAATCAAAAATCCAGATATATGTGATAGGATCATTGTTTCTCTTTACGCCATAAGCTGTTTGATCTTGTAAGGTTTTAAAAATGATTTTTCCCGAAGATATTTCAAAATCAGTATAAGCTTTAGGCTGTGTATCACCTTTTTGATAATACCAGCAGCTATATGTATTATTTTCTGAACTAGGGTATGAGTATGATAATGTTACTGATTTTTGATCCAGATTTTCACATACAAATATTTGAGAAATCTCATTTATTTGAGACTTTACTTTAATATTGCGCGTTCCATTGATGCTAAATTGAGCAGATAACGCTATAGGTAAGAGTAAGGTTAATAAAATAAGAATAGATTTCATACTTTTCATTTAGTGTCACATAGAGATTGTGACAAAAGTAAATGAAAAGTATGAAAAACAATTTTAATAAATAGGTTTTTTATAGAGACTTTTGTCATAATATATACCTCTGTCATCAAGTAACTTAAGGTCTATATCATTCAAGCCCATATTGAAAAAGTAGAAATCCTCGTTGTGATCGGTAACATATTTACGATTCCTGATTTCAAATGCTTCGTTTACTATAGAATAAGAAGAATCACTATATGCCGTTTTAATATTTGCCATATCCGTAATAGTATTAAAGCAATTAGCCGTTGATACAGGTTTCGAAATATTATTTCGGGCTGCCATAAAATGTTCGGGATTCTCTTTGATATAAGTTTGATTGAACCACATAACAACAGGGATATGTAGTTGATAGTAAGTAGGAATAGGCGATGCATGCAAAAACTTATTTCTTTCATCATCCATAATATCCTCACCATGGTCAGATACATAAAACATGCCGCTGCTGAATGATGAATCATTCAGAATTTCGATAGACGAATTTAAAACAAAGTCAACATAACGAATAGAGTTATCATAAGCGTTTATTAATTGATCTTTGTTCTTAGTGCTTACTGTATTTGCATTATCGGGCTTAAAGTAAGCCATATCTTTCGGATAACGATGCTGATAATTGAAATGCGAACCGTATGAATGAAAGACAATGAAAAGATTTTCTTCATCGGCATTTATTTGATCTTTGATGATTTGTAGAGCTTTTCCATCTGGAAGATTCTCTTTATATAAATCATTATTGATAGGACTTAGATTAATACGCTGATCAGCTTCATCTGAAAAATAATCAATTAAAGATCGGTTTGGAACCTGATTCGAAATAAACAGGGTTCTGAATCCGGCCTCTTTGAATGCTGAAATAATACTCTTTTGGTGATAGATATCCATATAATTATCAGAATTTACTGCTGATAAAATTAAAGGAACACTTTTATGAGTCGTATTGCTTTGTGTTATACCATCTTTGAAAAAGAAGATGTCGTTTCTTTGCTTTAGCAAAGGGTTGGTTTCGCGTTCATATCCAGCTAACTCCCAATTCGCAGAGCGGGATGTTTCCCCCACAACAAAAAGATATATTTCGCGTTTATCTGATTTCTTTGTTTTTTTGCTTTCAAATGTAAATGCTGCCGATCTTTGAGGATAATCATTACTCAGATGCCATCTTTTGATCGCTTGATTAATATTATTCATAACATTAAGAGGGAAAATGACGCGATTAAACTCAAATAGTGGATTTATATATGAAGAATAGCATGCAGCTCCTCCTCCAAGAATCATAAGTATAGCACCTAGTTTTAAATATTTGAAGCGCAGATCTCTTTTTAAATCGATTTTATGAATAATTCCCGCAATTGACCATAAAAGAAAAGGAATATAGAGAATGCATACACCCACAATTGCAGGCCATATACTTTCCAGTAATTCAGAAGCTTCTCCGGCATTTGTTGTTACTACATTCGTAAACATATCTATCGCAATAAACGAATTGCCAAACAAATATAGAAGTACCAGCTGAAATGCACCAAGTATCATAAATGGGAGCGAGCAAATGCCCATCCATCCTATACGACGTGTAGTACCCATCCAGATTATATAAAAGCCGAGTGGAAACAAAATAAAAGCAATACGGGTGCTAAGGCTTAACGGTTCTGTGAATAATAAAAACAGGTTAGGCGTTATAAGTACAATCACAGAAAAAATAAACAGCAATATCGGATTGCTGAATAATGAGTGAAAAAACTTTTTCATTTATTCTAATATAATACCAATATAAAATATTCAAAGTCTGAACTTCTATGCTTATTAAAAGTGCAAAAAACAGACTCTTATTAGTGGGTAAGGTAAAACAATACGTAATGTAATAACACAATATTAATGTCCTGTCATTTCATAACCTGATGAAAATCGGGTGCGAATATACAATGTTTCTATAACTATATAATCTAAAATCATATATATTTCTATTCGGTATAAAAATGAAAAACGTCAAGTTAAATTCATTTTATGCTTTTTGAAGAACAGAAATAGTGTAAAAAACACAAGATACTTAATTAACATACTTGGAGTGATAATGGTTCTTTTTACTTCATACGTAGGGATAAAGAAAATCAGAAGAGCAAAATTATTTAAGTTATTTATAAAAAATAGTAAACAAATGTGTTTTGTGAGTAAATATTGTAAGTTTGCTTTGTTTTAAATCTGAAAGTTGAGAAATATGAAAAATAAATTAGCGTATTTATTGTTGATTGTCGGGCTTGTTTTGACTGTATTCCCGGGATATTCACAAGAAAATGTGGGTAAGAGTGTAGAACAAATTTATATCAGAGATTCACATAATGAACCGATTCCTCTTCCTCATTTTGGAGAAAAACATATTTTGATTTTTTATGTAGATCCTGATGCTCGTAATCAAAATGCGGAATTTACCGAATACTTGGAAAATAATAAAATAAAAAGCGATAAGATATTTTCATTTGGTATTGTGAATCTGGCAGATACTTTTTTGCCGAATTCTTTGGTTAGAACATTTGTGCGCGTCAAAGAGAGAAAAGTGAAAGAAGCTATTTTTACAGATCCGTCTCATATATTGAGAGATGCATGGCAAATCGGAGATGTAAATGGGAAATATACAGTTCTGTTTATTACGAAAGATAAAAAGATAGCTTATTATGGTTCTGGTGAACTTTCAAAAGATCAGATTGATCTTTTCTTTAAAACTATCGATAAGTATAAATAGAATTAATAACTTTGTAAAGAGGAATGTCCATGAGGATTTTCCTCTTTTATGTATAACAGATTATGCTCGAAATTATATATCAGGATGCTTATTTAATCGCGGTGAATAAACCGGCAGGTTTATTAATACATCGAACGAAAATTGCAGAGGAAGAAGAAGAGTTCTTACTTCAAAAGTTACGGGATCAAACCGGTTTATATTTGTATCCGGTTCATAGGTTAGACAGGCCAACGTCAGGTGTAGTTGTGTTTGGTCTTAATCCTGAAACAGCAGCTAAACTGGCTAATTTATTTGTTTCGCATGATATTAAAAAAGAATATATAGCTTTAGTTCGTGGTTGGTTTCCTGATGAGGTGATGCTTGACAATCCTGTCAAAAACGAAAAAGGAAACAGCCGTGAAGCTCAGACATTATTTAAATTATTAGAATGTTATGAGTTGCCTATAGCTACAGACCGTTATGCTACAACACGCTTTTCCATGGTGCATTGTATCCCCAATACGGGGCGTTGGCATCAGTTAAGACAACATTTAGCCCATCTGAGGCATTATATTATAAATGATAGAGTTCATGGAGACGGGAAGTGTAATAAAATATTCACAGAAAAGGTTGGTGTAAGAGAAATGTTTCTACATGCATACAGACTAACTTTTATACATCCTGAAACAGACGAGTCTTTAGAGATTTTAGCGGAAAGGCCCGTTCATTGGAATTTTTTAAATGATTTATCCTGTTCTTAAATGTAAATAAGCAGAAGGGAAGGTGTATTTGTGGCAATAAAATTATACCTTTGTCCGACTGTTAAGTATTAATTGACTTCTAAATTACTGTATTTAAAACATATAATAGGAATGAGTAAAACTAAACTACAGCGTTCGTTTCTGATCATCTTCTGGTCATTATTCGCAGCTGCCATACTCTCAGTATCTATTCTATTCGTGTTGATAGCTAAAGGCAAAATCGGATATATGCCTCCGATTGAAGAGCTTGAAAATCCGAAAGATAAATTTGCGTCCGAAATTATCTCTTCAGATATGGAAGAGCTAGGACGTTTTTATCAAAGTAAAGCTAATCGTATCTATGTCTCTTATAGTGATCTTTCTCCAAATCTGGTTAAAGCATTAATTGCAACTGAAGATGCTCGTTACGCCTCTCATTCAGGGATTGACGCGCAGGCTTTGTTGCGTGCTGTTGTAAAGAGAGGTCTGATGGGACAGAAGAGTGCCGGGGGAGGTAGTACTATTTCCCAGCAGTTAGCTAAATTATTGTATTCGCCTACTGCAGATGATGTTTTCGAGCGTGTTTTACAGAAGCCTATAGAATGGGTTATTGCGGTTCAGCTAGAACGTAATTATACCAAAGAGGAAATCGTGAACATGTATCTTAATAAGTTCGATTTTCTGAATAATGCTGTAGGTATTAAGTCTGCAGCTAATGTCTATTTTGGAAAAGATCCTAAAGATCTGACCATTGAAGAGTCAGCTACACTTATAGGTATGTGTAAAAATCCTTCTTATTTTAATCCGGTGAGATATAATGAGCGGACTAAAGGTCGTCGTAATGTTGTCTTGGATCAAATGTATAAAGGTGATTATATAACAAAAGAACAAAGAGATTCTTTACAACAGCTTCCTTTGACCTTGCGCTACCATAAAGTGGATCATAAAGAAGGTATCGCTGCATACTTCAGAGAACGTTTGCGTTTGATGATGGTTGCCCCTAAACCGGAAAAATCAAAATATAGAGGTTGGCAACAACAACAATATTTCGAAGATTCATTAGCATGGGAGACGAATCCTTTATATGGTTGGTGTGCTAAGAATAAAAAAGCTGATGGAACCAACTATAATATTTACACTGATGGTCTGAAAATTTATACGACTATAAACTCTAAAATGCAACGCTATGCAGAAGATGCAGTTAAGGAGCATTTAAGTAAAGATATTCAGCCTAAATTCTTCCGTGAGAAAAAAGGTCGTTCTACTGCGCCTTTCTCTAAGAATGTAACTACGGAAGAGATCAATTCGATTTTAGATCGTAATATGAAGCAATCGGATCGCTATCGTATAATGAAAAGTGCAGGTGCATCTGATGCTGAAATTCGTAAAGCATTTAATACAAAAGTAGATATGTCGGTGTATTCATGGCATGGTATGGTAGATACAACCATGACTCCTATGGATTCAATTAAATATCTGAAACATTTCGCGCATGCCGGCTTTATGTCTATGGATCCGCGAACAGGAGCAGTCAAAGCTTATGTCGGAGGTATTGATTTTAAAAACTTCCAATATGATATGGCATCTGTCGGTAAACGTCAGGTTGGATCAACGATAAAACCATATTTATATACATTAGCAATGGAGGAAGGTTATACTCCATGTGATATGTTGCCTAATACACAACCTCGTGTTGTTACTGAAACAGGTGAATTATGGATGCCTCGTAATGCCGGACATGACCGTATCGGGGAGATGGTAACTTTGCAATGGGGGTTAACAACTTCAAATAACTGGATTTCCGGACATTTGATGACTAAACTTTCGCCTTATCAGTTTGCGCGTCTTTTGAAGTCATTTGGTATTAAAGGGAAAATAGATCCCGTTCCATCATTATGTCTGGGGCCTGCAGAAGTTTCTGTAGAGGAAATGGTAAGTGCTTATACAGCTTATCCGAATAGGGGTATTCGTGTCGAGCCTATATACGTAACACGTATCGAGGATGAATACGGAAATGTTATTTCTAATTTTACACCAAAAGTGCATGAAGTTTTCAGCGAAGATACAGCTGATAAAATGATTTATATGCTTCGCGGTGTTGTTGATGGTGGAACAGGAGGACGTTTGCGGGGAAGATATAAAATATCGGCACCTCATGGAGGTAAAACCGGAACAACAAATAATAATTCTGATGGTTGGTTTATGGCCTTTACGCCAAGTCTGGTTTCCGGAACTTGGGTTGGGTTCGAAGATAGATCTGTCCATTTTGATCGGATTATAGATGGTCAGGGAGCAAATATGGCGCTTCCTATTTATGGATTGTATATGCAAAAAGTATATGCCGATAAATCTTTAGGTTATTCGCAAGACGAACAATTTAAGGTAAGCGAGAAAGATCCATGCGAAAGCAGTATCTCTGGCGAAAAAGTGAATAAATCAGAAGAAAAAGTAGATTCATTTTTTGAATAAAGAAAATAAGGACTAACAAAATGAAAGTCCTGATATATAAAAAACCGATTTTAGGAAAAAATAGCTGAAAAGCGACTTTCCTAAAGTTGGTTTTTTGTGTTCTTCAACATGAAAAAGACAGCAAAGTGTTTATGGATGCCGATTAAATAAATGCTAAGCTTTTATTTAAGAGTTTAATTAACGGTTATTCTTATTTAGAAAAATAGATAACTTTTGCTGGGAATGACACAATTCGTATGCTAAAAAAATAGTACCTTTGCGCGGATTTTGAGAAATTCTATCATCTAACTATATGGCAAATATGATTAAGATTAAAAAAGGCTTGGATATTAAGCTTGAAGGTCATGCCGCTGAACAAGTAGTTGCCGGGAAGTTATCAGATCTTTATGCGATCTGTCCTGAAGATTACCACGGTGTTGTGCCAAAGCTTGTGATTAAGCCTGGAGATCGAGTACTTGCGGGTACTCCGTTAATGGTGGACAAAAACTGTCCGGAAATTCAATTCGTATCGCCTGTAAGCGGAGAAGTTCTTGCTGTAAATCGTGGTGAGCGTCGTAAAATTTTGGATATCCAAATTAAAGCGGATTCTGAAATTGAGTATGCTGACTTCGGTAAAAAGAATATTTCTTCGATGTCTACAGACGAAGTAAAAGCGGCAATGTTGCAAATGGGATTATGGGGATTCGTTAAACAACGTCCTTATGATGTAATTGCAAATCCTGCTGATTCTCCGCGTGATATCTTCGTAACAGGGTTCGATTCGGCTCCATTGGCTCCGAACATGGATTTTGTAGTAAAAGGCGAAGAAGCTAACTTCCAGTTAGGATTAGACGCGTTGAAAAAACTTACTACAGGTAAAGTTTACTTGGGAGTTCGTTCCGGAAGCGTTTTAGCATCAATGAAAGGTGTTGAAATTGTGACGGTAGAAGGTCCTCACCCTGCAAGTAATGTAGGTGTGCAAATCGCGAACATTTCTCCGGTTAATAAAGGAGAAACAGTGTGGACTGTTAATGGTTTCGATCTTATCTTAATCGGTCGCTCTTTGGCTCAGGGAAAAGCTGATTTTGCTCGTTTAATGCCTGTTGCAGGTTCTGAAGTAGCAAAAGCAGTTTATACGAAAGCTATCATTGGAGCGCAAATCTCTTCTATTGCAGGAGATAAAGTTAAGAAAGAAAATATCAGTCTTCGTTTTATCTCAGGTAATGTGTTGACTGGTAAGAAAGTTTCAGCTAATGGATTCCTTTCTCCTTATGCTCAGCAGATCACAATTATTCCTGAAGGGGATGATGTTCATGAGCTATTCGGATGGGCAATGCCAGGTTTCGCTAAATTCAGTGTAAATCATTCATTCTTTACTTGGTTGATCGATACATTGGCTCCTAAGAAAGAATACAAAATTGATGCTCGTCTTCAGGGTGGTCGTCGTGCAATTATCATGTCTAACGAATATGATAGAGTGTTACCGATGGATATCCTACCAGAATTTTTAATTAAAGCGGTATTGGCATTCGATATCGATAAAATGGAAAATCTGGGTATTTATGAAGTTGCTCCTGAAGATTTCGCATTATGTGAATTCGTAGATACTTCGAAATTAGAAATTCAACATATCATCCGCACAGGATTAGATCAGTTGAGAAAAGAAATGAATTAATAACTGTTTAAATTTTAAGACATTGAAAGCCTTACGGAATTATCTAGATAAGATTAAACCCAATTTCCAAGAGGGTGGAAAACTGTCAATGTTCCATTCTGTTTTTGACGGGTTCGAAACATTTTTGTTTACACCTAGCACAACATCAAAAACAGGTGTGCACATTCACGACAGTATCGACTCTAAGCGTACCATGTCTGTAGTAATCTTAGCATTACTTCCGGCATTGTTATTTGGTATGTATAATGTGGGTTATCAGCATTATTTGGCTGTTGGTCAATTGGATGCTACTAGCTTCTTGACAGTATTTATGTTCGGATTCCTTGCAGTATTGCCTAAAATCGTAGTTTCTTACGGTGTAGGTTTAGGTATCGAATTCGTAGTTGCACAATGGAAAAAACATGAAATTCAGGAGGGATTCCTTGTTTCAGGTATGTTGATTCCTATGATTGTGCCAATTGATACTCCACTATGGATGATCGCTGTTGCAACTGCATTTGCAGTAATCTTTGCAAAAGAGATTTTCGGTGGAACAGGTATGAACATTTTCAACGTTGCTTTGATCACACGTGCATTCTTATTCTTTGCTTACCCAAGCATGATGTCAGGTGATAAAGTATTTGTTCGTACAGGTGATACTTTTGGTATGGGTGCAGGTACAATTGTTGATGGTTACTCAGGTGCTACTCCTCTTGGACAGATTGCAACTGCAGCAGATCCATCAGTAGCGGTTGTTGATGTATTAGGTAATCCAATCGGTACTTGGGACTACTTCGTAGGTTTAATCCCGGGATCAATCGGTGAGACATCTACTTTAGCTATTCTTATTGGTGCTGTTATCCTTTTATGGACTGGTATTGCAAGCTGGAAAACAATGGGTTCTGTATTCATTGGTGGCGCATTTATCGTAGCAATCTTTAATGCATTTGGTGGTAGCGCAGCTTTGGAAACAAGTGTTTGGGATCACCTATTCTTAGGAGGTTTCGCTTTCGGTGCTGTGTTTATGGCAACTGACCCTGTGACATCAGCTCGTACAGAAACAGGTAAATACATTTATGGATTCTTAGTAGGTGTAATTGCAATGTTAGTACGTGTGGTTAACCCGGGTTATCCAGAAGGTATGATGCTTGCTATCTTATTTATGAACGTATTTGCTCCGCTTATCGACTATATCGTAGTTGATGCGAATATCAAAAAACGTTTGAAACGTGCGAAAGTAACAAAAGCTTAAATTTAAAGATATGAACAGACAAAGTAATGCTTATACAGTAATCTACGCTGCCGTAATGGTAGTAGTAGTAGCAGCGGTTTTGGCTTTCACAGCTTTAAGTTTGAAGCCTCAACAAGAGAAAAACGTTGCAATCGATAAAAAAGTGCAAATTTTGAAATCTGCAAATATTGCTGCAACAGCAGCAGATGCAGATGAATTATATGCAAAATATATCACTGAATCATTTGTAGTAAATGACAAAGGTGAAGTTCTTTCAGGTGTGGATGCTTTTAACGTAAATGTAGAAGCAGAATTTAAACAGCCTGATGCGGATCGTCAAATGCCTGTTTATGTAGCAAGTATTGATGGTGCAACTAAATTTATCCTTCCTGTACGCGGTGCTGGTCTTTGGGGTCCTATCTGGGGATATGTTTCTTTAGACGATGATAAAAATACTGTCTATGGTGCATTCTTCGGACATAAAGGAGAAACTCCGGGTCTGGGTGCTGAAATCGAGAAAGATTTCTTTACAAGCCAATTTAAAGGAAAACACCTGTTCAAAAATGGTGAATTCAAATCAGTGGCTGTTATGAAAGTAGGGCAAACAGCATTAAATGGTGAAGATCAGGTTGATGCTATTTCAGGTGGTACAATCACTAGTCAGGGTGTAGACGCTATGTTGAAACACTCTTTGAAGCCTTACTCTGCATTTTTAACAAGTAAAAAATAAGATGTCATGAGTTTATTTTCAAAAAAGAATAAAGAAATATTCCTTGGCCCGCTTTCTAAAAATAACCCGGTTATTGTTCAGGTATTGGGTATTTGTTCGGCTTTAGCTGTAACAGCAAAATTAGAACCGGCTTTGGTTATGTCGCTTTCTGTAACTGCCGTACTTGCTTTTGCGAACGTGATTATCTCATTGTTGAGAAATACAATTCCTAATCGTATTCGTATCATCGTTCAATTGGTAGTAGTTGCAGCCTTAGTAATTATTGTTGACCAGGTATTGAAAGCTTTTGCTTATGATGTAAGTAAACAGTTATCAGTATTCGTTGGTCTGATTATCACAAACTGTATCTTGATGGGTCGTCTTGAAGCTTTTGCTTTAGGTAACGGGCCTTGGGAATCTTTCCTGGATGGTGTAGGTAATGGTATTGGTTACAGTATTATCCTTATCATTGTAGCATTCTTCAGAGAGCTTCTAGGTTCAGGAACATTGTTCGGGTTCCAGGTTGTACCTCAATTCTTGTATGATATGGGTTACCAAAACAATGGTTTGATGATTCTTCCTCCGATGGCTTTGATCACTGTAGGTTGTATCATTTGGTTCCAGAGAGCAAGAAATAAAGATCTTCAAGAAAAGTAATGTGTAACACAATAAAATAGAATTATAATGGAAACATTAAATATATTTGTTAAGTCTATTTTTATAGACAATATGGTGTTCGCATACTTCTTGGGTATGTGTTCTTACCTGGCTGTATCTAAGAACGTTAAAACAGCAATGGGTCTTGGTCTTGCCGTAACTTTTGTATTGGCAATCACATTGCCTGTTAACTACCTGCTTGAAAACTTCGTTTTGAAAGCGGGTGCTTTAAGCTGGTTAGGCGAAGGTTTCGCAAACGTTGATCTTAGCTTCTTAAGCTTTATCATGTTTATTGCTGTTATCGCTTCTATGGTACAATTAGTAGAGATGGTTGTTGAGAAATTTGCACCTGCTCTATATGCATCTTTAGGTATTTTCCTTCCGTTGATCGCAGTAAACTGTGCGATTCTTGGTGGATCATTATTTATGCAGGAAAAAGCTTTCCCTAATATCATTCAGGCTACGGCTTACGGTGTAGGTTCTGGTCTTGGTTGGTTACTAGCGATTGTTGGTATTGCTGCAATCCGCGAGAAATTAACTTACTCGGATATTCCTGCTCCACTTAAAGGGTTAGGTATTACCTTCATCGTAACAGGTTTGATGGGTATTGCCTTTATGAGCTTCTTAGGTATCAAATTGTAATCAATAGAATAACGAAACGTAATTATGGTATTATTATCAATAGACGGATTAACCATTGCAGCTGCGGTTGGGATCTTCTTACTAGTAGTTCTTCTATTAGTTGCAATGTTGTTATTCGCAAAGAAAAAACTTACTCCGGAAGGAAACGTGAAAATCGTTGTTAACGGAGAGAAAGAGTTCGAATCAGAAATGGGCGGAACTCTGTTAAATACACTTCAAGGTAACGGTATTTTCCTTTCTTCTGCTTGTGGTGGTGGAGGTAGCTGTGGACAGTGCCGTTGTCAGGTTCCTGAAGGGGGTGGAGAGATTCTTCCTACAGAGGTTGGATTCTTCTCTCGTAAACAAATTGCTGATCACTGGCGTCTGGCTTGTCAGACTAAAGTGAAAAATGATTTAGAAGTTCAGGTTCCTGAAGAAGTATTCGGTGTGAAAGAATGGGAATGTGAAGTGGTTTCTAACCATAACGTTGCTACTTTCATTAAAGAATTCGTTGTTAAATTACCAGCAGGTGAAGTTCTTGATTTTAAATCAGGTTCATATATTCAAATCGCTATTCCTAAATATGATATCAAATTCTCGGATATGGATATCGAACCGGAATATCGTGATGAATGGGATAAATTCAAATTATGGGATTTGACATGTAAAAACGAAGAGGAAACAATTCGTGCTTACTCAATGGCTAACCACCCTGCAGAAGGTAATATCGTGATGTTGAACATCCGTATTGCTACACCTCCTTTTGATCGTGCTGCAGGTGGATGGGCGAAAGGTATTAAACCAGGTATTTCTTCATCTTATATCTTCAGCTTAAAACCGGGAGATAAAGTGAAAGTATCAGGTCCTTACGGTGATTTCCACATTTTGGATACAAAACGTGAAATGTTATACGTTGGTGGTGGTGCTGGTATGGCTCCGCTTCGTTCTCACTTGTTCCACTTGTTCCATACATTGAAAACAACAGATCGTAAAGTTACTTACTGGTATGGTGCTCGTTCTCGTCGTGAAATCTTCTACGAAGAAGAATTCCGCGCAATTGAGAAAGAATTCCCTAACTTCAAGTTTAACATTGCTCTTTCTGATCCTCAACCGGAAGATAACTGGGATGGTTATGTTGGATTTATTCACCAGGTTATTCATGATGAATATTTGGCTAACCACGAAGCTCCTGAAGATATCGAGTACTACATGTGTGGTCCTGGTCCGATGGCTAAAGCTGTTGAGAAAATGCTTTGGGATCTGGGCGTTCCTCGTGAAATGCTTATGTTTGACGATTTCGGATGATAATTTTTCCGAACGTTATCTAATAATTTTCCACAAAGGCTGTTTGATAAGTCAAAACTTATCGGGCAGCCTTTGCTTTTTTGTAACCAACTGGCTTTGTTGAATTTCTGAAAGGTTCACTTTGTTTTTTCAGAGATATGCTGACAGAACTTTATAAAACGAAGGCATTTGGAAAGTAAAACAAAGGCATTTGGTGATTATCAAATACCTTTGTTTTGATATTTATATACGTACCAAAAAGAATTTACATACGTATCTAAATTTGATTAGATAAGGCAAATTGAAGTATACCTCGTAACGATACGGTATATCTCTGAAAAGATACGGTATATCTTCGCAACGAAACGGTTTATCTTTTAAATTATACGCCGTTTCTTTTTTGAGATAAACCGTATAATTTGGGTAATGTACGGATTCTTTTTACACTCTTACTACTAAAGCATTTTTTTGTGTTTTATCTGCAACATTTGCAACATACTCCTGAAACCCTTTATGGATAGGGGTTTGCTGCTGTTGCAGATGGTTGCAGATGGTTGCAGATGAAATATGATCTACAACACATAAGAGTTTGTTGTTTAGGTGTTTATGGCTATGTTGCAGATGTTGCAAATAAAATTTCAAATTCTGTTAGAGATAAATAATCCCGCAATCAATTAAAGCATAGATCTGCTTGTGTGACTAATAAGTGGGCTTGAAAAAACACCCTAGATATTATGGAGTTACATTTAATCAATGTACAAGCTGATTGCAAGAGGGCAAATAAAAGATCTTGAGTGAATACTTTAATGAGACCTTAAAAGCCTGATTTATTCTTTGATCCTGTATATTAGCAGAGGATAATAATATATTATTAGACAGAGTCCGTATCTTTGCAGTCGAACAGAATAGATTTTTATTATTGATGAAAGATAAATTATATAATACTCTGCAGTGGCAACTATTACTTTACGTCGGTAAATGGTTGGTGATATGTCTCATGGTAGGAGCATTGGTAGGAACAGCTTCTGCTTTATTTCTTAAAGGACTGAACTGGACTACAGCCTGGCGCGAATCGCATTTATGGATTATTGCGTTGCTTCCATTGGGTGGGCTTGCAATCGGACTTATGTATTATTATTGGGGCAGTGAAGTTGTAAAAGGTAATAATCAGTTATTGGAAGAGTTTCATTCACCTAAGAAGATAATTCCATTTAAGATGGCACCTTTAGTCTTGCTGGGTACTCTGATCACACACTTCTTTGGTGGCTCAGCAGGGCGTGAAGGAACTGCGGTACAAATGGGAGGAGCAATTGCGGATCAATTTACCCGTTGGTTTAAATTTGGTCGTCGTGACCGACAGATTATTTTAGTCTGTGGTATTAGTGCCGGTTTTGCTTCGGTTTTCGGGACCCCATTAGCAGGCGCTGTTTTTGCACTTGAAGTTTTGATTGTCGGACGTATGCGCTATGAAGCCCTGGTTCCGTCTTTTCTTATAGCTGCAATTTCTAATTACGTATGTAACTTATGGGGCGCTTCTCATTCCCATTATTCTGTTGGTTTCGTTCCCGAATTTTCTATATCCTATTTAATTTATGCAATTGCAGCAGGTATTATTTTTGGCTTAACAGCATCACTGTTTGCACGTGCTACACATTTTTGGAGTGCATTGTCTGCACGCCTTATTAAATGGGCACCATTGAGACCCTTCTTTGGAGGGATTGTATTAGCTATAGTCATTTTCTCATTTGGAGCATATCAATATACTGGTTTAGGATTGCCAATGATTCAGTCTGCATTTACGGAACAAGTTGAAGTTTATGATTTTGCGGCTAAATTATTGTTTACTTCTTTCACTTTAGGAGTTGGATTTAAAGGGGGAGAGGTAACACCATTATTTTTTATAGGTGCTACTTTGGGTAATGCTTTATCTCTTTTTATACCTTTACCGATGGCTCTTCTGGCTGCGATGGGGTTTGTTGCAGTTTTTTCAGGAGCAACAAATACACCTTTGGCTTGTACTTTGATGGGGATCGAACTCTTTGGCATAGAAAGCGGACTGTTTATAGCTTTAGCTTGTGTTACCGCTTATTTGTTTTCGGGACATTCCAGTATTTACTCGGCTCAGATTATAGGTTCTCCTAAGCATATCAGTAGAATTAGAATGAAGGGGAAAGGTATAAATTCAGAAGAATAGACTTCTGTTTAGTATATTACGTATAAATAATAAAGAACGGTGAGTCTCCTCTGCATAGAGAAGACTCACCGTTCTTTATTATAGAGGTTTTCGGATTAAAATCCGTTCACCCAGTCGTTTGTTGATTTCCCGCTGATAGATTTGAATATCTCTCATCTCTGTCATAATTTCAGCCATAACTGAAGCATCGGTAGCAGAGGCTAGTTGTTTCATCAATCCATTCATAGTATGAGTCATGCGTACATCCTGTAATTCAAGTAATGCTCGCTGAGCTAACGTTTCCAGGCAATCGGATTCTGTTTCGACAACCTGTTTCTTTGAATGATATTTACTTAGAATATGTCTTTCAGCAGTCAGATTAGCTGCAAGCAGACTAATAGCCGGATTACTGTGCTGTAGAAAATATTTCTGAGCTATAAAATCAGGCTTCCCGAACAATGGTTTGACTTCCTCTAAGATCTGATTATATAATGGATTCTCGAAAATAATATCTTCTTCTCCTATCATATAAAGTATAAAATTGGCCACAGTCGTATCCCAAAATTCATCATTGTCAATAGGAATCCGTATTGCTTCATTCCCATAACGCACAATCAGGCGAATAATACACCTTTCATTCTCTTCAAATGGAGAAGTGTTCTGAGAACTATAGTTTATAAGTTCCGGTGGAGGAATGTCATATTCATTAAATGGAGGTGGAACATCTTCCGGTAAAGGAAATGGAACAGATGAGTCTGTTAAAGGCGACTGATTTGTTGTATGAATACCTCCTCTGCTGATTGTATTCTGAGTATACGTATTAGGAAGTTTCTTTTTCTGAAATTCAGTCTCCCTACGCTTTATATTTAATTTCCCCAGGCTGTTAGCTAAAGCTTTTTCCTCAATGTTCAGCAATTTACTTGTCTCACGCAAATAGATGTTTTGAGTTAGCGTTTCGGGTATAATCGAGATGCTGTTCAAAATATCATTGGCTATAGATGCTTTTTTTATCGGATCATTACCGGCATCTTTAAGCAAAAGCTGAGTTTTAAAATGAATAAAATCAACTTCAGCCTGAGCTATGAATTCCATAAACTCAGAGGCACTGTGTGATTGGGCAAAAGAATCGGGGTCTTCACCGTCCGGTAAAAGAACCACTTTTACATTCATACCCTCTTGAAGCAAGAGGTCAATACCTCGAAGTGAGGCTTTCATCCCTGCGGCATCTCCGTCATACAGGACCGTAATGTTGGGTGTAAAGCGATGAATCATTCGGATCTGACCCGGAGTAAGAGCTGTTCCCGAAGATGCAACAACATTTTCTATACCCGATTGATGCATCGAAATAACATCCGTATATCCTTCTACAAGGAAACATTTATCCTGTTTAACGATTGCTCCTTTTGCAAAATAGATGCCGTAAAGCTCATTACTTTTATGATAGATTTCACTTTCCGGCGAATTCTGATATTTTGCCAACTTGGCATCACTCTTAAGGATTCGTCCTCCAAAAGCAACAACTTTTCCGGAGATAGTATGTACAGGGAACATTACACGACCTCTGAAGCGGTCGTAATATTTACCCTCAGCATCAATAACCAGACCTGTCTTAACAAGCAAATCAGTTTTATATCCTTTTTTAGTTGCGTCCTGATAGAAAGCATCTCTTTTCTCTAAACTATAACCTAACTGAAATTTGCGGATAATATCATCCCTGAATCCCCGTTCCCGGAAATAGCTTAATCCAATTTGCTGACCTTCTGATGTTTCATGTAGTGTGTCCTGAAAATAGGTATGCGCATAGTTATTAATCAGGAACATACTTTCGCGCTCACTTCTTTGTTGAAGTTCCTCAGCAGTAAGTTCCTTCTCTTTGACCTCTATACCATATTTTTTTGCCAGCCATTTCAGCGCTTCGTAATATGAAAGTTGTTCATGCTCCATTATAAAATGGACCGCATTACCACCCTTACCACAACTAAAGCATTTGCAAATACCTTTCGTCGGAGAAACACTGAAAGACGGCTTTTTCTCATCATGGAAGGGACAAAGACCTGTATAGTTTACGCCTCGTTTTTTCAGGGATACAAAATCAGATACAACATCAACGATTTGTGCTGCATCCATAATTTTGTCTATCGTAATCTGATCTATCATTCCGTCTCCTTTTCTTGAGTTTAAAATCCAATACGAAGATAGTGATTTTATCAGGATATGAACGAAGTTCCTCTATCATAATCATTCGAACTCTATCTTTAGCAGAGGATTTTCTTTATTTGATATTTATAATATTAAATATATTGAATTTTTATGCATACCTGAAATGTAGGATTTTATAGAATCGTATTCCTTTATACAGTAAGATTATAAGGTCTGAATATGTAGATAATAAATAAGGGGTTTAGGATATATTGTAGTGATTATCTAGCGTAGTTTATAAGAGGTCTCGTTGTTTAATCCATAGATTTGTTGCGAATAATAAAAGTTATTGTATCTGCCTAACCTTAGAAAATGAATTTTCGTTTGTCTTATATTGCAAATATATAAGTAATAGATGTAAGTGAGAATTATCCTTTATTTCGTTCGTGAGAATAAAATTAAGGTTAGATATTTTTAGTGAAAGTGATCATCTGCATTTATTCCCTGAGTGCTATGATGATCACTTTTTTATATCATCTGTGTAATTTAAAGTCTACACACGTATAAATAATGATATTTTAAAATGTAGTAATATGTATAGTTGTAATTATTTGGTAATTAAACATATATAATTTTTTATGTAGTTTAAAATATATCCTCTTATAGCATAAATGTAGATATGAAATATATTACATTATTTATTCAATCTTGAACGAGGAGATTATGTTTGCGCTGCAATCTCACAGGAACAGATCTTTAAAGATCTATGATTACATATTGAAAACAGGATAACACAGGAAGCAAAATATGGGAAAATTCAAATCCACATTACTATTTACCTGGATGCTGCTTTTTATTCAGGGAAATTTATATCCTAAGGACAAAAGCAATGCAAATAAGTTAAACAGTGATACAATACAAATTTACTTTCGGTTTGATGATGCTCATATAGATAAATCGTATCGGTCAAATATAAATGAGTTAAAAAAACTGGACTCGTTATTGTTAAGACAGATCCATGATTTGGATAGCATAACAATAACATCGTTTGCTTCAATAGAGGGAGATCAGATGTATAATAATAAATTATCTGCACTCCGGTCAAATGAAGTAAAAGAGTTTATGCTAAGCAATCATCTTAATGAAAAACGGAACTTACAAATCAAGGCTTGCGCTAAAGGTGAAAATTGGGATGGATTACTAGCTCAGGCATATGAGAGAAAATGGATTCCTGATAGGTTGCAATTGATCGCAATCTTAGAGGATCCAATATTAAGTCAAACTGAAAAGAAACGGCAGATATATGCTCTGAAAAATGGAGAAGTATATGATTACTTAAACGAATATGTGTTTTGGCGCTTACGAAATACGGCATCAATCATATTATGGTATAAACCGAAGTTGGAGACTATTGTTCCCGAAGGTATTTCTTTATTGGCAATGAATGACGGTGCTTTTCCAGCAACACAACGATTATGTTCCTTTGATAAATCAAAAAGTAAGTTGGAACATCGAAAGTTGTTGTTTGCATTGAAATCAAATCTTCTTTTTGATTTGGCTTCATTTATAAACATAGAAATGGAACTGCCAATAAAGAAACATTTATCAATAGCGGGCGAGTGGGTTTTTCCCTTTTGGAAAATACCTAAATCCGATTTAACCTTGAATTTATTGTATGGAAAACTAGATTTTAAGTTTTGGCTGGGAGATCGATTATCAAAACCGGTGATGATTGGATGGTTTTGCGATGTGTACGGAGGATATGGTAAATATGACTTCCAGCCTTTTTTAGGAAAAGGAGTTCAGGGACATTTTCTGAACATTGGTTTAGGTGCGGGATATGCACATAAAATAGGTAGAAATCTTCGAATGGAATATGCTATAGGATTGGGATACTTACGGTCGGACTATCAAAAATATCAGATGACTTACGATACAAAATATGGCGATATTAAGATTGTGAAATATCCGTGGAAAAAATCAGTATATAATCTGGTCGCTCCTACCAAATTAGCAGTATCTCTTGTTTGGATTATTAATAAGGAAAAATTTATATAACAGGGAATAGAATGAAAGGAAATCTTACAAAACGGATTCTTTACCTTCTGATACTTCTTCTGAATACTTCTTGTTGCTTCGATGATCTTTATTATGAAAATGATGCCAATTGTCATATCAGATTAAATATTGATTGGTCGAAAATAGATACACGGCTGAATGGAGCCTCTGTTTATATCTATCATAGAGATGGTTCTTTATATAAAGTTCTTCCGCCTCACCCCAATCCTTATACATTGGATATGGCATTGCCAAAAGGGCATTATGATCTGGTCGTTCATAATAATACACCGTATGAACTGCCTAATTTGAATTTTGGCGGACATGAACATGCAGAAACTTTTCGGGTTTCTCCGGTTAAAAATCAAAATACCAGGTATGATCTACGGAGTGTACTTGAACCAGATGTTATCGGACTGGCTCATTTATCTGATTTGGAGGTGACAGAGGCTATGATTGATTACTACCCCTACAAACCGGATTCATGGAAAAACCGGATTTATAAGGATTTTACTCTTTCAGCCGAACCTGTACTGCATGAAGTTGAGATTATCGCACATGTTCAGTTTTTGAGTAGTGTTGCCGGAGCTCCTCCTTCAGAGTTACAGAATATGGCAGGAGGTGTGATGATGATGACCAAAGAGAAATACGATGAGGGTCTTGATTATCATTTTATTTTAAATGGTCGTAAGTTCGATTCAGGAAGTACGACGAATGGTACGATTTCGAAGAAGTTAAAGTGCTTCGGATTCAGGGAAAATCAGCAAGAACGTTACAGGTTGCTGATGAATTTCAAATTGGTTAATGGAGACTTACATCCCATTATAATTGATGTAACAGATAAAATCGAAAAAATGGACGATTTTAAGTATCGTATCCGTATTGAATGTTCACTGCCTGAGATGTCAGGAGGAGGTGGTGGAGACAGTGGTTTTGATCCGGATGTCGAAGATTGGGAGAATGTCGATGTTGATGTCCCAATGAATTAAATGTATTGAAAATAAACTATCTAAAAACACTTTATTATTATGAAGAAGAATTTATTAGCCTTAGTGGCATTTTCAGGGATCGTTTTTACTTCTTGTAGCAACGAAATGGACCAAATGGTTGAACAACAAAAGGAGAAAAATGTAATCGGTTTTAGTACTTATTCGATGATGTCTAAGGGTACGCCGATAATTGATAATGGAGCTTTTGCAAAAAACGGTTCAAGTTTCGAGGTTGCAGCTTTTTTAAATGGGAACGAGAATCCGTATTTGAATGCACAAATAACGCATAATGGAACAAGTTGGAACTATGCTAACCCTTTAGATAAAGCTTATTGGCCTTCGGAAAGTTTAAACTTTTTTGCAGTAGCACCTTACTCTGATTTTTATCCGACAGCAGAAGGTGGTAAATCTGCAAAAGGAACAGTAAATTATACAAATAATAATATGGTTATTAACTATGCTGTCCCTATAGAAACTTCTGTTCAACAGGATTTGATGTATGCGACAACGGCTCCAATGACAAAGCCTGATAATGGTGGTGAAGTTACATTAAAATTCAAACACGCATTGAATCAGATTCACTTTATGGGTAGAACTGACTCAGAGAATCTTTGTGTGGAAATTGCTACCAATGGAATAGAGGTTTGCAATATTAAGAATAGTGGTACTCTAACAGCAACAAGCGCTAGTTCTACTTGGGCTGCGAATGAATCTAAAATTAATTATACTATAGAAACAGTGAAAAATAATAATAATGCTGCTCCGGTAGCTATTAATTCAACTTCAGCTGCTATTTCAAATTCATCAAACGTTTTAATGCTTATACCGCAAAGTGTTACAGCTTGGGACTTGAAATCGAATGCTTCTGCACAGACTAATTCTTACTTGAAAATTAATTGTAAGATATGGGTAAATAATGGTGGCTCAGATCAAGATAAAGTTTATCTTCATGGTTCTCCATCCACTTCTGAGTCTGTATCAGATGGATATGAATTTATGTATGTACCTTTTGCTGGAACATCTATGAATGGATCAGGCAAAAAAATCACCTATACATTAATCTTTGGTGGTGGTTATAACGACGCAGGAGATCCTATCCTTACTCCAATTACGTTTGTTACAACTGTTCAAGATTGGATTGACGAACCTAATAATGGCGTTGAAGTTGATAATCCAAAACAACCACTACACTAAGGATTAGAGCAATCTAATCCAACAAACAGACTCAGAATTAGAAATTAAATTGTGTAAGGTTAAGCATAAATTTATTTTTGGTTATAGATGTTGAATCCCGGGGGGAGTGATTCTTCCCGGGATTTATTTAAACTCACAATATCTAAATCAGACTTTAAAATAATGGATTTAATGAAATGCATTAGCAAACTCTGTTGTCTTTATATACTTCTTCTTACTCTCTCATGCTCTCAATCTGAAGAAGACTTTATAGAACAAGAACAGTTACAAAGCATATTGAATTTTACATCCGATATAGATACGAAAGGTACCGATATCACGAATGCTAATATTGATAATCTGGGTGTCTTTGCTTTTTATACGGGTACTCAGGATTGGAGTCTGTCTTCAACTCCTAATTATATATATAACAGGATGGTAAATCGCCAGATGATAAATAATATATGGTCTGACTGGTTTTATACTCCGGTTATGTACTGGCCCAGGGTTGGCGAAAAATTAAGTTTATTTGCTTATGCACCTTTTGCAACAAAGGAAAATGGAATAGTTGTATCGTCACAAACGAAGCAAGGAGTACCGACTTTTACTTATGAGGTTTCGGAAATTATCCGTAGTCAGATAGATTTGCTTTACACAATGCCTTTGTGGAATCAGACGAAAGATCATTATCTTGATTCCCGTGTTAAACTCAATTTTAAGCATGCTCTGACAAAAGTACTTTTCCGCGCTAAAATTCAGGAAGGTAGAGAACCTGCTTCCGGTCAGTTTATAAAGGTTAACTCTGTTTCTGTGACTCAAATCAAAGCCAAAGGTCAGTTTGCCTATCCTTCATCTCAGGGAGAAGCAGCTAAATGGAAATTGAGTACACGGCCGATTAAAAATTTTAAGCTGGAAAGGGGACAAGAGTTGAAAGATGAGGTTTTGACACAGGCATCAGTTAATATAACTTCTGCCGACGGGCAACTCAACTTACTTCCTCAAAAAATCAGTGCTGACGCAAAACTGATAGTTGAATATGGTGTATATGACGATAATAATCAGGAGGTAGAATCACTGGTTTCTGAACATTTGTTATCTTCTTTAATCCCTCAATTGATAATGGGTAAGGCCGTTGTTTTTACGATTCAATTAGGTGTTGATTCTCCGGGAAAAGTTCAGGTATCTATCCAGCCATGGGAAGAAGCCATGGTCGAAGGTGATTTTTCGGCTACCTATTTAAATTTATCACGTACTAATATAACGGAAACTACCGGTAAGGAGATTTTTGTACATTACGATACGGATTATCGTTATCCGATCTATGCGGAATGTATAGCAAGCACTGGAACTCTCATAGCTGATATATCAATAACTGCTGAGAACGGAATTATTCAATTTCCATCAAATTTACAATGGGGTGAATATACATTTCGTATTCAGGCAGGAGGTATTTCCCGGAATATCTATTTATGCATTATTTAGAACGTTATTATGAAAAAATATAGCTGTATAATTTTAGTCTGTTTATGTTCGGTTTTATATATATTCTCAGGTTGTGCAGATAGAGTATTTGAAGATCAGGATTCTTTATTACCGAATGGGAAAATCCGACTGATATTAAACTATGACATACCGCAGAGCGCAATCGTGGAAACAAAAGCCATCAATGATGACCGCGAAACCCGCTTACAGAATGCTGTTATATTGATTTTTGAAGTAACCAATGATCAACAGCAGGAAAACTCAGATCGTTTAGTTCAGATTGTAGAAGGAGATATTCAACAAAATCAAACAGTGAGTTTTATTGTGAGTCCGTATAAAGGGAAATGCAGAATAAAAGTTTTGGCAAATCTGGATGATCAGGCTTTGGCTGTAGTGCGAAGTTATCAAACATTGGGGAGTCCTTCTGCTACAACTATACAGAACTATAAAGAGTTAAAAATGGCAGCCACTTCTTTACAAGGAAACAACGCAGCTCCGTACTTACCTTTATGTAGTGCTGAGCCCACTGTTGTTGATGGGATTCATTCGAAAACAGATTTAGCGTTAACATTAAAAAGGATATATGCTCGGGTCGAAGTGGTTGTAGACCCTTCTGTTACGGATTTCATTTTACACGAAATTTATTTAGTGAATGGTTATAAATCGGGGCGGTTTGAACCTTATCTTCCGGGAGAATATCCGATTAAAAATCCCAATGATTTTATTTCAGTATCTAAAATATCAACTAATAAGCATTTTGCAGGTCCTGTTTACTTATTTGAAAATTTAGATAATACAGCAAGTATGACTACTTCAACGACTTTGATTCTTAAGGCGACCTTTCAAAAAGACGGGAATCAGATGGAAGGTTATTACAAGATAAATGTAGGATATTATATCCCGGACGGATCCAGATTCGAGTACGATATAAACAGAAATACGAATTATAAAGTAAAGATCTCAAATGTAAACCATTTTGGGGCTATGGATTTAAAAGAAGCTATTGAGTCTAATGCAGAAAATATAGCTCTGGAATATGAAGTGGAATTTGATGATTTGGAAAATAATAATGATATGTTATATCACAGTTCGGGTTATGCTATCAGTTCAAGTAATTCGGAGGTTTTTATACATGCAGCATCGCCGAATACCATTTATTCAGCTGCCACCTTAGTCTTTCAGACAAGCATATATAATAACGCAGAGCAATCACGCAGAATTAAAGTCATGGATAATGCAGATATACAGATAATAAATGCAGATGAAATCATTAATTCGAGTCTGAATACACCTGTTGATATAAAAATAAAATTAGCGAAACCTGATGTTTCAGGAACCATCGAACTTCGGTTTGGAGGTTTACGTAAATTAATCAAAGTGAAGTCATTCAAAATGCTTCGTTCAGATAAACAATACAATCTTGAGATTTCGAATGTTCTAAGTGTTGAGAGGGATCGGTATGTTATAGATGACTGGTTTAGGTATGGCACATCTCTATCTTATGACGAAGCAACAAATCAGGATCAGACGTTTGTTTCACCAACAACGGTTTATTTTATGGCACCTGAGAATACGGGCGATACACGTGAAGCTACGCCTGTATATCTTTTTCGTAAAACAGGTGGAACGCTCAAGTTATTAGCTACACAGACTTATGGATCGCCTTATATAAATGATGCCTATTTCCGCGAAACGGGAGATAGAAATAATAACGAGCATAAAGACAAACGCGCAAACTCGTTTCTTATTCCGACGAAAGAAGCGCAGACTTATCGTCTGACCGGTTCGAGGATTTATGACTATTATGGGACAAATTTTACGGTTCAGAATCCAAAGACCGATATTGTATGGTGTGATTTTAAATTTAAAGATCCGAACCCATTTGAACCCCATGATGTTATCGAGGTGGAAATCCCTTCGGGAAACATAGAAGATGTTATTTTTCGGGTACGAAAATATCATGCGAATTGTGGCAATTCCGGTAATGGGAATCTGATTTGGGGGATAAAGAATGAATACGGTGATTGGCTGTGGAGTTGGCATGCCTGGTTAACTGATATGGTTGAAGAAACAAGATATCCCTATAAGCCGGATATAGCTTATACCGGATATCAGTATCTTTCTGTTTTGGCGAGTAAACCTGAAATTATCAGATTATTCCAAGACGCAAATGTCGTTAGTCAGAAATGTTTAAAAACGTATGCAAATAATGTTCTTAGAGTTTACATGGATCGGAATATAGGAGCAAAAACAGTAGCACTTACATCCTCTGCCATTACTCAATCAGAAGGTTTAAAACATTATGGACTGTATTATCAATGGGGGCGGAAAGATCCATTCCCTATAAATAATTCGTTTTATACACTAAGTAACCCAAGTTCGAATAATTCAATTCCGAAATCAAATTCGAA
>DKPO01000017.1:0-17316 GCA_002471225.1 Porphyromonadaceae bacterium UBA7332
TTTCTATCACCAAACTGTCTGTTTCCTCGCTCCTTATCTGTAAAGAAAGCTTTGCGTTCACTACGATCTTTACGGAACTCTTTAGATTCGCTTTTTGCGAATTCTTTGCGAACCTCGGCGTCGTCTTTACGCTTGAATGTGATAGGTGTTTCTTCTTTCTTTTCTTCGTTTTCGCCTTCTTCAGCTTGTTTTGATTTGAACTCTTTACGTTTGCCTTCGAAGATTTCGAATTTGCGGAATTCACAATCTAATCCACCATTCATCAATTTGATTTTGGCTGAAGGGCGAAGTCCGATCTTTTCGAAACATTCATAACGATAACTAAGAATCCATGTTTCACGGCCCATAAAGACATGTTTAAGTCTTTCACCAATAATAGCGTATAAACCTAAAATATCTTTTGAAGAAATACGTTCTCCATAAGGAGGATTCATAATAACCAGGCAGTTTTCAGGTGCCTCTGTATAGTCTTGAATAGGTTTTACAGAAAGGTCAATGTATTTGCTTAATCCTGCACTCTTAATATTCTCTTCAGCAATTGAAATTGCACGTGGAGACATATCAGAGCCATATATTTTGTATTCGAATTCACGCTCATAACTTTCATCGTTATAAAGTGAATCGAATAACTCTTCATCATAATCTTTCCATTTTTCGAAAGCGAATTCTTTGCGGTAAATTCCCGGAGGGATATTAAGCGCAATCATAGCAGCTTCGATAAGAAGAGTTCCTGAACCACACATCGGATCCAATAAGTTTGAATTACCTCTCCATCCTGTTTTAAGAATCATACCCGCAGCAAGAACTTCATTTAAAGGTGCTTCTGTCTGATCTGTTCTCCATCCTCTTTTATGTAAAGATTCACCTGAGCTGTCTAATGAAACCGTAACCTGATCATGCGAAACGTGCAGGTTAATCATTAAGTCAGGATTAGTTACACGTACAGAAGGGCGTCTGTTGAATTGCTCCATAAAGTAATCAACAATCGCATCTTTAGCACGGTATGTTAGAAATTTTGAGTGGCTGAATTCATCCGAATAAACGGTTGCATCAATCGAGAACGTTTGATCAGCTTGGATAAAATCCTCCCAACGAATTTTCTTAATTTGTTCGTATACCTGATCTGTGCTACTTGCTTTGAATTTTGCAATCGGTTTAAGGATGCGCACAGCTGTTCTACAATGCAAGTTTGCTTTGTACATTAACTCTTTGTCACCTTTGAAAGAGACTACTCGTCGGCCAATCTCAATTTCATCCGCGCCTAAATTCGTAAGCTCTTCGGCTAATACATCCTCCAGTTCGGCGAATGTTTTAGCAACCATTTCAAATTTTTCTGTATTCATTGGTTTCATGCTGAAACGTATATCTTTTTACCTTGTTTATTTCTGGTGCAAAAGTAATAAATAAAAGGGAGTTCTACGATTTCTTATTCTCCATTCTTTATTCTTTAACTATATTGTGCTATATTTCTTTAACTTTAAAGCTATTGAGACCTAAATTGTTCGTTTTTGGGCATTTATTACTTGTTTTCCGTTTCATTTTCAACAAGATTTCGGGGTTGTTGATAACTGCCTGGGTTATTAACAATATTGGCAACTTTTCAACAGTTTGGTAAAATGTTTCATGTTTTTTTATTCGTGTGAAACATTTTATTTATTACTTTGCCTCAGAGTTAGTTTTAATTCATATAACCCTTATATCCAATATTATAATATGGGAAAAGTAATCGCGTTGGCGAATCAAAAAGGAGGGGTTGGTAAAACCACTACGACCATTAATCTGGCAGCTTCATTGGCTGCGCTTGGTAAAAAGGTTCTTGTATTGGATGCAGACCCACAGGCTAATGCGTCATCCGGTTTAGGTGTGGATGTGCGTACAGCTAAGTTCTCAATTTATGATTGTTTGGTAAATGGAACGTCTGCTAAAGAAGCAGCAATCCAAACCAATTTTGAAAACCTGGAAATAATATGCTCACGTATCGATCTTGTAGGTGCGGAACTGGAGCTTTTGAATATCACGAATCGCGAGCGAATACTCGAAAAACTTTTGATGGATGTTCGTGATCAATATGACTATATGCTTATCGATTGTTCTCCTTCTTTGGGATTGATCACAGTAAACTCTTTAACTGCCGCAGATTCTGTTATTATTCCTGTTCAAGCAGAATATTTTGCTCTTGAGGGGATTAGTAAATTATTGAATACAGTGAAAATCATCAAATCAAAACTAAATACGCGTTTAGAAATTGAAGGTTTTCTTCTTACGATGTATGATAATCGTTTACGTTTGGCGAATCAGATTTATGAAGAATTAAAACAGCATTTCGGAACGATGGTTTTCAATGCGGTTATTCATCGTAATATCCGCTTGAGTGAAGCTCCGAGTCATGGATTGCCGGTTATGTATTATGATCCGGAATCAAAAGGTGCTAAGAATCATATGTTGTTAGCTGAAGAAATTGTTGATAAACACAAAGCATAAAATAAAAGGAGGTTTTTATGGCATTACCTAAAAGAGGTGTTCTTGGGCGTGGATTAGATGCTTTAATAACATTAGATGAAGTGAAAATCAGTGGATCCTCATCAATTAATGAAATTGAACTGGCTAAGATAGAACCGAATCCGGATCAACCCAGACGTGTAATTGATGAGGCTGCATTGGAAGATCTGGCCCAATCCATACGTTCATTAGGTGTGATTCAACCTATAACTTTGCGTGAAGTTGCTGACGAAAAATATCAGATTATCGCCGGAGAACGTAGATATCGGGCTTCATTGAAAGCCGGATTAACAGCGATTCCTGCATATGTTCGTAAAGTGAGCGATACAGAGCTTTTGGAAATGGCTTTGATTGAGAATATACAACGTGAAGATCTGAATTCTATTGAGATTGCGTTAGCCTATCAGAACTTGATTGATCAGTATAGTCTTACGCAAGAGCGATTAAGTGAGCGTGTCGGGAAAAATCGTTCTACGATCACGAATTATCTGCGCCTGCTAAAACTGCCTGCAGGAATACAGATGGGTATTAAAGATAAAAAGATTGATATGGGACATGCACGTGCTCTGATATCGATTGAAGATCCGAGTATCCAGTTGATGGTATATGAGGAAATCATAAAACAAGGACTGTCTGTTCGTAAAGTTGAAGAAATCGTGCGTTCGCTTAATGCGGGTGAAAACGTAGATGAGATCGTTGCGAAGAAAGAGAAAAAGAATGCAATGCCTGAAGAGTTTTCTCTTTTAAAAAGACATCTGACAAACTTTTTTAGTTCTAAAGTGCAATTGACAATGAATGAAAAAGGGAAAGGGAAAATATCGATTCCTTTTGAGTCTGAAGAGGATTTAGAACGATTGATTGCATTGCTCGATAGTAAAAAATAAGTACAATACAGCAATTTTTTTAGATGTTAATTAATGACATCTTAAGGAGATATGCTTATTTCCTGCTATTTTTGTGCAATTGTATTAAAGCATATCAGTTTGAATATGAGATTTTCATTCAAAATTACAATATTTATTCTATCTGTATGGATGGTCACTTTCCCTTTGTTGGCACAGGATGTGTCAAAAGGAGAAAGGGCTATATCCGCAGATACGATTCGTAAAGTGAATCAGACGTTAGAAGATTCTGTACGTACCATTATTCCGCGTTTGTCAGATATCCAAACCGATACGATCCGCTTGGATAGTGTTTCGGTTCCCAAAAAGATATCAAAGAAAGACGTAAAACCTATCAAAGAATATAAACCGTTTGTGCCAGATCCTACTAAAGCAGTATGGTATTCGGCCTTATTTCCCGGATTAGGTCAGGTCTATAATCGGAAGTACTGGAAATTACCTATTGTTTATGGGGGATTTGCAGCGACTTTTTATGCATTGAACTGGAATACACAATATTTAAAAGATTATTCTCAGGCTTATCTTGACTTTATGGATAATGATCCGAATACGAAAAGTTATGAAGATATTATTCCTCCATCGATGATTAATTCGTCGAATAAATCACAAATTCAAAATATTCTGAAGCGTCAGAAAGATATGTTCCGGCGCAATCGCGATTTAAGTATTATATCTATGCTGGGTGTGTATTTATTATCTGTTTTAGATGCATATGTAGATGCTCAATTGTTTGATTTTGATATTACACCCGATTTGAGTATGCGTGTTGAACCTACGGTAATTGTTCCCAATCGTCACGGTTCGAAACATGGCGTTGGTATTCAATGGTCTATTAATTTTTAGACGGATGTGAATTCGTCATTTATTGCTTAGCTATATTCAAACTAAACTAAAATATATTATGAGGTATAGAACTATTTTTATACTCTTATTTCTTGGGGCATTCATAAATACAAGCTTATATGCCTTTAATTTCCGGCAAACACAGGATCAGAATGTTATAGATTCATTATCCCGATTTGAGAATCCGAATGCGACGGATTACTTTTTTGCCGGGAAAATGGATAGTATAGAGAATTTGGTTTCAGACTGGATGTACGCCGGGCGTGTCAGATATGATTCAAGTTGTGTCTCGCGCAGGTCTTATTGCCCATCTCTTCCGGATTCTGTTTATATGTCTCGCTTGGGGAATATTGCAACTTTAATAGAGTTGCCATATAATGAAGTGATCAAGAAATACATCGAATATTATACAGGTCCCCGCAGACGCATGGTCGAAAAGTTACTGGGGTTGTCTCAATATTACTTCCCTATGATCGAGCAAACATTTGATGCTGCCGGTATTCCTTTGGAACTTAAATATCTGGCAGTTGTTGAATCAGCCCTTAATCCCAGTGCATTGTCTAAGCAAGGAGCTTCAGGGCTCTGGCAGTTTATGCTTCCTACAGGTAAGCATTATGGTTTAGAAATATCTACATTAGTAGATGAGAGAAGGAATCCTGTAAAATCTACTCAAGCTGCGGCTAATTATCTGAAATCCCTATATAATATTTACAAAGACTGGACACTGGCTATAGCAGCTTACAATTGTGGTCCGGGAAATGTGAACAAAGCCATACAGCGAACAGGAGGCCGTAAGGATTATTGGGCTATTTACTATAACTTACCTAAGGGAACCCGCGAATATTTACCACTATTTATTGCACTGAACTATATAATGAACTATCATTTAGATCATGAAATATGTCCGTCGGTTTGTCCGATTGCATTAGATATGGATACATTAAGAATCAATAAGACATTGCATTTTAGTCAGGTATCTAAAATAACAGGTATTTCTGTTCAGGAGCTTCGGGCTTTTAATCCTCAATTTAAACGAGATATTATTCCAGGTTCTCAAAAGCCTTATGTTCTGAGATTGCCTATTACTTCTATGATGCGTTTTATTGCGTTTGAGGATTCAGTGCTGAATAATAATATAGCTAAAGATCATCGATTAAGATCTACGGTGCAGTTAGGTGTATCTACCGTTTCTGCAGGTAATTCGCCAAAAAGAGAAGCACTTTCGGAGGGTGAGCCGATAAAACATATTATTAAGAATGGGGAATCGTTAGGTGTTATTGCACAAAAATACGGTGTTAAGGTCGAAGATTTGAAAGATTGGAATAATTTGTCTAATGTCAATATTCGAGCCGGAAAAACATTAATTGTTCATACGAAATCTACCGCTCAGATAGCAAAATCAGAAAAGACAGATTCAAATGATTCTCTATATAAAGAATATAAGATTCGTTCGGGGGATTCTTTCTGGATTATTGCACGGAATCATAATACGACTGTAGATAAAATTTTACAGGTGAATAATATGAATAAGTCAAGCAAAATCCAACCAGGACAGGTTATAAAAATACCTTTAGGATAGAAACAAAATATCAATCAGGCTGATAAAATTAACGATTTTATCAGCCTGATTTTTTTTCTAAAAACTGGATATACGAAAAAAATATGCCATATAGCATATTTTTTTGTTTGTTCTTTTGGATCTTAATTTTATAATACCGACCTTTGCAGAGGTTTTTTCATAGTATTAGATTTTAAGGTTAATAAAAGATTGAGGTGGGTTGTCGGGATGACAACCTTTTCTTTTTTATATACGTCCCATATTTCTCCCATTTTCTTCCAATTTCCCGGCATTTTCAATGAAGCTATCAGAAAGATTGTAATAAAAAGAATTCTAATCGGGAATTATCTCAATAATTTTTTATTTTTGCTTCCATACATAAAGATTATTACAGAGTGAAACAAAAGATTTTTAATCTGTTAAAAATACTCTTATCATTAGGATTAGGAGTTTATATTTTTTGGTTGGTTTATCGTCGGGCTGATATTGAGCAAATTAAAGATGTTTTATCGGGAGATGTATCCTATTTTATATTATTTATATCAGCTGTAATCGGAGTTTTGAGTCATATCGTCAGAGCCAGAAGGTGGAAAATGTTATTACAGCCTTTGGGCATAAAACCTTCAGTAAAAGAATTGACATACGCGATATTTGTCAATTACGGAGTAAATATAATCCTTCCGCGTGTTGGTGAATTTACACGTTGCGGAATGGTTTCAAAACGATATCATATAAAATTTACTGAGGTAATCGGAACATTGGTTTCAGAACGACTGACGGATGTTCTTACTGTTGGCTGTATTGTAGCTTTGGCTTTTGTACTTCAGATAGGAACATTTATGCGTTTCTTTAGTGAAAATGAGACAGTCCTTTCAGGTATACATGATATTTTTACGTCTATATGGTTTTACCTGATCTTATTACTGATCGTTTTTTTATGCTATGTCTTTTTTAAATCTTATGCTCAAATTGCATTCGTAAGCAAAACCAAACAAATGCTTCGGAACTTATGGTTAGGTATTTGTTCTATTACAAAAATACCATCCGTAAAATCTTACTTATTTTATTCGGTACTAATCTGGTTTTTATATTATTTACAGCTTTATGCTATGATGCAGGCTTTCGGATTTATGAAAGATGTATCTCCCTTAATCTGTTTCGTTGCATTTGCAATGACTTGTATAGCAGGTATAGTTCCTGTACAAGGTGGGATAGGAGCATGGCATTTTGCTGTAATCACGACGTTGGTTTATTATGGAGTTGGAAACCCTGAGGCTGCAGCCTTTGCTTTTGTTGCTCATTTGATCACAATGCTTTTAAATGCAGCTGTAGGTGCTTTTGGATTTATAATGGCAAGTCAGGAGATCTCAATAGATTTATCTACAAAAACCTCTAAACAAAAATAATTATGGAAATTTCAAATTTACAGCCACGTGCTTTGTGGGAAAATTTCAGTGCAATCTGTAATATTCCTCATCCATCAGGTCACATTGACCAGATTCGTCAGTTTTTGGTAGATTTCGGGAATTCTCTTTCATTAGAGACATTGACCGATGAGGTTGGAAATGTATTAATCCGTAAGCCGGCTACTCCGGGTATGGAAAATGCTCCGATTGTTGTTCTTCAGGCACATATGGATATGGTACCTCAGAAAAACAGCAATGTGGATCATGATTTTGAAAAAGATCCTATTCAAGCATACGTTGATGGTGAATGGGTAAAAGCAAAAGATACTACATTAGGTGCAGATAATGGTATTGGTATGGCTGCTATTATGGCTGTACTTCAATCAAAAGAAATAAAACACGGACCTATTGAAGCTTTAATCACAGCAGATGAAGAAACTGGTATGTTTGGGGCATTTGGTTTGAAAGAAGGATTTGTTAAAGGTAAAATTCTTATGAATACAGATTCTGAAGATTGGGGTGAGTTATTTGTTGGTTGTGCAGGTGGTGTTGATGTAACTGCTACAATTAAATATAAAGAAGAAAATGAAATTCCTGAAGGAGATATTGCATTTAAAGTTAGTGTAACTGGCTTAAAAGGTGGTCACTCTGGTTGTGATATTCATTTAGGACGCGCAAATGCAAATAAATTGTTATTCCGATTCCTAAAACCGGCAGTAGCTCTGCATGAAGCCCGTCTATCATGGGTTAAAGGTGGTAGCTTACGTAATGCTATTCCTCGTGAAGCATTTGCTATTGTTACTATTCCTGCTGAAGCTAAAGATGAATTTATGGAAATGGCAGAAGAATATCATGCAGATATTCGTGATGACTATAAAGGAGTAGAAGATGGTATTCAATTCTCTGTTGAAGAAGTTGCTCTTCCTAAAACACTGGTTCCTGAGGAAATTCAAGATAATATCATTAATGCAGTTGTAGCTGTACCTAATGGAGCAGCACGCTTCTTGGTTGATATGCCGGATGTTGTAGAGACTTCTTCAAACATGGCTATTATTTCTATTGATAAAGGGGTTTTCTCTGCTAAATTCCTGGTTCGCGGATCTAATGACAACTTGAAAATGGATTTGGCTTCAAGTATTGAAAGTACTTTTGCTTTGGCAGGAGCTAAAGTTGAATTCTCTGGTGAATATCCGGGATGGAATCCAAATATGGATTCTAAAATTCTTCACGTCATGACAGAAGAATATAAAAAACTATATGGCGTTGATCCAAAAGTAAATGTGATTCATGCAGGTTTGGAATGTGGTATTATTGGTGCTGCATGTCCGGGGATGGATATGATTTCTTATGGTCCGACAGTACGTTTCCCTCACTCTCCTGATGAAAAAGTTAATATTAAGGATGTTGAGTTATTTTGGGACTATACAAAAGCTATTCTGGAAAATATTAAGTAAGAATCTTATTATACAATTTTAAAAGAGCGCTCTGCATAAGAGCGCTCTTTTTTGTGCTAAGAAAGTTAAAACAAATACAAATGTAAGCAAAAGTGTATATTTCTATGTTTATAATTGTACATTTGTAGCGTTTTCAAATTTTATATCTATCAAATATACAAGTTCATTGTAGTCTAAGGGATATCATAGCTTTTTCTATTATGATATCAGAAGAGAGTATCACTTACATTTATATTAAAAAACTTATTATTATGATTTACTGTGGAATTAAAAATTGCACTAAATGTGTGACATCTATCGAAAACAGATTGATCTTTGATGCTATAGATTCAGGCCTCCACGAAAGCTTTGAACCAGATAGCTGGATGTTACTTTTTGTTCTGGAAGGTCAGACTCGTATTTGTATAAATAATACGGAGTCTTTTGATGTGATCGCTAAGCAAATGATTTTACTTCCTTTGAAATCATTTGTGAATATATCTGCTCAAACAGATGTAAAACTATTAAAATGTACTTTTTATAACACCTCTGACTTCAATATAGATACCTATATTGACGGTATTCAACGTACAACAACTAAAATAAAAGATGACAATTGTATCCTCTCTGTAAATAAACAGATGTCAATGTTTTTGTCTTTTCTTCTTAATCTTGGCGAAAAAGGCTTGCAATGCACAGAGCTTAACCGACTTCTGACGGATGAGTTGTTTATATTGCTTAGAGCTTATTATTCTTCAGATGATTTGGCTTCATTATTTAATAAGGCTATTGCTCAATCATTTGATTTCAAAAGTTTTGTGCTTAAGAACTATAAAGATAATGATATTCAGTCTTTAGCCGATGCCTGTCATATGAGTATCGCTACTTTTAACAGACGATTTCGTGAGAATTTTGGAGAGTCTGCTTTACAATGGATCAATAAACGAAAAGCAGAAATGATTTTTAAAGATTTGCGACAAACACGAAAAAGTCTGATTGAGATTGCAGATGAAAATAATTTTTCGTCAACGTCTTATTTAACAACTTTCTGTAAAAAGTATTTTAACAATACACCTGAGAAAATACGCTCTTGGGTAAGTGTTTAAGTTACTAATAATGAAATAATACATAACCTTGAATTTTGATCGGAAAGTATAAATATTTGAGCCGAAAATGTAAAATGGATAACTTATATAGCAATTATTTTTGCATTGTAGAAAGAAACGGAATTGAGTTGAATAAATAAGTGAATCGCACTCATTATTTATATCTGGTTGCTTACATCTATCAAAAAAACTTTATTCATTTATGAATATGTCTAATTATTAAGCCAGATTATTTGAGTGCAAAATGGACCTCTTATCCTTAATGAGATAAGATACTTGAATATACTTTTATTGTTTAGTGTTCTTGAAACACGATATGAATGCATCTATTAAAAAACTGTGTCTTATGCGTAATTGTATAAGGTTCTTACTGAGTCTGCTTATATGTTTGACTGGGTTATCTGTGTCTGCATCAGAAGGTAAGAATGATAAAATCATGAACTTTTATTTTAAATTCGATAATGCGCAAGTTGATTCATTATATAAATCGAATCAGCACGCATTAAATCACTTACGTGTCTTTTTAAGAGATAGTATGCTAAACCGCAATCTGCCTGTTCGGATCATAGCCTATGCATCTCCGGAAGGTAATATAACTTATAATTACCAATTAGCTCAAAACAGACTGGAGAATCTGAATCTGTTTCTATCGGGCGAATTTCCTGAGTTTAGACAACTAAATGTTCAATTAATAAATGGACAGTTAAACTGGAGCGGATTAAAAGATGAGTTAATATCATCAAAGCATGATTCGATACTTAATCAGAAAGTTTTGAGTATTCTCCTGCAAAATAAAACAGATGATGATATTGATAAATCTTTGAAGTCTCAATTAAGTCAATCAGAATATAGGGTATTGATTAATACCTATTTTCCGGCATTACGCTTAGGTCAGGTTGAGTTATCCTGTTACAGTAATCCGGTATATTATGAAAAGCCGTATAGTCTATCAGTCTATTCTGATTCTCTTTTGTCACTTTCAGGTATAACACATCTGACATCTTCTGTTAATAAGTTGAATCTACCTTACAAACGAAGGATACAACCTTTTGCTTTAAAAACAAATATGCTTTTTGATTTATCATCGGCTTTAAATGTAGAGTTGGAAGTTCCTTTGGCAAAACGGTGGAGTATTGCGGGAGAGTGGATGTTTCCCTGGTGGTTGTCAGATTCGCATCAGCGCTGCTTAGAAATTCTAAGTGGAACGCTTGAGGGTAAATTCTGGTTTCCGTCAAAACGGAATGATTCACCCTATAATGATCTGACCGGATGGTATACTGGATTATATGCAGGTGGTGGCCTTTATGATATAGAGTGGGATAAAGTGGGGTATCAGGGCGAATTTTATTTAGCAGCAGGTATTAGTGCCGGTTATGCTCATAAACTTTCTCGATCCTTATCTCTGGAATATGGTATTGGTATAGGATTTTTACGGACTAACTACCGAAAATATAAAGCTCAAACGGATGATAATGGAGACTGGCATTTATATAAACAAAAAAGTGGCCGCTACTCGTATATCGGACCTACGAAAATTAAGGTTTCATTAGTATGGAGGCCTGTCTTTTATAAGCAAATAAAGAAAGGAGGGTTCCGATGAAAGTACAGTTAAATGTTCTGATTGGAGTTTTATTATTCTTCAGTATAATATCTTGCGATAGAAGACCTCTGGAGGATCTTCCTGATTCGTATCAATATGCTGAAATACAATTAAAAGTTGATTGGTCAAAACTTGAAGATCAACCTCCTGCAGAAGCGACAGCTTTAATATATAAGTATGAGGAAAATACGGAAGGAAAACTGGTGGGAAATTCGATTTTTCGTACAGTGATTATTTCAGAGTCTAACGATTGTATTATCCGACTCCCGGAGGGTGTTTATTCTTTTATTGTATATAATGATAAACCAGATGAGGCAGCCACCTATACGTTACATGATTATCAAACCTTTGAGAATGCGAAGATAAGCTTAAATAGAGCGGATAAACCATCTTATGATCATCCGGATGCGCAAACTGAATTTGCATCCAGTCCGGAATTGCTTGCTATCGATTTAAAAGAAAAATATCATGTAACTGTAGATATGGTAAGAGTAACCAAAGACTTGCGTAAGACAAAAAATCCGAAACCTGTAGATGTACTTTGGTTTCAACCGTTGCAGATAACAAGGAATGTGACTGTAGAGATTAAAGTGGACGGATTACAGAACTTGCTCTATACGGATGCTATTTCTATAGGTGGGTATCGTGATGTACATCTTGCAAAACAACAGACTTCAACCGTTGCTAAAAGTAAACTGTTTCAGTTAAGTGATAAGAATTTCTATCCGAATGATTTGTACAATGGAATAATCACAGGCACTTTTACAACATTCGGTGCTGGGGATATAAAAGGCAATAATGCAGTGGTGAAAAGTATGAAGACAGATGATGCTTCTAAAGTGAAACTGACGCTCTTCTTTGTACTCAAAGATAAAGAACGGACACTGATTATTCATCAGCTGGATGTGACTGATCCCTTTAACCAGGAAGGGAGAAAGAAGCATCATATACATTTAAAATTAGATCAAGTTATAAAACTTCCTGATGTTGAAATAGAAGGAGGCTCAGATTCAGGTTTCAATCCCGATGTGGATGACTGGGGCGACGGAGAAGAAGTCGATGTCCCGGTTAAATAAAGTATTTACTCTATCAAAATTTATATAGTTATGAAAAAGACAATGTTGGGTTTTGCAGCGTGTGCCCTGATTTTATCAAGCTGCTCCCAGAATGAAGAACTAATTGATAATACAAAACTGAATCAAGAAGAAATCAATTTTGCTCCTTATGTTAATAAAACAAAAGCGAGCGTGACAAATCTGGGTGCGATGCAAGTAGAAACTTATCCGGGATTTAAAGTTTTTGCAGTACAACATGATGCTGCAGAGCAAACGGATTATTCTAAATTACCCAAATTTATGGATAATTTGAATGTGAAATTTAGCAATTCATTATGGGCTCATTCAGGCAAGTATTACTGGCCTGAAACAGATGCTTTATCATTTTTTGCGATAGCTCCGGATAATAAAAAAGTAGGAACGATTAGTCAAAGAGATAAAATTATCGTTCCGATTGAAATTGAAGAAGATGTTATCAATCAAATTGATATTTTGGCAGCTTCTGCTTTGAATAAAACGGCGCAGAATAATACGACTGGGCAGGTTGATTTCCAGTTTGAACATATTTTGTCTCGGATAGGCATTAAGGCTCGGTTAAAAGATGGCGAAAATCTTAAATTCAAATTGATTGACATTAAGTATACCTATGGGAATATGGCAAAATCAGGCTACTTTGAATATGGTAATGGAACATTTACCACTCCTAAGGTCACTACTGATCCAGTATCTAAAGAGTATAATCTAAAGTTGACTCGTTCAGAGTCAGGAAGAGAGGATATTCTTGAAAGTACGCAACCAAAGTATATTCATGATTTAGATTCGTATTTTATGATAATTCCTCAAGATCTAAAAAATTGTGATTTGATTAGATTGACAATCACATATAAAATTGCTGTTGCTGGAGATGTTTGGGGTAAAGAAAGAGTTGTAAATGTACCAATTCCTGGAATGAATTATGTAATGGGTAGTGCATATACTCATAATTTAATCTTTTCAGGAGAGACAACAGGAGATGATGATCTTCTTGAAGTTAAGTTTGGTGTGACAGATGTTCAATCATGGGGACTGGAAGTTCCTGATCAAGGAACAGAAATTCCAAACTCAAAGCCATCTAACTAATTAAACTAAGCAATCATTCATATCAATATTTTTATTTTCAAAGAACACATATTTCATAAATAATAAAGTAATAGATTTCAGGCGAACAGGATAAGACGTGAGTCTTGTCCTGTTTTTAACCTAACGAAAAACAGAGGAATATGAGACAAACTTATATCATCTTATGCGTATTATTCACTTTGATTGGATGTTCGTCCGAGGCAGAATTTGCACCGGAATTGAAAACACCGGTTGGTTTTGGCGTAAACGTAGATCAGACCAAAGGAAATTTGGCATTATCAAAGGATCAGGTTTTGTCTATGGGTGTTTTTAGCCTATACACAGAAAAGCCATTTCCGGTTGCCGGTTATGCAAGACAGATGGAAAATATATTAGTTCATCGTCCCGATAAAGATAAGGTTTTTACTTATTCGCCAATCTCTTACTGGCCGGAATCCGGTTACTTATCCTTTTTCGCCTATTCTCCGTTTGCTTCACCGGATAATAGAATACAATCCCCGCGACTGACTTCTGAAGGGTATATGCAATTAGACTTTCAACCGGATGAGGAGGTATCTAAGCAAATTGATCTGATGGCTGCTGTCAATCTTAATAGACAAAGAAATGCGCAAATGGTTGATTTACCATTGAAGCATATTCTGTCTGCTGTTCAGTTTAAAGGATCTACCAGTGTCGTGACTTCGGATTATAAGGTTCGTGTAATGGAAATCCAATTAACCAATTTGATTAATAAGGGTACGTTTACTTACAGCACAACAGCAACAGAATGGCAGCTCGATTCTAAGGAGAGAAAAAGTTTTACGTTGTCGATAGCTGATAATACTTTACTGGATGTCTCTTTGACAGAAACTCCGGTTAGACTTGTAAATCCAGAGACAGCCCTGATGATTCTTCCTCAGGAGATTTCAGCCGGACAATTACACCTGAAAGCAAAATTAGAAATCACAGAATCCGGCAAAGTAAGAAATAAAAAAGATATTGAAATCGATTTATTCGATCTGCTGAAGCGCTTTACAATTTCCCGAAAATATGTACTGACTCTATCCCATGAAACCGGCTCCAAAGTGAAGGTGAGTTATGAAGTCGTAGATTGGGATAAAAAGATAATCGACATACCATCATTTAATTAATCCGAATTATGTCAACAATAAAATATACTTTATTATTTCTGATAGGTATATGCTTTCTTTATGCATGTACTGATATAACTTATACCGATGATATACGTATGATTGAAGAAGGGATAGGAGCAAAGGTGAAGCTTTCGGTAAAGTCAAATCCGAATGAAATTATTACGAGGTCAACATCTTCCGAAGCCGATGAGAAAATGCTTCATAATATGTATGTACTGATTTTCAATGGAGATGGTTCCCGCCTTTTCGGTCGTTTCTATGATCGAGTCGAAATAGAGAAAGGTGATCTGATTATTGATACTTATAGCGGACGTAATAAAACGGTTTATGCCGTTGCAAATTTAGGACTCGGTATGATGAGTCTGAATAAAGAGCAACTGGAGCAGGTTCGTAAATTAGAAGACTTACAAGTTTTAAATGCAGAGCTATTGCAACAGACTCTTACTCGGGGAAGTAATTTTTTAATGAGTGGTTTTATTGCAGAATCACCAATAAAAGGACCTAAGACTGTCGATATCTATCCCGGTGACCAGACAGCTCAGTCTTTGGGTACAATCTATCTGAAACGCCTTGATGCGAAAATTCAGTTTAATATAGCAACAAAAGAAGGAGTTAAATTTGAAGCTTCTGAATGGCGGGTCGTTCAGGCTCCTGCTTTTGTGTTCGCATACCCGAATGATAAGCGCAATCAGTTTACATCAGACAATCAATACTTCAACTCCAAGTGGATGAATATGGAAGGAGAAGGAGAGATGCAGGGTAAAACATTTTCTTTTTATGTACTGGAGAACCGGAATGCTCCGAAAAAACTGATTCCTGCATCCGGAGATATAGGAGCAGATTATGCATTGCGTGAAAAACAGGAGAAAGAACAGATAACATCGACTCTTCCCGGACAAACGGTTCAGAACGGAGCGTTTGTTTATGCTCCGCAACATGGAACCTATGTTCAGTTTAAAGGGCGTATATCCTATAAGGATACTGATAGTAAAAACATTGATGGAGATGTTATATACACTGTTCATTTAGGCTATGTCAAATCTATTGATGGAAAAGGTATCGTAAACGATTATGATATAGATCGGAATACATATTATTCCTATAATGTCAAGATAGAATCGGTAAACAGTATTAAGCTTGAGGTTGAATCGACAAATCCTGATGAGGAAAAACAGCCTGGAGCGGAGGGTGATTTGACAATTGACGGACAAGTTCTTCGTTTTGATTCCCATTTTGAAACAACAACGATTGAATTTGATAAGAATTTAGATAAAAGTTATATGACCTGGTCAGTTCATACTCCATTTAGCAAAGGACAAGCGAGCAGTAATCCAGGTGATTATAAATGGATCTATTTTAAACTTAGCCCGAAGGATGATTCAAATGTTTATCTTAATACTTTTTCCGCATTTCCCGGATTAGAGAATGTATTTTCCGGAGAATTTGTAGCAGTAACTGACTTACTGGAAAATACAGGTAAATTATTAGATATAAAACAACTCATATCTGTTTTGAAAGATTCACAGACTAACCCAGAGCTTTATGATACAAATGGTAGAGTACGTTTTACTGTTTTTGTACATGAAAACTATTATGAAAAGGATCCGAACGCGAATCTTTCACCAGAAAACCTCCTTTTGTGGAAGAGGTTTGTGAACAGAGAAGATCGGGTAATGAATATTATTTATGGAGTGAAATATAGTCCTGATGGACAAAGTTCTCTTACACATACTTATTATTCCTTTCGTCAGGCTTCTATTCAGACCATGTATAACCCTGAATTAAGTGATGATCAATTGAAGACAGCCTGGGGAACTGAGATGTTTCAGGATAAGCAAAAGTATAAGGTAGATAAAAATAATACAATCGCGGGTATCAGTACTTCAGCTAATGATGGGCGGACTAATACGATTAATCTATGGAAAGTCAACAGTGATTCAAAGTGGAATACTTACGTTGACGCTCCGTCTAATTCGATGAAGAAAGGGTCTAATTATGCCCGCTATGATTGTATGCAGCGTAATCGAGATCTTAATGGTAATGGAAAGATTGATAAGAGTGAAGTTCGCTGGTATATGGCAAGTATCAATCAATTAACGGATCTTTGGTTGGGTGAACGTTCTTTCAATCAGGAGGCATCCTTATATAAAAAGGAGGATGCGATTAACTATGGAAAAGATTGGAAAGAGCTATGGTTTGTGAGTAGTACATTGAATGGATCCCAACCAATGGTTTTATGGTCAGCAGAAGGATCTTCTATTGGTAATTTGAATGGAGTACCAGACCAAGGTCTAAAGAATTTAGTATATCGCTGTGTTCGTAATTTAGGTATTAAGGCTGATGATATGGCAATACCTGAAGATTTTGTAAAAACAGAGACTAAGCAAGAAAATGGAGTTTCTTTTACACGTATCTCTTTAGATAAATTGAATTATAAATCTATAAGAGGGCATCGTCAGATAATTGAGCAAATTGAGCATGATGAGCGATCACCTGAAAATTTGCCATATTGGTCCTTTGATGTATACCGCGGAACACATGGCGAAGGTTTGAATTGGTATGATGTAAAATTGAGAGCCAGTCAGGGAAATTCTCCTTGCCCGATAGGATGGAGGGTACCTAACCAGCGAGAATTATCTTATATGTTGTCAAGATTAGGAAA
>DKPO01000017.1:17544-19913 GCA_002471225.1 Porphyromonadaceae bacterium UBA7332
GAAAGATTTTAATCATATGTCCAGAACAGCATTTTCACAAGATCCTGATCCATTAAATACAAAAGGTCGCCCTGGTTTTGCAGTAAGAAAATCAGCTGAGATTCTGTTTATGATCAATAGTGCAGATGAAAGAGGCGGAGTTCGTTGTGTCAGAGACGGAGTTCAGAAATAAATAAATTAAAAGCGGAGAGTTGAATTTATGATTCAGCTTTCCGCTTTTAATTTGATATATAAAATATATAAGGTTAATAAAAATAGATTACATTTGTTTTTTATGTCGTTAACCTTGAAACTTTTAAAATATGAAGCGTTTTATCTGTAGTTTAATACTTCTTCTTTTTAGCTCTTTGTTATTGCAAAATCTGAATGCTCAATCTATATCTAAAAGCGATTGGATTCAGACATTGGATAGTGTAGCTATTCTTCTTCCCCAAAAACACAAAAACTTATATTTCAATAAGGATTCGGTTTATTTCCGAAAGGGAATCGAGCGGATTAAAGCGGGATTAAATGAAGAATCAGATCGGGATGTTTCTACAATTTTAAAACTACAGCAGCTGATAGCATCGATGGGCGATTCTCATACGAGTATCCAGATGTTGAAATACCTTGATAAGACAAATGTCTTTCCGTTAGGTTTATATGACTTTAAGGATGGTGTTTTCGTAATGACTACAACTAAGTCAAATGAAGTCTTAACCGGAAAAGAGTTAGTGGCGATTAATGATATTTCTGTTGATGAGGTGAAGAATCGAATGGCTACATTGATTGGAGAACAGAATTCAGGAATGCGTAAAATGATATTACCCCAATTTATTATGTTTAAGCAGCTGACCGATTTCCTCGGAATAACAGACTCATCGGCTGTGCTTGTTTCGTATAGAGAGAAAGAAGGTACAATAAAGGAACACCGGATGGTATTAGAGCCTTTTAAGAAAGACAATCGCTCCCAAGTGACATATATGAATGTACTTCCGGCTTTACGTTATCAGAAAAACTTATTTGCAGACTACTTCTATCCAGATTCGTCCATGTATGTCTTACAGTATAATCGATGCTGGAACAGAGAGCTGGAGGATAAATATGGTAATAAAGAATTAGCAAAGAAATATCCTTCTTTTGAAGAGTGGAGCCATAAGATATATGGAACTTTGGATAGTACGAAGGTAAATAAGATTGTATTCGATTTGCGATTTAATGGAGGAGGCAATTCGCAGCCAGGTTCTATGCTTATTAATGGCTTTTCAGAATATGTATTAAAGAATCCGGACCTTACATTTTATGTCATTCTGGGGAGAAATACATTTTCCTCGGGCATATTAAATGCATTGGAGTTTAAAAAATATAAGAATGTTGTTTTTGTTGGAGAAAGTACGGCAGGAAGTCCTAACCATTATGGCGAGGTAAGAAACATGCAGGTGCAGCCGGTCGGGTTAGGTATAGATTATTCGACAGCTTATTTTAAACGTACTGATGATACTTCAAATACGCTTAACCCGGATGTCCTTATTGAAAGTACCTTTGATGAATGGGTTAACGGTAAGGATCCTATACTTGAATGGATTTATGCACAATAACTTCCGGGTTGTTATATGTATATATTTGATTTTTAATACGTACCAAAGTTATTTTACATACGTATGTAACTATTTTTTCATACGTAGCAACGTAAACGCTGGTACGTATCTAAATCCGGCAGAATAAAATCTATCGGAAAACGAACGCATTTGGCTGAGAAAACAAACGTATTTCATGATCTCCAAATGCGTTTGTTTCGTTTACGAAATACGTTTGTTTTTCGGTGCAAATACGACCGCATCTTTTCGGACATATACCAATAACTTCTACCTATAGTTTTGTGTTTTGAATTGTCACAATTGTCACTGGGTGTGTAATTGCTTATTTATTAAGTAACTAAGGGTGACGATTGCCCTGTTTTCAATTGTCACCGAATTGTCACCAATCAACACCAATTGTCACCAGTGTTCGTCTTATTTATTCACTTTACAAGTTTACTCCAATAGTTTGTTTTTCAATTGCCATATTGCCATATTTGCAATAAATTGGTATTAAGGGATTGTATATAAGTTGTTTATATCATTGCAATTCATATGGCAATTGGATGATTATTGGATTGAATTGCAATGTCAATTGCAATATTACAAAAGCGCACTCTGATTGAGAGTCAGAGCTTATCCATTTATTGGTGAATGTGTATAAGAAGAAAGGGGTAATCTCATTGAGACTACCCCTTTCTTCTTCTTCAATTGTCTTTTGCTTAATAAATAAAAGCGAGGGATTACTCCCCAAAAAAAGAAAAGGATCGCTATTGCGATCCTTTTTTCGAAGAGTGGGCCCAATAGGATTCG
>DKPO01000017.1:20163-20319 GCA_002471225.1 Porphyromonadaceae bacterium UBA7332
AACCAGCTGAGCTATGAGCCCTTCGTGTGTATATTTTTTTCGTGGGTCCAATAGGATTCGAACCTATGACCCCCTGCTTGTAAGGCAGGTGCTCTGAACCAGCTGAGCTATGAACCCGAAAATTGTAAAAATTAGAGTGGGCCCAATAGGATTCGA
>DKPO01000017.1:20556-106559 GCA_002471225.1 Porphyromonadaceae bacterium UBA7332
GAACCAGCTGAGCTATGAGCCCTAATTTTTGTTTGTTTTTGAGAGCGTTTATCTCTCAATTGCGATGCAAAACTACGCGATTATTTTTGAATGTGCAAATTTATAAAGCACTTTTTTTCAAACTTTTTTTTCTGATCTGCTTTGTTTTTGGATTAACCTATTGTAAAGCAGATGTATAAATGCTGAAATAAAAATGATTTTTTTTTCAGTGAAAAAGGGGCTGATGCGTCTTGGGCTAATAAATCAGATCGAAAAAAATATTCTGAGGTATGTATCTTTCACACAAACCAGCCAATTGATCCGGCTTTATATCGAGTCGTCCGATTGAAAAATCACTGATTCCGCGCTCAGGATTCCGAAAAGTTATACGAAAATGATAAGTATAGGCAGTTTGTTCCGCATCATATTCGATGTGTATCGCTTCGATTTCGCTCCAGTTCATAGCTCCCCATCCATTAAATTCGATTCCGGCTTCACTGATATAAATAGCGGTTCGGCTTTTTTGTGCATTTTTTCCTTTATCCCATAAATAGAGAATCAAAAACAATCCGAAAAAAATCAGCCCTTGTCTGATTCGTCCCATCACAAAGCGGCTTGCCCCGATAAAAAGGATCAGATAATTGAAGAATCCAATTACATTATTTTGATTTTTGCCTTTTTGAAGGATAGTCGTTCCTTGTATTCTGCGGTTTGTGGGGTATAATGTCATATATTTATATTTTTGTTTGAGAGAACGAAAGAGGAGAAGGGAAAGTTTATTCAACTCTTTTGTATTACAATCCAGATATTCCATCGCTTTATCAACATCTATGGGCAGATGTCTGTAATCGCGCATTATTTCAAGGGATTCCTGTATACCGGACTTTGTTCTATATTTTTTTAATCGGTTACTTAGAATAAAATGCCAGACAAATCTTTTGAACCGATCAGGTAAATAACGATAATTTAAAGTTATAACGCAATAAAACCGGATACAAAACCAATTTAAAGATTTTCCGGTGATCGTTCTGAACTGACTGGCAAAAAAGTAATCCATGAAAATATCTAATACAATCGGCGCATATCGGCCAAGAGTTAACCGCATTTTACGAAGTTCTTCTTGTACTTCAGGATGAGTATCTGTCCAATGATCTATTTCGCGATGTCTGCGTATGCCTTTTCGTATATTGGCTGGATAATGCTCAAAAGCTTTTCCTTTTACAGCGTCGGCGAAGAAACCGCCTAACTGCATATGTGACTTAGGGCCTGAAAAATAAATATGAGCCAGATAATTCATGAATTGTTTCGTATGTTAGAATGCAAAAGTATAAAAAGATTTTTTCAAACAGGGATGAATTATTTCTCTTTTTACTATTCTGAAATACAATATTTTACTGATAAAAGAGTCTTTTATGTAAACTTTAAATGCTTGCTAATCGTTTTGTAGATTCAATATTTTGCCTGTGAAATATTACACATTCATCATATTACTCATTCTTTGTTCAAATTCTGTATGGGGACAAACCGATAGCAGAGATACTGTAAATTGTAATCCTGCTTCGGTTCGTTTTGAAAGACAAGTAAAGCCGAAAGCCGGTTTTGCAGCATTGGAATTAGTAGGGTTAGATGCAATATTTTGGGGTGCTTCAAAATTTGTTGCAGGAAAACCATTTGCTGATATAAGTCTTGCTACTATAAAAAAGAATTTGGATACAGGCTTCGTGTGGGATAATGATGAGTTTCCTACCAACCTGGTAGCACATCCTTATCAGGGCGGATTATATTTTAGTGCAGGAAGAGCATGGGGCTTAAGTTTTTTACAATCTATTCCTTATGCCTTTACAGGTAGTTTTATATGGGAAATGTTTCTGGAAAATGAACCGGCTTCGATCAATGATCTGATCACAACTACGATTGGAGGAATGGCTTACGGAGAGGTTATGCATCGATGTAGTGACCGCTTTGTTTGTTATGATCAACGAGGAGTTAAAAGGCTGGGAAAGGAGTTGATTGCAGCGGTTATAGATCCTGCAAAAGCGGTAAAGCGTCTTTCTACAGGAGAGCTTTGGGCATATGATCCGGGCTATCAGAGAATAAATGTAAAAGAAGAACTCCGTATTCAGGCTGGTGCTCGTTATATTGGAAACCAAAGAGGAACCGGGGAGTGGAATCCGATTATCAGTTTGAAGTACACATATAACGATCCATTTGATGTAAGCGGACGTATACCTTTTGAGTATTTTGAATTGGATGGAGTGTTTAATATAGGTGATCACCAACCTTTATTGGGTGAAATCCGGATTACAGGGCTATTATTTGGTGAAACGATTAAGCCGAATTGGCTTATAGGAGGATTTCAGCAATATAATTACATGAATTCGGAACGGGTAAGTAATAGTGTTAATAAGCAAGAAATACCCTTTAGAATAGCAGAGACAGCCGCCTTTGGTGTAGGCTCCATCTGGGAAAAAGAGATAGTTCGAAATGTAAATGTGAGATCAGATTTGTATTTGACCGGAGTTTTATTGGGAAGTTACTATTCTGATTATTATCGCTTCGGAAAACGAGATTATACTTATGGAAGCGGTTTTAGTTACCGGGCAAATATCAAATTCGACTTATGGACTAACGTATCTCTTTTTGCCCAGACTGAAGGGATTGAATTATTTAATCCGCAATCCTATCGCTGGAGCGATACAGTAAATAAAAATCAATTGTATCTCAATATACAAGGTGATCGCGGAAGAAGTTATGTGACTAAACAACAAGCAAGTGTGGCTGTAGATCTTTGGAAAGGTTTGGGACTTTCTCTGATATACAGCCATTATAATCGATTCGTAAAGGAGTTTAATCCTTATAATTCACGAATCATTTCGTATAATTTTTCTAATCAGGATATTCGACTGCAACTGAGTTATACGTTTCATTGAAAAAGGAGAGACCCGTACGGATCTCTCCTTTTTTGATTTTTGAACACAACTTGTAAACCAAAACCTAATCAGACTATATTTTCCCTGAATAACTATTTAATTGTCTCTTTATTAGGTAAACGCTTCATAAATGTCAGAACCGACAAAATTTTTTCATTTTTTTCTTACAAGATTAAAAAACATACGATTTAGTACTTTCGGGCATAGAATATTACCACATTTTCTCTTACTTTTGTCGATAATCAAAACCAGTCAATAAAACTTTAAACACAATGTTTTTATGAATGATCAGATGAAATCGGAGAAATATAAGTTGTTATTTGTATGTTTAGGAAATATTTGCCGATCTCCGACTGCTGAAGGTATTATGATTGATCTGGTAAAGAAAGCAGGATTAGAACATCAGATACAGATAGATTCAGCCGGAACTTATGGCGGACATGCAGGTGAGCTACCTGATTCTCGGATGCGTCAGCATGCGTCGCGCCGTGGTTATAATCTGATAAGCCGGTCAAGACAAGTAAAACCTATGGATTTCGAGGAATTTGATCTGATTCTCGCAATGGATGATAAGAATTATCAAAATCTGCGGGATCTGGCACCTGATATTGAATCAATGAATAAAGTGCACAGGATGGTCGAATTTTGTCAGAATTCGACGTTAGATTATGTACCAGATCCCTATTATGGTGGAGCAGAAGGATTCGAGCTTGTTCTGGATCTGTTGGAAGATGCTTGCGAAGGGTTATTGAATGATGTAAAACAAAAATTGTAATAAAGAGATATGAAAGTAAGAATAATCAATAAATCGAAACACGAATTACCTCAGTACGCAACAGTTCATGCCGCAGGAATGGATATCCGTGCGAATTTGAATGAGCCAATCACTTTAGCTCCTTTGCAGAGATGTTTGGTTCCAACAGGTCTTTTTCTTGAAATACCTGTAGGATTCGAAGCACAGATACGTCCAAGAAGCGGATTGGCATTGAAAAAAGGAATTACTGTTCTTAACTCACCCGGGACGATTGATGCTGATTATCGTGGAGAAGTCGGTATTATATTGATTAATCTATCGTCAGAACCTTTTGTTATTGAAGATGGCGAACGTATTTGTCAGATGGTTATAGCTGCTCATGCTCAGGTGCAATGGGAGCAGGTTGAATCTTTGGATTCGACAGATCGCGGTGAAGGCGGTTTCGGTCACACAGGCAAACAATAATGGATCTACATTCAAACCTTTGAAATCTATGAAGAAAGTACCTATATATCTGTTACTCGTATCTCTTACGACCGTATTCGGAATCAGTTGTAAATCATCAGGACAATTAGCAGTAAAAGCTCCGGATTCTTTTGTAAATCCGTTGTCTGATGAGGAAAAACAACGTGCAGATTATTATTTTATGGAAGGCATGCGGTTGAAGGCAATTAATCAGCAGGATGCTGCCTTTGATGCTTTTAATCGTGCATTGGCAATTGATACGATGCATACAGCAGCTATGTATTCACTTTCTAATTATTATTTGCGTTTGAGAAATCCGATTAAGGCTTTCTCTCTTTTGCAAAAGTCTATTCAATACGATCCGGATAACTACTGGTACCTTTATGCTGCAGCCAATCTGGCACAGCAGCTGAATATGAATGAAGAAGCTATTGATTACTATAATCAGATCATGGCTAATCATTCAGATAAACCTGAGATTATCTATTCTATTTCTGAGGTTTATGTCCAAATGGGAGAATTGGAGAAAGCGATTAAAACATTGGATCTTCTGGAAGAAAAGATGGGGCCGATGGAAATGATCTCTTTGCAGAAATCTAAGCTTTATATGACGCTTAAGCAAGAAGCAAATGCTAAAGCTGAAATAGATAAACTGATTGCTGCTTATCCGAATGATATTCGTTATACGTTAATGATGGGAGATATTGCTATGGATTCTGATAAACAGGACATGGCAATGGAGTATTATAATAAGGCAAAAGCTATTGATCCGAATGACGGACGTTTGCAACTGTCTTTAGCTAATTACTACTTCCGTATCGGAGAACAGGATTCTGCCGAAATGCAGATAAAACATGCATTGCACAATAAAGATCTGGAAATTGATGTAAAAATCGATATCCTTAAAGATTATCTGAAAACGCTTTATATGAAAAAAGAGAATACACAAGAGCGTGATAATCTGTTTGATATTCTCTTTGAATCTTATCCACAGGAAAAGGAGTTGTTTAAACTTCAATCCAGCTATCTGATTACAGAAAAAAGATTGAAAGAAGCACAGGATCGCCTGACAATCGCTGTAGGTCTTGATCCGAATGATCGTGAGTTGTGGATGAGCTTGCTGGATGTTTGTCTCAGACAGCAAGAGTTTAAGGAAGTGATAGAGACTTGCCGCAAGGCTTTAGTCTATTTTCCGAAAGATGGGGAGTTTTATTACTATCAATCGATTGCGCTGAGTATCGAAGAAAAATATAAAGAGGCGATAGAAGTGCTTGATAAAGGTTTATCCGTAATGGAAAAGAATAATCCGAGATTGATATCGGGCATGTACACTCAGATGGGTGATATCTACCATCAGCTGGAAGATCGTAAAAAGTGTTTTGAAGCTTATGATAAAGCTTTGGAGTACTATCCGGATAATGCATCGGTACTAAATAATTATGCCTATTTCTTATCACTTGATAAGGGCGATTTATCGCGGGCAGAGCAAATGAGTGCTAAAGCAATTAAAATAGAACCGGAAAACAGTACATTTCTGGATACGTATGCCTGGATATACTTTCAGATGGAGAACTACTTCTTAGCTAAATTCTATATGGAAAAAGCGATTAGAAACGGAGGAGATGAAAGTGATATTCTAATTGATCATTACGGGGATATTCTTTTCAAAAACGGGGATGTGGAAGGCGCTCTTGTTCAGTGGCAAAAAGCTTTGGATATGGGTAATAAGTCTAAAGTGCTGAAAGAGAAAATAGAAAAGAAAACGTATATTCCGGAACCGGAAGAAAAGAACTAAACTAAATTGAGTATATGAAAAGAGGATATCAGAAACTATTTATTGTTTTGCTTGCCTTTACAACCATGTTTACGGCTTGTAAAACATCTAAAATTGGAAAACCCCAACACGGGAAAGTAGGAGTAGAGCGTATTAATCAGGCAATACAATCTCAATTTCAATATGACTACTTTACTTCAAAAGGAGATGTTGAAATAGAAACAGGAACGAATCGTATTTCATCAAAAAGTGAATTGCGAATGATCCGGAACGAAGCTATTCAACTGTCTGCTCAACCGATTCTTGGTATTGAGGTTGCCCGTTTAGGCATAACGACCGATACGCTGATTATACTGGATCGCATGGGTAAGCAATATGTTGCGGAATCGCTTATTCCGGTTAAAAGTCTGCTTCCGAAAGAATTGAATCTTGAAACATTGCAAGCCTTATTGACGAATCAGTTATTTACGGCAAATGATAAAAAGTTGTCGGCTTCAGATTTTACGAGTAAAGAAGACGGCAATAAGTTGCTGCTTGGAACAAAAGGAAAAGTCGTAAATTTTGAATTTACTTTGAATCCCGAAGCTCGTTTGACAGAGACGAAAGTGTTGAGTAAAAACGGGAATATCATTGCAACGTGTTCATACCACGATTTTAAAAGAATCGGAGACGGCCAGCTTTTCCCACATCAGGTAAAAGTCTCTTTTGTGTTAAAAGGTAAACCGTGTGTATTGAAATTTCGTTTTGCTAATTTGAATATGAGTAAAAAGCCGGAGATTAACTTAAGTGTGCCGGGTAAATATAAACAGCTAAAAGTGGAAGATCTTCTCAAAATGATATTGAAAAATTGATCTGCACGAAACTATAAATAAATAAAATCAGATGACTATCAGATTATTTATACTCTCTTTGTTTGCATTCCTCTGTATGCAGGGTTGGGGACAATCTCAAAAGCAGTTGAAAGAGCTGGAACGTAAAAGAAAAGCAGCTCTGGAGCAGATGGAAATTACGGATAATTTATTGCAGTCGAATAAGAAAGATGCAGCCAGTACGTTGAATAAGATCCAGTTATTAGGAAAGCAGATCGAAGTCAGACGTAGCTATATTGATGCATTGAATGGTGAGGTTGATGTACTTGAAAAGCAAATCAGACGTATCGACCGAGATGTAAAAGATTTGCAGTTTGAGCTTTCTATGAAGAAGCAAAATTACGCGAAAGCAATGCAAGGAATGAATAAACGAAAGTCATCGTATGATAAGCTGATGTTTATTTTCTCTGCGGATAATCTGGCACAGACGTATCGCCGGATTCGTTATTTACGTGAATATTCAGTCTGGAGAAGAATTCAGTCTGAAGAGATTATGGAAAAAACGAAAACGCTTGAACAGAAACGTTTAGAGCTTCAGAGTAATCGAACAGAAAAAGAAAAACTGTTAGGAGAGCGAGAAGTGGAACGTAAAAATCTGGAGTCTGAAGAGCAGAAACAGAAAGAGGCTTCGAAAGAGCTGAATAAGCGAAGAAAAGAGTTACAAACTCAGCTTAAAAAGCAAAAGCAACAAGCTGAAGCATTAAATAATCGTATTCAGCAGATTATTGAAGAAGAGGCTCGTCGTGCAGCCGAAGAAGCTCGTAAAGCCGCTGAGGCAAAAAGAAAAGCCGCTGAAGCAGCAAGAAAAAAAGCTGCAGCGGGCGGTAGCACTTCGTCTCCGAAGCCATCAGTTTCCACTTCGCAGGAACGGGTCTCTGAGTCAAAAGGCGGATATGCCATGACGAAAGAAGAACAACAGTTGTCTTCTAACTTTGGGGCTAACCGGGGGAAACTTCCGATGCCGCTTCGAGGCAGATACGTGATTATAGGACGTTTCGGCATTCAGCAAAGTAAGGATCATAAATATGTTCAAACTGAAAATAAGGGAATTGACATTCTTACCAATCCGGGAACTGAAGCCAGATCAGTATTTAATGGAGTTGTTTCCATGGTTTTTGTAGTTCCTGGCTTTAATAATACCGTAATGGTTCGTCATGGTAACTATCTGACTGTATATTCCAATCTGAGTGCTGTATATGTCAAAAAAGGAGATACGGTTGCACTGGGACAGTCCTTAGGTGAGATTTATTCGGATAAAGACGATAATAATCGTACAGTGCTTCATTTCCAGTTATGGAAAGAAACAACTAAGTTGAATCCTGAATTATGGTTGAATAAATAATAAACAAGCTATATGATTATTCCAAAATTAAAACATACAGAATCGAACAACTTTTTCCTAATGGCAGGTCCTTGTGTCATTGAAGGAGAAGAGATGGCGATGGAAATAGCAGAGAAAGTGGTTGCTATTTCAGACAAATTGCAAATCCCGTATATCTTTAAGGGATCCTATCGTAAAGCAAACCGGTCAAGAATCGATTCATTTACAGGTATCGGAGATGAAAAAGCGCTTGAGATTCTTAAGAAAGTGGGCGAACGATTTGATATTCCTACCGTAACGGATATTCATTCGGCAGAGGAAGCTGCAATGGCTGCTAAATACGTAGATGTACTTCAGATTCCTGCCTTTTTATGTCGTCAGACAGACCTGTTGATTGCTGCGGCTCAGACAGGAAAAGTTGTGAACATCAAGAAAGGACAGTTCTTATCACCTGAATCGATGCAATTCGCAGTTCAGAAAATATGGGATTGCGGAAACCCGAATGCAATGATTACGGATAGAGGAACAACATTCGGATATCATGATCTGATTGTAGATTATCGGGGAATTCCTCAAATGCAGAAGTTTGATTGTCCGGTTATTCTGGATGTAACACATTCACTTCAGCAACCCAATCAAACTTCAGGCGTGACCGGAGGTCTACCGGAACTGATAGAAACGATAGCTCGTGCCGGTGTGGTAGTGGGTGTTGATGGTTTGTTTATCGAAACTCATATGGATCCTTCGGTAGCTAAATCGGATGGAGCGAATATGCTTCGCCTTGATTTACTGGAATCATTGATGGAGAGACTTGTAGCTATTCGTAAAACAATAACTTCGTTTTAATCATGATGCGTATCGGATTATTGTCTGATACACACGGATATTGGGATGATCGATATAAGGAATACTTTGCCGAATGTGATGAAATATGGCACGCCGGCGATATAGGTTCAGAAGATCTTATAGATAAACTTGAGCAAATTAAACCCGTCCGTGCGGTATATGGAAATATTGACAGCCATGCAACGCGTTTGCGATTTCCTCAGCATCAAAAGTTTACAATGGAAGGTGTAAAAGTCTGGATGACTCATATAGGAGGTTATCCGGGGAAATATGAACCATCCGTAAGTAAATTGATACATTATAATCCTCCGGGTTTATTTATATCAGGGCATTCCCATATATTGAAGGTGATGTCAGATAAGCGTCTCGGTTTATTGCATGTAAACTCCGGTGCAGCAGGTAAATACGGTTTTCATACAAAGCGGACACTTGTTCGTTTTACATTAGATAACGGACATGTGAAAGATCTCGAAGTTATCGAACTTTCATAATTTTATCATAAGATAAAAGGCATACAACGAGAGAAAAAATCTCTTTTTGTATGCCTTTTCTCTTTTAACAGTCTGCTTTTTTAATTGTTAATAAATACAATAAGTGTATGACATTAAGTTAGAATCAGTAACTTGCTTCGTAAATTCAAAACTTAGCAGTAATTTTGCTAAATAATAAGCACTTAAATAACAAAACTAATGATTGAGAATCTTTCAATTGCCATAAAAGCTGCCATAAAAGCAGGAAATGAAATAATGCGGGTTTATAATGATCCGAAATCTGACTTTCAAGTAGAAAAGAAAGCAGATAACTCTCCTCTGACAATTGCTGATAAAAACGCCAACGAGATCATCACTTCTTTGTTGGATCGTACAATGATTCCTATATTAAGCGAAGAAGGTAAAGAAATTCCGTTTGAAGAACGTGCCAAATGGCCGGAGCTTTGGATTGTTGATCCATTAGACGGAACGAAAGAATTTATTAAAAAGAATGGCGAATTCACAGTTAACATCGCATTAGTTCGTGCAGGCGTTCCAGTATTAGGCGTGATTTACCTGCCGGCTAAACAGATCATTTATATGGGCGTTGACGGAGTCGGCGCATTCAAAGCTGAAGTAAAAAATCCTGAAACGATTTATATCGTAGACGAGGTTATGGGAGCAGCAATTCGTATACCGCAAGCTCAGGAGCGCGATAATTTAATTGTTGTAGCTTCACGTTCACATTTAAGTCCTGAAACTGAAACGTATATTGCGAAATTAAAAGAAGAAGGAAAAGAAATTGATATGATTTCGAGCGGAAGCTCTATAAAAATCTGTTTGGTAGCCGAAGGTGCAGCAGACGTTTATCCACGCTTTGCTCCGACAATGGAATGGGATACGGCTGCGGGGCATGCTATTGCACGTGCGGCGGGAAGAGAAATTTATCAGGCTGATGAAACTTCTCCTTTGGTTTATAATAAAGAGAATTTATTAAACCCTTGGTTCGTAGTTAAGTAATAACTATGTACTGCTTAGGATCTGAAATAATAAAATGGAATTTGAATCGATAGTAGTTTTAGTTGTCCTCTGCGGTCTGATAATCACTTTGGCTTTAGATAAAATGCGTCCGGGATTATTATTTTTCTCGGCTGTTATTTTATTGATGTTGACAGGAACGATTTCAGCGCAAGAAGCGTTAGCAGGTTTCAGTAATAAGGGGATGATAACAGTAGCAATCTTGTTTCTGGTAAGTGAAGGGGTAAGAAGATCCGGAGCTTTGAACAAGATAATACGTATGATTCTTCCTTCAAAGAAAGGGTCTATAGGTGGATCTCTGGCTCAGGTTTTACCTCCGATTGCCGGAATCTCGGCTTTTTTGAACAATACGGCGGTAGTCGTTATTTTTGCTCCGATCATTAAGAAATGGTCTGAACATATTAATATGCCGGCTACCAAATTTCTGATCCCTCTTTCCTATGCAACTATTCTGGGAGGTGTGTGTACGCTGATAGGTACTTCCACAAACCTGGTAGTAAATGGGATGATTGTCGATCAGGGGTTTAGAAGTCTGGGGTTGTTTGAGCTAGGGAAAGTAGGTTTGCCGATAACTTTTGTAGGGCTGATTTACTTAATTGTTGCTTCTAAATGGTTACTACCCGGAAAACTCACTTCAGCAGATCAACTGGCAGACCGTAAAGAATATGCCTATAATATGAATGTACTGCCCGGCAGTATGTTTATAGGTCAGACGATAGAGAATGGTAAGCTGAGTCTTCTTCAGCAATTTGAAGTTCGCTCTTTGATTCGGGACGGAGAGCATATTCTTCTGGAACAAATGCGCATTGCCATCCGGGAGAATGATCAGTTGGTATTGGGGGGAAAACATGGTTCTCTGGCTCAATTGGTAGCTACAGAAGGTATAGAGTTCAATTGTTTGTCTGATCTGGAACGCGATTTTGTATCCAAAAAAGCGATAAAACAAGTCGAAGCTGTATTAGGTCCCCGCTTTCCGGGTATCGGAAAAACACTGGGAGAATTTGACTTTTACCGTCACTATGGGGCAGTAGTTATGTCCGTACATCGTAATGGTGAAATAATCTCGGTAGGGTTAAGTGATCTGGTACTGAAAGAGGGCGATAATCTGGTCGTTCTTACAGACGGAACCTTCATTCCTACCTGGGGCGACTCTTCCGTATTTCTGTTGTTATCCGATGTTGGCGACTTTTCCATTCCCGGTAATAAAACACAACGCTGGATTTCAGTCGGTTTGGTTGTGCTGATGATTATCGGAGCAGCTTTAGGCGAATTTTTACCTAAAATGGACGGTGTCAAATTTGACATGTTCTTTTTTGCCGCTTTTACGATGGTAATAATGGCCTGGACAAAGATTATTCCGACTCAGAATTATACGAAGTTTATCAATTGGGATATACTAATCACAATTGCCTGTGCTTTTGGTATAAGTAAGGCGATGATGAATTCGGGAATAGCCGATTCGATTGCACATCAGATTATATCTATAGCTTCAGGTTATGGGCCGTTCGCCATTCTGGCTGCTGTATATATCATTACCAATATCTTTACAGAAGTCATTACGAACAATGCGGCAGCGGCTTTATGTTTCCCTATATCGCTATCCGTAGCCAATCAAATGGGAATTGATCCGACTCCGCTTTTTGTGACGATATGTATTGCTGCATCGGCAAGTTTCGCTACACCGATTGGTTATCAAACCAATTTGATTGTACAAAGTGTCGGAAACTATAAGTTTTCCGATTATCTGAAGATAGGTATTCCTCTGAATATTATTGTATTTATTTTATCTATCATCTTGATTCCGATGATTTGGGAGTTTTAGAAACCGAATTTAAAGATTACGAAATAAACAGTTTATGAACGAAAATCATATTTATCCCATCTTTGATCGTATGCTCCAACGTAGCGATCGGGAAGATTTGCTGAAACAGAAAGGAATGATGATCTGGTTCACAGGTCTTTCAGGATCGGGTAAAAGTACATTAGCTATTGCATTGGAAAGAGAACTTCATCAGCGCGGTATTCTGTGTCGTATTTTAGATGGCGACAATATCCGTTCGGGTATTAACAATAATCTGGGCTTCTCGAATGAAGACCGTATTGAGAACATCCGTCGTATAGCTGAAGTTTCGAAGTTATTTGTTGATACCGGAGTAGTAACATTAGCTGCATTTATTAGTCCTACCAATGATATTCGTCAGTTAGCAACCAATATTATCGGACGCGAAGACTTTATAGAAGTATTTGTAGATACTCCTTTGAGTGTTTGTGAAGAACGAGATGTAAAAGGTCTGTATAAAAAGGCGCGTGCGGGCGAGATCAAGGAATTTACAGGTATCAGCTCTCCATTCGAAGCACCTGAAAATCCTGATTTAAGTATAGATACTTCAGCACAAAGTCTGGAAGAGTCAGTTAAACAACTGCTAGCCTATATTTTACCCAAATTAAATAGAAACTAATTACACACTTATCATAATGTCTGATTACAATTTAAGCCACTTACGTCAGCTCGAAGCTGAATCAATTCACATTATTCGTGAGGTGGTAGCGGAATTTGAAAATCCGGTGATGCTTTACTCTATTGGTAAAGACTCTTCGGTAATGGTTCGTCTGGCAGAGAAAGCATTTGCTCCCGGTAAGGTGCCATTCCCATTGATGCATATCGATTCGAAATGGAAATTCAAAGAAATGATTGAATTTCGTGACCAGTATGCTAAAGAGCATGGTTGGGACTTGATCGTAGAGCATAACGAGGAAGCTTTCAAAGCAGGTGTAGGACCTTTTACTCACGGAAGTAAGGTTCATACTGACTTAATGAAAACAAAGGCATTACTTGCAGCTTTGGATAAACATAAGTTTGATGCAGCTTTCGGCGGCGCAAGACGTGATGAAGAGAAATCTCGTGCGAAAGAGCGTATTTACTCTTTCCGTGATAAATTCCACCAATGGGATCCGAAAAACCAACGTCCAGAGTTATGGGATATTTATAATGCGAAAGTTCATAAAGGTGAATCTATTCGTGTTTTCCCGCTTTCAAACTGGACTGAATTAGATATCTGGCAATATATACGTTTAGAGAATATTCCGATCGTTCCTTTGTATTATGCAAAAGAGCGTCCGGTTGTAAACATGGATGGAAACTTAATCATGGCTGATGATGATCGTATGCCTCAGGAGCTACGTGATAAAGCCGAAATGAAAATGGTACGTTTCCGTACATTAGGTTGTTATCCGCTTACCGGAGCTATCGAGTCTGAAGCAGATACAATCGAAAGTATTGTTGAAGAGATGATGACGACAACTAAGTCTGAACGTACGACTCGTGTGATCGATTTCGATCAGGAAGCGAGTATGGAACAAAAGAAACGTGAAGGTTATTTCTAAGATTCAAAGTCAAAGCAAATGAGTACAAAATTAAATATTACTGAGTTTCTTGATCAGGACGAAAAGAAAGACCTTCTTCGTCTGCTTACTGCCGGTTCGGTAGATGATGGTAAATCAACATTGATCGGCCGTCTGTTATTTGATAGTAAGAAACTTTACGAAGATCAGCTGGATGCACTTGAGCGTGATAGCAAACGTGTAGGAAATGCAGGTGAAAACATTGATTATGCACTTCTTCTGGATGGCTTGAAAGCCGAAAGAGAGCAAGGGATCACGATTGATGTTGCTTACCGTTATTTCTCTACGAATAAACGTAAGTTTATTATTGCTGACACTCCGGGTCATGAACAATATACGCGTAATATGATTACCGGAGGTTCGACTGCGAACTTGGCAATCATTCTTGTAGATGCCCGTACAGGGGTTATTACGCAAACTCGTCGCCACTCTTTCTTAATTTCTCTGTTAGGAATTAAACACGTAGTTCTGGCGGTTAACAAAATGGATTTAGTAGACTATAATCAGGAGGTTTTTGATAACATCGTTGCTGATTATCGTAAGTTTGCTGAGCCTCTTGGTATTCCTGATATTCATTGTATTCCATTATCAGCCTTAAACGGAGATAATGTAGTAGAATTATCAGACAACATGCCTTGGTATAAAGGTACTCCTCTGTTAGAGTATATCGAGACTATCAAGATTGATGCAGACCACAACTTTAAGAACTTCCGTTATCCGGTACAGTATGTACTTCGTCCGAATCTTGACTTCCGCGGATTTTGTGGAAAAGTAGCTTCGGGTGTTGTGCGTAAAGGTGATGAAGTTATGGCATTACCTTCAGGGCGGGTATCCCGCGTGAAAGGAATCCATACTTATGAAGGAGAAATTGATTACGCTTTCCCTCCGCAGTCAGTTACGATTACGCTGGAAGATGAAATTGACGTTTCTCGTGGAGAAATGTTAGTACATCCGAATGATCTGCCTCGTGTAGAGCGCGACTTCGAAGCGATGCTGGTATGGATGGATGAAAATGCAATGGATCCGAACCAACAGTTCTTTATCAAGCATACAACGAATCTGAGTCGTGTCCGTATTGACAATATCCAGTATAAGGTAGATGTAAATACGATGGAACAATCGGCTACAGACCGTTTAAGTCTGAACGAGATTGGTCGTGTAACCTTTACTTCAAACAAGCCTTTATTCTTTGATCCGTACAAAGAGAATAAGAGCTGTGGCTCATTTATTCTGATTGACCCGATAACGAATAACACATGTGCTGTAGGGATGATTATCGACAAAGTAGATAACTCACGTAAAACAGTACTTAGCGAAAGCGAAATCGCAGAAATGCGTAAAGGCCTGTCTTCTATTCAGTCGCAAGATCGCGAATCACAGTTGAATCAAAAAGGATGTACTTTCTGGTTCCACGGAGCTGATCGTGCTTTAGTGAATGAAGTAGCTTTTACAATGGAAAGAAGATTGTTTGATGCAGGAAAAACTGTTGTAGTCCTACCTTCAGGTCAGAATATTATTCAGTCAACCATCTTGTTCAATATATTGAATGAGCAGGGTATTATCGTTATCAGCACTTCAGATGCATTGTCAGAAGAAAACCAAACGATGATTGATGATATGAGCAATAAAGAACGTATGCATGTATTAACTGTTGATGCATCATTGATCGGAAGCGATTTTGCTGCTTATTTGCAAGAGCTTACCAATGCAGTAAATGAACTAATCCAAGCTGATTAAGAAGAATGGGAAAACTAAAATTTCAAGATTTGCCGATAACGCCCCTTGTTGGTGCTCATTGGAGCACGTTCAACGAGATTATGAAAAATCGCCAGATCGATAAGAATTATAAGAAGAAATATTATCTGACAAAAGGAATTTGTCGTATTCTTAGCCTGCTTGCTCCGCTTGAAGAGCGTAAGTATAAGAAACTTCTGGCTGATAAGCCTCTGGAAATGGATCCGGTTTTTATCTTGGGACATTGGCGAAGCGGAACAACTTTTGTTCATAACGTTTTGTCTTGCGATAAACATTTCGGATACAATACAACTTATCAGACGGTATTTCCTAATCTGGTGCTTTGGGGACAAGGTTTCTTTAAAAAGCAGATGGCTTGGTTAATGCCAGATAAACGTCCGACGGATAATATGGAGTTAAAGGTGGATTTGCCACAGGAAGAGGAGTTTGCTCTTTCAAATATGATTCCGTATACTTACTATAACTTCTGGTTCTTGCCGAAATATACACAAGAATACAGCAAACGGTATTTACTTTTTGAAGATTTGACTCAGGAAGAGAATAAAGTATTTAAGGATGCATTTCTGAAACTGATCAAGATATCCTTGTGGAATACAAAAGGGACACAATTCCTTTCTAAAAATCCACCGCACACAGGGCGAATCCCTCAATTGCTGGAGATGTTCCCGAATGCAAAGTTTATCTATCTGGCTCGTAATCCTTACACGGTGTTTGAATCGACTCGTAGTTTCTTTACGAATACGATTCAGCCATTGAAACTTCAGGATATATCTGAACAGGAAATTGAAGATAACATCCTAAAAATTTATACGGATCTTTTCAATAAATACGAGAAAGATAAAGAGCTTATTCCGGCAGGAAATTTGATCGAAGTGAAATTCGAAGATTTCGAAGCAGATGCAATGGGTATGACAGAGAGAATCTATCAGGAGTTGAATATTCCGGGATTAGAGGAAGCTCGTCCGGCTATTGAAAAGTATTTGTCTAAGAAAAAAGGATACAAAAAGAATCAGTATAAATACGATGATCGCACAGTAGAGTTGGTTAATAAAAACTGGGCTTTTGCTTTAGATCGTTGGGGATATGACCTGAATAAGTAATAAAAAAGGCACTTGGAATTTACTTCTGAGTGCCTTTTGTTTTTTATGACTATATGTAGTTTGTAATTCACTGTACTTTAATATATTAAAGCTGTAAATATTCCGTATATTAAGTGTTAATAATTCTTTTCTGTAGGTCGCACTAAATTGCGGTGTACATCGCGCAATTGTGCGACCTACTTCGCAATTTAGTGCGACGTACATCGCCTTCTTTAATAAGCTGCTTTTAAATATTAATATCACTATACTTTATATTGTTTCCTCTACTAAGTAAATTAATATTGACTATTCTGTCCGAAAGATATTGAGAAGAAGACTTCCTGATAATCTATCGGTCTCTATATAAACCAAACAGCAGGACTGAATCCTTATAGAGGAAATCAGCCCTGCTGTTTTATGGAATTATTCTAATGGTTATATTAAAATAACTGTTTGAATTTTTTAGGAACAGGAGTCGAGAAATACATTTCTTTGCCTGTTGTAGGATGAATAAACGCAAGTTCACAAGCATGTAACCCCATACGTCTGATCGGATTCATTTTAGAACCGTATTTGTCGTCACCGACAATTGGATGTCCGATTTCCTGCATATGCACACGGATCTGATTTTTCTTACCTGTGTCAAGCTTAACTTGCAGCATAGAGAAACTATCATTCCATTTAATTGTACGGAAATGCGTAACAGCTAATTCTCCGTCATCCGGATCTTTGCTTGAGTGCATCTTCATACTTTTCTTATTTTCCCACATGTAAGAAGAAATCGTATCTTCACGTTTTTCTAAGCTACCTTCAACAACAGCCAGATACGTACGCTCAGTAACCATTTTATCCCAGTTCTTCTGCATTTTTTCCTGTACTTGCTGCGATTTAGCAAACATCATCAGACCTGAAGTATCACGATCTAATCTGTGAAGTACGAAAATACGGTTACGGGGATCTTCTGCTTTCACATAGCTTGAAAGAGTACTGTAGGCAGTAAGTTTCTTTTCTTTATCTGTCGCAATAGATAATACTCCAGCTTCCTTGTCAACAACAATAATGTCGCGATCTTCATAAACGATTTGTAACCCTTTTACGATTGGTTTACGATGTGAAGGTTCTCCTACGAATACCCAGTCTCCTACATTTAAAGCAAAGTTAAATTGAGAAACAGTTTGTTTGTTGACACGGATCTGTTTATGAGACAGAAGTGATTTTACAGAGTTTCGGCTTTTGCCCGGAAACATCTTCATCAGGAAAGACATTAATTCGTCAGCTTGTCTGACTTCGAAACATAATTCTTTACCCGGATTCTTTTTTTTATTTTTGTTCATTGTCTTTGTATATTCTCATTTCGCACTGTTTACAATCAAATTCAAGTCGTAAACGTGTTGATTTATTTACCAGAAATAACGGCTCTTTAAGCTTCTCTTTATTTCCTTTTATTTTAGAGCAGCATCCTAACGAATAGCGGATGCAATGTTTCATAAACATAAGAGGTACGTTTTCCTGAGATTCGATCTCAAACGCGGGTTGTATACGCGTAAAACCTCTTTGTTGATAGAATGCTTTCGCAGCCTGATTTGAAACATTTGCCAGATAGCTTAGTTCTTCCTTTTGAGGGGATGAATCAGCAGCTGTTTTTTTGCGTAGATCTCTTAAGCTCTGCGGATGAGTAATCCGTCGGGCTTCGATGAGTTTATCTATTAACTGTCTACGCCAATCTGCCAGTTTCGATGCCGGGAAAAAGAATTCCTCCGTAAAGTCAATTTCAACGGAGTCAGCCGTGAATATCGTCGTTCCTAACTTAGATAACTGATCAGTTATATTTTTGATTTGTGGCTTTTGAGCCGTTTGCTTTTCTTCCTGGATAACAAGTGTAGCACGAACTCCGTCGCTGTCTGTTGCTTCCAATGTAAATCCGAACGGATTCTCTTTTAAAGAAATGGCTACCGGTATTTTTCGCTCGGCAGACTTCTTAGCTAATGTTTTTTCAAACTCATGATCATAATTACGATAGAGTCTGGCTCCTTTGGCAAAAGGTATCGCTTTCATATCAGGAGAAAGATAAATACGATTTCCTTCAACACGGTTTGCCCGGAATCCAAAGAATTCTTCGCGATCATTGATAAAACAGAATCCATCACCATTGTTAAGGATAGCAGTCCCTGCAACAACGATGCTTCCTTTTTCTATAAATTTGATTGTACCGACAGGTTCTCCTAATGATTTCGGTGTCTCAAAGTTATAATGTGGTGTTTTACCATTTATATCAAAATAGTCGGTGAAACCTCGACTAAAACTTTTATGTGGGTTTGGTGTAAAATCAAATACAGATTTTCCGGATGAGGCTGCTGTGAATTCATCAGGACGTCTGGTGAAAATCTCGTCCAGCTTTTTTCGGTAAAAAGCGACGATATTTTTTACATAGGACATGTCTTTCAGTCTGCCTTCGATCTTTAAAGATGTCACGCCCGCATCGAGCATTTCTTCGAGCTTATCTGAGCGATTCATATCTTTCATAGAAAGTAAATGCTTATTTCTCAGAATTGCTTTACCATCAGCATCTACTAAGTCAAAAGGCAACCTGCATATTTGTGCACAGGCTCCTCTGTTGGCACTTCTGTTATGTAATGCCTGACTAACGAAACACTGACCGCTGTAACTTACACATAAGGCTCCGTGTATAAATACCTCAATGGGCGTTTTGACCTCACTGCAGATATGTGCAATCTCAGAAAGAGGAAGCTCTCTGGCGAGCACAATTTGTGAGAATCCGGCATTCTCTAATTCTTTGACTTTATCTAAAGTCCGGTTATCTGTTTGTGTACTTGCATGTAGTTCGATAGGAGGGAGGTCTAGAGATAGTATACCCATATCCTGGATAATGACAGCATCAACTCCTGCTTTATATAAATCCCGGATCATAGCCTCAGCTTCTTTCAGATCTTTGTCTTCAAGGATCGTATTGAGTGCCACAAACACACGAGCTCTGTATTGTTTGGCGAATTGGGCTAATTTGGTGATTTCTTCTAATGAATTTCCTGCTGCAGCTCTGGCTCCGAATTTAGGAGCTCCGATATATACGGCATCAGCTCCGTGAATAATCGCTTCCATACCTATTTCGGCGTTCTTTGCCGGGGCAAGAAGCTCTATCTTACGAATCTTTTTCTTACTCATTTATTAGGCTTTAAATTTGTCTCTCCGACAAATCTTTTATTTAGTTGCAAAGATAATGTATTTGAACGATATGCTAATCAGAGAGAATATCAGTTTGCTGGCTTTAAACATAGTTTAAGTCTTTGATAATAGGGGAGATGCGCATTTTTGATAAATAAAAAGAGTTTTCAACAATTAGTTTATAAGGATAAGTTATTAACAAATTGTTGAAAACTCGGCTATTTCAGGCTGTATTTAAACAGTTTAATCTTCGTTTGGAGCGTCCGGAATTGGTAATTGTCTTTTGAATGCTTCTTTGAAAGAGATTAAAGACTCAGTACCGGATAGACCGAGAGGCTGAAGTTTTGTATGAATGATTTCAAGCAAATGTTGATTGTTGCGTGCATATATTTTTATGAAAAGGTCATACTTACCTGTTGTGTAATGGCATTCCAAAACTTCAGGTATTTGAAAGAGTGCATCTACTACTTCAGAGAATCTGCTTGGATCTTTCAGGTATAAACCCATAAAAGTACAGGTTTCATACCCTACCTTTGATGGTTCGATGGTAAACTCAGAGCCTGTAATGACTCCCATATTAATCAACTTTTGTACACGTTGATGTATGGCTGCACCGGAAACTCCGCATTCACGAGCTACTTCCAGAAATGGAACACGAGCGTTGCCAATAATGATTCGAAGGATTTTAACATCCAAATTGTCTAATTGAAAAGAAGCCATAGGTTTTTTCGTTATAGTTATATACAAATATAGTAAAGAAAAGATGAATCTGTAAGAAATAAGGTTATAGTTTTTCGAGTATTATAATAAATATACGATCGGATATAAAAAAAGCTGTTCCGAAGAACAGCTTTTTCATATGTGAAATTGCGATTAGTTTTTGCTAATAGCCGAGTAGTTGATTTTAAGTGCTTGTGCTTCACGCAATGCTTGCTTAATATCAACGATCACACCCATTTTAGTTTCAGCATCTACTTTCATAGATACAGTCATCAATGGTTGATCTTCTTCTTTCATACTTTGACGCTCTTGTGCAATGTAATCTTGAATTTCGCTCACTTCAGCGAATTTATCGTTCAACTGAATACGAGTTTCACTACCCATTTTTTTACGGAACTCTGCCGTTGGTTTCCCAGCGTAAATGAAGGTAACCAATGATTTTTTCTCCAACTTCTGAAGTTCTGTAGCGTGCGGAAGTTTAAATTGAACTTTCAATGTAACCTCACGCATTGTTGTTACGATCATAAAGAAGAAAAGAAGCGTAAAAATCAAATCGGGTAATGAAGAAGTATTCAAAGCTGGCATCTCGCGACCGCCTGATTTAGTGAATTTTCCCATTATTTTTTCCCTCCATAGTTTTTAGGTTCCGCTTCAGAAATCATCTGAGGATAGATAGTAGCAACTGCTTTACGCTGAGCTTCATCTAACTCGTCAAATGTTTTACCGAATTTTCTTTTTGAAATTTCATTACGAATTTCGTTATATGCTGCAACAAGTTCATTTTGAACTTCGATGTATGCCTGGTATTCTGTACCGCGGTCATTTTGTAGAGAGATAACGTGTTTTTTGCTCACTTTCATAGGACCAAAGAACTCTACATCTACAACTTCACGTTCCGGTAAGTTCGGATCATCGTTTTCATTTTTGATGAACTCAATTGCCTTTTTACGCAATTCGCCCAACTGCATCGGAGCACCATTAACCATTAACTGATTGTTAGAGTTAATAAGAACTACCAAGATGTTACGTTCGTTCATTTCAACATCCTTTTTCTCTTGATCTTTTGGTACAGGAGGAGGTAGACGACGAGCCAAACCTTTATCTGTATCCATAGATGTTGTAATCAAGAAAAAGATAAGTAGCAAGAACGCGATATCGGCAGTTGAACTGGCGTTAATTTCAGGTACTTTTTTCTTTTTTCTTGCCATGTTGTTTTTTATTTATCAATTCGGGAGACATGCTCCCGAATTATTTATTTTTTAATCAACTTAGATACGTTTGAGAAAAGAACAAGAATGATAGCAACTCCGATCATAAAGTATGTAGAGTAAAGCATCATATCTGCAATTTTCAATGTTCCCGGAACATTATCTAATCCATCGTATCCTGGCAAGTGAAGCGGAGTTCCGTCACCAATAGCATAAGCGCCACCAAGCACGGCAGCAAACAGAGCAATATTGATAACTGTACTCATTGCTTTTTTAGGAGTCTCTTTAACTGACATTCCAAACTGGAAGATTGCAAAACCAAAAGTTGCAACGATACCTACACCGATAAGGATATAGCCCCAGTTCAATAATAATTCTGTATTCTTTGGTTCCAGAACTTCTGCGTTCGGATCAACATACCCGCCACCATAGTACAATCCTAAGACAACTACAGTAACTGCAAGCATTCCATAAAGAATCCAGTGTGCAATTTTACTGATTGACATAGTCTAGATTATTTTTTGTATTTAAGATTGTATTTGATAACAAGGTCAAGAAGAGAGATAGAAGAATCTTCCATATCGTTCAAGATGCTCTCAACTTTAGCAAGGATGTAGTTGTAGAATAATTGAAGAATCAAAGCTACGATCAAACCACCGATTGTTGTAATCAAGGCTACTTTCATACCACCTGCAACAACTGTTGGAGAGATATCACCTACTTGTTGGATTTTGTCAAACGCTTCAACCATACCGATTACTGTACCCAAGAAACCTAGAGATGGAGCCATCGCGATGAATAGAGTGATCCAAGAAAGACCTTTTTCCAAAAGACCAGCTTGAACACCACCATAAGAGATAACTGATTTCTCAACTACGTCGATACCGTAATCCATTCTCATCAAACCTTGGTAGAAGATAGATGCAACTGGACCTCTAGTGTTACGACAAACAGTTTTAGCAGCTTCAACATCTCCTTTTTCAAGAGCAGATTCAACGCCAGCTAAAAGTTTTTTAGTGTTAACCTCAGCAAGGTTCAAATAAATAATTCTTTCAATGATGAAAGCCATACCAAAGATAAGAGCGATCATTACGATAGACATAAAGAATGCGTTACCTTCGATAAATTTAGTTTTTAATGCTTTGTGAAGACCTCCTTCAACATCAACTGGAATCTCAGCTGCTTCTTCTACAGCTGCAGTTTGTTGAGCTACTTGTTCAGTTTGAGCAGGAGCTGCTTCTTGAGCGACAACGAATTGAGTTGTTCCCATCATAAGGAAACCAGACATTGCTAGAATTGCAAATAACTTTTTCATCGTTCTTTAATTTTAGGTTTGTTTTATTGGTTTGTTACTATTTTAATTAATTTCTGCTTTATATCTGTCTTAAAATAACAGATTTGCGGAGTGAGGGGGATTCGAACCCCCGAAACGCTTTTGGCGTTTACACGCTTTCCAGGCGTGCCTCTTCAACCACTCGAGCACCACTCCCTTTAAATTTGAGCGGAAAAGTATAAATTTTATTTTATAAATCGCATACGATTCCGCCACAAATGTAAATAAATTTCTTTCTAATCTTACTTTCGATGTAAATCTTTTATTCCCGAAAATGAAAAAAACTGAACTTTTTTTACTGTCAAGTATGCTTTTTTGTTAGTTTATTTACATTTTCGAAATGCATTGCTTGCATTTTGAGTTGTTATCGCTCCGATTTCGTCAATTTCTGTATTATATACTTCTGCTAACTGTTTAGCGATTATCGGTATATATGAAGGATGATTTCTTTTTCCGCGATAGGGAACAGGGGTAAGATAAGGTGCGTCTGTTTCAAGTACAATCCTTTCTAATGGTACACTTTTAAGTGTCTCACGTAAGGTCGTATTTTTGAATGTGACTACTCCGTTTATCCCCAGGTAAAAATCGCCTGCTTCAAGAATTCGCTTTGCGTCATCTGAGTTGCCTCCGAAACTGTGAAAAATACCACGTAAACCGTTGAATTTAGTCACGATTTCCAGGGTCTCATCCAGAGAATCCCGAGTGTGTATAACAACCGGCTTGTCAGACTCTATGGCCCATTGGAGCTGAATTTTGAAAGCTTTTTGTTGCTCTGCTATCAGTTCTTTACTCCAATAAAGGTCAATTCCAATCTCACCTATTGCGCAATAATCGTATTGATGCAGATGTGTGTGGATGATATCTAACTGTTTTTGATAGTCTTTTTCAACACTTGTCGGATGTAAGCCCATCATAATTTCGAAATAATCCGGATATTTACTTTGGAGTTGATGCATAGGTTCTATGCTTTCCAAATCTACATTCGGTAGATAAATCTTATCAATTCCGGCATTTTTAGCATCGCGAATTACATCATCAATATCTTCGATATAATCGTTCTGATATATATGTGAATGTGTATCAACAAATTTAATCATTTTGTTCAATTTAGAACTCTCTGTACATTAATTTTTCTGCTAAATTCAATAACGGAGCTGTTTTTTCTGTTTCAAGACCTAATTTCTTAAGATAATTCAGGGCTTCGTTATAATATTCTGTCATTAAAGTTTCTGCAATTTGCTTAACTCCAATCTGGTTGTATATCTCCGTAACAGCTTTAATTTTGACATCACGATCAAAATCAACGGATTTAATCCATGTGTTCAGAGCTTCTTTTTGATGAGCATTTGCATGGTGCAGAGCTTGTATCAGGAGATATGTTTTTTTGTTGCTGACAATATCACCACCGATATTTTTCCCAAATTTTGATACATCTCCATAAACATCAAGTAAATCATCTTTTAGTTGGAATGCCAGTCCGATCAGTTCTCCAAACTTGTATATGGCTTCTTGTTGATTTTCATCTGCACCGCCAATAATAGCCCCTGTTTTTAAGGCACAACCTAATAATACGGCTGTTTTCAGACGGATCATTTCAAGATATTCAGAAGCAGTAACATCTGATCTGGTCTCGAACTCCATATCGAATTGTTGCCCTTCGCATACTTCTAAAGCCGTTTGTGAGAATACCTGAAGAACAAGAGGTAGTTTGTCCGGGTTTGTTTTTGACAGATGTTGATATGCAACAATGAGCATGGCATCACCTGAAAGAATAGCTGAATTTTCGTTCCATTTTTTATGGACAGTTGGTTTTCCTCTACGTATTTCGGCGTGGTCCATAACATCGTCATGTAAAAGTGTGAAGTTATGGAATATTTCGATTGCGAGTGCGGCTGAAATAGCTTGTTCGTTTGTCCCGCCGAACATTAAATTTGACATTAAAGTTAATACGGGTCTGATTCTTTTTCCGCCTAAATCCAGAGTATAGCTGATTGGATCATAAAGATTCTTTGCAGATGATTCAAATTCTAAGTCCGATATTTTTCTATTAACTTCTGAAAGAAGTGTTTCAAATTGCGTATTCATATTTCTTGGGGTTGGGTACAAATAAAAAGAGGCTACACAAATGGTAGCCTCTTTTTATAATAAATTTTTTATTGTAGTCTGAAGTTAATCGGAAGTGTGTATTTAACACGTACCGCTTTACCGCGTTGCATTCCGGGTGTCCATGCAGGCATGGTGTTAATAACTCGGATAGCCTCTTTATCTAGAGACGGGTCAACTCCTCTTACTACTACAGGGTCTACTACTTTACCGTCCTTGTTTACAGTGAACGAGCAGATAACACGACCTTGAATACCGTTTTCTTGTGCAATTACCGGATATTTTACTGCTTTAGCAATAAATTTAAGAAGTTCACTTTCTCCACCCGGGAATTGAGGCATTTTTTCAACAACTGTAAAGATTTGGTGTTCTGTCGGGTCTTCTTCCTCAACAACAGGAGGAGCAAACACGATTTCTACCTTTTTGTCTTTATCATCCTCAGTTGATTGAATTTCAACATTCTCAACTTTAGTGTCGTTGTCAACGATTGTGATCTCTTCAACAACTACTTCCTGTACCGGAGGTGGGGGAGGAGGAGGAGTTTCTAATTGCTCGGTAATCGGAATTAACTCTTCTTCAACAAAAATATCAGAAACGCCGTCCATGCTGGCTTTCTTCACATCTTTGTTTGTCCATTCAAATCCTACGAAAATAACCGCAAGAATGAATACATAACCTAAAAGAACAAATATCAATTTTTTGCTCTCCAGATCAGCTTTGGGTGATTTTTTTATTTCCATATTGTTTAGTATTATATTTCTCGGTTCGAATTTGTCGTAAATAACCAATGACTTGGTGCAAATGTAATATTTTTTTTATTGTGCCAATTTCTAATCGATTATTTTTTTGGACTTAAGGCGTAAAAAATGGACACGAAAGCTATTTTCTACTTGTATAACAAAGTAAACAGGCTAAAAGGTTCTTACCTGAAAGCCTATTTAAATTATTAAAACATTTATTCTTTAGAGAAATTATTTAGACCTTCATTTAAAAATTCCAGGAACTTATTTGCATTTGGATCAAATGCGAAATTTTCATTTGTAAGTACTGTTCCGTCAGGATTCAGGATTACGTAATATGGCTGAGCGTTAGCCTTGAATTTTGTGATTTGAAGTTCCGCATTTTTCTGACTTAATAACTTTGCTTCACGGCCATTACGGTCTGTAAACCATTCGTCCTTAGGTAACTCAATAGTTCTCTCATCAACATATAATGCAGCAATGATAAAATCATCACGAAGCGTTTTAAGAACTTGCGGATCAGACCAAACTTGTTGTTCCATTTTGCGACAGTTCACACAAGCTTTACCTGTGAAATCTAAAAATACCGGTTTGTTTAGCTTTTTAGCACATGCCAATGCCTGATCATAATCAAAATATCCTTTTAATCCGTGAGGCAACGATAATTTTTCCGCATATTTTGGTTTCTCGCACAATTCAAAAGCTGAAGTATTGGTTGATGAAGGAGCTGATACAGATACCTCACGAATAGATTTTTCGATATTGAAATCCTGATTCTTAATACTTGGCATCCAACCGGAAAGAGCATTAAGCGGAGCACCCCACATCCCAGGGATCATATAGACTACAAAAGTAAATGTTACGATTGATAATAATAATCGGAACCAGCTTTTAACTACAGGAGAATCGCTGTCGTGAGGGAATCTGATTTTTCCTAATAAATAGAATCCAAGCATCGTGAAAATTACGATCCACGCAGCTAAATAGATTTCACGATCTAAAAGTCTCCATCCGTATACTTCATCCGGAGTGTTGATAAACTTAAGCGCAAATGCTAACTCAACAAATGCCAGACATACTTTTACTGAGTTTAACCATCCTCCTGATTTAGGTAGCTTATTCATTAGCTTAGGGAAGAATGCAAAGAAAGTAAAAGGAATAGCAAATGCCAGAGAGAATCCGACCATACCAACGATAGGACGAATCACTTCTCCTCCTACAGCACTAATTGCTACAGTTCCGGCAATCGGGAGAGTACATGAAAATGAAACTAACACAAGAGTCAGAGCCATAAAAATAGGACCGATAAAATCGCCTTTATCTTCGTTAGCAACACTTTTATTTACAAGGAATGAAGGTGCCTGAATTTCGAAATAACCAAAAAGTGAAATAGCAAACACAACGAAGATTCCAGCAAATAAGAAGTTTGGTAACCAATGTGTACTCATTAGATTAGCAAAATTCTCGCCGAAAACCATTGCTAACACAGTTCCGAATATAGTATAGATTAAAACGATTGAGACACCATAGATTATAGCTTGTAATTTTCCTTTGGATCCACTTTTGATAAAGAACGATACAGTCATTGGAATCATTGGGAATACACAAGGCGTTAAAAGACCAACGAAACCTCCTGCAAAAGCAATCCAGAAGAATTTCCATAACGAATCTTCTTTTTCCTGAGTTGGAGCCGACGCGTTTGAGTCAGGAGTAACAGTCTCTGTAGTTGTTTCAGTAACTGTTGTCGTATCTACGCCGTCTGTCACAGTGACAGTTTCTGTTTTCACAATTTTTTCAACAGGAGCTATTGGTTCAACAGGTGCAACAGCCTCTGCTTTCGGAGCTTTATATCCTTTGATTTTTACCGAAATCGGGTTGTCGAAAAAAGGTACACAGCTGCCGTCGTTACATACCATATAGGTAAATGATCCGCCAATAGTAAAATCTTTATCTGAAAGAACTTTTATTTTTTGCACGAACACAGCTTTAGTATCGAAGTAGGTTACTTCAGCTCCAAATTCCTCCTGGAACTTGGTAATTCCTTTAGGTTCGCCAGGCTTTCCTACTAATTCGAAGTCTTTACTTTTCTCAAAACTGAACTCTGTAGGTATAGGTCCATTTTCGACTGCCTTTTGCGAATATAAATGATACCCGGGATCAATAGTTGCTGTAATAGTAATCTCTGCCATATCAGTATCCCCGATTTGCTTCGATGAAAATGACCATTTTACGGGGTCACTTAGTTGAGCAAACACCATCGTAGAGAACACAAATAATGATAAGAGAGTAGCAAAAATTTTTCTTTTCATTGAACTGTGTATTAAAATTGTGATTTTGTTTATTAATTAGAATGCGAATCTAAGAAAAATAATTCTTAAAATCTTCGTGCATACATCAGTAACCACTATTTTTTATTATTTTAAATTCTATAATCTTTGTTTTTTACTTTTCTCAATCCATTTTGTGTGCGATTGTAAGCTATTTATGTTGATTCATATAAGTAATATGCCTTTTGAATAATAGATTTAATCTTATTGCTCGTTTGTACTAATAAATAGATGTTTTTCTGCTGAGTTTAGAGTTACGTTATGCATGTTTTTGTATTAAGTATTTTTTATCTATAAACAGGGCTTTTAATAGGTGTCGGGATTATATTTTATCATGATTAAGTCTAGATTCCGTCTGTCTTAATAATGAAAAGGGACGATAATATTTAATTTTGCATTTTGATAAAATGTATAAATAAAATGTTTCGAATATTTTATTATCACAAAAAACAGTTTAATTTTGGGGCCGAAGAATCTTTTGATGAAAACAAAACAATAACAGTTTAACTGTATAAGTGAAGATTTTTTATTGTCTTCGATCTTTTCATACATTTGAATTTAATAAATAAATCAGTATATCTAAAACACTTTAAAAAAACCAGTCATGAATCCATTATTAGAAATAGCTTTAAAATTTAATATTGAGGGGAATATAGAATCGATTAATCCTCTTGGAAGTGGTCTTATCAATGATACTTATTTAGTTAAGACAGAGTCAGAAGAAACACCTGACTATGTTCTTCAACGTGTTAATCATGCTATATTTAAAGATGTAGAGCTATTACAGAATAATATAAAAGTAGTTACAGAGCAAATTACTCGTAAGTTAACAGAGGCAGGAGAAACAGATATCGAAAGAAAATCTTTGCAAATTGTTCCTGCTAAAGATGGTAAACTATATTATTATGATGGTGCAAATTACTGGAGAGTAACTGTGATGATTCCTCGTTCACGTACTTTGGAAACTATTAATCCGGAATCTTCTTATTTAACAGGTAAGGCTTTTGGTAAATTTCAATCAATGCTTGTTGACATTCCTCAGGGAGCTTTGGGAGAAACTATTCCAAACTTCCATAACATGGAATCTCGTTTAAAGGATTTCCGTATTGCAGTAAAAGAAAATAAAGCGGAGCGTCTTGATTCTGTACAATGGTTGGTTGATGAAATCGAAAAGCGTGCAGATGAAATGTGTAAAGCTGAATCTCTTTATCGTGAAGGTAAGCTGCCTAAACGTATCACGCATTGCGATACAAAAGTAAACAATATGCTATTTGATGAGAATGGTGATGTACTTTGTGTTATTGATTTGGATACGGTTATGCCAGGCTTTGTGACTTCAGATTTTGGAGACTTTATTCGTACAGCTGGTAATACCGGTGCTGAAGATGATCAGAATTTAGAAAATGTAAGTGTAGATATGGATATTTTCCGTTCATTTGCAAAAGGTTATATTGAAGGAGCTCGTTCTTTCTTGTTACCGATTGAGATCGAAATGTTACCATATGGAGCTAAATTACTTACTTATATGCAAACGGTACGTTTCCTTACAGATTATTTGAATGGAGATACCTATTATAAAATTAAATATCCTGAGCATAATCACGTAAGAACAGTTGCTCAGTTTAAATTGCTGAATTCAATTGAAGAGAATGAAGCCGAAATGATTAAATTCATTAAAGAACAATTGTAATTTCTCATTTGTCATAAAAATAAAAGAGCTTGTTTCTGAAATGCAGAAACAAGCTCTTTTATTTTTGATCCATATCGACATGGAGTCCGATATCTGAAATGCCATAAAGATATTCATCTGACATTAAATGTCTGATTTTGAATGTTTTCTCAGAGCTGTTTAGCGCTCTGAAATTTGGGTCAATCGTATCAGTTTGTTGATACAACGTTCCGAATCCCGTACCTATAGGTTTTCCATTTAAGTCATTCAAATGAAGATGAATTGTATCCGTACTTATACAAACCGAATCGTTTTCAATTATCTGGAATTCAATCCACAAATCCTGATAGGGATATTTTACATCTTTACGTGTTTCAAGTATGATTGGATATCTTTTCAGAGAATCTTCGAATTGCCTTTTGAAACAAACCGTATCTTTTCTTCCCCATTGCATTTTATTAAATGTGTGATAATCGAAAAAAATATCTTTGGGTTGGCAAGCATAGACAAAGCAAATAAAGAGGATGCAAAGCATCCCCTTTATTGAATATAATAGAATATTATTTCTTCTCTCTGTTTTTGTTTTCATTTGTTCCCTGACCATTCGAATGATTCTTTGGTTTCGGTTGTGTAGCATTCGTATTTTCTTTACCCTCTTTCGGTTGATGAGGTTTGTGATGCTTACGACGGTGGTTGTTATGCGGATTATTTTTACTTGTTTTGCCCGCAGCGTTAGCGTCATCCGACTTAGCTTTAGGTGCTTCAGCTTTCATATCCGAATCATTTTTTACAACATCTTTGTCCTTCCCGCTTTTTGGCGGATTTGGTTTGTTGTTCGGATTTGGTCTAAGCTTAGGTTTTGCTGCTGTTTGATTAGCAGGTTCTCCTTGTGCAATAACAGGTTTTCCGTTAGGAGAATCAGCCTGAACAGGTTTATTGTTTTTATTTCTGTTCTTATTTCGATTCTTTTTACTTTTATCAAAACGCGTTAAGCTTTCATCTCCCACACCATCCTGGAATTCTTTTTGCGGTTCATCTATCTTCTCTCCTTCAGCAATTTGATCGACACGAATTCCTCTTTTATTTAAAGCGATGATTTCAAAAGCTCTTTTAGCCGGAATTGATACAAGATTAGCCGGGTAAACAGGGTCACTGGAGTAAGTGATTTCACGTTTCAGAATATCTGTTTTGAAGTGGTAGAATATACCGTCTTTAGTTTCAAGAGCAACTTCGCGTGAAGGTAATTGTTTTTGTGCTTCAACGTAAATATCCACCTCGTAGTTGATACAACACTTTAGTTTTGCACATTGACCTGCAAGTTTTTGCGGATTTAGTGATATATCCTGATGTCTGGCAGCACCCGTTGCGACTGAGGCAAAACTTGTCATCCAGCTTGCACAACAAAGTTCTCTGCCACATGGTCCAATTCCACCAATCCGGCCAGCTTCTTGTCTGGCTCCGATTTGTTTCATTTCAATGCGTACACGGAAAGCTTCAGCCAGAACTTTGATTAACTGACGGAAATCTACACGTCCTTCTGCGATGTAATAGAAAATTGCTTTTCCGCAATCTCCCTGGTATTCCACATCTCCGATTTTCATGTCTAGTCCCAAATCCTCAGCTATTCGTCTGGCGCGTAACATCGTTTCATGTTCACGTGATTTGGCCTCTTCGTATTTTTCGATATCAACAGGTCGTACTTTACGATATAGTCGCTTGAGTTCTGAATCACGATTCATACCAAGCTTCTTCATTTGTAAAACAACTAACGGACCTGTTAAAGATACAGTACCAACATCATGTCCCGGTGTTGCTTCAACGGCAACTAAGTCACCTTTTTCGACAGTGATATTATTTGTATTTCTGAAATATCCCTTTCGTGTATTTTTGAATTGAACCTCTACGAATTCGTTATCGCGGACACTATCCGGTAGGTCGCAAAGCCAATCGTAGGTATTCAATTTATTATCTTGTTTACAGGTGCATCCGCCTTTTTTCATGCAGCATCCACCCTTCTTTATATATTTAAAGCTCATTCGTTAATAGAGTTAGATATTAGAATAAACACAAAGGTATCATTTTTTTAATAATACAATTGTTTTGAGAGCTAAATCAAAGAAAACCATCTTAGCGTTAACATTCTGCTCAATATGAGTTTCTGCTAAAGCAAATTCTTCATAGAAAGACAGTATGTTGCGTTCATTTAAATAGGGAGCAAAGCGAGATGCAAACTGCGCTTCATCGGATGTCATATAATTAAGTTCGGGAGCTTGAATATTGGCTATATAATTCTCCCGGATAATATGTTGACAGTAGTTGAGAAATTGCTTTTGTTTCTCCCGGCCTAATGAAGCTATTTCTTCAGAAATATTCTTTAGCGTATTTAATGCATCAAATTTTTGTGCCGGATTATCCCTGGATGATAAATTAGCAACCGTATATGCCTGACGCATATAATTGACAAAATAATGATGAAAGCGTTTTTTATCTTCATTGATGCTTATGCATTCTAATGCTCTCAGATAGTTTCCATTAGCGTAATGCGCAATGTTTTTAGCATCAGGTATATCCAATAAAAAACGTTCGCGTAAAGCTGAAGACAGAGTCTCTTCTTCTATATTACGCAAATGAATTCGTTGAGTTCGCGATTGAATGGTTAATAAGACGTGATCAGCAGATTCTGAAATAAGAAGAAACAGAGTTTTAGCCGGAGGCTCTTCTAATAACTTCAAAATTTTATTACTGCATGTTTCGTGCATCTTTTCGGGAAGCCATATGATCATAATTTTATACTCAGCTTCAAAAGCTTTGAGGTTGAGTTTTTTCATTATTTCGATAGCTTCATTCGTATAAATCTGGCCTTGAGAATTATCACAATCAATATAAGCCATCCACTGGCTATAATTGAAGTATCCGTTCTTTAGAACAAAAGATCGGAACCCAGGCAGATAGTCATCACAAATCTCCTTTTTTTGTGCAACGCTTTTATAAATAGGAAAAACAAAATGTAAGTCGGGATGAACCAGCTGGTCGTATTTCTTACATGAAGGGCAAACGCCGCAGGCATCTTTTTCTGTACGATTTGTACAATGGATAAATCGGGCAAACGCAAGAGCCATAGGAAACTTACCTACACCTTCATTTCCTGAAAACAGGAGTGCGTGAGGTATCTGGTTGTGTTCAACCATATGGCATAATTTATTTTTTGTCTCGTCTTGTCCTATGATCTGCTTAAAGAACATATATTCATCCTTCCTCTTTTATTTTGTTTAATAGACTTGTTTTGCAATATCCCGAACGCTGGGAGTTGCATTTAGTGTGTAAAAATGTATGCTGGGTACGTTATTGGCAATAAGTTCCTTTGCTTGATGTATACCCCATTCTACTCCAATTTGTTTTGCAGCTTCTGCCGTTTTGCAGTTGCGCAATTCACATGCCAATTCTTCCGGAATATCCACATGAAATATTTTAGGGAGAATAGCTAATTGGCTAATATTTGTAATAGGCTTTATTCCTGGAATAATTGGGACATTAATTCCTACTTCGCGACAACGTTTTACAAAATCGAAAAACTTATTATTGTCGAAAAACATCTGTGTCACGATATACTCTGCACCCGCATCAACTTTAGCTTTAAGGAAGCTCATATCTGATTTGAGATTTGGTGCTTCCTCATGTTTCTCCGGATATCCTGCTACACCATACGAAAAACGTCTTCCATTCCGGTCTATAGTAGAACCATCCAGGAAATGGCCCTGATTATACAAATTTACTTGCTCTTGTAAGTCGATAGCGTAATGATGTCCGTCAGATATACTTGAAAAAACGGATTCATTCTTTGATTTATCTCCACGTAAGAGTAAAAGATCATAAATACCCAAAAAGTCAAGATCTATCAGCATATATTCGATTTCACTTTTCGTAAAACCGCTACAAATAACATGAGGGACAGCCGGAATATTATATGTGTTTTTAATAGCAGCTGCAACAGCCACAGTTCCGGGACGTTTTCTTTCGACAACCTGTCTGAATAGTCCGTTATCTGTTGTTTTATACGCAATATCACTGCGATGTGTAGTAATATTGATATATTTAGGATCGAATTCTTTTAAAGTGTCTATGGTATGAAAAATCTTCTCTAATCCGTTCCCTTTCAAGGGAGGAAGTACTTCAAAAGAGAATGCTGTTTTCTTGTTTGAGTTTATTAGGTCTATTACTCTCATCAATGTAATATATTAGATACGCTTACTTTTATTTACGCAAAGATAAGATATTGATGGAAAGAATAATGCATTCAACCTAAAAGATTAACAGAAAGAAAGTTTTTAGCCACATAATTCATCTTTTTTGAAACTAAGTATCTTTCTTCCTTGTTAGAATATAAAGGATTCTTACTTAAATAATGATAGATATGAAACATGTGATTTGGATTTTATTGCTGCTGATCTCATGTCAGTCAAATAGTCAGAATGTTGAGCAAAAAAATAAAAAAAGCGATAGCACTATGGAATATAATAAATTGTCAGAACAGGAGAAAAGGGTTATTGTTAATAAAGGAACAGAAAGACCTTTTACCGGCGAATATGTAAGCAACAAAGCCTCAGGTACGTATATATGTAAACAGTGTAATGCTCCATTGTATTTATCAAAAGATAAATTTGATTCTCATTGCGGATGGCCAAGCTTTGATGATGAAATTAAAGGAGCAGTTTTACGAATTCCCGACCCGGATGGGATGAGGACTGAAATTATTTGTACAAATTGTGGGGCTCATTTGGGGCATGTATTCATGAATGAAGGTTTTACAGATAAGAATGTAAGACATTGTGTAAATTCTATATCTTTGGTTTTTGTACCGCAAGGAGAACCCATTAAAAACACAATTAAGAAGAATATGGAACAACAAACAAAGACAGCTTATTTCGCGTCGGGATGTTTCTGGGGAACAGAATACTATTTCCGAAAATTGAAAGGTTTAAAATCAACAGCAGTTGGATTTATGGGTGGGCATATCGATAATCCATCTTATAAGGATGTGTGTACTAAAACAACGGGACATGTCGAAACCCTTGCTGTGGATTATGATCCGGCAAAGATTTCATATGAAGATTTGGTTAAGTATTTTTTTGAAACACACGATTTTACGCAAATAGACGGACAAGGACCTGATATAGGACCTCAATATCTTTCGGTGATATTCTATAATACAGCTGAAGAAAAGGCTATTGCGGAGAAATATATTAAAATTTTAGAGGGAAAAGGTTATAAAGTTGCAACACAGTTGAGACCGGCATCTGCTTTTTGGAAAGCCGAAGATTATCATCAGCAATATTATGAGCATAAAGGTACAACACCTTATTGCCATATTTATACGAAGATATTTGATTAACTCTAAATGATAAGGACTTCCTTACTCACGTAAGAAAGTCCCCTTTACTGACTAAATCATTTACTAAAATGAGTTCAATAATCTATATTCTGTAACAATAACGGGATAATTATATAAATTGTTTAGTCTCGAATTGTTAAAAATAACAAATTCGCGATAGGTGCGATATCTTATTTTGTTTTAATTTGTTTGTTTACTGTTGTTTAGCTTGTTTTAGCTGGAATGATTTTATTACATATATATGTTATTATACGACAAAAGCGGCGCTTTTCTTTTGGAAGCGCCGCTTTTGTCGTATAAAGATGTTTAAATAATAATTTTAGAACAGGCGATGTTGTCCGATAATATCATCTATTAGTTGGTTTTTATCAACTTGGTCATCTTCATCATTATTATCTGTGTTATTTATTTCATCTTCGGAATCATCATCTATATCTTTTTCCTCTTCTGGAAATTTAAGAGGATCCAGTTCTTGTATATCCTCGATATCCAGCCCGGTTAAGCGTTTTCCCTTTGCTTTGACAGATCGAGTTGGAGTTGCTTCTTCTACATCAAAAATAACAGAACTTACTTCACCGGTCTTTGGGTCGGTAATTGTAAGCTCAAAACGAGCATAATATTCCTGAGATATAATCTTTATTTCAGATTTAGGATTTTCACCTATAAGACTCTGTTTTTTAGTTGACGGTTCGAAATTAAATCGCTTCAAATAAAAAGAATCCTGATCTGCGTCCCAGTATATCATTGACCAAACCTTATTTTCATCAAATTTTTCAATATAAAGGATATTGGTTTCGAAATGATTACTGGAGTCAAAGGTTGTAGTATAATATTCGCCGTTGTTTAAAATAACCAGAACGAGGTCTTCACCACCGAACTCTCCTAAATACTCTCCTCTGTTGTCATAGTTTAGGCGAAAAACATCGCGATCAAACCAGACTTCCCGTCCTCCTAAAGTGGATACACCTTTGCTTTTCAGAGATATTCGATGAACCTCATTACGTGTCAGTATGACACCCATTGAACTTCGCCCTTTTATTGTGACTCGCGAAAAATCTTCTTCAAACTGGATTTTGCGAATCTTAGGATTCGGTTTAAGTGTAATGCGAATCACTTCGGCTTCTCCATTCGGATTTGCTGAGAACCAGGCTATTCGCGAATGAGGAGTGCCTTTCGTTAAATCATATTCGCGATCACGGGTAATACCGGTAACTGCAAAGCGTTTAATATAATGAGTCCCATTCATGCCATCGCGGTAAACAACATTATAAATGGTGCGTTTGTCATTCTTCTTGAAGACATTTGCATATATGGCATTTTTTCCAATAAATAACTTATCAGAAACCCGGACGATCTTATATTTTCCATCACGATAGAAAATGATAATATCATCAATGTCAGAGCAATTACAAACAAATTCGTCTTTTTTCAAAGAAGTGCCAATAAAGCCTTCTTCTCTGTTGATGTATAATTTCTCATTGGCCTCAACGACTTTAGATGCCTCGATCGTGTCAAAGCCTCTTATTTCCGTTTTACGAGTAAAGTTTTTGCCATATTTTTCTTTCAACTTTTTGAACCAGTCAATAGTGTAAGAAATTATATGTTCGAGGTTATAATCAATTAATTTTACTTTCTCTTTAATTGCTTCTATGGATTCGTCTGCTTTATCTGAATTGAACTTTAAGATTCTACCCATCTTTATTTCCATCAGACGAAGAATATCTTCTTTTGTAATATCCCTTAGGAAAAGGTCTTTATATTTAGTTAAGCGTGAATCAATATGTAAAACTGCCTCATCCATATTTTTACTTTGCTCAAACCCCTTGTCTTTGTATATCCTTTCTTCGATGAATATTTTTTCCAGCGAAGCAAAATGTAATTGTTCCAGCAATTCAGCTTTCTCGATTTCAAGTTCGCGGCGGAGCAAGTAAAGGCTTTGGTCTGCATTATGTTTTAACACATTTGTCACTGTAAGAAAATGCGGCTTATTATCCGCAATGATACAACAGTTCGGTGATATGCTTATTTCACAATCCGTAAATGCGTATAAAGCATCTATTGCTTTGTCCGAAGAAACACCAGCTTGAAGATGAATTAAGATTTCTACATCTCTGGCTGTATTATCATCGACTTTACGAATCTTGATTTTACCCTTATCATTGGCTCTTAATATGGATTCGATCAGCGATGAAGTGGTTTTTCCGTAAGGAACTTCGGTAATAGCCAACGTTCGGTTGTCTCTTTTCTCAATTTTGGCACGTACTTTCACATTTCCTCCACGTTCACCTTCGTTGTATCTGCTTATGTCGATAAGTCCTCCTGTCTGGAAATCAGGATAAATCTGAAACTCTTCACCTTTTAGATAAGCGATACATGCATCAAGAAGCTCATTAAAGTTGTGAGGGAGTATTTTAGACGAAAGTCCGACAGCGATTCCCTCAACTCCCTGGGCCAGCAACAACGGAAATTTTACAGGTAATGTTAAAGGTTCCTTGTTTCTTCCGTCGTAAGAAGGTTTCCACTCTGTTGTTTTAGGATTAAACAAAATATCTAATGCAAATTTAGATAAACGAGCTTCTATGTAACGGGGGGCTGCAGCTCCGTCTCCGGTCAGTATATTACCCCAGTTTCCCTGACAATCTATTAAAAGATCTTTTTGTCCTAGCTGAACAAGAGCATCTCCGATCGATGCATCTCCATGAGGGTGGAACTGCATAGTGTGTCCAATAACGTTCGCTACTTTATTATAGCGTCCGTCATCCAGTCTTTTCATCGAATGGAGTATTCGACGTTGTACGGGTTTAAGTCCGTCATTGATATGGGGAACTGCACGCTCTAAAATAACATAAGAAGCATAATCCAGAAACCAGCTTTGATACATGCCGGTAAGATGGATTTTTAGATCCTGATCGTTTTGCGGGATCTTATAGCCTGAATGTGCTTCAATGTCGGCTGCATTCTCCTTTGTGTCAAAATCTTCAGAATTTGTATCTATTGAATCGTTATTGTTATTCATGTGATGTCTTAAATATGTTTCTTGCAAAAATAATAACTATTCTTTGAATTTATGCAGATGCTTGATATGCAATTAGGATAAAAGGGTATTTCCTTTTAGGGTTATTGCTTTCGTAAGAAGTGTGATTGTAAATCTATTTATTCTGGTGTTAATTAAAGTTATTTAAATTTGTATGTTTACTCGTTTGGGTTGAAATATAATACAATGGCCTGCTTCGCTTCGAACTTATATTATTAGTGAGATTTATTATAGCACCTGAATCAATAGCAATAGAGTTTTTTTAATTGTTGAATAAGTGTTGTATATATATGTATTTTGTATGTTAATACATATAGTTTGTATTTGCTTCTGAATCTTCTTATCTTTTAATTAATGGGCTTTTATGATTATTTTTGTGGCTTTGGCTGAATGTGATAAGATTAATAAAAGATAAAAATACAATTATTTATAAGGGTATATTAACTGCTTTGTCACCTGTTTACGGGAATGAGTATAAGCAGAATTTAAAGTTGGCCTTTCCTATATTAATGGCGCAAGCAGGGCAGGTCGTTGTGCAATATGCAGATACTATAATGGTAGGTCAATTAGGTGTTGATGCATTAGCCGCGGCATCTTTTGGCGGATCGATTGCTATGCTTTGTATTTTGATTTGTATGGGAGTTGCTATGGGGCTCACACCTATTGCCGGTTCTTTTTTTGTAAAAAAACAATACAGGGAAATGTCTGCTTATTTTAAGCATTCCATTATTTTGAATCTTTTATTGTCAATTTTACTGGGTATTATATTTTATGTTTTTGGTTTTATGTTTCCCTATCTTGGGCAGACGGATGAAGTTGTACGGCTTTCCTTACCTTATTACTTAAGTTTGATTGTCAGTATTATTCCTTTTATGCTTTTTCTGTCCTTTAAGCAATTTACTGAAGGTGTCGGTAATACGCGTATAGCAATGCAAATAACTATTATAGCTAATATAGTAAATATTGGTTTTAACTATTTATTGATATATGGTAATTGGGGCTTTCCTGCTTTAGGTGTTACGGGAGCGGGAATAGCAACATTAATATCCCGATTAATTATGCCTGTTCTGTTTTTGGGGTATTATCTGAAGTCCGATTCATATAAACGATTTTTAGTGTTCTTTTCAACGACACCGATCCAAAAGAATATTATGCAACATTTGTCTAAAATGGGATTTCCGATAGGATTGCAGTTTATGATGGAGCATTCGGCTTTTATGTTTAATATGATAATGATGGGGTGGTTTGGAGCAGTAGCATTGGCCGCACATCAGATTACATTGCAAACGACTATGTTTGGATTTATGATAGCGACAGGAATAGCCAATGCCACAATGATTCGGGTAAGTCACAAGGTAGGCTGCCAGGATTATGCAGGGGCTAAACGTGCAGCGTCAGCATCGTTTCATATAATCTCACTCTTTATGTTCGGGTTAGCGCTGGTTTATTATTTTACGAGAGGGTATATAGCTCAAATCTTTACAGCAGATCAGGAAGTAATAGCAATGGCATCTAAGTTGTTGATTATAGGAGCTGTGTATCAAATTTCAGATGGATTACAGTTAGTTTCGGTCGGGGCTTTGCGTGGTATAGGAGATGTGAAAGTACCCATGTATTATTCTTTTATTTGCTACATGATAGCAAGTCTGGCAACAGCTTATGTATTAGGTTTTGAGTTTGGTTTAAAAGAGGAAGGTTTATGGTTTGGTTTTGTTGCAGGTCTGACTTTGGCTTCTGTTCTCTATTTAAGTAGGTGGGAACGCTTAATCCGTAGTAAAATCAGAGTAAGGTTGGCTTATTGTTAAATAAGTTGATTTGTAAGAAAAACTATTGTTCTGTAAATTTAACAATAAGAAAATGGTCATAGATATTGATTATTAATATCTTTGCAGAGAAAAGGCTCATCTGCTTCTTGAGAAAGAAGGCAGAGGGCTTTTTTTTATGAATACAACTTCTGAGACTGTTTGGTCTTGTTATCTGAAAATGATATTTGATCACTTAATGAATGAGTTAAAACAGCTCTTAAGCTTTTTATTAATCTTTCGGTGACGAGATGTCTGTTATCGATTTTATTATTTTATTTTCTGCAAGATGTTGATAACCTTTATTGTTCTTTACTTAGTAATTACAGTGGGGATAGGCGTTTATGCTTCGAAAAAAATTCGAACCGGCGACGACTATGTGAATGCGGGACGTAATCTTCCCTTTTTCTTTAATTCATTTGCGCTGTTTGCCATGTGGTACGGAGCCGAAACTATTTTTGGTGCTGCCGGCAGGTTTATGGAGTCTGGTTTGATCGGAGTTATCGAAGAGCCCCTTGGAGCAGCTTTGTGTCTGGTCCTTTTTGGTGCTTTTCTGGCAAAGCCTTTGTATAAAAGGAATATATTGACGATAGCCGATTTGTTTAAAGAGGCTTATGGAGATAAAATTGAGTTTATATCTTCTTGCTTTATGCTTATTACATACATTGGCTATATAGCAGCTCAAATGGTGGCTTTAGGTATATTGCTTAAATTAATTATCGGGCTTGAATTATCTACAGGTATTTTAATTTCGTCAGCTGTGGTGACAGCCTATACTTTTGCAGGAGGGATGTGGGCAGTTTCCATTACCGATTTCTTTCAGTCAATTATGATTGTTCTAGGTCTCTGTGTCTTATGTTTTACGCTGGTTACACAAATCGGAGGCTTAGATATCGTATTGGATAGTGCTCCGAAAGGCTTTTTTAATATCCTGCCTGAAAAGAATGCAGAGTCTATCAATGAATGGGTAACTGCCTGGATGGTGATAGGATTAGGATCTCTTGCATCTCAGGATATATTTCAACGAGTGAACTCTGCGAAAAATGTAAAGATAGCAGTAAGGTCAACTTATTTTGGAGCGGGAATGTATTTGTTTTTCTCTATTATACCTATGCTGATTGCTTTATGTGTCAGGATTATGGATCCTGCACGTGTACAGGCAGGTACAAGCGTCGATTTTCAGGAAATAATTCCTCAGATAGCAGTAAGTAGTGGAAATCCATTTGTTCAGATATTATTTTTGGGCGCCTTAGTTTCAGCGATTTTATCTACTTGTTCAGGAGCCTTACTGGCCCCTTCGGCAATTCTTGCTGAGAATATAATGAAACCTTTGATGGAACGTAGAACAAAAAAGAAACTGGATGTCTGGATGGTGCGATTGAGTGTCGTTATTATGTCTGTTGTTTCTACTGTCCTGGCTATGAGTGAGAACGATATTTATGCGATGGTTGGAGATTCAGGAGTTTTGGCATTAACATCAATATTGGTTCCTACGTTTTATGCAATATATAGTAAGAAACCATCCAAAGGCGGAGCTATGGGTGCGATGTTTATCGGGGCGATTGCCTGGGCATCGAAAGAGTATGCTTCTTATTACTGGCAGGCTTATGAAGCTTTGCCCGTTTCGGCATGGATAATCGGTGGAGTCTTTTCTCTGATTGGTTACTGGTTTGGCCAATTGGTAGAACAGGTTCAATCTGAAAACTCAACATCTCTGCTAAAACCGGCATTAGTATGGATTCGCAGACATAATAAAAAATAGATCAATAGGAAAACGAAGTAATTTGGAGAGTAAAACAAAGGTATTTTCTCCATAAAACGAAGGCATTTGGTATTTACCAAATGCCTTCGTTTTATAATTGAAAGTACAACGTTGTTAAAAGTGAATTTTATCCTTCACATCCTTCACGGCAGGTTTAATACCCTGATTTTTAATTAGTAAAGTGTGTAGGATGGTGTAAGATGGGTGTAGGATATAGAAAGCTGATTAATGTATTATATATCTGATTTTATGCCTCTTATGATCGGGGTGTCGGATAAAATCGTAAAATATTTCTTTAGTGAGGAATTTTGGTACGTATGAAAAATGTTTTACATAGGTATCTAAAGTTTTTTAGATACGTAGCAAAAATAATTTACATACGTATGTAAATCTGATTAGATAAGGCAAAATTGGAAAAAAGCTCGTAACGATACAGTGTTTCTCTGAAAAGATACGGTATATCTTCGCAACGATACGGTATATCTTTTAAAAGAAACGGCGTATCTTTTCAGAGATACACCGTGTAATTTTGACAATATCCGGATTTTTTTTAACTCTTACTACTAAAGCTTTTTTTTGCGTTTTATCTGCAACATCTGCAACATCATCCGAAAACCCTTTGTGAATCGGGGTTTGATGCTGTTGCAGATGGTTGCAGATGGTTGCAGATGAAATTTCATCTGCAACGCGTAATTGTTTGTATTATACGTTTTTATATGTGTGTTGCAGATGTTGCAGATAGAACTTCAAATTTTGTTAGTGGTCAAACTAAGGTGATAAAAAAAGAGAGTGCTCAATATTGAACACTCTCTTTTTTTTTATTTTCCACAAAACAAAACTGAAATTCTATATAGTATGGAATGTCAAAGTTTATGCTTTGAGCGACTTCCAGGATAGACAATTATCCTTTGCTAATATTATAAGTTATACTGATTTTTGTGATTTTAAAGGTCGTAAGAGTTAGGTTTTTGAGTTTTTTTCATCTTAAAATGTATCGGGTTTTCTCAAGTTCATGTATAACTCTTGCTAAATCAGTTGCTGTGATTTTTAAATATAAGCAAAACTAAGGAAAATATTTTAATTATTAAAGAGAAATCGCGGGAATTTTCAAACACTCAGGATTTAGTCTATAAAATAATGCCGATCATGGAGGTTTTAAATGGCTGTTTTTTCTTTTGCTATTCGAATATTAGATTTGTATTTAATTACTCTTACCGTATAATACGCAATTGTAAGTGTGATTATTATTTGCTTGCAGGAGATCTTGATCAGGATCAAAAATAGGTTGTATCCCAAATCATAGATGTTGTAAAACAATTATTTAAATAATAGCAAGTTGAATGTGAATTTAATTATATTTTCGTATAATTGCGGAAGTGATTTTCAGCTGATCTATGCTGGAAGTATTGACAGGTAATCGGGAATCGCCATGAAAATGTAGCTAATTTGACTTTAAATATATTACCTAATAATGTAAAACGATGAATTTTAGACGATCTGACTTCCTGCTATTAATGTTCCTGCTAATTCTTCTCAGCTCGTGTGTAAATCCAAACAAAAGGCTGGCACAAGAAGCATTGGAGACCCTATTCATTCAACCGATAAAAGTCGGAGAGCTTAGAGATAATATTAAATCCATAAAATATATTCAGTTAGAAACCTTAGAAGAATGTATGATTGGTGAGGTTTCTGAAGTGAAAGTTCAGGATGATTATCTTATTATACTTGATGTTTTGAAAAAAGTATATTTATTTGAGAAATCTACAGGGCGCTTTATCAGACAAATAGGGTCTATCGGTCAAGGTGCAGGCGAATATGTGTCTGTAAATACAATTTCTTTATCGCCGGATAAAGATGGTATTTATATTTTTGATAATGCACGTGGTTATTTGTGTTTCTATAGTTGGAGCGGGGAGTGCATTTCTCAAAAGAATCTATCTAATTCTCTTTTGTATCAAGAGGTAGGCAGGCTTACCGTTTTGCCTGAACAAAACATAGTAGTAAATACGGTTATGATGCCTGTCAGGATGTCGGGTAATAGTGTATTAGAAGATTATAATCAGTTTCATATAGATTTGGATGTGGATTCTATTGTAAAAATGGATATTCCTATTTCTGTATATCGTGATGAGAAATACTTTTCTTCCTACATGGTTAATCCCAACAGTTTGTATGAAGATCAGCTTTCTGTTCTTAAGCTGGCTTGTGATACCATTTTTATTTATGATTATACTGAGTCGAAGCAGATTGTTCCGCGTTACAAAATTCAACTTCCTGATTCTTATAAATATCCGACCCCCGACCTGCTGATAGGTAAAGAGCAGCTGCCGGAATCTACTCTTATTTTATTAAATGGATCCGGATACTTCAGTACTTTTACGCATATGTACGAGAATGCGAATATGATTTATTTTCGTTGTGCAAATCTAATGGAAGGTCATGCGTTGGTTAACAAAAATACGGGGCAGGGGGTGCTTATTCCTAGAACATGGAATGGGGATATATCTATTAACGCAAGTTGCGAAAGAGTACTTCGGGGTGAAGGAATATTTGAAATAAAAGGAGCTTATGGAGCTGAATTTATTTCTGTTTTGGATACGGACTATATGTCTTGCATCCAATCGGCTTGCAAAGAAAAGAGGGATATTGAATTACCTTCTGACTTGAAAATGGTTTTGGAAAATTCTACAGAAGAGTCGAATCCTTGTATCGTGATCTATGAGGTCTGATTGTCAGGATCAGAATAGTGATACCCTTTGATATTACTGTTGAGGAATTGTGTGAAATGTATTGGATTGAAAATCTATTATCTAAATAATATTTTATGAAAAACGTATTGAAGATATCTCTTGCTGCTTTTGTTTTTATAGCTCTCAGCTCGTGTGCAAATCCGGATAAAAAACGGGCAAAAGGAGAGTTGGAAGTTATATCTGTTCAACCTATAGGGGATGGTGATCTCAGAGATGATATTAAATCTATTAAATATGTACAACTCGAAACAACAGATGAAAGTGTTTTTGGGGAAATAACGCATATGCTGGTTCATGAGGATAAGATTATTATAAAAGATAACTTATCAAAGATCTATCTGTTTGATAAGCAGACCGGTCGGTTTATCCATTTAATAGGTAGTATGGGTGGAGGAGCGGAAGAATATGCGAATGCGGGGAGTATAGCTTTGAATCCTTCCAAAAACGGGATTACATTATGGGACAGGAAATTGGGGAAGCTTATTTCTTATGATTGGGATAATAATCTGCTTTTTAGTATGAACCTGGAAGTGCTTAATGAGGCTTGTCCTGAAGATGTTTATCTGCTGGATGAGAATACTGCAATTTTTAGCACGAGTATTGCAGGAAAAGGAGCATACAGCGATCCGTTATATGATCCGTATATTTATCTGGTTGTAGATATTAAGAATGATAGAGTTCTGGATACATTTTTATCTAGAAAGCCTTTTACAGGGATGAAAAGTACCTTTACGCCTTATTTGAAAAAACCGGGAAATATTAATGGCAATCAGTTTATGACAATAAAAGTCGCAAATGATACTTTGTTTAACTGGACACAAGAGGATGGATTTAAGCCTTCATGTAAAATAGGTCTTCCGGACTCTTATAGGTTTGCTTCGTTAGATCTGATCAACGAACAATCCGGTTTCCCTGAATTAGGATCTATATTAGTTAGAGAGTCAGGGTATTTTAGTGGGTTTAATACGCATTTTCAGACTGATAATTATATCTATCTTTCTTGTTGTGCTTTTAAGGATGGTGCAGTTCTGTTGAATAAAAATAATCTGACAGGAAAGATACTTCCCTGGGGATGGGGTAATGATGAGTCCGTAGATGCGAATTGTGAACGGATTTTTCGGGGAAAAGGAATGTTTAAGATTTATGCGGCTTCTGATAATGAGTTTATAGGAGTTTTTAATGACTATTCAGCGACTGAAACTATGATTAAAGATAAAAAGGATATTCAGATACCTGAGGAGTTAAAAGAGATTTTAGAAAAATCTACAGAAGATTCCAATCCTTGTATTGTGATCTATGAAGTCTGATAAATTCAGGTAATAATGAGTCCGTTTACGAATACTTTTTGATATATGGAGACTTAGTTATGATTAATACTAGTGTTAATTAATATTAAACACTTGCGTATTTGTGTAATTTTTCATTTAATTTGTAACTTATTGATATATGAACACATAAACTATTAAAGGCGAACTAAATTATGAGAAAACTAAAAAATTCTTTGATGCTACTGCTTATGTTGCTGATCATCACTCCGGCAGCTTCAGCAAAAGTAATTAAAACCCCCACACCAAAACGTCCAAAAGGACAAACAGACGTAGTAGGCTTACGTTGCGATCCAATCCCAACTGTTCGTGTAGCGGTTATCGGTTTAGGAATGCGTGGACCGGGTGCGGTTCATCGTTTAACACAAATTGATGGTGTGGAAGTGGTTGCACTTTGTGACGTAGTTGAAGAGAATGTAAAACGAGTTAATGAGAGACTAGAAAAAGCGGGTCTCCCAAAAGCCAAAGAATTTTACGGAAATACAGAAGTTTGGAAAGAAGTAACTAAACTTCCGAATGTAGATTTAGTATATGTTGCAACAGACTGGAAAAGTCATGCAAAAATTGGTGTTCAGGCTATGAAAGATGGTAAGCACGTTGCTATCGAAGTGCCTGCAGCAATGACGATGCCAGAAATCTGGGATCTTATCAATACATCAGAAAAAACACGTAAACACTGTATGCAGTTGGAAAACTGTGTATATGACTTCTTCGAATTAACTTCTTTGAATATGGCTCAACAAGGCTTGTTCGGTGAGTTGATTCATGCAGAGGGTGCGTATATTCACGGATTGCAACCATTCTGGGGTGCATACTGGAATAACTGGCGTATGGATTATAATCAAAACCACCGTGGTGACGTTTATGCTACACACGGAATGGGTCCAGCTTGTCAGGCTTTGAATATTCACCGTGGAGATAAAATGAATTTCCTTGTATCTATGGATACTAAACCATTACAAAATCCTGCTTATATTAAGGAGAAAACAGGTGTTGAACCTAAAAACTTCCGTAATGGTGACCATACGATGACTATGATTCGTACAGAAAACGGTAAAACAATTCATATTCAACATGACGTAACATCTCCAAGACCATATAACCGTATGTATCAATTAAGCGGAACGAAAGGTTTTGCTAATAAATATCCTACAGAAGGTTATGCTTTGGATTCAAAAGAAATTGGTTCAGATGTAGCTGCAAATCACGAAGACTTGAATGCGCATAGCTTTGTACCAGCGGATGTAAAAAAAGCATTGATGGAAAAATACAAACACCCTATCGTAAAAGATATTGAAGAAAAAGCGAAACGAGTAGGTGGTCACGGAGGTATGGATTTCATTATGGATTATCGTTTGATTTACTGTTTACAGAATGGTCTTCCTTTGGATATGGATGTTTATGACTTAGCTGAATGGTGTTGTTTAGCTCCACTTACAGAGATTTCATTGGATAACAATTCTGCTCCGGTTGAGATTCCTGATTTTACACGTGGTGCATGGAATAAACTTCAGAAGTTAGAATTCCACCAATAATATAAAAATATTACAGAAGGGGCTGTTCCTGCGTTATAAAACGCTGAACAGTCTCTTTTTTGTTTCTTAAAATCTATACAGTCTGTTTAATGAGAATAACTATTTTAGCATCTGCAATGCTATGTGCGTCAATTGTTTCTGCGAAGACGCATAAATTTGAAATGATAGATTTTGGTATAAAACCAAATACATCAGAAAATATATCTCCTCTAATGGTTAAAGCTTTAAATCAAATTAAAGCTCAAGTGAAAAAAGGGGATAAGATTGAAATCTATTTCGAAAAAGGAGCTTATAATTTCCATCCTGAAGGCTCCTCTCAAAAAGAGTATTATATATCTAATCATGATCAGGATAATCCGAAATCTGTAGGTATTGCTGTAGAGCAATTGAATAATTTTACGATAGACGGAAATGGATCAGATTTCCTGTTTCATGGTCGTATGCTGCCTGTCTCTCTGGTTGGAGATACATCCGTTGTCTTGAAGAATTTTAATGTTGACTTTCCGAATCCGCACATTGCACAAGTTCAGATTCTTTCAAATAATCCTGAGACCGGAGAAGTTGTTTATGAGATTGCGCCTTGGGTGAATTATCGGATTGTTGGTAACAATCTTGAAGTTTATGGAGATGGTTGGAGTCATATTCCATCCTGGGGTATTGCTTTTGAGGAAAAGACAAAGCACTTGGTTTATAATACAAGTGATATAGGCTTGGGTACAAAAAATGTAGAAGAGATAGCACCTCGTAAAATTCGCTCTAAGAGCTGGAAGAACGAGAAGCTGATTCCGGGTACTGTTATCGCGATGCGTGGATATGGGAGACCAACTCCCGGTGTATTCATAACGCATTCCAAAGATGTCAAACTGGAGAATATAAATATGCACTATGCGGAAGGTATGGGGCTTTTGGCTCAGATGTCTGAAAATCTTACTTTGGATAAGTTTAATGTATGTTTACGAGGTGATTCTGATCCAAGATACTTTACGACTCAGGCTGATGCAACACATTTTTCAGCATGTAAGGGTTATATTAAAAGTGTGAATGGGCTTTATGAAGGAATGATGGATGATGCGATTAATGTCCATGGAACCTATTTAAATATAAAAGATCAGATAAACGCTACGACTGTTGAGGCTGTCTATATGCATCCGCAGGCATGGGGATTCGAATGGGGACGACCAAACGATAAAGTTCAATTTGTCTCATCTAAAACAATGGAGTTGTTTGATGGTGTTAATCAGGTTAAGTCTATCGTTCCGGTAGATAAACCAACCACCCATGGCGCCAAAGTTTTTCGTATAGAGTTTGAAAATCCATTAAGCTTTAAATTCACAAAAGATCAACCTGTAGGAATCGAAAATCTGACATGGACGCCGGAGGTGTATTTTGCAGATAACGTAATTCGTAACAACCGTGCGAGAGGAACCTTATTCAGTACACCTAAAAAGACCGTTGTTGAACGAAATTATTTTGATCATACTTCCGGAACGGCTATTCTTCTTTGTGGCGATTGTAATGGTTGGTATGAGACAGGTGCTTGTAAAGAGGTTATAATTAGAGATAACTATTTTAAGAATGCTCTAACGAATATGTTTCAGTTTACCAATGCAGTTATCTCTATATATCCGGAAATACCTAATCTGAAAGATCAGAAGAAATATTTTCATGGAGGTTCTAAAACGGGTATTGTGATAGAGAATAATGTTTTTGATACGTTTGATTCCCCTCTTCTGTATGCCAAATCAATTGATGGTTTGGTTTTTAGGAAAAATAAAATTGTTCACAACAATGACTATTCAGCTTTCCACTGGAATAAAAAACCTTTTATGCTGGAAAGAGCTATTAATGTAAAGATCGAAAAGAATTCAGAGAAATATTCTTTGAAAGATGATGTAAAATTGAATGACTCAGATGTTAATTTGATTATTGTAAAATAATTTCAATTGTCATTAATTGCTTGTTTTAAATATAATAAGGAGTATATATTAGTAGTAACTCCTATTGAAGTGTCAGACTTTTGGGTCTGGCACTTTCTTTTTAATAATGATTTTGTGTTTTATAAAAAATATAAATTTTTCAGGCTTATTTCTTCTCGGCGTTTTTATTGTTTGCGTGTTAAAATTAACTGTGCTATTGATTGCTTTATTCGTTTTGTAGTTGTGCGTTTTTGGCATTAGTTTTATTTAAAGTGAAAATCATCTTAAAAGTATCTCTCAAATAGGGCTTATTTATATGTTAAATGTGAAAAAATAAATACGATATAAGTTTGAATATTAATTTAAGTTTATATATTTGCCGCCGTGATATTCTGAATAACTCAGATGTATTATGATGAATGATTGCTTTGGAAAAATCAAATTGGTAACTTATTTGAATAAATAATAACTCAAATGTGTGAATAAATATATATATGTTGACATCATAAATTATTCTTATTAATCTGAAGATATATAATAAATATTCTTATTAATCTAATTATTTCATAAACTAAACTCTAATCATGCATGAAAAAAGAATCTAGAAACATGCTCTTACTTCTCTCCGGAGTGCTAAGTGCATATCCTGGTCATTCATATAATATAAGTATGATACTATCTAACAAGTTAAGATCAAGTTAGTCGAAGTTACAGTTTATAACTACAAAAAAATAAGTTCCCATTTTGACCTATATTTGCCGGTCTGAAATGGGGCTTTTTTAGAAATACTTTCTGCGCTTGATTTTTAAACGTATGGTTGAATCCTGATACTGTGTCTCGTGAGTCATAACGAGATTCAACTGTGGCTCACTATTGAATGGAAATCGAATTTAATGAACGAAATCAGTGCGTTATCAGATTTTATAGGTTGTGTAATTAATTGGCTATTTGATGGTTTCGAAACACGGATGGGCATAAATCCCATCCCTACGGCGATTAATATGAAGCATTGAAAAATATTTTACGCTGTCGTAAAGCTTTGAAACTGTATATAACGCTATCGCTTACAGATTATAAGTCCATATTGTAACCTATAAACTTGTTTACAGTCTCTTTTTTTTATTTTGATTGTAATTTACTGAAAAATATTCAGTTAATATAGTTTATTTTTATATGTAATAATATTATTGATAAAATTAAGATATTTTCTTTGTGATGATAAATATTGTTCTATATTTGCAGCGTATTACAATTGAATTAAAAAATAACGATTAATCAGAAAGCGGTATTCATTTACAGCTAATTAAAATCTAATACTCTATTTAAAGATTGAAGAATTGATTGGGAGAGAGATGAGTTTTTTGAATAGAGAACTGAATAAAAATAAATGTTTTTACTAATTATTTCATAAACTAAAACCATTTTAATGCATGAAAACTTTTTATTTGGATAAGCGGAGGTGGCGTTTAGGCTCTTTGGTAAGCTGTCTTTTGCTTAGTTCTCCATTTGTTTATGCAAATGACAAATCAAAGGTGTCAGATGAATCAGTCTTTTCGACTAAGGAGTACAATTACTCCATTCAGCAGAACAAGAAAAAAGCGACAAGGATCGTTAAAGGGACAGTTATTTCCGGAGAGGATAATTTGCCGATTATCGGGGCAAATGTCTGGGTGAAAAATGGAACAGAAGGTGCTATTACCGATATCGATGGTAATTATTCTATCAAAGTCGAGGGGGTAGCTCCGGTATTAACTTTTTCTTATGTCGGAATGAAGTCTCAGGATGTGGCTGTCGGAGATAAGCAAGTAATTAATGTTACTTTATCTCCTGATTCAGAACAATTGGATGAGGTGGTTATTGTAGGTTATGGTAGTCAAAAGAAAGAAAGTGTAGTCGGCGCTATTTCTACAGTTGACGTAACAAATTTGAAAATACCATCAGCTTCAGTTTCAAATGCTTTGGCAGGTCAGTTAGCCGGTGTTGTGGCGATGACCCGTTCCGGAGAACCAGGTAAAGGCAGTAGCTCTGAGTTTTATATTCGTGGGGTTTCGTCTTTTAAAGGAACATCCAAACCATTGGTATTGGTAGATGGTATTGAACGTGAACTCGATTTGGTCGATACAGATGATATCGCATCATTCTCTATTCTTAAAGATGCTTCTGCTTCAGCTGTTTACGGTGTACGCGGAGCCAATGGGGTAATTCTGATTACTACGAGAAAAGGATCTGAAGGTAAACCTAAGATTTCAGTAAGGGCTGAGGCTGGTATCACGCAGCCAACAAAAATGCCTAAAATGGTAAATTCAATGCAGTGGGCTGAATTGTATAATGAAGCTTTGGGCAGAGAATATTACACACCTGAAGAAATCCAGAAATATGCTACGAATGCAGATTCTGATTTATATCCGAATGTAAACTGGATTGATGAGCTTTACAGAGATCATGCATTTAATCAACGTGTGAATTTAAATATTACCGGGGGTGGTAGTATTGCTAAATATTTTATTTCCGGAGCCTTCTATAATGAGGGATCAATCTTTAAAAATGCCGGAGACAGATACGATTATAACTCATCGATAAATTATAATAAATTCAATTTCCGCGCGAATATTGATTTGTCACTTACGAAATCAACAACCGTAAATGTCAATCTCGCTAATATTTATGAGAAATCATTCAGACCGGGAGCTTCAAATGGTGATATTTGGGGATATACATTTAATACTTCTCCAAATGCCTTTCCGGTAGAGTACTCAGATGGAACTATTTCTGCGCCGGCATCGGCTTCAGGTTTTAACCCATGGAACTTATTGGTTCACTCAGGATATAGTGAACAATTCTGGAACTCTTCACAATCTTTGATCGGTATTAATCAGGATTTCAGTGAAATTATTACTCCGGGCTTAACTGCTCAGATTAAATTCTCATGGGATGCTTTCAATACCTCTACACAATTAAGAAAGAAAGAGCCACGGCAGTACCACGCAACAGGTCGTGATCCTGAAACAGGTGCTTTGATTTATGATCAGATATATGCTGGTAGTGAGGAATTAGCATACTCCAGAAGCACAGATGGAACAATGACCACTTATTTGGAGGGATCAATCAACTATACGCGTTTGTTTGCTGAAAAGCATCGTGTAGGAGGTCTATTTCTATATAATCATAAAATCCACGTAAGAACTCAGGAGGGTGATAAGTTCAGATCATTACCATATAAAAATCAGGGTATTGCAGCACGTGCAACTTATGCATTTGATGAAAGATACTTTGCAGAGTTTAATATGGGTTATAATGGTTCTGAGAACTTTGCCCGCGGACATCGTTTTGGTTTCTTCCCTGCAGGTGCTATCGGATGGATGATGTCAAATGAAAAATGGTGGGAGCCAATCAGTAAATCAGTAGATATGTTAAAGCTGAAGGCTTCTTACGGTAAAGTAGGTAATGATGCCATCGGCGGCGGAAGAAGATGGATGTATGAGCCGACAATTGTTGGCGGTGGCTCCTGGTACTACGGAGAAACCGGTGGTGAAGGTGGCGGTGGTATCCGTATCGGAGATGTGGAAAACTTGAACGTAAGTTGGGAAGAAGCATTGAAGTTTAATGCCGGAATTGAGTTTTCATTATTTGAGAAGTTAAAAATTCAGGCAGATTACTTTAAAGAACATCGTACAGGTATTTTCCTTCAGCGTGCAGGGCTTCCTGCGATCGTAGGTATTACAAATATACCTTATACAAATATCGGGGAAACCAGTAATCAAGGTTTTGACGGAACATTAGAATATAATCAAAAGGTAGGTGAGGTGTATCTGACAGCACGAGGTAACTTTACATATAACCGTAATAAGTTATTAAATAATGATGAACCGGATTGGCAGTACAAATATCAGAATGCAATAGGTAAACCATTTGGAGCCGGAGGAGCTTATCAGCCATTCGGATTAGTGGCTATCGGGTATTTCGAATCGCAAGAAGATATAGATAACAGCCCTCGCCAGACATATGGTGAATATCGTGTAGGTGATATCAAATATCAGGATATCAATGGTGATGGTAAAATCGATACTTATGACCGTGTTGCGATAGGTTATACAAATATGCCTGAAATCGTTTATGGATTTGGTATGACAGCAAATTGGAAAAATTTCGATGTAAATGTATTCTTCCAAGGGGTTAGCCATGTATCATTCTTTACCGGAGGAACATCAATGGAACCGTTTACAAGTGGAAATATGGGACGTGCAGCCATTAATGCAGACCTGTATGATCATGCATGGAAAACGACTAATACACCGGAGCAGAACGCAAATGCTTTATATCCCCGACTAAGTATAGGGGGAGCAGCAGGTAGCTCTAATAATTATCGCGCATCAACAGCTACGTTAAGAGATGGTAGCTTCTTACGTTTGAAAAATGTAGAAATAGGGTATTCAATACCTAAATCAGTATTGAGATCTACATTCATCAGTAATTTCCGTGTCTATATGGCAGGAAATAATTTAGCAACTTTCAGCAAATTCAAATTATGGGATCCTGAAAGAGGAAATGGTGACGGATCAGGATATCCACCATCAAGAATTGTTTCTTTAGGTATTACAGCAAACTTCTAAAAAATGAACACAATGAATTTCAATAGATTAGTATATAAAGGGATGATTGCTTTATCTATACTATGTACAGCAGGTGTAAGTACATCTTGTGATAGTTTTCTGGATAAGCAGGAAGATGAGGCATTAACATTTGACAAAATATGGACTCAGCGTAGTACAACTCGTCAATATTGGCTACATACAATGAGTTTTTTGCCGAATGATGCAGACGATTTTAACTATTCTCCATGGCAGGGAGCTTCAGATGAGGGTTCCGTGACTTATAATAGAGATACAAGATGGATAAACTTCGGTTCATGGAATCCATCGAATGTTCCTTATTATAAAATGCAGGCTTATTATCAAGGTATCCGCGAGTGTAATATATTTTTACAAAATGCAGATAGATGTAACGACCCGTTATTAACAGCAGGTGAATTAGGTGAATGGAAAGTTCAAACCCGTTTTGCACGAGCATATTATTATTTTCTAATGCTCCGTATCTACGGACCGGTATTTTTGGTAGGTGATGAGTTGTTGGATTTTACAGCATCAACGGAAGCTTTAGAAAGACCTCGTAATACGTGGGATGAGTGTGTACAATATGTAGTTGATGAAATGACTGCCTGTGCTAACGATCCGAATATGAAAGACGGATGGGGTACAGCCCGTGAAAAAGGCTTAGCGACGAAAGGAGCCTGTCAGGCAGTTGTAGCTCGCTTGAAACTTTATTCTGCTCGTGATTTATTTAATGGTAATAAATTATACGCCGGACTTATTAATCCTGATGGACGAAATCTGTTTCCTCAAACGTATGATGCCAATAAATGGTTAGAAGCAGCAAATGCAGCAAAGGTTTTGATCGATAATCCGTTATATGAGCTTTACCGTAAAGGAGATGGTTCTAATCCATATGAAAACTGGTTAGGTATTACGCAAGCAGACTGGAATTCAGAATTGATATGGACAACTGGCCGTAAAGGACGTTATACGGTGAGTGTGCATACTGTTCCGACCGGGGTAGCCGGAACGGCTTATGGGGGAGTCGGTCCGACACAACAACAAGTGGATGCTTTCGCCATGAAAAACGGAAAATATCCTATTACAGGATATAAATCAAATGGAGATCCTATTATTGATGAAACATCAGGTTACTCTGAAGAAGGTAAAAGTTCCTGGACTTACCCTGCATGGGGTGGAGTACAGTCATTTACTAAGAATATGCCTAATATGTATAAGAATCGTGAGCCACGTTTCTATATCTCAGTATTCTTTGGTGATACCGAGTGGTTCCATGGAGATAAAAAAACATTGATTTCTTTTGCTAAGAATGGGAACGGGAATAAATCCCATGACTATCCTAAGTCAGGTTATGTAATCAATCGTTTTTATGATCATACTCAGAACTCTTCAGCAGGACAATGGGGTAATATCGTATTCCCTACATTCAGACTGGGAGAGATGTATCTTAACTTTATTGAAGCTGTTCTTGAATGTAAAAAGAGAGGTGTTGCTCTTCCGGGTGGATATGAGTCTTTAGCTATGGAATTATGGGATGATCTAAGAGATCGTGCGGGAGTACCTCCGATAATGGAAGTATACCCGGGTTCATCAACTGATCGTTTAATAGAATTAGTACGTGCAGAAAGACGCGTGGAATTGGTTTATGAAAATCATAGATACTTTGATACACGAACATGGATGATTGCTGAAAAAACAGATGGCGGTCCAATGTATGGTATGGATACAACCGTTCCTGCTAAAAATGCAACAGACACACCTGATGCATTCTGGAGCAGAACTGTGTTTGAAACACGTGTATTTAAGCCAAACCATTATTTGTATCCATTCTCACAAAGAGAATTAGATAGAAATAAAAAATTAGTTCAAAACTATGGTTGGTAATTCTTATCAAATAGAAATATCAGAATAGAGAATTATTAAAATGAAAAATTTCGAAACAATGAAACATAAATTAGGATTAGTCGCAATGACTCTTCTGGCTGCATCGTCTTTGTTTATCGGATGTAATGATAATAAGGAGCAGTATTTAGAAGATTATTCTACCATCCTTTATTATAAGAATGCAGGAGATATTCCTTTGACATTATATAAAACAGGAGAGAATGCAAACTATAATGTGGTTGTAAATAAAGGAGGTTATAACTTAAAAGCTACTGCGAAAGTGACTTCTCAATTAATGTCTGACGCGGCATTAAATATTTATAATGAAATGCATGAAACCAATTACGTAGCTTTACCGGCATCATGCTATAGTATGGATCCTACTCAGGTCTTATCATTTTCATCAAGTGAAGATATAAAACTGATAAATGTTGAATTTTTTACCGATAAGATCTATGATCTGGATAAGGATGTAAACTATGTTCTACCTTTAGAGCTAGTAGATTCAAAAGATTCAATTAACTCTAAGCTGAATAAAATGTTTGTTTCGCCAGATGTTATCATTCCGACAATATATCTGAAAGAAGCGGGGGAACAAGATATTCTGCTTGATGCAAATTCACCTGAAACATCAACTTTTACCCTTTCTACAGAAATGCCATTTGCTAATCTATGGGATTTTGATTGTACATTAGAGATAGATCAGGCATTATTGGATGAATTTAATGCATCAAGTGAGGTTAAATATGCTCTTTTACCGAAAGAAGCATATGAGTTTAATCCAACTGTGAAATTTACGTCCGGAAACAGTATGTCTGAAAACATAATCACAATTAATAAGTCAAAAATTATTCCTGGTGATTATATGCTTCCTTTGAGATTAACTGATTGTACAAAAGAGACATTTGAAATTGAAAAAGGGAAAGATGTATGTCTTTTAAAAGTTTCTTATGCGCCACAATCTATTGCCTTGACAGCAGATATGTTGAGTACAAATGCTCAGGAACCTTCAGAGGGTGCTATTGCCGGATTAATTGATGGTAATCTGGAAACTTATTTCCACTCAGCATGGAGTGTTTCGGTTGCAAATCCACCGCATTATTTTGAAGTTACACTGAATGAGCCAATTTCGGTAGTTAAGTTTCAATATTACACTCGCCATAATAGTGGAAATCAGGCGCCTCAGAAAATTGTGGTAAAAGGTAGTAATAATGGTACAGACTATGTGACAATTCAAACATTTGACAGTGGCTTACCAAAAACAGCAAAAACAGCATTTACTACACCTATTTTCATATCTGAAACAGCTTATAAACACTTACGATTTGAAGTTCCGATAAGCACAGCAGGTGAAAATAAATATTTCTCAATGGGTGAATTTAAATTATGGGGTGAATAAGTATAGTTAAATAATTAAATAATAAGATTATGAGGGGAGATGAGGTTTACTTAAACTTTATTTCCCCTTTTATTTAAAAAAGAATGCTTATGAAAAACGTTATTCAATTTTTAGGGTTATCCATTTGTATGCTTCTGTTTTCTTGTCAGACAGAAGAAGTGAAAGAGTCTTCAAAGTTTGTAATTAATGAACAGTATCATTCGTTTGATTTTACGAAAGATAAATCAAACAGTATTATTAAAATCGAAACAAATATTGAGTCATCCGAATGGAATGTGCAGTCGGATAAAGAATGGTGTCTGGTGTCGAAATCAGGAAGTAATCAAATACAACTGCTTGTATTGGAAAATCAGGAACGAGATGTCAGAGAAGCTGTTGTGTCAGTCAAATCATCAGTAGAGAATTATGACATTAAAGTAAAACAGTTAGGTTATGGACCGGCTATTTTATTAAGTAAATCAGAATTTAGTTTGCCGAACAATGAGCAGGAAATAACGATAACGGTTACGTCTAATATCGAATATGAAATAAAGATTAATGAATCAAATCAATGGATTTCTCCTATTATTGCTTCAACAAAGGCTTTAGTTGATAGAGATTATCAGTTTGCAATAAGCGCAAATGATAAATACATAGATCGCAAGGATTCGATTATCGTTTATGAGAAAGGAAATCCTGATATTAAGGCCGTTTGTCTGGTTTCTCAGAAATCAAAAGACGGAGATATGGATGATATTATTCTGGAAGGAGATATCAGTATTGTCCCGACCGGAGGAAAAGCAAGTGAAAATCAACCAGGACAAGGTATAGAGAAATGTTATGATGGGATAATGGGACAGAATAATGGGTTCTATCATTCTGTATGGAGTCAGTCTGCTAAATTCCCTGTCGTGTTAGAGTTTGATTTTGAAGGTAAGGAATCCATCGACTATCTGGTATATCATACAAGGTCAGGAAACGGAAATTTCGGAGGAGTTAAAATTTATACTCAGACAGCAGCTAATCCTGAATATTCATTGCAAGGCGAGTATAATTTCAGAATGCAAAATGCAGCAAGCCGGGTAGATTTCGCAGAGCCTGTTCAGGCGACAAAAATTAAATTTGAAGTTCTTAGCGGAGCCGGAAACTTTGTTAGTTGTGATGAAATGCAATTCTTTAAGAAAAATACAGACAAAAGTCTGGATGCAATTCTTTTGACTGTATTTACAGATTTATCTTGTAGTGAATTGAAAACAGGGGTGACAGATGAACAGATTCATCAGTTACCAAGTTATTTCGCAAGCGTAGCATCACGTATAAAACAAAATGTCTATGATCGGGAGTTTAGGATAACAGATTATAAACCCTATAGTAATAATGAAATATGGGCTGAAAATTTAATGACTAAGCGTTACACATCATTAGATAATCCTACAGGTATTACAGCAAAGGCCGGAGACTCTCTCTTCGTATTAGTCGGGGAAACTCATGGTAACAGACTAACTCTTCAATGTGTTCCTGGTGTTGATGCAAGTGGAGACTCATACTTTCTGGAAGAAGGTGTGAATAAAATTGGTATTCGTCGCGAGGGTATGTTGTTTTTAATTTATCAAACTGATCTGAAATCAGCGAATGCAAAACCAATACGTGTTCATATTCCTGAAGGAAGCGGTAATGTCGATGGATATTTTGATTTAGAGACTCACCAAACGAATGAAAAGTACTCTGATATCTTAAAGAAATCGACTTATAAGTATTTCTGTGTTAAAGGAGAACGTATTATGTTCTATTTCCATCGTACAAAAATGCTGGAAATCGTACCTAATGAAATATTGCCATCGATAAACCTTTGGGATAATCTGATAAGATGGCAACAGGATCTTATGGGGATTGAAGATATCCGGCCTTCTCAGGTTAATAACCATATTATGGCAATTTCTCCTGAAGATGGATATATGTGGGCTTCAGATTACAGAATTGGATTTGTGTACACATATCTTCATAATATTCTGGTTCCGGATAATGTAATGGCTGCAAAAGATAATGTTTGGGGACCGGCACATGAAATCGGACATATTCACCAAAAAGCAATAAATTGGCCGGGTTCAACCGAGTCCAGTAATAATTTATTTTCAAATTATTCTCTGTATAAACTCGGGAAATATTGTTCGAGAGGAAGTGAATTGTCAGAATTGGCAATGGTAAGTTGTGTACATAAAAAACCATGGTATGATTTTGGAGATGGTCATCAGGGAGAAAATACAGAGTTGCATATGAGAATGAACTGGCAGTTATGGAACTACTATCATCGATGTGGTTTCAAACCGGACTTCTGGCCTACATTATTTAAACTTTTACGGGAAGATCGGATTAATGAAAGTGATCCGGGTGATGGTCAATTGAAGTTTGCAAGACTTGCTTCTCAGGCTGCAAATGCAGATTTAACAGAGTTTTTCGATATGTGGGGATTCTTTAGGCCGGTTGATACAACGATTGATCAGTATGGTAGTTTTAAATATACCGTAACGACAAGTATGATTAACGCTACGAAATCTTTTATGGCTCGTTTCCCAAAACCAAAACATGCATTCTATTATTTAGAAGATAGAAAGAATGGAGATGTAGGTATAGACGGATACAGAGTAGGTGACACAGGTTATTATACCTTGTTTAAAGAGGATAAGAAAATCACAAAAGAGATCACTTATACCCAATCCGGAAGAAATATATCGATACGTAATGGAGAGGAAGCTGTGGCTTTTGAAGTTAAGAGAGGCTCATCACTGGCATTCTTTTCAAATTTCTTTAGTTTTGAAGTTCCTGAAGGAATTGATATGAATGTTGTAAGTCTTTATGCTGTACAAGCAGATGGAACTAGGATTCTTATGAAAAAAGGCAATTGATAATAAAAAAAGAAATGGTCAGGATTTAGTCCTGACCATTCTTATTTTATAGTTAGCTGATGTGATTACCAAAAATAAATCCTACAAGCGCTGTAATAATCATTGCAACCGTCCCCCAAAAGCATATCCGGAATATAGCTTTTTGCACGGATGATCCACCCATATGTGCTGCTGTCGCTCCGGACATAGCTAAGAAAATAATTGCAAAGATATATTGAAAAGTAAGCATTGAATTGAGCGGTGCAAATATGGCAACCAATAGAGGCAGTAGTGCACCACTTATAAAAGAAGCTGCCGATGCAATAGCTGCTTGCATAGGTTTAGGCTTGGTCATCATATTAATGCCCAACTCCTCTCTGGCATGTGCTTCTAATGCATCTCTTCGTGTCATCTCAATAGCCACCTTTTTTGCAAGCACAGGATCAAGCCCCTGATTTATATATATGCTTGTCAATTCAATTAATTCACCATCGGGATTATCAATTAATTCACCTTTTTCGCGTACCAGATCGGCTTTTTCCACGTCACTTTGTGAACTAACCGAAACAAATTCTCCGGCTGCCATAGAACAAGCACCGGAAACTAATCCGGCGAGTGCAGCTAATACTATAGCACTGCGCTCGGTATTTGCAGCAGCAACACCGATAACGAGGCTTGTCGTTGAAAGTATACCGTCATTTGCTCCTAAAACGGCAGCACGAAGCCAGTTTGCCCGATTGACATAATGTTTAACCATATTCAAATAAACTCAGATCAGATATAACCTTAACAAATAAATTGAAATTAGGTTCTTCTGATACCGAACCGATCGTTTATTTGGTTATAGGCTTTAAAATGCGTGTCATCATAAATGATTGTTTATGGAATATCAATACAGGGGATGAAACACCTACTACTAAGGCTATTAATATAAAAATAGCAGTCAAACCATTTTTGAAAGCATCTACCACTAACGAGACATAAAGATCCGGATCGTCACAGCGTATAAATTTAGCAAATGAAAGGAACATTTTATACGCATACATTCCCGGAATCATAGGTAAAAGTGATGGAAAAGTAAATACTTCATTCGGACAATGGATAAGTTTTGCAAAAACAAAGCTTAAAATGCCGATCAGCATTGCGGAGAAAAATGTAGCTGTAGCAATGTCAAGATCCGTAGCATGTAATAAATAATAGCGAAAGCCATGACCGATTGCTGCTAATACCCCGGATGCTATAATTGCTTTCTTTGGCGGATTTGATATTACAGCAAATCCGATTGCGGCAATAGCGGCAAAAAAACCGTCGATAAATATATTGATTAAAAATTCCATTGTTCTATAATTTATTTATTCCTAAAATAGACATAGTGAAGAATAATCCGATTGAAATGCATATAATAAGTATAGTTGCATTGATCAAACGAGACATCCCGGCAAGGACGAAACCTTCAAGAATATCCATGATTGAATTAATCAAAGGTACACCGGGAATAAGAAATAATACACTTGTAGCTAAAGCAATCTGAGGAGTATCACCTAAACTCCAGATAACTCCGGCTGCAGTGATAATAGATGAAATAAAAGCAGCAGAAATAAACACAATGAAATGATTGAAGTGATATTTCATCATTTCCTGACGAGCAAAAAATGCAACAAGCGTTCCTATGAATACTAACAACATGGCTATCCAATCACCTCCGAATAACTTACAGAAAGAGGCGTTAGCACAAGCAACCAAAAATAAAACGACCCATCGGGATAATCGTGGAATAGACATTATTTCGTCGTATTTACTCCTAATAACACTTAGGGAGATAGGTTGATCATAAGCTTCCCAGCTTAGTGCACTTAATTCGGAAATAATGTTGAAATTCAGAGCCATAGGTTTGATGCGTCTGATTCCGGTGAGTGTCTCTCCGGTAGATTTCTCTTTAATCATCATTGAGATGTTTTTCTGAAAGATTGTTAGATGGGCTTCGTATCCCCCAGCCTCAGCTATTCGAACAACATTTCGTACAATACGTGCCGTGTGTGAACCGGCCCCCATTAGACTAATTGCATAATCCAATAAAAAATCGGACATTTCATGAATACTTTCTTTTCTTTCCATATTGATGGACTCTATTGTTTTTTGAGGGTGCAAATTTAGTTTTAAATTGAATTAATTGAGTTAAGGATCGATTTTTAGTTGTGCTTAAAATATCAGTAAAGTATTAATAATATTAAATACATGGACACCTAATGATATCTCGTTTTACATTTTTGATATTTTACAAAGGTCTTGTTGATTTGCATTCAGAGTGTTAGGTTATAAACTTGTTACCTGGAAGCTATTTTAGATCATACTCATCTTTTTTTCTATATTTTGTAATTAAATACAAGAAAATTATATTGCTTTTATATATTTATTTTATCTTTAGGGCTTTACGTGTTTTTATTAATAATTAATACTTTATCTAGTATGGAAGAATTGAAAGAATATGATTTTAAAGGCGTTGTCCTTTCTGGTTTTCTAATGCTTTTCGTGTGTTTAGCCCTTTTGGCATTTGCGGTCTTTGCCTTTTTTCAAATAGATAGTTGGGGAGGATTTGCTCCGATTATTGGAGGGCTTAGCGTAATTCTATTCTTTATATTACTTATTGGATTTACGATGATAGAACCAAATGATCTTCGGGTCATGGTCTTTTTCGGTAAATATAGAGGGACATTGAAGAGTAATGGGTATTTTTGGGTGAATCCGTTTTATACGAAAACCAAACTAACCTTTCGTGCACGCAATCTGGATATTCAGCCTATTAAAGTAAATGATAAAAATGGTAATCCAATTATGATTGGATCTGTATTGGTTTGGCGTATTAAGGATTCATATAAGTGTATGTTTGATATTGATAGCTCTTCAATGACAACGAGTGTGCAAGGGCAACAACAAACCAATCGGATGAAAGCGTATGAAGAGTTTGTTGCCATTCAATGTGATGCAGCGTTGCGTAGTCTTGCCGGACATTATCCGTATGATTTGCTTGACAATCAAAAGCATGAGATCACTTTGCGGGATGGTGGAGAAGAGGTGAATGAAGAATTAGAAAGAGCGATCAATGAGCGTTTGGCTTTAGCCGGAATTGAAGTGGTTGAAGCCCGGATTAATTATCTGGCTTATGCTCCTGAAATTGCGGCTGTCATGTTACGTCGTCAACAAGCAGAGGCTATCATTGCAGCCCGTGAGAAAATTGTAGAAGGAGCTGTTTCTATGGTCGATATGGCTTTACATCAACTAAAAGAAAAGCAGGTTGTGGAATTGACTAACGAGCAAAAGGCTGCAATGGCAAGTAACCTTATGGTTGTTTTATGTTCAGATGAACCGGTTGCACCTATGGTCAATACAACAAGTGAAAAGTAGTTTTGTATTGATTGAGCATTGAAACGAATTGAATGACAGTAAGGTATTAAATCTGTCAACCAATACCAGTATAAGTCAATTTATTTAGCTGTATTTTTAATTTGATACGTATTAAAATATTTTTTCATAGGTAGTAAAATATATTTAGATACGTATTAAAAAATATTTTCGAAGGTATCTAAATCCCGGGAGATAAGACAGATTTTCATCGGAAGGCATTTCTTTAGCAGAACATAGGTTTGTTTTGCTATAGGAGTGCCTTTTATGGCTGCTAAACGCTCCAACCGTCAGACTGAATCTATCCAAAGATATACGGCATCTTTTGTACACAAAGAATATATTTGCGGGTTTTATTTGCAACATTTGCAACAAATCTTCAGATGCCTTTGTGGATGCGCTTTTAGGAGTGTTGCAAATGGTTGCAAATGGTTGCAAATGAAATTATTTGCAATGTTGTATCTTGTTGATTAACAGTGATCTGTTCCTTGTGTTGCAAATGTTGCAAATAAAATGACTTTTTTATCTTGTGAAGCATATATTAGCGAATTCAGTTTTTGCCAACTAAGAGTTTAGATGTATAACCCGGAATTTGTCGAACTATATTATCTTTGCCTATCTAAAAGGAGAAAGTTTAACTATGGGGAAAGCGCTAAAATATTACCTGGAGGATGATGAGTTTGGAAAGATTGTTCTAACTGTTAATTCACGAGCGAAGCGATTCATTTTTAAAATGAAAGAAGGTCAGCTGCATATGACTATTCCGGTGGGAGTATCTGAATCCGAAATCAAAAAAAGTATCAATAATACCCGTTTGGAATTAAGACCGTTCTTTGAGAGAGGCTCGATACAGAAGGAGAAACAATATCTTCATCCGGAAAGAAAGCTGAGAACCCGATCAACTGAAATACTTATCATAGAAGAGGTGCGCAAAGATTTTCTTTCTACCTATAAAGCTCCATATTACAAGATATGCTGTCCTGCAAACACAGATTTTAAATCAGAATCAGTTCAGCGGTTATTAAAAGATTCAGTATTCAGACTTTTGCGATTTGAGGCTAAGAACTACTTACCGCGTAGACTGAAAGAATTAGCAGATCAATATAAATTTTCCTACAAAAGAGTAAGCATAAATAACAGTACTTCACGATGGGGTAGTTGTTCTTCAGCGGGAAATATAAATCTGTCATTCTACCTGATGCTTTTGCCGGATCATTTAATTGATTATGTACTGTTACATGAATTGTGTCACACTGTAGAGATGAATCATAGTGATCGGTTCTGGACTTTGTTAGATGCTTGTACAAATAATCGGGCAAAGGCTTTGCGAACAGAAATGAAAAATTTCCGGACTGCATTTTGATTTATATATACGAATTTATAAAACAACTAAAATACACACAATATGAAAGCTTTTAAATATACACAAATTGAAGAGATGTATAAGATTATCGACACTTGCTCTTTATGTCAGGTTGCAGTAAACGATCCAATGGGCGCTCCTTATATATTTCCTATGAATTTTGTGCGTATTGGCGACGATATATTCCTGCATTCGGCACCGGAAGGGACTCATTTAGAGCTATTAGCTAAGGATAACCGGATCAGTTTGTCGTTTTGTTATGGCGATGATTTGGTGAAGCAGCACGAAAAAGTAGCATGTAGTTACTCTATGCGTTCGGATAGTGTAGTTGTAAAAGGACATGTTTCATTTATTGAATGTACAGATCATAAACGAAAAATATTGAATGATTTGATGGCTAAATTTATTCCTGAAAATAAGTTTATTTATTCCGAGCCGGCTTTGCGTAATGTAAGAATATGGAAGATATCTATTGATCAGATGACGGGTAAAGGTGTAGGACTTACTTATGAGCAGTTTAAAGAGTTAGAAAAGAGAAAAAATGATTCTCATTAATATCTTTTTATTTGCTAACTGACAATTAATTTATATTTTTGCAGCAATGAGAAAAAAAGTGTCAAATATAATTCTTGCTGTTTCCCTGATTCTTATCTGGTTCTTCGGAGGAATTGGTGGAAATGTTGTGCATACTTTTTCTTCTCATTTCTGCTTTGAAACTTTTACTTTCACATTAGGACATCATACTGAGGCAAACTGTGATGCAAATTGTTGTTGCTCACACGATTTGACTGCTTTCTCGGAAGATAAAGCGGAACATAATGATTGTACTACATGTATGACTGCTCCCGGTAAAAACAATTGTTTTAAAGATGATACTCATGAACAGGTGGAGCAGCAAAAGCAAGAGCAGTTTATTCTCGCTTTTGAACAAATCAAACAACTTTGTTTGATAATTTTCGACACAGAAACTTCTTATCATGCACAACGACGAGTCGAACCACCTCTGTTGTGCTATTCTTCACGGCATATCCTGTCGATGAAATCTACTCTTTTGATTTAACTTTTTTAAAGAATTTAGCGAATGTGGAATTAATATTAATTCCTATTCCTTATTGTGTCTCATTCTATCCTTGAATGGGAATAATATTCTTTTATCTGTTCTTTTACTTTAAGCTGAAAGTACAGAGGTTCTTTATGAAGTTAAATACACTTGAAATGAAAAAAATAGCCTATTTATTACTATTTATTTTTGCAGCTGTGACAGCCGAAGCTGCATCAAAAAAAATCAAAGGAATTGTACTTGATGAAACCAAGTCTCCTATTTATGCTGCTAACGTAGTTTGGAAAGGGACCGGTGACGGTGCTGTAACAGACATGGATGGCAAGTTTGCAATAAATCGCAACTCAAAAACGAATCAACTGGTTATTAGTTATGTCGGTTATAAAAGTGATACTATAACTATTTCTCCTAATAAAGATTATTATGAAATTCAACTAAATAGTAATGTTGATCTGAGCGAGGTTGTTGTGACTGAACGATCAAAAGCGACCTTAAAACCACGAACAACTATTCTTCAAACAGAAAAGATAACGTATGACGAATTGTGTCGTGCAGCTTGTTGTAACTTATCAGAAAGCTTTTCGACAAATGCATCTGTTGATGTATCTTATAGCGATGCTGCTACAGGAGCCAAACAAATAAAAATGTTGGGTCTATCAGGAGCCTATGTTCAGATGCTTACAGAGAATGCACCTAACTTTCGTGGGGCTGCCTCTCTTTATGGTTTGGATTATGTTCCTGCTCCCTGGATGGAGAGTATTCAGGTTTCTAAAGGTACCTCATCTGTAAAGAATGGATATGAAGCAGTAACCGGACAGATCAATGTTGAATATAAAAAACCTCAGACTTCAGATCCGTTGACCGTAAATCTATTCGCAAGTGATGCGGGACGTATGGAGGGAAATGTTGATGGTAACGTAATGTTTAATAATTATTTAGGTACCGGTTTGTTTGTGCATTATTCGAATGACAAATTTACACATGATGCAAATAAAGATGGATTTTTAGATCAACCTAAATTAGAGCAGTTGAATTTATTTAATCGCTGGTACTATAAAAAAGATAATTTTATTAGTCAGATAGGTGTGAAATTTATCACAGAAACGCGTGAAAACGGTCAGACTAAACATGGCGATGACGAAAAACCAGGAATGCCGTTGTATAAAATAGGAATTGATACCAAGCGTGGTGAAATATTCACGAAAAACGGATATATTATTGATAAAGAAAAAAATATGAGTGTTGCTTTGATTGCATCAGGGTCTTTACACTCACAGAAATCACACTACGGATCGAAAGATCTACAGGGTACACCTTGGGATTATAACACGTATAATCTACGTCAGGATAATGCATATGCTAATCTGATGTATGAGACTGAATTTACCCGTAAGCATAAGATCAGTACAGGTATTAGTTTTAATTATGACGGATTGCGTCAGGAATCTAATTTACCTTATTTCGATTATCCGGATAATAATATTGCTTTTGCAAAATACCGCAATGAGTATGTAACGGGAGCTTACGCTGAATATACATATAATTTAAATGACAAATTTGTTGTGTTAGCAGGTATTCGTGGTGACTATCACAATCAATACGGTTTTTTTGCGACACCTCGTTTACATTTGAAATGGAATATTATTGAGCAACTACATTTGCGGGCATCTGCCGGTAAAGGTTATCGTTCTGTCAATGTGTTAGCAGAGAATAATTATTTATTTGCCTCTAATCGTATCCGTAATCTGCATATTGGTAACGATCTGCCTATGGATGAAGCCTGGAATTATGGAGTTACACTGACTGGTTATATACCTTTATTCGGCAAAGAGCTGACGCTGACAGGAGAATGGTTTTACACTGATTTCCAAAAACAGGTAGTGGTAAATATGGATAGAGATCCACATGCTATTTATTTTGAAGCTCTGAAAGGACGTTCCTATTCTTCAAACTTTCAGATCGAAGCTAATTATCCTGTGTTCAAAGGTTTTACTCTGACTTCCGCATTCAGATGGACAGATGCGCGTACAGATTATGATGGAGTGCTTCGTGAAAAGCCTTTGACAAGTCGTTATCGTGCATTGCTGACAGCATCTTATCAGACTAACTTAAAGAAATGGCAATTCGACTATACGGTCAACTTTAATGGTCCGGGAAGAATGCCGCTTCCTTCAGAAACGAATCCTTTATGGAATAAAGACTTTAAAGGATTTACGATGATGAGTGCTCAGGTTACGCGTTATTTCCGCAATTGGTCTGTTTATGCAGGAGGTGAGAACTTATTAGGATTTACACAAAAGAATCCGATTATCGGAGCAAATGATCCATTTGGTCCGGATTTCGATGCAACAATGATTTATGGACCTATCCACGGACGTAAATTCTATGTAGGTGTTCGCTGGAGTATTCCTTCAAAAAACTAATTACTAACTAAATATTATTTTATTATGAAAACAAGAATCTTATCAATCTTAGCCATGTTAATCGTATGCTGTGTATCGATTGCAGATGTATCGGCTCAGACGAAATCAAAAAAAGAGAGTAAAAAAGACACTGTTCTTTTTGAAACAGTTCTTCACTGCAAAGATTGTGAAGATAAAATTATGAAGAATATTGCTTTTGAAAAAGGAGTAACTGATATTGTAACAGATATACCGACGCAAACTGTAAAAATTGAATATCGTAAAGATAAAACGGATAAGACTAAGTTAGCAAATGCTATGGATAAATTAGGTTTTAAGGTAAAAGAGGTTTGTCCCTCAACAGTTACTAAAAAAGGCGATGCATGCTGTGGCGGACATGATCACGGTGCAGAAAAGAAATAATACAAACGAAGTATAGCGTAACGGGAGATGTGTCTAAAATAGAGATACATCTCCCGTTTTATTTTGAGAGATACTCAGAATTTTATTTGGAAAATAATTGCGGATTTGTTTTGTTATTCAAAACAAGTACCTATATTTGCCCACAACAAAATAGAAAAAAGAAGTTTTTGATATTATGAATATGCAAATGGTAAATAGATTTTGGTGGTGGCTTACAACTCTTCGAGGTGTGAGTAGTACGACCTATATCTATATATAGCAAGCATATGTTGGAATAATTATCAATTTTCGCATATACCAAAAAGGTCTGTCGTTACTCACGACAGGCCTTTTTTCGTTTAATCCATTCTGAAATAAAAAATAAAAATATAGTCATGAGTAATTACAGTGTTACAAGCAACGGGTATTATGGTGAATTTGGAGGAGCTTTCGTTCCTGAAATCTTACATAAATGTATTGAGGATTTGAAAAACAGATATCTGAGTGAATTGACAAAACCCGATTTTCAGGAAGAATTTCATCAGTTATTGAGAGACTATGTAGGCAGACCTACACCACTCTATTTTGCGAAAAGACTTTCTGAAAAATATGGATGTAAAATCTATCTTAAACGAGAAGATTTGAATCATACCGGTGCGCATAAAATCAATAATACTCTGGGACAGATCTTATTGGCTAAACGGATGGGTAAAAAAAGGATTATAGCCGAAACCGGTGCCGGCCAGCATGGAGTTGCAACAGCAACAGTGTGTGCATTAATGGGGTTGGAATGTATTGTATATATGGGTAAAACCGATATTGAAAGACAACTTATTAATGTGCAGAAAATGAGAATGCTCGGGGCTACAGTTGTTGCCGCGACATCGGGTAATATGACATTAAAAGATGCAACAAATGAAGCTATTCGTGATTGGTGTTGTCATCCCGAGGATACCTATTATATAATTGGATCAGTTGTCGGACCTCACCCGTATCCGGATATGGTGGCAAAGCTTCAGTCTGTTATCAGTGAGGAAATTAAGAAGCAATTGCTAAAACAGGAAGGTCGTGAGAATCCTGATTATCTGATCGCATGTATTGGCGGAGGAAGTAATGCAGCCGGAACGATCTATCATTATCTTGATAATGAGGATGTGCAGATACTTCTTGCGGAAGCAGCAGGAAAAGGGATTGATTCCGGTGAGAGTGCAGCAACTATACACTTAGGTACGATTGGTGTTTTGCATGGAAGTAAAACATTAGTTATGCAGGATGAGAATGGCCAGGTTACAGAACCGTATTCAATTTCAGCAGGTCTGGATTATCCGGGAATCGGACCTTTGTATGCATATCTGGCATATACGAAACGTGCAAAAACATTAGCAATAACAGATGAGCAAGCTTTAAAAGCTGCCTTTGAACTGACAAGAACAGAAGGTATTATACCTGCTTTGGAATCATCTCATGCATTGGCTGTCTTATCACAACAGGCCTTCAAAAAAGAAGATGTGGTTGTACTAACCGTTTCCGGACGTGGTGATAAAGATATGGAAACTTATATAATGGCATTATCGCAATTTGATCATGCAAATACAGACAGTCTATGAAAACAAAACTTTATACGAGACAAAAGAGTATGCTTGCAGATTTGCAAACACCGATCTCTATTTATCTGAAATTGAGAGATATTTATCCTCAATCTGTGTTACTCGAAAGTTCGGATTCACGCGGTAATGAAAATAGCTATTCAATCATCGGAATTAATCCGATTGCTTTTTTTAAACTGGAAAATAATATGGTGACTGAGCATTATTCAAAAGATTATGAGCAAATATATGAATTGAATGATGAGGATAAATTAGCAGATAAATTTTATCACTTTCTAAGAAATTTTGAAGTGGAAAGTACATCGGGAATGAATGGTTTCTTTGGTTTTACTTCCTATAATGCAGTTCGCTACTTTGAACCATCTCTTTTTGAAAAGCCGGAAGATACTGAAGTTTCGATTCCCGATATTTATTATCTGCTATACAGATACATATTGATTATAGATCACTATAAGAATGAATTGACTATACTTGAAAACCTGAGGGAGGATGAATCTTCTGAAATGGAATCCATCGAGTCGATATTATTGAATAAGAACTTCCCAACCTATGAATTTCAGGTTTCGGGAAAAGAATCTTCCACAACTTCTCCTGCTGATTATCTGAAAATGGTTGAAGAAGGTATCCGGCATTGCAATAGGGGAGATGTCTTTCAGATTGTACTTTCAAGGAGATTCAGACAGTCTTTCCAAGGGGATGATTTTATGGTTTATAGGGCTCTTCGCTCAATTAATCCGTCTCCTTATCTCTTTTATTTTGATTTCGGGTCTTTCCGGATTTTTGGCTCCTCGCCGGAGACGCATTGCAGAATACAGAATCAGAGTGTTTATATAGACCCGATTGCCGGGACTTTTAAACGGACTGGTATTCCGGAGCAGGATGAAGAACTGGGGCGAAAGCTTTTAAAAGATCCGAAAGAAAATGCAGAACATGTTATGTTGGTTGATTTGGCCAGAAATGATTTAAGCCGCAATGCAACAAATGTTTCTATTGATTTTTTTAAGGAGGTGCATTTTTACTCCCATGTGATCCATTTAGTTTCGAGGGTACGTGGTACTCTGGCTAAAGATACGAATCCAATAAAAGTATTTGCAGATTCTTTTCCGGCAGGGACACTATCCGGAGCTCCTAAGATAAGAGCTATGCAGCTGATTAATCGGATTGAACCACATGCCCGTGGTGCTTATGGAGGATGTATTGGTTATATCGGATTTAATGGCGATCTGAATCAGGCGATTACCATCCGTTCGTTTGTAAGTAAAGATAACAATTTATACTATCAGGCTGGAGCAGGTATTGTTTCAAAATCTGATCCGCAAAGTGAATTACAGGAGGTAAATAATAAGTTAGGAGCATTGAAGAAAGCAATTGATCTGGCTGTTACACTAAACTAAAATAGATAGCAATGAAAAAGATATTGATATTAGATAATTACGATTCATTTACCTATAATTTATATCATTTGGTGAGTGAATTAGGTTATACACAAATAGATGTGTACAGAAATGATCAGATCAGCTTAGACGATATTGAAATATACGATAAAATCATATTATCGCCAGGCCCGGGGATTCCGTCTGAAGCCGGAATATTACTCCCGCTATTGAAGAGATATGCAAAAAAGAAAAGCATTTTGGGGGTTTGCTTAGGACATCAGGCAATAGGTGAGGCCTTCGGAGCCAGATTGATTAATCTGCAAGAGGTTTATCATGGCGTATCTTCTAAAATAAGTATTATAGAGCAAGATGCTATTTTGTTTGATGGATTAACATCCGAAATAGAAGTAGGGCGATATCATTCCTGGGCTGTTGAAAATCAGGATATTCCTGAGGAATTGGTAGTGACAGCTGTTGATAATGAAGGGATTATAATGGGGATAAAGCATAGAATCTATGATGTTCATGGTATTCAGTTTCATCCGGAATCGGTATTGACTCCCACTGGAAAACAAATGCTGGAGAATTTTCTAACACATTAAAAGATCTATAATGAAAGCATTACTGAATAGTCTGGTTGAATACCAATCCTTAACGGAGCAAGAGGCATATAATCTGATTATGCATGTAAATAATCAGGAATTTAATCCCGCTCAGCTTGCAGCGATACTAATGTGTTATGAAATGCGAACTCTTTCATTGAATGAGTTGAAAGGATTTCGTTCTGCCCTGTTAGAATCAAGCACTAAAATAGATTTATCTGCCTACAATGCTATTGATATTGTCGGGACGGGCGGCGATGCTAAAAATACCTTTAATATATCTACATTAGCATGTTTCGTTGTTGCCGGCGCCGGATATAAAGTGGCTAAGCACGGAAATTTTGGATCGACATCCGTAAGCGGAGCGTCCAATGTCCTTGAGCATTTAGGAATTCGTTTCACAATGGATGAAGGATTGTTGCAGAAGTCTATAGAAAAAAGTGGCGTTGCTTATTTACACGCTCCTCTTTTTAACGAAACGATGAAGTTTGTAGCTCCGGTCAGAAAGAGCTTAGGGGTGCGGACCCTGTTTAATATTCTCGGGCCTTTGATAAATCCCGCTAATCCGGCTAAAATATTATTAGGCGTATATAATCTGAAATTAGCAAGGTTGTATGCTTATGTGTATCAGCAGATGCAACAAGAATACACCATTGTTAATAGTTTAGACGGTTATGATGAGATTTCTCTGACATCACCCTTTAAGACCATACAAGTGTCAGGAGAAAAAGTATTTACTCCTGAAGAGTTAGGTTTTTGTACGGTTTCGCAAAGCGCTTTAGACGGAGGGTCCTCTGTTGCCGATGCAGCTCGTATTTTTATGGATATATTAGAAGGGAAAGGAATTCAGGCCCGCAAGCAATCTGTAATTCTTAACGCAGCATTTGCTATACAAACGCTGTCTCCTGAAATGAAAATTACTGAAGCAATTGATAAAGCTTCCTACTCATTGGAGAGTGGTGCAGCCAAAAAAGCGTTTTCTATTTTCCATCAAATTAATACTTAGATTATGCATAATATATTAAAAGCTATAATAGAGAAGAAGCAAGAGGAAATAGAATTGCATAAATCTATGTTTCCGATTGCACATTTATTGGATCCTGTTTTTTTTAATCGTGTAAGTATTTCGATGAAGGATTCAATCATTAGCTCTGATCATGGGATTATAGCTGAGTTTAAAAGAAAATCACCTTCGAAAGGTTGGATCCAGAAAGGGGCTCAGTTAACTCATGTTGTTGATTTATACACTCAGGCTAATGTGGCAGGTATTTCCATACTTACGGATCAACCCTTTTTCGGAGGACATTTGAATGATTTAAAAGAGGCGAGAGTTTCTACTACTAAGCCCCTTTTACGTAAAGATTTTATTATTGACGAATATCAGATATTGCAGGCTAAAGCTTTTGGCGCAGATTGTGTCTTATTGATAGCAGCTGCTCTTCCAACAAAAAGGGTTATTGAGTTGACTCATTTTGCACATGAATATGGATTAGAAGTATTATTGGAAATTCATGAAGAAAGTGAGTTGGATAGTCTGGTTGCACAGCCCGATATCATTGGCGTGAACAATCGGAACTTAAGCACTTTCGAAACATCCATAGATCGTTCTTTCGAATTGATTGAGTTGATTCCGAAAGATCAGATCGTTATTTCAGAAAGTGGAATAGGTAGTGTAGATGATATGCAGAAGCTCCGGCAAGTCGGATTTAATGGTTTTTTAATAGGAGAAAGCTTTATGCGTGAGGAAGATCCTGATTTAAAGTTGTCTGCTTTTACAGGACAGAATTGCTAACATTGATCAGATATGAAAATAAAGGTATGCGGCTTGAAATTCCCTGACAACATCCGCGAAATAGATGGACTCAAGATAGAGTATCTTGGCTTTATATTTTATGAAAAATCGCCACGCTTTATTGACCGTTCCATGTATCCGGAAATCGCAAATATTGGTACCTCTGCTGATAAAGCAGGTGTTTTTGTCAATGAAGGCTATGAACAAATTATAGAAATTATGGAAAGCTGTAAGCTGAATCTTGTTCAGCTTCATGGCGAAGAGCCAGTAGAATTATGTATGCGCTTGCAAAAAGACGGTTATAAAGTCTGTAAGGTGTTTAGTATTGCAGATAAGTATGACTTTGAGAAATGTAAAGCATACGAACCTTATTCTGAATTCTTTTTGTTCGACACTAAATGCCCGGAAGCCGGAGGTTGTGGGAAACAGTTTGATTGGTCTTTATTAGAATATTATAAAGGAGAATGCCCTTTTATGTTAAGTGGAGGTATCTCTCCGCAAAGTTCAGATATGCTAAAAAGTATTACTCATCCTCAGTTTACAGGTATTGACTTGAACAGTCGCTTTGAGAGCAGTTATGCTCTTAAGGATCTGACATTATTAAAAAATTTCTTATCAAAGATATGCATATGAACAGAATTAAAATGCTATTTGAGCATAAAACAAAAAACATATTATCCGTTTATCTGACAGCTGGTTATCCGGATATAGAGAGTACAGTTGAGGTGATTGAACGATTAGCCGAAAATGGTGTGGATATGATTGAAATAGGGATTCCCTATTCAGACCCTTTGGCCGATGGGCCGGTTATTCAACGCACGAGTCAACAGGCTTTAGAAAATGGAATGACAATTTCTGTTTTGTTTGAGCAGTTGAGAGTAATCCGTCAGCGGGTTTCTGTACCTCTTGTGATTATGAGTTATTTCAATCCAATTCTTATTTATGGTTTTAAGAGGTTCTGTAGTAAGTGTAAGGAGATAGGGATTGATGGGTTGATTATTCCGGATTTGCCATTTGATGAGTATCTGACAAATTATAAAGACATAATAAAGGGGGAGAATCTGGAATTTATATCATTAATTACTCCGCAAACTTCAGAAGATAGAATCCGGAAAATTGATACTGAGACAGATGCATTTATTTATATGGTATCTTCAGCTTCAACCACCGGAAATCGGGACTCATTTACAAGTGAGAATGAAGAATACTTTAAACGTATTAAAGAATTAAAGTTAAATAATCCCTGTCTGATAGGTTTTGGGGTATCTAATAAAGTTACATACGATCAGGCATCACATTATTCAAATGGAGTGATAGTTGGTAGTCGATTTATGGATTCGTTAAAAAAGGGAATGGATATTGATCAGGCAATCAAAAATCTATTGAGCGTGTTAAGAGGGTAACCTTATTCATTTGCTTCTCGGAAAGGTTTACTTATTAACAATTTGTTTATAATGCTGATTCTTTAGTATGTAAATGCTTGATATATATAAAAATGAGTTATTAACAGTTTGTTGATAACTCATTTTTTTTGTTTTCTGTTTCAGTGTATTGTCTCAATTGTAAAAAATATTAACAGGATAGTTTTAAATTAAACAAGTTTAGTTTTTCGTATTCTTTAATGATTGTTATAATTAACACATTCATTATCCTATAAGCCAAAAACGTGTTTTTTCTTCTGTTTTTAAACAGATTTATTTTATTATTTTAATATTTGGCCCTTTCGTTAATAGCTTTACTTTTGTCCATCCTTAAAAGCCAATTTTATATATTACTTCACTATATTTTTTAATTTATGCTAAGAAAAACAAGGAAAAACCGCTATTTAGTAATGTGTGCATTACTATGTAGTCCCTTAGTCTTTGAAAGTCAAAGCTCTCTGTTTGCATCAATCAAAGAGGCGCATCAAAGTACAACGAAAGGACAAACAATTAAAGGAGTTGTTGTAGATCAGAACAATGAACCTATTATCGGAGCCAGTATCTTTGTTGAAGGTACATCAAAAGGCGTAACAACTGATCTGGATGGAAATTATCAAATCAACGGGGTAGAAAAAGGGGAAACGTTAACGATTTCGTATATCGGATATAAACCCCAGAAAATCGTTTTTAAAGGAAATAACATGCAGGATTTCCGAATCATTACGATGTATGAGGATTCTGAGGCTTTGGGTGAGGTTCAGATTGTAGCGTTTTCTACTCAAAAGAAAGAAAGTGTTGTGAGTTCAATTGCAACGGTTAAACCTGCAGAGCTTAAACTTCCTTCAAGTAATCTTACTTCCGGTTTAGCAGGACGTATTGCCGGATTAGTGTCTTATCAGAGATCGGGTGAACCAGGTGCAGATAATGCGGAATTTTTTGTTCGTGGTGTTACCAGCTTTGGTTATTCAAAGTCACCGTTAATCTTGATTGATGGTCTAGAGTTGACTTCTCAGGATTTAGCCAGATTAAATACGGATGATATTGAAAGCTTTTCTATTTTAAAGGATGCAACATCTGCAGCTTTGTATGGATCACGAGGAGCGAATGGTGTAATTATTGTTACGACAAAACAAGGGGTTGAAGGGAAAGCTAAAGTTTCGATTCGTCTTGAAAGCTCTTTGTCTGCACCTGTCAGTAAAATTAAAAAGGCTGATCCGATAACTTATATGAAGTTGTTTAATGAAGCTATTGCGACACGTAATCCCCTCGAGAGACCACGGTATTCAAGTATGCAAATAGATAATACCATTGCAGGTACGAATGAACACGTTTATCCGACTACCGATTGGTATGATCTTATGTTTAATGATATGACAAACAATTATCGTGGGAATATCAGTGTAAACGGAGGGGGTAAAGTGGCTCGTTATTACGTTGCCGCAAATTATAACCGGGATAATGGTAACCTTAAAGTTGACAAGCGGAATAATTTTAATCAGAACATTGCGATAGACCGAATCGGTATACGTTCAAATGTAGGTATAAATCTCTCAAAAAGTACAGAGCTGAATATTCGTATGAATGGTAGTTTTGATGATTATCAGGGACCGGTTCATGAAGGAGCTGATTTGTACAAAATGGTAATGAGAACCAGTCCGGTAGATTTTCCTGCTTTTTATGCAGCAGACGAATCCCATAAATATACCAATCATATTCTATTTGGTAATACAACGCTGGGGACATCGCTAAATCCTTATGCAGAACAGATAAAAGGTTATAGAAATTACAGCCGTACTTTCTTATCCATGCAGGCTGAATTAAAACAAGACCTTGAATTTATAACAAAAGGTTTGGATTTCAGAATTTCTGCTAATACAAACAGAACTTCGTTTTATTCATCATCGCGTCAATTTTCTCCATATTATTATTATGTAGATAGTTATGATCGGGTAAATGATGAATATGTTTTATTCAATTCAAACCCGCAAGGAGGTAAAGAATACCTGAATTATACAAAAGGAGATGAATGGACAGAAAATGTTTTCTATTTAGAATCTGCATTAACTTACAATCGAACATTTGCAGAAAAGCATGATGTTTCAGGTTTGTTTGTATATACAATGCGTGATATGTCTCGCTCAGCAGCAAGTAATCTGATCACATCCTTGCCATATAGAAATATCGGTTTGGCAGGTCGTTTAACATATGGTTTTGATTCCCGTTATTTTATTGAAGGTAACTTCGGATACAATGGGAGTGAGCGTTTTCATACTTCTCACAGATGGGGATTCTTTCCTTCAGTCGGTGGTGGTTGGATGGTCTCTAATGAGAAATTTGCCAGTTTTATTAATAAAAAATCAATTTCAGATTTAAAACTAAAAGCCAGCTATGGATTAGTTGGTAATGACCAGATTGGTGATGTAAATGACCGTTTCTTCTATCTTTCTGATGTAAATCTTGAAGCTGGTGACGGTCCTGCATTTGGTTTGAATATGAACAAACCGGATAATCGTAAAATCGTAGGAATCAATAGATATGCGAATCCGAATATTTCATGGGAAATCTCGAAAAAATTAAATGTCGGTTTTGAGTCTACATTCTTTAAAGATTTCAAGGTTATTGCAGAATATTTCCGGGAAAATCGATCGAACATTCTTCAAACACGTAGTTCGATTACAGATGAAATCGGAGTGGAAGTTCCAGGTAATGTAAAAGCGAATATTGGTAAAGCATTTAGCCAGGGTGTTGATGCATCCATGGATTATAACAAATATTTCAATAATGGGTTATGGCTGCAACTGAGAGCGAACTTTACTTATGCAAAAGGCACCTATACACAATTTGAAGAACCGAACTACCCGGATGCTCCATGGTTATCTCGTATTGGACAGCCAATTACTCAACAATGGGGATATATAGCTGAGCGGTTGTTTATTGACGAAAATGATGTAAATAACTCACCTAAGCAATTCGGAGATTATAAACCGGGAGATATCAAATATCGGGATATTAATGAAGATGGTGTAATTAACTTTAAAGATAGAGTGCCGATCGGACATCCGACGACTCCGGAAATTATTTATGGTTTTGGTTTCTCTGCAGGCTTCAAAAACTTTGACTTTTCGGCATTCTTCCAAGGATCCGGAAGATCTTCATTCTGGATTGATCAAAATGCGACGGCTCCATTTATAGATCCGGACGGCAGTAACGGATTAGTAGAAAATAATGCGTTACTTGATATTTATGCGCAAAACCATTGGTCTGAAACAAATCAAAATATCTATGCTTTGTGGCCACGTTTATCTTCGCGCACTATTGAGAATAATAATCAGTTGAGTACCTGGTTTATGAGAAATGGCTCATTCTTACGTTTGAAATCGGTAGAGGTTGGTTATAATGTACCACAAAGTACAATTAGAAAACTTCACATGACTCAGTTAAGAATATATGCTACAGCTTCGAATCTGTTTGCTTTGAGTAGCTTTAAATTATGGGATCCGGAGATGGCAGGAAATGGTTTAGGATATCCTTTACAACGCGTATTCAATATCGGGTTACAAGTTGCATTCTAATAAATAAAACACAGAACTATGAAACATATACAAATATTTTTACTTGTCGCATTAGCATTATGTAGTTCAGCATGTAATTACCTTGATGTTATTCCGGACAATGTATCCACGATAGATCATGCATTTGCAGATGAACAAACGGCACAGCGCTATTTATTTACCTGCTATGCAGGATTACCGGAAGAATATAATACTAATATTGATCCGGCGATGACTGGTTCGAATGAGTTTTGGCAAGGAACTCCATATTCATGGATTGACGCTCCTTTTAAAACTCCTTTTCGTATTAAAGACGGTTATCAGAATTCGAATAATCCTTATGTAGATAATTATTCGGGGGGAAATGGGGGGACACCCTTATTTAAAACAATCCGAAAATGCTATGTTTTTCAGAAAAACGTAGAAAATGTTTTGGGACTTAATCCAACATTGAAAGAAAGATGGATTGCTGAGTCAAAAGTAATAATTGCCTATTCTTACTTTTGTTTATTACGCCAATATGGTCCGGTACCGATTATAGATAAAGAATATCCGATTGATGCTGATCCGGAAGAAATTAGAAAACCTCGTAATTCAATGGATGAGTGTGTAGCTTTTGCATCCGGTTTATTGGATGAAGCAGCTCCCAAGTTACCTCTTTATATTAGTAACAGAGCTGAAGAATTAGGACGTTTTACACAACCTATAGCACGTACAATTAAGGCTAAAATGCTTTTATTGGCTGCAAGTCCATTATTTAATGGGAATCAATATCTGGCTGACTGGACAAACAATGATGGCAAAAAATTATTGAGTCCTTACAGCGAAGAAAAATGGGAGTTGGCACGTTTGGCTGCTAAAGAAGCGATTGAAGTATCTCATGAAGCAGGTGTGAAGCTTTATGTATATGAGTCATCATCTATGTCAAAAGCACGTTTGGAGGATTTGACTATCCGTGGAGGAATAACAAGCCGTGACTGGATCGACGAATTGATTTGGGGTGCTGTTCCGAGTGGTAGTACAAATAATACGAATCAGATTCAGTTAGGTGCAATTGTAAACTTTAATGGTGTTTCATTGGTTACTTCTGGAGGTGCTCTTTTCCCTTCTTATGATGTGACTTTGAATACGGCAGAAAAATTTTATACATCCAATGGATTGCCAATCGATGAAGATCCGGCATGGGCGGGTAAGAATGTAACAAGTTTACGAATGCCAACCGAAGAGGAAGCTCCTTATGTAGATCCGTCTTCTATGAATTGTGAGTTTAATTTATCTCGTGAACCCCGTTATTATTCATCAATAGCTTTTAATCGTGCAAAATGGTATGGGAACGGCCAGCAAGGAGAGAATTTCCATATTGTACGTTTTTATATGGGAGAACCAGCAAATACTACTGGTAGCTTATCTGAGTGGGGAACGAAAACAGGGATGCGTGCTAAAAAATTGGTAAATCCGGAAACATCACTTACCGGGACGCCTTCTTCAGCGGTATTTACGCCGATTCGTTATCCTTTCCCTCGTATTCGTTTGGCTGACCTTTACCTGATGTATGCAGAAGCAGCTAATGAAGCGGGTAATCCGGAGGGTGATGCAATTCAATATATTGATGAGGTGCGTAATAGAGCCGGATTAAAAGGGATTGTTGAAACGTGGTCTAAATCTTTAAATCCATCTAAACCAGGATCAAAAGAAGGTCTTCGCGAGATTATTCGCCAGGAACGTGATATCGAATTAGCTTTTGAAGGACATAGTTTCTGGGATTCTCGTCGCTGGATGACACTGCATGCACAATCAAATAAAGTTCTTTATGGTTGGAACTCAAATGCTGATACGCCGGAAGAATTCTATGTAGAAGAAGTTAAAAAAGTGCTGACTTTTACCTACAAAGACTATTTGTGGCCGATAAATGTAAATACAATGATTAAAAACCCACACTTGGTTCAGGCTAAAGGTTGGTAATGTTCTACTATTAAATTAAATCGTATATGAAAAAACAAATCTATATATACTTCTTGATGGTAACATTTTGCGGATTATTATTCTCTTGTGAGGATGATAATAAACTCCCTCAGAAGTTAACAAATCAGGCTCCTCCTGCATTGACTGATAAAGATGTCAGCTGGCGAGCTATTTCCGGAGGTGCGATTATTAAATATACAACTCCCCAACTTCCTAATATCCGGGGGATTGAAGCGAAATATCAACTGGAAACAGGGAAGGAGATAATCGTGAGAGGATCTTTTCTTTCCGATTCATTGATTGTAGAGGGTTATTCGACAGAAACGGCAAAATCAATTCAGTTGTCTGTTATTGATAATTCGGATAATTATTCAGCCCCGTTTTTTCTCGAAATTGTGCCTAATAAGAGTCCTTTGTCAGGTGTGAAAGAATCGTTAAAGGTGAGTCCTGACTTTGGCGGAATGCAGATTTCTTTTCGAAATGTTGACCGTCGTCCGATTGCTACTTTTATTTCGCGTGTAGATGGAAAGGATACGATACTGATTGAACAATATTACACAGATCAGGCAAATCCGTTGATTACGATACGTGGAGAGAAAGCTGAAAAATCAGATTATATTTTCCAATTCAGAGATCGTTGGGATAATTATACGGATAAAATGAGTTTCTCCCTGACTCCGTTATTTGAGAAAAAAGTAGAGGAATTTACTTATATGCCAAGTGAATATTTCCATAATATACCCGATTATAACTTCATGTATCGTTGGTTTGACGGTGAAACGTCTGCAGCAGGATGGGGTGATATTCACTGGCCTACAACAAATCCGGTGACACCACACTGGAGTGCCATCCGATTAACAAATCCTACGGCGTTGTCTCGTATTGTGCTTTGGCAGTTTGCATGGGGTGCGACTAACTATTCTCATTATTATTTTGGCTCTAATGCCCGAAAAGTTGAGTTGTATGGTTCAACTGAGCTAAGCCCTAAATCGGGGGATCCTGCAACGACAGATTCATGGGAATTAATTATGTTGTGTGAAATCAAAATGCCTTCCGGAAAATGGTATAATAGTGATGGGAATTTATCAGAAGAGGACTTTGATGTAGCTAAAAATCGGGGACATGAATTTATCCTTCCGCTAAAAGATCCAATGCCTCAATATCGCGCATTGTGCTTCAAAGTTATTGAAGCTTTTCAGGGAGGAGGCGCCGGAAGTGAAGGTGGTCGCTTGTCTGAGGTTCAATTATTTGGCGATGATCGTCAGGATAGCGAAAAAGAATAGTAACACTATAATAGATTAGTATAATATGAAAAAATATATTTTTCAATTATTGACATTAGTATTAGGAATCACTTCATGTGATTCCTATACAGATATCCATCAGGTATATCTTGAAGATGGCGAGATTGTTTATTTGCAGAAGGTGGATTCTATTGCAACCCATGCCGGAAAAGAACGCATTCAGTTTAAATTATGGTACAATAACGGAGATAGGTTAACTAAAACGGTTATTTATTATAATGAGTATAAAGATTCGGTTGTCATTGATCTGACAAACAAACTAAAGAGTGGAAAAGACTCTCTTAACTTTATGGTTGATTTGCCGGAAACAAATTACAATTTTAATGTGATCAATTTTAATGTTTTTAATCAGCGCTCTTTGGCTGTCCCTCATTTTGCTTCGTCTTATGGCGAAATGTATCAGGCAACATTGAAGAACCGATTAATTAAGTCAAGTTCAAAACTTTCTGACGGAGCAGGTTTTCAGGTCGAATGGTTTACACCGTCTGTAAGTTATGCCGGTATGGAGCTGGAATATAATGGTAGCAAGGGAAAAGAGATTGTTACTATTATGAATGAGTCTGAAATTACAATATCGGAATTACCAACAGATAATAAATTCAGATATCGTACATTCTTCTTTCCGGAAGAAACAGCCATTGATTCAATACCTTGTGAATGGTCTAAAGATATTGTATTAGAATGATATATTAAAAAGATTTGAAATTTGTAGTTTATGAAAAATAAGGATTAAGTCTCTGAAGATAATCGGAGATTTAATCCTTTTTCGTTTTATCGGATCTTCTTTTTCTTATATTTGCCTTTTAGCAGAATAACTAATCTAAAAAATATTTTTATGGGCATATTTGATCATATTATGGGAAATGCGACTGAGGTGAATCCTAATGAGTTGCAAAGAGAGTTTCAAGATATTCTCATTGAAGGAGAAGATGTTCAGGCTGCATTCAAGATCTTTCGCGATAAATGGGTTTTTACAAATAAGCGTTTGATTATGCAGGATGTACAAGGGATTACTGGTACGAAAAAGGAATATCATTCAATTCCTTATAAGTCGATCTATCATTTCTCGGTTGAGTCGGCAGGAACATTTGATAGTGATTGTGAATTGAAAATCTGGATTGCTGGTTCGTCCTCCCCGTTACAAAAAGAATTAAAGAAGGGTGTTGATGTGATGGGACTGCAAAGAGTACTTGCGTATTATGTATGTAATAAATAATCATTAGATCTGATTATGGAATAACGGATAATAAAAACAGGATTATTACGAAGAGTCAAATCTAAGTAATAATCCTGTTTTTTATATAGTTAAAAAGCTATTTCCAAAGTATCTCATGGATGTTTGCTTTTCCTTTTGTCGAAAGTGTGATTTCGGACAGATTGTTATCGTTAATACGAATCAGTTCTGAATTGCCGACATACACTGTTTTTTCTTTCCCGTTGAGGTCTTTTGCCTTTATTACTACAGGTTCGGTTAATTGCGATAAAAGAATCGTTACACCTTCTGTCGCATTTGATATCGTTTTGCGATAAGTTACTTTATTGTTATCTGAAAGCGTTTGGTAACTATTCAGGTTATTGTCTTGAGAATAGTAAGCCGGGTCAATATTCTGAGATTCTCCTGCAGTAACCATAAATTCGTTCAATCGGATCGAAATAGGTTCATCCGCTTTAGATCTTACACGCACAAATCGCGTATTTTCAGGAATTGCTTTTAAAGTAGCTTTAGTATTCTGAAACTCTGCTTCTACAACGCTCCAGTTTTCTCCATCCTGTGAAACTTCTATATTACAAAGAGTCTGGATATCTTTATTTCCGAAATTGAAATTCAGAGCTTCTGCCTCTCTGTCAGCACCCCATGATAAACCAATGTATTCACCAGGCTTTAATGTGATAACTTCAAGAATAGGAGTGATTGATATTTTTGAATTTCTATCTTTAAGCGCCTGATATTTCATAGGAGCAATGTTGGTAAAGATATTTGGAGCCGAAGATACCGTTGCATTGTTTACAGCTAATGCTTTATTACCCAATTTTTGAGTGATCATATTTTCCGCCCAACTATTCATACGTTTAACAAAAGGAGTCAGAACTAATGAACCGGTTTTAACCCCTGGCTGGTAAGGATTCTGATTCATCGTTTTGTCATTGTGCTCCATCTCAGCAAATAAGAAGCTGTTCTCATTAAAGAGACGCCATGCAGAATGAATATCATTATTGTTGATAGCATTCGTCAGTTTCAACGTCCGTTGCCCTATTTGCCCAAGAATTTCAAATTGAGTTAACCATGGATCCATTTGCTCAATAAGTCTTTTATTTAGACTCTTAGCACGAATTTCTCCCGGAGCTGCAGTGATTTGATCAAATAACCCGATAAGTTGCTTTTCTTCATTTGAAGGCTGTTTATTGCTTTCAATGGCAGCAATATAACTTTCTACAACAGGTTTGATTTCTACAGATTCATCCCGACGATAACGGTGCCAGTTGTGTCCCGGATCCGAGTTATGAGCATTGAAACATAAAAAAGCATCTGAAGCTTCCGGCATAATATACTTGCAAGCCTGTTCCCAGGAAGTTACAGGATCATAATTTCCCATATTCCATGAGTAATTTGCAACATTAAAAATAGCAACTTTTGAAGCTTCAGCTTTATCCATCGGATTTGATACAAAACCAGACATGCTATTCTGAGCTTTTGTATCCAGTCCGTAAGATGGACCCATCAGCAGGTGATCACGTACATAATCACTAACCGGGAAATTCCACCAGACATAAGCCGGACGTTTAATACGTTTATTAACCCACTCAAGACCTTCCAGCGTAATATCATCAACGACCGTATTCCCTGTCCACATGACCTGAACATTCGGATGCAGATTATCTCCTAGAATATCGAGATAAGTTCCCGGTTTCGGATTTGACCAGGATTTGTTGTATTCAGTCGGACACATAATCAGAGGAGTACCATCTTTTTTCTTATCAAGAAATTCAGCCTGAATATAATTTAATAAGGCAGCCTGCTTTTCGGCATTGACTCCTGCACCCGAAATGTCATCAAAGAAAACAGCAAATGAACGGACACCGAGTTGATACATTTGTTCAAATTTTTCAATGATTGCCAGACTGTCTGTTTTGTTCCATTGGATATCTTTACCCGGATGTATTGCCCAAACAAAATCTACATGATTATCTGAAGCTACTTTTGCCAGTTCTGCTATTTGTTTTGCTTCAGCTTCCGGATAAGGTTTACGCCAGTTCGGAGAACTGTGGTACGGGTCATCTTTTGGTCCGTATATATAGGTATTCATTTTTAGTTTACCATAGAACTTTAGCTGCTCAATACGATCTTGATGACTCCATGGCTCTCCATAGAAACCTTCTACGGTTCCACGATAAGCTACATTCGGAAAATCTGTGATCTCACATTGAGGAAGTTCAGCTTTTCCATTATTCATTCGGATCATTTGGGCAATAGTCTGAATAGCATAAAAATACCCCTGATCAGAGTTTGCCTCTATTTTGATTTCCTTGTCTGT
>DKPO01000017.1:106811-125028 GCA_002471225.1 Porphyromonadaceae bacterium UBA7332
ATGCGCGCTAAGATGATTTTGCGATCTTTTACACTGTTATCCACAGCAAAATACGCTTGAAGATCATCCATAACCGATATTGCATTTTTTGCACCCTCTATTTTCCAGGGACTATTAAGCGGAGTAACTTTATTGTAGTCTACAATATTTTGAGGAAGAGGGAATAAATTGTTTTTATCGACTTGAGCAAATAGGTTCAAGCTACAGATCAGAGATGCTCCGACTGTCAATTTGGTGATTTTATTCATACGTTATTAGTTAGGATAATAATTGATTCCGTACAAATATAGATATTATTTCGCTAATAATACTATTATTAAGAAAGCGTAACCTGCGGATTTATATGACATTTATATAATTATTTCCTATATTTGTGACATTAATGACTTTAAAAGAACCCAATACTACAAATGAGAACCGTTTTGAATTTACTACTGATTATAGGTAGTTTGTCGTTTTGCAGTTTAACCACAGCACAATCATTGTCGAAATTATTACCTTATCCGCAATCAGTTACAGAGCATAAGGGGATATTTACCGTAAAGAAGAATACAAAATTCTTTACAAATGCATCAGATACAGACCAGCGAATTTATGCAGAGCAGTTGTCGCTTTTCGGAGCTCCCGTTCAGTTTACCGCTAAGATAGGGAAAGCTCAGATTCAATTACTTATTGATCCCTCAATCGGAGATAAGTATGATGCATATGAGTTAAATGTAACAACAAAGACAATTATCATTAAATCAGCAACTCCGTCCGGACTATTCTATGGCCTTCAGACGTTACGTCAGTTAGCGTACCAAGAAGGATCAGAATGGCTGATTCCTTCTGTTGAAATAAAAGATCATGCACGATTTGGTTATCGCGGACTTCATCTTGATGTGTCCCGCCATTTCTATCCGGTTGACTTTATTAAGAAGCATCTGGATGCATTGTCATATTATAAATTTAATCGCTTTCACTGGCATTTAACGGATGGTGCAGGATGGCGTTTGCAGATAAAAAAATACCCGGAACTGACACAGAAGGGAGCATGGCGTAAATCCCCGGATTGGAAAACCTGGTGGGTAGGTGATCGTAAATATGCAGTAGAAGGTGAGCCGGATGCATTTGGAGGATACTATACACAGGAAGATGTAAAAGATATCCTTGATTACGCGGCAAAACGCTATATTACAGTTATTCCTGAAATCGAAATGCCCGGACACTCAGAAGAAGTTTTAGCTGTTTATCCGGAACTTTCTTGTACAGGTGAGCCGTTTAAACACGGTGAGTTTTGCGCAGGTAACGATTCTGTGTTTCTGTTCTTACAAGATGTTTTGGATGAGGTGATTGCATTATTCCCATCCGAATATATACATATCGGAGGTGATGAAGCTGCTAAAGGAGCCTGGAAGGTATGTCCGAAATGTCAGAAAAGAATGAAGGATAATAACCTTGCAGATGTAGAAGAGCTTCAAAGTTATTTTGTTCAGCGCATTGAAAAATATATTAATTCGAAAGGACGTAAAATGATCGGCTGGGATGAAATTCTTGAAGGAGGATTAAGTAAAACAGCGACTGTTATGTCATGGAGAGGTGAAGAAGGAGGTATCAAAGCGGCTAAAGCAGGGAATAAAGTCGTTATGACTCCGGGCGAATACTGCTATTTGGATCAATATCAGGAAAATCCGATGATTGAGCCTGAGGCTATCGGAGGATATATGCCTTTGAAGAAAGTATACTCGTATGATCCGTTGAATATTGATTTGACAGACGAAGAGAAAAAACTAATCTGGGGTATTCAGGGAAATGTATGGACTGAATATATGTCAACAATTCCTCATACAGAGAGTATGATTTACCCTCGTCTTCTTGCATTGAGTGAAGTTGCATGGACGAATCCGGAGATGAAGGATTGGAAAAGTTTTAAATCCCGTGTTTCAAATAATTATGCATACTTGAAATCAATCGGAATTTCACCGAAACCGATTTCAACAATCATTACTCAGGAGCGTAAAGTTGACTTAGAAAATAAAATTATCTGGGTAAGCCTGCTTGCAGATATGGATTCTGCTGAAATACGTTATACATTGGATGGCTCTGTGCCGACAATGAATTCCTTACTTTATGAGGAACCGATTAAATTTACAGCAACATCGGATTTGAAAGCCCAATTATTCAAACATGGCGAAATAGCTTCTGATATTCAGGAATTCCGTATTGATGTGCATAAAGGTTTGGGTAAACCAATCGAGGTTTCCCGCTTCCTGGATGGTTATAAAGCCGGAGGTAAAACAGCCTTGGTTGATGGTTTGGTTGGTACCTATAGTTACAAAGATCAATTGTGGCAAGGGTACGTAAAAGGAATTGAATGTGTGGTCGATTTAGGAGAGGTACAGCCAATCCATGAAATCAGAGCACAATTTATGCAACTTGTCGGTCCGTGGATCTGGTTACCGAAAGAAGTAGAATACTCCGTTTCGGATGATAATGTGAATTTCACACCGGTTGCAACACTGACACACGATATTCCGTTAGACACGGATACAATGCTTTTTAAAGACTTTACATTTGATGGTAAAACAGAAGGCCGTTATGTGAAGATGAAAGTTAAAGCGATTGATAAAGTAGGTGCAGTAATGTTTGTTGATGAATTAATCATCAATTAAAAAATCAGTCTTTAAAAACAAAACTTTTTTTGATGAAGTCGAAATTAATAGCTTGTGCTTTTATTGCATTGTCCTTAGGAGGATGTAAAACAAAAGAGAATCAGCCAGATGTATTAAAATTTGTCGATCCGTTTATTGGAACAGGTGCTCACGGGCATACATTTCCGGGTGCAACAAGACCTTTTTCCTTGGTTCAGCTAAGTCCTGATACTCATTTAATGGGGTGGGAAGCAAGTAGCGGATATCATTCAAATGATTCCCTGATCTATGCTTTTTCTCATACTCACTTAAGTGGAACAGGTATTGGTGATTTGGGAGATGTAGCTTTGTTGCCCTATTCCGGCAATCCGGACTCTATTCCTGTTGCTAAATTCAGTAAGAATAAGGAGTTTGCTTCTCCGGGTGTTTATAGTGTAACATTGGATAACTTCGGTATTGATGTGGAATTAACGTCAACTGAACGCGTTGGTATGCACAAATATTCTTACGCTCAGGGAGCTGAACGAAAGGTAATGCTTAATCTGGCCCATATTCTTCAGGCAAATTGGGGACACCGTATCCTGAATAACGAAGTAGATGTTGTTTCTACTGAAAAAATAACCGGAACCATCGTTACACGAGGTTGGGCTCATCATCAGACAATATCTTATGTGATCCTGTTTTCTGAACCATTTACATCTGCCCGATTTGCAGAAAATGGGAAAACAGAAACAATCGCAGCTCCTTTTAAAAATGATAGTACTATTCAATCTCAATTGTATTTCTCGTTTGCAGACTCAGATAAACCTCTTTTCGTAAAAGTGGCTATCTCACCGGTTGACGTAGAAGGAGCCGAAAAGAATATGGCAGCTGAACTTCCGGGATGGGATTTTGATGCAGTAAAAGCTCAATCTCAAAATATCTGGAGAGATCAGTTGGCAAACGTATCTATTACAACACAGGATACAACAGTGTTGAAAAACTTTTATACGGCTTTATATCATACAATGGTTGCTCCGATCTTATGGCAAGATGTTGATGGTCGTTACAAAGGGATGGATAAAGAAATTCATCAGGCAGCTCCGGGATATGTTAATTATACGGCATTCTCTCTTTGGGATACTTTCCGTACTTTACACCCATGGATGTCAATCTACAATCCGGAGAAAGCAAAACAATTCGGAGATGTGTTGGTACAAGGTTATAAAGAAGGAACAATTCTACCTAAATGGCCATTAGCATCTAACTATACAGGTTGTATGGTAGGATATCCTGCAGTTGCGGTATTAGCCGATTTGGCAGCTAAAGGAATGGTTGATCAGGCTGATCTGAATCTATGGAAAGAAGCAGGGGTTAACTCTTCGGTTTACCGTGCTGATCTGGCAGAGAAATTTAAAGGAACACGTGAATTGGATATGATTACAAAACATATCTATTTCAAAGAGAAATATGGTTTCGTACCGGCTGACTCTATATCAGAATCAGTTTCATGGGGAGTTGAGATGGCTTACTATGATTGGTGTATCGCTAAATTAGCAGAATTAGCAGGCGATACAGCTGTAGCAAAAGCTTATTACAAAAAAGGAGATTATTATAAACGTTATCTGGATCCTGAAACAGGTCTGATGCGCGGAGTTATGGGTGATGGCAAATTCAGAACGCCATTTAATCCATTTTATTCAGCTCATATGGAAAGCGATTATGTAGAAGGAACTGCATTCCAATGGTCTTATTTCTTCCCTCACGCAGTTAATGGTTATATTGAAACTGTCGGAGGAAAAAATATTCTGGAAACACGTTTAGATTCTTTATTTACAGCATCCTCTCATGTTGATGGAGAAACAGCTTCTGCTGATATTACAGGATTAATAGGTCAGTATGCACATGGTAACGAGCCAAGTCATCATATTGCTTATTTATATAACTGGACAGATAACCCGTCTAAAGGTCAGGAAAAATTAGACTTCGTTATGAAGAACTTCTATACACCGGCAGAAGATGGCATTATCGGAAATGAAGATTGCGGACAAATGTCTGCCTGGTATGTAATGTCAGCTTTAGGCTTCTATCAGGTTTGTCCGGGTGAACCTGTTTATACGGTTGGTCGTCCGATTGTAGATGATGCAAAAATTCAACTGCAGAACGGGAAAACGTTTGAGATCTTAGTACTGAATAATTCAGCTGACAACAAGTATGTACAGCAAGTTGAATTAAACGGTAAGGTTTTGGATGATTTATTCTTCACACATGATGATATTATGAATGGAGGTAAATTGACTATAACAATGGGAGCTACTCCTAAGAATTAAGAAACACGCTAACTAATTCAGTTTATGAAATTATTAAATAAAGGATTTGCCTTGGCTTTGTCGCTTTTTGCTCTTATCGGAGCAAAAGCACAAGAGCCGGTAGATTATGTTAATCCGTTTATCGGAACAACCAATTACGGAACGACGAATCCGGGAGCTATTTGTCCTAACGGACTGATGTCGGTAGTTCCTTTTAATGTAATGGGCTCTTCCGAAAATCGCTTTGATAAAGATAAGCAATGGTGGTCTACTCCTTATGAGTACACCAATAAATTCTTCACAGGTTACTCTCATGTTAACCTGAGCGGAGTGGGATGTCCGGATATGGGATCTCTTTTATTGATGGCTACATCAGGCGACTTAGAAGTTGATTATACAAAATACGGAAGTGCATATGATCAGGAAAGTGCGACTCCGGGTTATTATACTAACTTTTTGACAAAGTATGGTATTAAAACGGAAGTATCGGCAACACCACGCACAGGGATTACACGTTTCACGTTTCCTGCCGGTCAGGGTAATATTCTCCTGAACTTAGGAGAAGGTCTGACTAACGAAACGGGAGCTTATATGCGTAGAGTGAGTGATACAGAGGTAGAAGGAATGAAACTTTTGGGATCATTTTGTTATAATCCGCAGGCTGTATTTCCTATCTATTTTGTAATGAAGGTGAGTAAGAAACCTAATCAGGTAGGCTACTGGAAAATGCAACGTCCTATGACGGGAGTAGAAGCTGAATGGGATAAAGATAACGGCCAGTATAAGTTGTATACGAAATATGCTAAAGATATCGCAGGAGATGATATCGGATGTTATTTTAGTTATGATACAACAGCCGGAGAAGTTATCGAAGTTCAGATGGGTGTATCTTTTGTAAGTATCGAAAATGCTCGTGAAAACTTACGCAAGGAACAGCCTGCATTTGATTTTGAGAAAACAAAAGCAGAAGCACGCAAAAAATGGAATGATGATTTGTCCCGTATTATGGTAGAAGGAGGAACGGATGATGAGAAAACTATTTTCTATACGGCCTTATACCATATGTTAATCCACCCTAATATTTTACAGGATGTGAACGGACAATATCCGGCAATGGAAACAGGCGAAATTCTTTCAACAAAAGGAGATCGTTATACAGTTTTCTCATTATGGGATACATATCGAAATGTACATCAGTTATTGACACTTGTATATCCTGAGAAACAGGAGCAAATGTTGAACACAATGCTTGATATGTACAGAGAACACGGCTGGTTTCCTAAATGGGAACTGTTCGGACGTGAAACATTGACTATGGAGGGTGATCCGAGTATTCCTGTAATCGTTGATTCATGGATGAAAGGGTTACGTAACTTTGATATCAACCTGGCTTATGAAGGTATGTATAAATCAGCTACAGCACCAGGAAAAGATAACCTGATGCGTCCTGATAATGATGATTATACCGGATTAGGTTATGTGGCACTTCGCGAACCGTACGATAACTCTGTATCTCATGCATTAGAGTATTACATTGCTGATCACTCATTAAGTCAGCTAGCTGAAGCTTTAGGTAAAAAAGAAGATGCTAAGTTATTTAAGGAGCGTTCTTTGAATTATAAGAACTATTATTGTAAAGAATTTGGTACATTGCGTCCGAAATTACCGGATGGTAAGTTTTATGGACCTTTTAATCCGAAGCAAGGAGAAAACTTTGAACCGAGTCCGGGCTTCCATGAAGGAAACTCATGGAATTATACGTTCTATGTTCCTCATGATGTCTATGGTTTAGCTAAGCTAATGGGAGGTAAGAAGAACTTCGTAAATAAACTGCAAATGGTTTTTGACGAGAATCTTTATGATCCGGCTAATGAACCGGATATCGCTTATCCTTATTTATTCAGCTACTTCAAGGGTGAAGAGTGGAGAACGCAAAAAGAGGTAACACGTCTTCTAAAAGAGTATTTCAAGAATAATCCGAAAGGAATACCGGGAAATGATGATACCGGGACAATGTCAGCATGGGCATTATTTAGTATGATGGGATTCTATCCTGACTGTCCGGGTTCACCTGAATATACTTTGACAACACCGACTTTCGATAAAGTAACGATCAAGCTTGATAAAAAATATTATAAGAATGATGAGTTAATTATCGAGACTAAGCGAAATAATCCTTCAGATATTTATATCAAGGACATGAAACTGGATGGGAAACCATTGAAAAAATACAGAATTGATCACAAAGATTTAGTTGAAGGTAATAAACTGACCTTTGAGCTTAAATAATAATTCGTTTGTAAGCGTACTGGTCTTCGGACCGGTACGCTTACTTCGATTTTGAACAGAATAATCTTATATAAAATCTATAATGAAAACCAGAGTACAATTATTATTAACCGGACTATCCGTCTTGCCTGCATTGACCATGGCATCCGCAAAAAACGAAAAACCGCATATTATACTTATTATGACAGATCAGCATCGGTTTGATGCGCTGGGATGTATAGAAGGTTCTCCTGTAATTTCTCCGAATATTGATGCATTAGCAAAAGATGGAAATCTTTTCTGTAATGCTTATTCTTCTTCACCAAGCAGTACTCCTGCTCGGGCAGGATTGCTTACTGGTATGTCTCCCTGGAAACACGGAATGCTCGGGTATGGGAAAGTAGCAGAAAAGTATCCTTATGAGTTGCCGCAAATGTTGAGAGATTTGGGCTATATGACTATGGGTATCGGTAAGATGCATTATCATCCTCAAACTGCTTTACATGGTTTTCATACAACGATACTGGATGAAAGTGGAAGGAGAGAAGCGCCTTATTTTATAAGCGATTACCATAAATGGTTTTATACAAATGCTTTCGGTGAGAATCCCGATAAAACAGGTATTGGATGGAATGACCATGGAAATAAACCATATCAGTTAGACGAGAGACTTCATCCGACTAAATGGACTGGTGATGTCGCTGTATCAGCCATTGAAAACTATCAATCCGATCAGCCTCTTTTTCTGAAAATCTCTTTTGCAAGACCTCATAGTCCATATGATGCACCTCAAAGATTGCTGGATCGATACAGTAACACAATAATACCAGCTCCTGCAAAAGGAGAATGGAGTAAGAGTATCGGAGCAAATCTGACAGATCCGGCCAAAAATCCGGAGGCAGCATTCGGAAACTTCGGAGATGCTTACGCGAAGAAATCACGACGAAACTATTATGCCTCTATAACCTTTATTGATGAGCAGGTCGGACGTATCATAGAAGAGTTAAAGGCAAAAGGAATGTATGAGAATGCACTGATATGTTTTGTTTCTGATCATGGAGATATGATGGGTGATCATAATCACTGGCGTAAAACCTATGCCTATGAAGGATCTGCAGCAATCCCATTTATCGTAAAAATGCCGAAATCAGTAGAAATGCAAATAGAAAAAGGAGAAGTATTGGATTATCCGGTTGAACTAAGGGATTTATTGCCGACTTTCCTGGATGTGAATAACTTTGCGAAGCCGGAAGCCATGGATGGTCTGTCATTGCTGCCTCTTTTGACGAGTAAGTCACCTCAGTGGCGTAAATGGCTGGATCTTGAGCATGCTACTTGTTATAAAAATGAGAATTACTGGTGTGCTTTGACCGATGGCAAACTAAAATACATCTGGTTTATGTACACAGGCGAAGAACAACTTTTCGACTTAGACAAAGATCCGTACGAATCAGAGAATCTTATCGGAAATACGAAATATACCAAGATTACAAAAGAAATGCGAGAAGCCATGAAAAGTCATTTAGAAGAGCGGGGAGAAGAGTGGGTGAAGGATAATAAACTGGTGAAACGTAACACAACGCTTTTGTATAGTCCCAATTATCCTGAAAACAAATAACACTAATAACCCGATTAATGAAAAAACTATTTTTATTGATGTGCATCCTCTGCTTAAGTAGCAGATTATTGATTGCACAAGAACCTATTCGTATTCAGACAAAGAATACTGAATTAATTCTGAGAGTTGAGAATAAGGAATTAAAACAAGTCTATTTTGGAGAAAAACTACCTGAAAGTGGAACTATTCTTAATGAGCGGGGTAGATATCCGGCTTATTCTGCATTTGGCCTGGGTGAGCAAAATGAAGTAGCTTTGCATGCAGTTCATGCAGACGGAAATACTTCTACTAAACTTGATTTTGTCGGAGTGACACAAGCGCAAGAGGGCGATGATGTAACCTTGACAACCATTCAACTCAAAGATCCGGTTTATCCGTTTTTTACGACATTGTACTATAAAGCATATGTAAATAATGATTTGATAGAATGCTGGAGTGAATATAAACATCAGGAAAAAAAGCCGGTAACACTTTATCAATTCGCGTCAGGTCAGTTGTCTCTCAAAAACAGAAGTTACTGGTTGACGCATTTTACAGGCGACTGGGCGGGGGAGTTTAATGAAAAACAGGTCGAACTCACAGAAGGTATAAAAATCATTGATACCAAATTAGGAACACGGGCTACTTTCTATAATCATCCCGTAAGTTTTATTTCATTAGATAAACCGGCAACGGAGGATGAAGGAGAAGTAGTCGGTCTGGCGTTGGCATGGCCTTCTAATTATCGCTTTTTGTTTGAGAAAAATAGTCAGCAAGAGCTCCGTGTACTGGCTGGAATGAATCCGTATGCATCTCAGTATCGTCTGAAAAAAGATGAAGTTTTTAAAACACCTTCTTTGATGTATTCCTATAGCAAAAATGGGAAAGGTGAAATAAGCCGTAACTTTCATAGCTGGGCACGTACTCATTGGTTGCATAATGGAGATAAAGACCGTTATTCATTGATGAATAACTGGGAGGCAACTTATTTTAGTTTCGACGAACCGGCACTGCAATCTATTATACAAGATGCTTCGAAGATGGGCTTTGATCTGTTTTTGTTAGATGATGGCTGGTTTGGGAATAAACATCCGAGAAATAGTGATAATGCCGGTTTGGGTGACTGGCAGGTCAATAAAGAAAAATTACCGAATGGTATAGGATGGCTGGTTAAAGAATGTGTCAATAATAACATAAAATTCGGGATCTGGTTAGAACCGGAAATGGTTAATCCGAAAAGTGAATTGTTTGAAAAACATCCCGATTGGGTGATTCAGCAACCAAACCGTGAACATCGTTTGTTCCGTAATCAATTGGTATTGGATCTGTCGAATCCGAAAGTTCAGAATTTTGTTTTCGAGACAGTTGACCAACTATTGAAAGAGAATCCGGATATTGCGTATGTAAAATGGGATTGTAACCGGGCTATCACCAATGGAGGTTCTACCTATTTGGCTCCTGAAGAGCAATCTCATTTGTGGATAGACTATGGACGTGGTTTTTTATCAGTCATGGATCGTGTCAGAACGAATCATCCGGATGTGCATTTCATGTTGTGTGGCGGCGGTGGTGGTCGTCTGGATTATGGGTCTCTTAAATACTTTGAAGAGTATTGGCCAAGTGATAATACGGATGCTTTGCAACGCGTATTTATTCAGTGGGGTAATTCGCAATTCTTCCCTGCGATAGCTATGTGTTGTCATGTATCTGCCAGCCCGAATCATCAGACTCAACGTCGCACTCCGCTTAAGTTTCGGTTTGATGTAGCCATGTCGGGGAAACTTGGAATGGATTTACAGCCTCGTAGTATGAATGAGAATGAAATTCAGTTTGCGAAGGAAGCGATTAATACATATAATCGAATTAAAAACACGATATTTACAGGAGACTTATATCGTATTTTATCGCCTTATGAAAATAATGTAGCAACCTTGAATTATGTTTCACCCGAAAAAGATAAAGCTGTATTTTATGCTTATCGCCTGAAGTCACATATTAGTGAGGTCTCACCGAAATATAAAATGAAGGGATTGGACCCTGATAAAAAATATAAGTTGAATGAAATAAATATATTTCCTGGCGAAGGATCTTCTATCTCTGGTTTGCAAGAAACTTATACAGGGGCTTATCTTATGAATTCCGGGCTTTCATTACGATTGAATGGAGATTATGATAGTGTTGTCCTTGAAGTTGAAGAAATAATTTAATATAGATAGACAGTTCGATTTTATTTTGGAAGGTAGTCTGATTCATTTCAGACTACCTTTATTATATCATTCCAGTCGGTTGTATATCTTTTAGATAAATGATTCCGGTTCATCTGAAAAGGTTCCGGATCTTGTGCTGCCAATATCAACTTATCTCGTCCCCATTTGAGGTTGATTTTATCCCATGTTTTCATTAAGCGATTGTGCTTTTCCCGATCGATTGTATCAAATAAATTTCCTTGTATCGCGGTTTTCGTTTGTATTCCTCCTAAAATAACGCCAGCTTTTTTGTATCCGAATCCTTGCCTGTATATTGACTTCAGAGCTTTGAGGGCGGCAGCAGCCAACTCGAGAGTGCTATCTGAAGCAACATCAAGAGTGATAAGTCTGCTTTCATACTGTGCAGGTAATTCAGGGCGGTGCCGGTTTGTATAAATAAAAACAGTAAGCGTGTGACAGACCCCACTCTGGGCACGGAGTTTTGTCGCACACAAAGTAGTAAAGCGGGTTATATGGCTTTTCAGAATTTTTAGATCATAAACCTCCGTAGGGAAAGATCGCGAGGTACATATTTGTTTTTTTGCACTGACGGCATCTTCCAGTTCGATACAGGATTCACCGTGAAGTTCCCGCCAGATTCTGACACCCACGATTCCCATATTTGTTTTGATCCAGGATTCAGGGATTTGGCAAAACTGTCCGGCTGTGACAATACCCATACTTTGCAGTCTTCTTGCATAGCGTCGTCCGATTCCCCAGATGTCCTCAATAGGAAAAGTGCTTAGTACTTTCGTTATATCTTCCGGTCTGTACATTAAGCAGCATCCTTTCAAACGAGGATATTTCTTACATAACTTGCTGGCTACTTTGGCTAACGTTTTTGTAGGTGCAATACCTATGCTGACCGGTATTCCGACACCTTTCCGAATGTCTGTGGTAATTTTTTCACCCAAAAGCTGAATCTGCTCTTTCGTTAATCCGGAGAAATCAATAAAGGCTTCATCAATCGAATATACTTCTATAGCAGGACACATCTGTTTCAAAAGGGTCATTACACGATTGGACATATCACCGTACAATGCATAATTGGAGGAGAAAACCCGGACCTGATGCTTTTCGATTAGCTCTTTACTTTGAAAGTAAGGTGCTCCCATTGCGATACCCAAAGCTTTTGCTTCATTGCTGCGCGCAATAATACATCCGTCATTGTTGCTAAGAACGATGACAGGAACTCCTTCCAGCGAAGGATTAAATACCCGCTCGCAGCTGGCATAGAAATTATTACAGTCACAAAGTCCGAACATAGCTTACATCTTTTTGATAACATATAATACAACGCCCCAAATACGGAAATCATTATCTTCGGTTACACGAATCGGAGCATAACTTTCATTGGCAGGAATCAGCCATCCTTCTTTGTCCTCTTTGCGGAATCGCTTTAATGTAAACTCACCGTCAATAAAACAAACAGCCAGACAATTATTATAGGGAGTCACGCTTTTATCAACAATCAAAAGATCTCCGTCGTCAATCCCATCATTCACCATACTGACTCCGCTGACACGGGCAAAAAATGTGCAGGGAGGATTGCGGATAAGTTCTTTATTCAGATCCAGTGACAGTTCTATAAAATCATCTGCAGGAGAAGGAAATCCGGCAGATACGCCCACTGCTGCTAAAGGAATAGACAGGTTGGTTTCTTGTTCTGCTTTGATAAGTGTAAGTCGTATATCCTTTGGATTTTCCATAATCTGTTTTACTAAGTTCATTTGAACTCCAAAATTAATAGAATAGAAAGGTATTCGTATGGAATAAGTAAGAATTAACTCCATTTACGACAGGAGGCTGCTGTGCTATGTGGAATCAATAGATAGTTTCGATGAGTCAATTGAAAAAACGAGATTCTATCCATCACATCTGTCACATATATATTAATATGTTGATTTACAATTAGTAAAACACTGCATATGGGTGTAGGATAGTGTAGGATGGGTGTAGGATGGTGTAAGATCCAAAAGACTATTTAATAATTTATATATCTGATTTTAACCACATTACTACAGGTGTGTCAGATGTGTAGGATAAAATCGCAAAATTTCTCTCTGATGAGGGATTTTGATCAAAATAGAGACCTGGTGTATGAAAGATATAGTCAATCTCTGAATAGATAGACTCGAACTTATATACGATTGACCGGATCTTTTCAAAGATAGAGTCCGTTGTCTAAAAGATTGACTGAATAATTCAAGGCCTTATATTGATATTTAGATACTTATGAAAAATTATTTAGATACGTACCAAAAATATTTTATATACGTATCTGAGATATTTTACATACGTATGTAAATTTGATTAGATAATGCGAATTTGAAATTTGTTATTTCGTCTTGCTGAAATCTGCTTAATTCCCAATTACTTTCTTTTTCAGGACAGACGTCAAAAGAAACGGCGTATCTCTGAAAAGAAACGGTATATCTTCGCAACGATACGGTTTATCTTTTAAAAGAAACGGCGTATCTTTTTAGAGATACACCGTACAAATTTGACAATCTCCCGATTCTTTTGAAACTCTCACTACAAAAGAGTTTTTTTTGGTTTTATCTGCAACATCTGCAACATCCTCCTGAAACCCTTTACAGATCGGCTTCTTCGTTGTTGCAGATGGTTGCAGATGAAATTCGATCTGCAACGCATGTTTATAGTATAAATACTTATGCGTGTGTTGCAAATGTTGCAGATAAAACGTCAAATTCTGTTAGTTGTAGTTTCCTGGTAAGAATCTAAAGCGATGTTTTGTCTTTCATGTAGGGATGCGCCCTTCTTGTAAGCTATATAAATAAAAAGTACCATTCTGACCGATATAACCTGGTCTGAAATGGTACTTTTTTCTTTTCAATAAAACGATCTCTGATGATCTATACGTTTAAATATAAACATGTCAGATCGTTTTGTTTGAATATGTAGTGCTTATTAAATATGTCTGATTTGTTTATTTAACGAATTCAAAATCAAGTTCGGATACTCCGATAGTTCTTTGATTTCCTACCGTTTTCAGAGCTTTCAGCTTAACGAAGCGACCTTTAGCCGGAGTAGAAAAAATCAATTCTTGTTCAATCGGATTATTCTCGATATTTCCGAATTCACCTTTAAGAACCGGTTCTCCCCAATTTTCAGGATCATTGGTTACATAAACTTCGTATTGAGTAATAATACCCTGCGACCAACGAGCTTGATCCGGAGTCCACTTTAATTTAGAAATTTGTTTTTCCCCGGCTAAATCAACCACCACTTCTTTTACATCACGTGGTGCAATCCATGCCGAATGGATATTTTCGTCAAACACCGATTTGTTTGCGTTTGGATATCCTACAATCTCCCATTGCTCTTTTGTATGAGGGAATTCACGGCTTGTAATTTCGCTGACAGTATTTCCCGATACCGCAATGGTTTTTATAGTTCCGATATTATTGAATGCAAACGGCTCTTTGTAAAGAATACTGTTGGTTACAGTCGGTGTGCTGCCATCTGTCGTATAACGAATATCTACATAAGGGCTGCCATTGCTGATTCGAACAATGCCTTCTTTGTTTCGGCGCACGGTTGGTGCATTCAGAATAATAGGTGCATTAAATACCTCGACTGATGAAATTTCAGGATTTCCAAAGCTGTCTCCGATTTTGATGCGAATTTTTTCAGCGGTCGTTTCCGGGAATCTTAATATTCGTTTGTAGCCGATAGTTGTTTGTTTATCCAATGAACTCCATTGCCCGTTGTTGAATATCTCTACTTCAAACTGCTTCACACGTTGTCCATTGCGAATATTCTCAGTAAGTAACAATCGATTGAATACAGTTGGTTTTTTGAAATCGATCAGAATCTCACTTTGTGCAGGCATAGTCACATAAGTTCCCATGTCAGAGTCCAGCATTTTATGTAGCTTCTTCTTAGAACCGTTTACTGTAACTACACTTTTCTTGTTTATCAAATTATCAGCAAGCTCTTTTTCGTATTGTTTGCGCCATTCAACCAAACGAACTGAATCTTCAGGGTGAACAAGTCCTTCTTTGTTTGGAGGAATGTTCAAAAGTAGTAAGCTATTTCTACCTACGCTTTCGTAATAGATATCTATAAGCTTTGATAATGATTTTAATTTGTGGTCTTCTGATGCATGGTAGTACCAACCCGGACGAATAGAAACATCTGTTTCAGAAGGCATCCAGCGAGAACCATCCTGGTGTCCTTTGTTGAACTGAGCCTGAGCCGACAGTTTTTCGTCAAATTTATCATACGTTCTTAGAGGGCTCCAGTGTTCCTCTCCTGCATATCCTTCTTCGTTTCCTACCCAACGGATGTCAGCAATAGCTCCACCGTGTAATATACAATTCGGCTGAAGATTTTTTACGATTTTAGAAATGCGATCCCAGTCATAATAGTTTTCTGAAATATTGCGTGTGTGAAGAGAGTCCGTTCCATAGTAGCCCCTTCCTCCATTCGCTCCGTCAAACCAGATCTCGAAAACATCTCCGTAATTAGTCAATAACTCTTCGAGCTGACCGCAGAAATAATCATTATACTCAGGTTTGCCATAATCCGGATGATTACAATCCCATGGCGATAGATATAATCCCATCTTGAGACCATATTCTTTACAAGCATCGCTGAATTCTTTAACTAAGTCCCCTTGTCCGTTTTTCCATGGTGAGTTTTTAACACTGTGTTCTGTATATTTTGAAGGCCATAAGCAGAATCCGTCATGATGTTTGGCTGTTAAAATGACACCTTTCAGACCAGCTTCCTTACAGGTTCGCACCCATTGTCTGCAATCCAGATTAGTCGGATTGAATATAGCAGGAGATTCATTACCATATCCCCATTCCATATCGGTATAGGTGTTAATGCTGAAGTGAATGAAAGCAATAGTTTCTAAATCTTGCCATTCCATTTGTAAAGGAGTTGGTTTAGGTAACTCCTGAGCTAATAAATTAGGTGATGCCAAAGCAAATAAAGATGCTATAGCACCGGTTCTGATGAAAGATTTCATGTTCGCGGCTTTTTGTATAGATTGAAAAATTGTCCTTTTTAAGTCTTAACGGAATTAAGTGTGTCCGTTTCTCTGTGGATCTTTACAAATATACAAATTTTCTTCTTGAGCCGAAAGGTGTAAAAATAAGCATATAAGTACTCGAAGTGTGTTTGATAGCTTAACTTGCTCGTAATGAGTATCTGTAAGTAGCGTGTGTAAAGATGTGCGAATGTATTTATGGATATATGTGCACAAAAAATAAATAAAAGTACACATTGTATTTTTATGAAAAGCCTATTGGTAAAAGGATTCTTCGATGTTGTGAATATATTAAAAAAATAACAGTGAAAAATATTTTAGGTCAAAATACTTGTAATTTAAATTAAAATACTACTTTCGCATAAAATAATAAAGAAAATAAGGGGATATGACACAGATATCCAGCTAGTAGAATAAATATTGCAATTTAACCAAATATTTATTTAAGCAAACCACAAAAGATATGTATGTATCAAATAACTAGTTGTTTGACGATATATAATAATATAGCTTTTTAATCATAAAAGACATATACCAAATTTCAAATCTATGAGTAAAAAACCATCGGGAATCTTTCAAGAAAGATCTCTCTTTAACAATGTAAGACGTAGTTCGCTTCTTCGATCTACTATGCTTCTCACAACGATGCTTCCTACATTGCTTTATGCAAATGAAGGAGTCGATGCCCTATCAACAGTAAGAATGAAGGCAGAAATGGCTGTAGCTTCATCTTCAGATGTGAAAATCAAAGGAAATGTAAAAGATGAAACGGGAGAACCGTTAATTGGTGTAAGTGTTACTGTACAAGGTGCTACAATCGGTACGGTTACTGATTATGACGGTAACTTCGAATTATCTGTGCCTGCCAATTCTCAATTAGTCTTTTCTTACATCGGTTATACTTCTCAGACTGTAAAGGTTTCTGGTAATAAGACATTGAATATTACTATGAAAGAAGACAGCAAAGCTTTGGATGAAGTTGTTGTTGTTGGTTTCGGTTCGCAGAAGAAGGTTAACGTTACCGGTGCAATTACGCAAGTAAGCGCAGATCAATTGAAAGAACGTCCGGTTCAAAACGTATCTCAGGCTCTTCAAGGGGTGGTTCCCGGATTGAATTTATCTGCAACTTCTGCAGGTGGTGAGTTAAATGGCTCGATGAATATCAATATTCGTGGGGGTGGTACTATCGGAGATGGCTCGAACAGTTCTCCATTGGTATTGATTGATGGTGTTGAGGGTAATATGAACTCTATTAATCCTCAGGATATTGAAAGTATTTCGGTATTGAAAGATGCGGCTTCTGCTGCGGTATATGGTTCTCGTGCACCTTTCGGTGTAATCTTGATTACAACAAAGAAAGGATCTTCAGGTAGAACAACAATCAATTATAATAATAATTTCCGTTTCAGCTCTCCGATAGGTTTACCTGATATGTTAGATTCTTATCGTTTTGCTCAGTACTTCAACAGAGCTTCGCAAAATGCAGGGGGACAACCTATTTTTGATGATAAAATGATGGGCTTGATTCAGGATTTCCAAAAAGGAACAGCTCCTGGTACAGGTACTATTCTGCAAGATAATAATATGTGGGGTGAGTATGGCTATGGTTATGCTAATACTGACTGGTTTGATGTTCACTATAAAGATCACTCTTTCTCACAAGAGCATAACTTAAGTGTGAATGGTGGTTCTGAAAAAGTACAATACCTTGTTTCAGGTAACTTTATGAACTCAAACGGTATTCTTACTTATTCCGATGATACATTTGACCGTTATTCGATCAATGCAAAAATCAATGCAAAGATTACAGATAATATTAATATGACTTATGGGGGTCGCTGGGTAAGAGAGTCTTACGACAGAGCGTCATACCAAACAGGATTATTCTATCATAATATTGCACGTCGCTGGCCTACTAATGCGGTATATGATCCAAACGGAAATTTGATGGGAGGATCTGAGATTATTCAGTTAAAAGATGGTGGTCGTGATAAATCAGAAAAAGATTGGGTTTATCAACAAATTCGTTTGGATTACGAGCCGATCAAAGACTGGAAAATCATCGCAGAAGGAAATCTTCGTACAATGAATAATGCTACACACTGGGATGTATTGCCGGTACAAGCTTATGACGGAGATAACAATGCATATTATATGGCATGGAA
>DKPO01000017.1:125298-187664 GCA_002471225.1 Porphyromonadaceae bacterium UBA7332
AATATCTTCTCAGAGTATTCGAAAGATATTAACGGTAACTTCTTTAAAGTGATGCTTGGTTTCAATGCTGAGTTATTCCAGAGTCGTTACATGAGTGCTCAGCGTGATGGCTTGATTACTTCAAACTTACCGGAAGTAAGTGTAGGTACGACAAATCAAAGATCATCAGGAGGTCGTGCTCATTGGTCAACAGCCGGATTCTTTGGTCGTATCAACTACAACTACAAAGAGCGTTATATGGCTGAGGTGAATGCCAGATATGACGGTACATCTCGTTTCGTAGGAGATAAGCGCTGGAATATTTTCCCTTCATTCTCTGCAGGTTGGAATATCGCACGTGAAGAGTTCTGGGAGGATAAACTAGATTACTTAAGCACGTTTAAATTACGTGGATCATGGGGTGAGCTAGGTAACCAGAATACAAAATCTCTATATCCTTTCTATCAAACATTACCTTTCGGTGTTACGGATGGTTCATGGTTGGTTGATGGATTGAAACCAAATACAGCAGGAGTACCGGGATTGGTTAGTACAGCGATGACTTGGGAGCGTGTTCGTTCCTGGAATATCGGTTTGGATGTTGCGGCATTAAACAATCGTTTGACAGCTTCTTTTGACTACTTCAACCGTAAGACTTTGGATATGATTGGTCCTGCACCGGAACTTCCGGATATCTTAGGTACTTCAGTGCCTAAAGTAAATAATTGTGACTTGGAGTCAAATGGTTTTGAAATGGAAATCGCATGGAGAGACCGTATTGGAGAAGTAGGTTATGGTGTACGTGGGGTTTTATCAGATTCACGTCAAAAAGTAACTCGTTTCCCGAATGCTACAAATAGTATTTCGACTTATTATGCAGGTCGTTTGTTTGGAGAGATCTGGGGATATGAAACAATTGGAATTGCAAAATCGCAAGAAGAGATGGATGCGCATTTAGCTCATACAAATCAAAATGCGTTAGGTTCTAACTGGGGTGCCGGTGATATTATGTACAAAGATTTAAATGGTGATGGCAAAATCGATGGTGGTGCCGGAACTTTAGGTAATACAGGTGATAAAAAAATCATTGGTAACTCTACTCCACGTTTCAACTTCGGTTTGACTTTGGATGCTCAATGGAAAGGTTTTGATATCTCTTTATTCTTCCAAGGTGTAGGTAAAAGAGATTACGCTGTAGGTGGTGCTTATTTCTGGGGTGCAACAGGAGGCCAGTGGCAATCTGCAGGTTTTGAGGAGCACTGGGATTTCTTCCGTCCGGAAGGAGATCCGTTAGGAGCTAACTTAGATGCTTACTATCCACGTCCATTGTTTAGCGGAGAAGGTAAAAATCAGCAGACACAAACGAAATATTTGCAAAGTGCTGCATATGTTCGTTTGAAAAATGCTCAAATCGGTTATACCTTCCCATCTGAATGGATGTCAAAAGCAAGAATTCAATCTTTGAGATTATTTGTTTCGGGTGATAACTTATTTACGATCTCAAGTATGTCGAAAATCTTCGATCCTGAAGCTATCGGTGGCGGATGGGGTGATGGTAAATTATATCCATTGGCTCGCGTTATTTCATTCGGTTTGAATGTTAACTTCTAAAAAAGTACGATCATGACAAAAAATATAAAATCATATATTAAATACACTTGCCTTGCGGCAGGTGTATTATTCGGAGCTTCTTCTTGTAATGATTTTTTGGATAGATCTCCATTAGATCAGGTTACTCCTCAGCAGTATTTTAATACAGAAAGTGATTTAGCTGCTTACGCAGTTAAGTATTATAACTTCTCAACGCATAGTGGATTTAATATTGGTGTATTTGCTTTAGATAACCACACAGACAATCAGGCAAATGTTGGAGGTTCAAACTCTCGTTGGGTTCCCGGAGAATGGCGTGTAGGTGAATCTGGCGGTTCCTGGGCATTTGGAAATATCCGTGCGGCAAATTACTTTTTTGAGCAGGTTAATCCAAAGGTGAAAGAAGGTAAGATTTCCGGAACACCGACAAACATTAATCATTATGTGGGTGAAATGTACTTTATTCGTGCATGGGAGTATTTCCAAAAACTACAGGCTTTGGGTGATTTCCCTATCTTGAAAAGAACATTACCGGATGATCATGCTGTTTTGACAGAAGCTAGTAAAAGACGCCCTCGTAATGAAGTGGCTCGTTTTATTTTGCAGGATCTTGATTCAGCAATATTCTTAATGACGAATAAGCCGGCAGGTGGGAAGAACCGTTTAACAAAAAATGCGGCGTTGTTATTGAAATCACGTGTAGCATTATATGAAGGTTCTTGGTTAACTTACCATAAAGGTACAGCATTTGTTCCGGGAGGTCCGGGATGGCCAGGTGCTAAAATGGATTATCTGAAAGATTTTACAATTGATATTGATTCAGAGATTAACTTCTTCTTAGATGAATGTATGAAAGCATCAGAAGAAGTGGCTAAAGAGTTCCAGTTGACTAAATCTACAGATGTAACAAATCCATCGGAGTCTTCATCTTTTAATGGATGGAATCCATATTTTGATATGTTCAATGCTACAAACATGGAAGATATCAGCGAAGTAATATTCTGGAGAGCTTATTCAGGATCTCAGAATGTAACTCATGGTGTTTCTCACTATATGGCAGCCGGAGGGGGCAACTCAGGATTTACACGTTCGTTGGTTGACAGTTATTTGATGGAAAACGGGTTGCCGATTTATGCAGCTAACTCAGGTTACCACGGAGAACAAACAATCGAGAAAGTAAAAGAGGACAGAGATATTCGTCTTCAATTATTTGTAGCTGCTCCTACAGATGTTCGTGTTTGGAAAGCTGGTTCTGTTGAGCCATTCAAAAAGATTGCTCCTGCAATTCTTGAAAAAGCTGAAAACCGTTGTGCTACCGGATACCAAATTCGTAAAGGCTTGACTTATGATCCAGCTCAGAATTTATCCGGAGCGACTCAGACTTATGGATGTATTGTATTCCGTGGAGCTGAGGCTTATCTGAATTACATTGAGGCAAACTATATCAAAAACGGATCATTGAACGGGACATCTCAGGAATACTGGAGAAAACTTCGTGAGCGTGCTCAGATTGATACAGACTTCAACAAAACAATAGCAGCGACAGACTTAAATAAAGAAAATGACTGGGCTGTTTATTCTGCAGGAGTAAAAGTGGATGCAACACTTTACAATATCCGTAGAGAGCGTCGTAACGAATTGGTTGCAGAAGGTATGAGATGGAATGATTTGAGACGTTGGAGAGCTTTGGATCAGGTTAAGAATTATCAGATCGAAGGTTTCAACCTTTGGGGCGGATCAATGCAAGATCATTTTACAGATGAGACAGGAAAAAATCTGTTGATTCCGACAGGAACAGAATCAGCCGATCAGACACCTAACGTTTCAAGTCCTAAGAATAGTGATTATCTGAGACCTTATCAGATTATCAATGATAATAACTTACTTTATAGTGGTTATTCATGGCAGACATGTAAATATCTGGATCCGATTGCTCAAAATCACTTCAATATTACTTCACCGACACCAGGTGATTTAGAATCGTCAGTGATCTATCAAAATCCGGGATGGCCATATCAGGCTAACCAATCTGGTTTTGATGTGAAATAAAAAATATATAAATACGTTTTTAAGAGCCACGGCTACTCAATCGGGTAGTTCGTGGCTCTTTTTTGTTATTTACTTCCGAATAGCTTGTTTTACACGATTTTGAACATGAAAATGATCAGAATCGAACATCAGACAGGATTAAGGATTATAGATTTGCGACATCAAACAATCAAAATAAGATCTATGAGAATCCGATTTTCTATAAGAAACTTCAGCTTGTTGGTATTCGTGCTTTTGACAGCCGCTCTATCCGCATCGGACTATATTTTATTGAATCGTAACTGGCGCTTTATGTCAGGAGACTCCGTTATATATTCTTTAAAGGAGCTGGATGACTCTGATTGGCGGAAACTTGACTTACCTCATGATTGGAGTATAGAGGGCGAGTATCATCCGAGTAAACATATTTCGGACTGGCAAAGTGGATTTTTACCTGCCGGAGCTGGTTGGTACCGCAGAGAGCTTGTCGTGGACAAAGGCTGGAATAAAAAAAGGATCATTCTGCATGCAGATGGTATTTATCCCTTATCTGCCATATGGGTGAACGGTCAGAAAGCAGGAGAGAACTTTAATGGTTATATAGGGCAAAGTTATGATATCACAAATTTTTTAGTAAGAGGTCGCAATCAGATTGCCATACGTGTAGATCACACGAAACCTCTTTCAGGCAGATGGTATGCCGGATCAGGAATCTATCGTAACGTATGGTTGCAAGTTGCTGATCCGGTTCATATCGGCCGGGATGATGTTTGGTTCAGAACGTCCGAGATAAGCCAGGATAGAGCGAAATACGCTGTGCAGATAGATCTGAAAGTGGACGGAGATGCTTTGTATGAGCTGAAAACAGAAGTTATTAACAAGTATGGGTTAATTGTTGATAACTCAAAAATCAAATGCTATGAATCCGATACGGTATATAAGATTGAGTCCGAAATTAAAAAGCCCTCATTGTGGTCACCTGATACCCCCGATACCTACAAGTTGAGGGTTATGGTTTATCGTAACGGTAAGGAGATAGACAAACATGAGCAGCTTATCGGTTTTCGTTCTATCAGTTTTTCAGCAGATCAAGGCTTCCTTCTGAATGGCGAACCCCTTAAATTTAAAGGTGTATGCGATCATCATACAGCAGGAGCAGTGGGTGCCGCAGTTCCGGATGATGTTTTATATTATCGTCTGAAACTATTGAAAAATATGGGGTGCAACGCTATACGTACAGCTCATAATCCTTTCTCCCGCGAGTTTTATACCTTGTGCGATACGCTGGGTATAATGGTCATGAATGAAGGCCTTGACGGATGGGATACACCTAAGGCAAAAGATGATTACGGGAATTACTTTCAGGAGAACTGGAAGAAAGACCTGACACGCTTCATTAAACGTGATCGGAATCATCCTTCGGTCATACTATGGAGTATCGGTAATGAGGTTTACAATCCCTCAGAAGCTGTTCAGTCCCGCTTAGTTAAGCTGTTTCACGAATTGGATCCGGATCGTCCCGTAACACAGGGAGGTGCAGATCCTACAAGAGGGATGAAAGCAGATTATGAGTCTGAATTTCTGGCTTTGGATATTGTCGGGTTTAATGGCAATGGAGAAGAAGTAGGGGAATTCGAACGGTTTCATGAGAAGTATCCGGACGTTTGCGCCATAGCTACCGAAGTTCCGCACACTTACCAGACCAGAGGTGTATATCGGACAAAGACACAATGGCGCAGACGGGATTTCCCCGCACCTTGGGAAAAAGGGGATATTAACTGGGATAAGTTTAAGTATAGAGTATTTCCGATACCGGATTTAGCTACAGAAGAATGTTTCCCTGAAGAAAAAGCAAATATCTATTATCAATCATCCTATGATAATGCTTCAGTTCGTATCAGTATAAGGAAATCGTGGCAACGAACCACTTCTTTTCCATGGCTGATGGGCGAGTTCAGATGGGGAAGCTTTGATTATCTGGGAGAGGCAGAATGGCCGCAGCGATGTGGAAATTTTGGTATTATTGATGTTGCGGGTATTCCAAAAGATGCGTATTACTTATATAAGAGTCTATGGAATCCTGAGCCGATGGTTCATCTGTTACCACACTGGACACATGAAGGAAAAGAAAATACACTGATCCCTATGGTTGTTTATACCAATTGTGATTCTGTGAACTTATCGTTGAACGGACGATCGTTAGGAACACAGAAATATGCAGATGAGCAATTGGTTTGGCAGGTTCCTTACGAAAAGGGAGTTATTAGGGTAAAGGGTTATCAGGATGGGAAAATCGTAGCGGAGGATTCTGCCCGGACAGCCGGAGAGGCATTCACTATCGGAACTAAAATAACCAGAGGTTTAGCCAATTCTTTGCATCCGGAAGTAATACGGATTGACTTGAGTATTATAGACAAAGAGGGTACAATTTGTCCTTATGCCTCTGATTTATTACAGTTCGAACTCTCCGGACATCTTGAGTTAGTCGGTGTCGATAACGGAGATCCGATAGATATGGTTGCTTACAAGCAGAACAGCTGTAAGAGTTTCAGAGGTAAATCCATGCTCCTTGTTCGTAAAATCAAGAGAGGAAATGCTATCTTGCGGATCCATGGAAATGGTTTAGAATCAGTACAATTGAAAATGTAAGTTTAATCAGCAATTTATTCAAAACAATATAGAAATGAGAAAATTAATCATGGCATTGGCCTGTATGGCTCTGACATACTCCGTTTATGCTCAGCATCAGCCCGAATTTTCGACAGCGGGATTTTATAGAATACCCGGTGCAGAGAGAGATGTGAAAGATATGAATACGGCATGGCGCTTTTTTAAAGGAAAGAGTGATCAGGCCTCTCAGGTATCTTTCGATGATTCGAACTGGGGTATTGTCTCTTTACCGCACGGATTGGAGTATAATTCGACAGAAGCAAGCGGATGTACGAATTATCAGGGTGAGGCATGGTACAGAAAACATTTCACACCTTCTCAGACAAGTAAAAGACAGGTCCTTTATTTTGAAGGGATCATGGGTAAAAGTAAAGTGTACGTAAACGGACAACTTGTGAAGGAGAATTTTGGTGGATTCCTACCTGTTATAGCTGATGTAACGGATTATCTGATACCCGGTAAGGACAATGTAATTGCTGTATGGGCTGATAACAGTGACGATCCGTCATACCCTCCCGGTAAAGCTCAGAATGTGCTGGACTTTTCATATTTCGGGGGAATATACAGAGATTGCTGGTTGGTTCAAACCAATGATGTATTTATTACGGATCCGAATCAGGAAAATGAAGTTGCCGGCGGAGGGCTTGTCGTAGCCTTTGATCAGGTTTCGGATAAACAGGCAGACATCCTTTTGAAACTTCAGTTGCGCAATCAATCCAAAAAGAATTTTTCCGGTAGTGTTAACTATCAGCTGATTGATGCCGAAGGCAAAGTGGTAGCTAGTGCAGAAAATAAAGTTTCGGTACCTAGAGGGAATACAGCTACGACCAAAAATAAGATGAAAGTGAGTTCTCCTGAATTATGGGAACCGGATGCACCTCATTTATATGGATTGGTCGTAACGGTAAAAGATAAAAGCGGAAAGGTCGTTGACGGATACAAAAAGCGAATAGGGATAAGAAGTATTGAATTTAAGGGAGCTGACGGATTATGGCTGAATGGGAAGCCGTATGAAGTACCGTTGATCGGAGCGAATCGCCATCAGGATTTTGCAGTAATTGGCAATGCGCTGCCTAACTCACTACACTGGCGTGATGCGAAGAAATTGCGTGATGCAGGAATGCGTATAATCCGTAATGCTCACTATCCTCAGGATCCGGCTTTCATGGATGCGTGTGATGAACTGGGATTGTTTGTGATTGTAAATACTCCGGGATGGCAGTTTTGGAATCCGGACCCGTTGTTTGCCGAAAGAGTGTATGGAAATATTCGCGATATGGTTCGGAGAGATCGTAATCGACCATCCGTTTTCTTATGGGAACCGATCTTGAACGAAACCTGGTATCCGGAAGATTTCGCTAAACGTGTAAAAGATATAGTGACTGAGGAATTCCCATACAAAAACAGTTATTCAGCTTGTGATCACGAAGCTCGCGGAAGTCAGTTTTATGATATTCAGTTTACACATCCGGTAAATGCGGATAAAGAGTGGGCTTTGAAGGAGAAGGATTCTTCTAAAACGTACTTCACACGTGAGTGGGGAGATAATGTAGATGATTGGAATTCTCATAATTCACCAAGTCGTGTGCATCGTGCGTGGGGTGAAGAACCTATGTTGGTTCAAACTCGCCATTATGCAAATCCTCCTTATCCTTATACCACTTATGATGTATTGTATCAGACCGATCGTCAACATGTGGGAGGAACCTTATGGCACTCATTTGATCATCAGCGCGGATATCATCCCGATCCGTTTTACGGAGGGGTAATGGATGTTTTCCGTCAACCGAAATACTCCTATTATATGTTTATGGCTCAGCGTCCGAAGGAGAAGCTTGATTTAATAGCTGAAAGCGGACCGATGATTTATATAGCACATGAGATGACTCCGTTTTCCAGTCCTGATGTGACTGTATTCTCGAATTGTGATGAGGTGAGACTGACCGTTGCGCATACCGGTAAAACATACACCTATAAGAAAGATTCAAGTCGTGTAGGGATGCCATCTCCTGTCATTACGTTCAAAGATGTATATGATTTTATGGACGATAAAAAACTGGCAATGGCAGGAAAAGGCAAAGAAGTATATATGCTTGCTGAAGGGCTTATAGACGGAAAGGTTGTTGCTACCTATCGCAGGGAACCGGCACGTCGTCCTTCGAAAATCGTTTTATGGCTCGATAATGAAGATGTATCGTTGCGTGCAGACGGTTCGGATATGGTGACGGTCGTTGCAGGAATAGCTGACAATAACGGAAATATCAAACGCTTGAACAACTATTTTGTGAAATTCCATGTGGAAGGAGAAGGTAAGTTAGTCGGTGATGCAGAGCATCTGAATAATCCGAGACCGGTTTTGTGGGGAACAGCTCCTGCTCTGATTCAATCGACAAACAAAGCCGGAAAGATCAAGGTGACTGCGGAGGTTTTATTTGAAGGCCAGCAAATGCCAGCGGGAGGAGAGCTTATTTTCGAATCTGTTCCGACTCAGATCGGGCAAGTATTTGATGCTGCCGAACTGGAAAAGATGGATAAAGTAAATAATCAGCAAATACAAGCTGAATCGTTCCGGAAAGATGATTTACAAAAAGAGGTCGACAGACTTAAAAAAGAATTGAATAACTATAAACTCAAGGAGGTTGAGAAACAACAGGCTGAGTTTGGTGAAAAAAATTAATCTCAATACAACAACAGGACTGAATTCTTTATAGCAGGAATCAGTCCTGTTTTTTTATTGCGACATGAGATTGATTATCCTTTAGTGAGGTATTGAAATAGTTACGGGGTGATTAATATGTAATACGCTTTAAATAAGATTTTTACAAGGCGAAATAATATATAGTGTAAGTGTTTTAATTTGTTAAGCGTAGGTCGCATTAAAATGCGAAGTACTTCGCAATTTTGTGCGACCTACTTCGCATTTCTGTGCGATGTACATCGCACAAATTAATCATAGGCAGAAAAGAATTGTTTGTACGGGAATGTGACTTATTCTTCTGATAAGAATAGTTATCAGGCGGCATATTTTTTGAAAATATACGAGTGTATGTATTTATTATACTTGCTATATCAGGATATACCTATGAATGGATAGTGAATAGAATATAAACTTTTTAAAGACCAGCAGGGGATTAAAACAAAGAGGGAAGTCTCTATGGAGACTTCCCTCTTTGTTTATAACAGACTTTTAGCTGTCATATAATTTTTCAAAGGATTGGCATACATTTCCATTATCTTATGAGTAAGATAAGCAATATCCTTGTTCGGGATATCGATTCGTTGAATCTGCTTGTCTACATACGCATAGAAATTGTCTTTTTGCTCATCCGTATAATGAATGTCTAAATCATTATTCCCATTGATATAGTCCAGAGCTACATAGTTATGAGGGAAAATATGGTAATTCGCATGAATGGCCTGATCAATAATTGCCGCAATCGCCGCAAAGGTATCCGTTTTATCCAGTTCTTTTGGTAAGGTAGCCAGTGTGTCGTTGATACATGGTGAAACATGGAAGAATACATGGCCTTTCGGTTCCATGATTCCGGTACGCATATTGATTAAATCATCCGATTGTTCTTTTTTATAATCCGGATTATCTCTCTTCAACTGAAATTCTTTAGCTTTCAGATAATCGCACGGATCGTACTCATACGTAATAGATAACGGGGCGATATTCAGATTCATAATATTTTCAATAATAGAATCAGACTCACCTCCCAGATTAAGCATTTTGATAAGTGCTTCCTGAGTACGGTCATTCGAATCTTTGGCACGACCCTCACGCTGAGCAATCCATATCGACTCGTGTTTCTGAGTACGGGCATAATGGATATATGAAGACAATAATTTAGAAGCTTCAAGCATCTGGCGAATTCCTACTCCACGCTTAACAATAAAGTTTTTATTCAGGCGTACCAGATCACTGATCCATGGGAATATCAGCAAATTGTCTCCAATAGCTATCTCACAGGTATTGCGACCTGCGAAGGATAATTCGGCACTTAAGAGTGCAGAGTCAAGAACAATGTCCCGGTGGTTGGATATAAAAAGGTATTCGTTATCCTTATCTATATTCTCCCATCCCGTAGTTTTCACTCCGTTTGTAGTAGATTTCATAATATACTTAATGATCTCTACCATGATGTCTATCTGGAATTCCTTCTTTGTATGTATAGAAAGAAGGGTTTGCTTCAATTGATCAAATGGGAAAAAAGGAATTGCTTTTTTGACCACTTCTACAAATGAAGGTTCTTCCACTAAACGGGAAAGGACGGTATGAACTTCCTCGTCGTTATAGGGACGTATTTCGTCAAAGTTATTTTGAATGTCCATTGTTATTAAGAATGAGACTTTATTTCGTTTTCGATAATTTCGTGCATTACTTCTTTAATGTCCAGACCGGCAGCTCTGACTTGTTGAGGAATAAAGCTGGTTGTAGTCATCCCCGGAGTTGTATTGACCTCAAGCAGGAATAACTTCCCTTTTGAGATGATGTAATCAATACGGATAATACCTTTACATCCAAGAATGTCATATATTTCCGAAGTCAGCTCCTGAACCTCTTTTGTTAATTCATTGCTGATACGTGCCGGTGTGATTTCCTCAACTTTCGAAGCCGTATATTTCGCTTCGTAATCAAAGAATTCATTTTTGCTGACAACTTCGGTAATAGGAAAGACAACTGCGTGGTCTTTTACTTTATAACAACCACAAGTGATTTCTGTTCCCTCAATGAAAGATTCTATGATCACTTCTTCTCCTTCTCCGAAGGCTTTTTCAACAGCATCATAAATTTCACCCGGATTTTTAACCTTAGTTACTCCGAAGCTGGATCCACCGACATTGGGCTTAATGAAGCAAGGAATACCACAGATGTCAACCACGTCTTCAGCCTCCAGGTATTCGCCTTTACGAAGGCGGATAGACGGTGCAATCTGAATACCAAAGCCGCTCAGATAATGATTGCAAGCATATTTATTAAAAGTAAGAGCTGATGCCAGCACACCGCAACATGAGTAAGGAAGGCCGATAAGGTCAAAATATCCCTGAAGGATTCCATTCTCACCCGGAGTACCGTGTATCGTAATATAAGCAAAGTCAAAAACGACTTTTGTGTTAGCGTGAGTGAATGAGAAATCATTCTTGTCGATGATAAATTTTTCATCACCGATTGATGCATACCATTCTTTATTACGAATAACCACTAAGTAGCGGTTGTATCTTTCAGCATCGATAAAGGACATAAGTCCTTCAGCACTTTTCATGGAAACAACCCATTCAGATGAGTCACCTCCTGCTATGATTGCAATATTTTTTTTCATCTTAAGCTTTTAATCTTCGTGTATTTCTCTGTTTTGAATATATCCTCTCCATTTATCCATCAGTTCTACCATATCTCCGGGAACATCGGCAGTGAAGAACATCTCTTCGCCTGTACGCGGATGAATAAATCCGAGAGTCTGTGCATGAAGAGCCTGGCGAGGACAAACTTTGAAACAATTTTGAACAAACTGCTTGTATTTAGTGAAGGTTGTACCTTTCAGAATTTCGTGACCGCCATATCTTTCGTCATTAAATAATGTATGACCGATATATTTCATATGTACACGAATCTGATGTGTACGCCCGGTTTCGAGTTGACATTCAACAACTGTAACGTAACCCAGACGCTCTAATACACGATAATGCGTAACGGCATGTTTTCCGTAGTCACCTTCAGGGAATACCGTCATTTGCATACGATCTTTCAGGCTTCGTCCGATATTTCCTTCAATGCGTCCTTCATCTTCTTTTACAGTACCCCACACAATCGCAACATATTTACGCTTAGTGGTTTTGTTAAAGAATTGCAGACCCAAATGGCTTTTCGCTTCATTTGTTTTGGCGATAACCAGTAGTCCGGAGGTATCTTTGTCAATACGGTGTACCAGTCCGAATCGAGGATCTTCAATCTGAAATTTAGGATCGTTGCGGAAATGCCAGGCAAGTCCGTGAATTAATGTTCCGCTGTAATTCCCGTGCCCCGGATGTACTACCAGCCCGGGCTGTTTATTGATAACCATCAGATCATCGTCTTCGTAAACGATATCTAAAGGAACATCTTCAGGAATAATTTCTGTTTCGCGCGGAGGGGTAGCCATCACGATACGTATATTATCGTTCGGCTTTACTTTATAGTTTGATTTTACCGCTTTATCGTTTACCAGAATACATCCGGCATCGGCAGCACTTTGAATACGTGTACGTGTAGCATTGATTATACGTAATGTAAGATATTTGTCAATGCGTAAAGGTGATTGTCCTTTATCAACAAGTACCGAGTAATGCTCATACATTTCATTGGATTCGGTAGGGGGAAGATCCTCTTCCTGAATCTCATCTAATTCTTCAAATTCTTCTATCATATACTTACTTCAGTGTCTTATAGATAAATTAAAACCACGTTTCTTCTTTTTCGTTGATCGTGATGATCGAGTCAGTCAGTTCTTCAGGCTCGCCACTACCGACAATGATAGTTAACGGGCTTCCTACTGGTAACTCCTGATGATTGGTGATACTTTGACCACGATAGGTTACATCCAGAACAAGGTCTTTGTATTCGGATGGTTTACGAACGATATCGACTATCTGGAATCCAAGCGACTCAAGTGTTGCCACAGCCTGACGATAGGAATTATCGCGCATATCAGGAACGGCAATTTTCTTTTGAGCACGGGCATTGATAGTCAGGAATATGATTCGGTTCTCTTTTACACGTGCATCAGCGGAAGGATTCTGATCGACAATAGCACCGGGTGCTTTATCTTTCGTGAATACAGAGTCGATTACAGCAAACCGGAGTTTCGATTTAGCAAGTAACGTTTCGGCCTGTTCAACTTGTTGTCCTTTCACGTCGGGCACAGTGATTGCCTGGTTGTGGCGCGTATATTTATTAAGCCAGAAAAGCACTAAAAATACTAAGCCGACTCCCAGAATTATAGCCAACAATATATTCTTGGTATATAAATTCCAAAACAATCGGGAGAAACCTTTCTTATTTTCCATATCTTATTTCGTTATTAATTCATTTGCAAGCTATTCGCGTGAGCAATCCTTTCGTTTCAACTCGCCGGAATAACTATTCTGCAAATATAGGTATAAACAAAAAAAGTAAAGGCTTCTCTTTTGAGAAACCTTTACTTTTAAGTGTATTATCTTCCAAAAAAAGACTTGTATCTTATTTCAAACCGTTGTATTCGTCAGATACAGTTAGTTTTTTTCTTCCACGAGCACGGCGAGCTGCAAGAACTCTGCGACCGTTAGCTGTAGACATTCTTTCACGGAAACCGTGTTTGTTTTTTCTTTTTCTGTTTGAAGGTTGGAATGTTCTTTTCATCGCGATATTTTGTTTATATTATTACTTTCCGTACATTCTTCTTTCGGTCTGCAAAAATACTGACTTTTTTTGAAAATCCAAATGGTTGAGACAAAAAGTCTTATTTACAATTCTAAAAATGGAAGCTTTTCTCCTTGATAGTTAATATGAAAAGAATATCTTTGTTGATAAATGTTAAATATGAGGATATGGATAAGAAATCACTGCGTAAAATAATCTACGCGAAACGGAAAGATCTTAGTCTTAGCTTTTTGGAAGATGCATCAGAAAAAATAGCTGATTCTTTTGAACTTGTGCTGAAAGAGAAAGGGGTGAAATCTGTATTGATGTACATGGCATTACCGGGCGAAGTTCAAACAAAGGAACTTGTAGAGTCTTTGTTTCGTCGGGGATTGCAGATCTGGTTGCCTAAGGTTGTTGGTGAAAATCTGGAAATCCGGGCTTTTGAGGGTATGGAAAGTCTGGAAAAAGGAAGTTTTGGTGTGTATGAACCTACGGGAAGATTATGTGCGGATTTATCAGAGATTGAAATGATTGTTGTTCCCGGGGTAGCTTTTTCTGTTGACGGTGACCGGATGGGATATGGTAAGGGATATTATGACCGACTCTTATCACAAACAAATGCAATAAGAGTCGGATTTTGTTTTGAGTTTCAATTAGTAGAAAATTTACCGGTTGAACCTCATGATAAATCAATGGATATACTATTGACAGAGAATCAGGTTATTGTTCTTTCTCAATATAGCTGATCGTTTTCTTTTTCAGATCGAATTTGTCATAGGCGTCAACTATGCGTTGTACCAGTTTGTGACGGACAATATCACCTTTGTTAAACTCTACAATGCCGATACCGTGAACTTTCTTCAGAATCTTCAATGCCTGAACCAATCCGGAGGTTTGGGAAGGTGGAAGATCAATTTGTGTGATATCACCGGTAATAATCATTTTTGAGTTCATACCCAAACGGGTCAGGAACATTTTGATCTGATGAGTAGTTGTATTCTGAGCTTCATCGAGAATAACAACCGCATCACTTAAAGTTCGTCCACGCATGAACGCCAAAGGAGCAATCTGAATGATATTAGTTTCCATAAGCTCTTTTAGTTTGGCTGCCGGAAACATATCCTGCAATGCATCATAAAGTGGTTGCAGATAAGGATCGATTTTATCTTTCATATCTCCCGGAAGGAAACCAAGCTTTTCACCTGCTTCTACAGCCGGACGACTTAAAATAATTTTGCGGACTTCTTTTCTTTTGAGAGCTCTTACTGCAAGCGCAATAGCTACGTAGGTTTTACCTGAACCTGCTGGTCCCAGGGCAAATACAAGATCGTTAGTGTCGAACAGATCAACCAGTTTTTGTTGATTTTCTGAACGGGCAACGATGGATTTTCCGTTAATACCGTGAATAATCAGATTATCCAGTTTAGACTCTTTGGGAGAGTTTCCTTTTACAATATCTACAATGATCGACTCGTTTAAGACATTATATTCAACACAGTATTTTTCAAGTTCGTGTATTTTCTCTTCGAATAAAGCTGTCTCTAACTCATCTCCCATAACTTTAATGATATTGCCACGCGCTATAATGCGCAACTTGGGAAACAAGGTCTTTAATAATTGTATATTACAATTGTTGATTCCGTAGAATGTAACCAAATCGGCTAATTCCAATGTTATAATTCTTTCTATCATCGAAAGTCTTTCAATTTGATGTTTATATATAGTAAGAACAAACCAGCATCATGAATGTTTCTTATAATTTTCCACTGTCTGCATAACTGTAATAAGCTTGTTCACAAACAATGATATGATCTAAAAGTTTAATATCCATATATTTTGCCGCTTCGGAAATTTTTTCTGTCAGCCGGTTATCCTGAGGACTGGGGCTTGTGTTTCCTGACGGATGATTATGGCAGGCTATAATCGAAGTAGCCATTTCCAGTAAAGCCGGTTTAAGAATAAGCTTAACGTCTACGCTGGTAGCAGCAACCCCTCCCTGACTGACTTTTACCTGATTAATAATTTTATTGGCAGGGCTTAATAAAAGGATCCAGAACTCCTCATGGTGGAGATGGCCTAATTGAGGATAGAAGAAGTTATATACATCTTCGCTTCCCGTTATAGCAGTCTTCTCAACTACTTTAGCCCGGCGATATCTACGTCCAAGTTCCATTGCGGCTTGTATGGTTACGGCCTTTGCCGGTCCGATACCATTAAATTCGCATAATTTATCAATGGAGAATTTTCCTAATGCCAATAAATTGTTTTGAGCGCCTGCATAAATCTTTTTGCAAAGGTCAACGGCGCTTTCTTTAGTTGTTCCACTGCCAATTAATATAGCTAACAGTTCAGCTTCGGATAGAGCACTTACGCCTTTAGCCAGTAATTTTTCACGTGGGCGGTCTTCTTCAGCCCATTGTTTGATCGATAGTTTATTCATGTGTATTGATGATTTGATTTAAGATTAAATTTCTTCCGTATTATTTATAGAAGGTCTTCTGATAAGCCTGAAATTCATCTTGTTTTAAAATGATACGCTTGAAAAATGCTGTTAAAAAACCGCATCCATAGCCTAACAGCTGAATATAGGAAGCAAAGATTGCTATCAGCCCGATCTTTATACTGTGTTCGCGCAAGGTTGCATCCATAAAAATCAGTAAAGCATATAACCCAAGAGGCAATAAAGCCCAAGGGGTGATGAAGCAAGCCAGAAGAATAAGAAATGCGACACCGAGTGTAAATACAGCAGGTAAAAGATGTACAATCTTCATGGTTCCGGGATGTCTTTTTTCCAGATTAATTCGGGCAATCCCAAAATTATATACCTGTTTGAAGAATTTTTTGAAATCTACTCTCCGTTTATGGTATACCCAGGCATCAGGGAAAAGACGGACTTGATATCCGTTCTCAAATAAACGAATGCTAAAGTCGATATCTTCGCCAAAGCGCATAGGGGAGAATCCCTTAAGAGCTTTATACACTTGTGTTTTTACGCCCATATTGAAACTACGGGGATAGAATTTATCAAGTTTCTTTTTCCCGCCTCGTATGCCTCCGGTTGTGAAGAATGAGGTCATTGCATAATTAATAGCCTTTTGTACGTCCGAGAATGAGTCATGTGCTTTATCCGGTCCGCCAAAAGCATCGCAAGGTGAATCCATCAGTTCCTTTTCGACCGCTGCAATATAGCCGGGAGGAATAATACAGTCTGAGTCGAGCACAATAAGATAATCTCCGTTGCTTCTTTCTGCTCCGTAGTTGCGGGTTTGTCCCGGTCCGGAGTTTGGCTTGAAAAAGTATGAAATCTGCATGTCGGCGTCGTACTTACGGACTATGTCTTCACACGGAATGGATGAGCCGTCTTCAACAACGATTACTTCAAAGTTTTTCTGAGCTTGTTGCGTGAGACTGCCTAATAATTCGTCTATTTCATTCGGTCTGTTGAAAACCGGTATAATCAGCGAGAATAGCATGCTGTATATTCTGATTTTTTTGTTTTGTGCAAGATTACGAATATTCTTGATTTAAAACAAAAAAAAGCGCGGAGAACAGAAGTCTCCGCGCTTTCTTTTTTGTACGTTGTACGTGAAAATTATTTAGCTCTTTCTACGTATGAACCATCAACAGTGTTCACTTTGATTTTTTCACCTTCTTCGATGAATAAAGGAACACGGATTTCAGCACCTGTTTCAAGTTTAGCAGGTTTCAAAGTGTTTGTAGCTGTATCACCTTTCAAACCAGGCTCAGTATAAACAACCTCCAAAATAACGTTTGTCGGAAGATCGGCGAATAATACAGTTTCAGTGTCTGCATTCATAACAACTTCAACCATATCTCCTTCTTTTAAGAAACGCACGCCATTAATACGGCCTTCTTCGATAGGAATTTGTTCGTAAGTTTCGTTGTTCATGAAGTTATAACCCATATCATCTTTGAAAAGGAATTGGTATGGACGTCTTTCAACGCGAACTTCGTTTACTTTAACACCAGAGTTGAATGTGTTTTCGATCACACGACCTGTTTCAACGTTTTTAAGTTTAGTACGCACGAATGCTGCACCTTTACCTGGTTTAACGTGTAGAAACTCAGTGATAAAATAAAGACCATTGTTGTACTCAATGCACATACCGTTTCTAAAATCTGCAGTAGTTGCCATAAATGCTATTTATATATGTATTGTTAGATTTTTATTTAACGACACAAAGTTAATGCAATTGACTTAAATTTGAAAGAGTTAGACGAGTAAAGACCCTTATTTATAGTTAAAGGCGACCTCACGGCCGCCTTCTCCCCCCTTTACGTGTTATAGTCTAATAATAGCAATTACTTTATTTCTTGTGAAAATGTATTCAATTCTTTCACCGAAATTTTTGGCTGAGCAGTATTTGCTTCTGCCTTGATTTCGTATTGTTTTACACCTGAAAAAGTATTGGCAGAAATAACAAATGTTACTTCTTTGTTTTCAGCTGTGAGATATTCACTGACATTGAATGAGACGATAGCCTGAGCTCCGAAATTAGCAGGAGCACCATTGCCGTTTTGTCTGAAATCCAGATATACTTTACCGTCTTCAGGAGATTCGGTTAAAGTATTATTGACCAGATTAACGTAATGTCTGTATCCATAAGAGGTGTTATAGCCGAAAATAATATTTATATATTCATCGGCAAACCAGATGTCAAACATCTTAACGTTGTCATTTCCAATGGAGTCTTTGTTTGACTCAGTCAGATCAATAACTTTCTTAGTTAATATATTAGAGAGAGCATTTACTTTCACATAATGGTCAAATCCATTTTGTTTATCCGATAGGATTGTGTAATTAGCCCATACTCTTTGCCCGTTTCCGGGTTTGTAGTAAAAATCTTGTGCAGCAGGCCATAATTTTTCACCATTGTCAAGCTGAAGGTAATAGGCAGAACCTTCTGCTTTTACTGTTGCAATACTGATAGAATAATCATTTAATGAATATCCGTCATTATTACATGATGAGAAAAACGGCAGAAGCATGATCATAAAAAGAAAATAGATTCCCGCTTTTTTCATAAACATTAGTTTTAGAATGTTATCTCTGTGCACAGATAAATTTTTTAACTCTATGCACTTAGATGATAAAGCTGGATAATTTGCTGCATCATGTATAGTTAAAATGATTTAAAATCTAATTTAGTCCTTCTTCGTTTTTAAAATTATTTCTTTTAAAGTTGCTGTCGCATCGGTATACTTGAACTTAAAGCCTTCCTCAAGTAATCTTTCCGGATAGGCAGCCTGGCCTTTAACCATTAAAGAAGCTGCTCCTCCGAGTATTATTCTGAGTAGAATCGGCGGAATATTCAACCATGTCGGACGAACTAATAATTTAGCTGCTATTTGCGTGAATTTTCTGTTATTAATCACGTCTGGCGATGTAAAGTTATAAATTCCTTTTGAATTTTTGTTCTCAATGAGAAATTCAATTCCACGTGCGACATCTTCTAAATGTATCCACGAAAGTGGTTGGTATCCATTTCCAATCATTCCGCCCATAAAGATACGAAAAGGAAGTAACATTTTTGGTAATATACCATCCGTTTCGTTCCATACCAAACCTAAGCGCATGATGCATACCCGAACATCAGAAGAAAGATCCTTTAATTCATTTTCCCATTTTTGACAAACCTGTGATAAAAAATTATCTCCGTAACTCTGATCAGACTCTCTGTATATATTATAATCACTCGGATATATTCCTACAGCAGAGGCTGAAATAAATACATCCGGTTTTTTAGTAAGCCGGTTAATCGCATGAACCAGAATACGGGTCGGCCCGATTCTGCTTTCCATTATTTCATCTTTAGCCCAGGGAGTCCAGCGTCGGGCAATTGTTGAGCCCGCAAGGTTTATTACGACTTGCGAGTTTTCTAAAATGGATAATAGCTCATCCTCCATTTTAGGTTTAAAGTATTTACGGCTCAGAGGGACTATCTTATAGCCCTTGGCAGTAAAATATTTAGTTAGGAAGGATCCAATGAATCCACTTGCTCCTGATATAGCGATCTGTATGTTTTCCATTTTGTGTCGTTTGCAATGTATACAATTGAATTGACGTTATAAAACGACTTCAAAAGTAGATATTTCAATTGTATAACAATCGAGTTTCAATAAAGTATTTTTGAATAAATGGTTTTTAAAGGATCTTCATATTAAGCATGTGTTTATTGGTATATAAAAAAAGGCTGTCCGAATAGTCGGACAGCCTTTTTTTATGTTATAATCGATATTATAAAGCGTTTTCGCGGATTAGGTATTCAGCAATCTGAACAGCATTAAGGGCTGCTCCTTTTTTAATTTGATCACTTACACTCCAGAAAGTTAATCCATTTGGATTTGTAATATCTTCGCGGATACGTCCAACATATACAGGATCTTCTCCTGCAAGGAATAATGGCATCGGGTAGTTTTTGTTTGCAGGTTCATCCATTAAAACAATACCGTCTGCTTTAGAGAACGCTTCACGGGCTTCAGCTACAGATACTGGTTTTTCTGTTTCTAACCAGATCGATTCAGAATGGGCACGCATAACCGGTACACGTACACATGTTGCACTAACTTTTATATCTGAATGCATGATTTTACGAGTTTCGTGATACATTTTCATCTCTTCTTTCGTATAATCATTATCCATGAAAACGTCAATTTGAGGAATAACGTTATATGCTAATTGGTACGCGAATTTAGAAACAGTAGCTTCTTTGCCTGCACCTAATTCCTCATATTGTACAACAAGTTCATCCATCGCTGCAGCACCTGCGCCACTTGCAGCCTGATAAGTTGAAACGTGTACAGTTTTAATATGTGAGATATCTTCGATTGCTTTTAAAGCCACAACCATTTGTATAGTTGTACAGTTTGGATTTGCGATAATATTTAAAGGGCGGTTTTTTGCATCCGCACCATTAACTTCAGGTACAACCAATGGAATGTTTTCGTCCATTCGGAATGCACTTGAATTATCAATCATAACAGCTCCATGCTTAGTGATTGTTTGCGCAAATTCTTTAGAAGTACCGGCTCCGGCTGAAGTGAAGGCAATATCTACTCCTTTGAAATCATCATTGTGTTGTAAAAGCTTAACTTCAATTTCTTTGCCACGGAATGTATACTTCTTTCCGGCACTACGCTCAGAACCGAATAATAATAACTCATCGATTGGGAAATCTCTTCCCTCAAGAACTCGTAGGAATTCTTGTCCAACAGCGCCGCTTGCGCCAACAATTGCAACTTTCATTTCCGTATTCAATTAAAAATTGTGTAATTCAAAATATTATCTACATTTGTATCAATGTGTTTCAGCACTTTTACCGAGCTGCTATTCGCAAAATTAAAACTTTTTAGATAGAAATGTCTGTAACCATGAAAAAAAATTATAAAATGATTCGTTTTTTATCTATTTTCCTATTATTTGTCTGTAGTTATAGCTATCTGTTTGGACAATCTGTTATGGATGTTTCGGTTTGGACTGGAGATTTGTCAAAATTTAAATTTACAAGTAGTTCGGACTTTTCATTAGATGATTCTGCTCCTTCAACGGCAGATAATGTCTCTTACGTATCTTTGCCTTTTGTCTTCGGAGAAGAAGACTGGAACTGGTTTTTAGATATGAAACTAAACTTTGAGCTGACTACGACTTGCTTCGTAGAGTATTGGTTGGTTTCGGATAATCCTGATTTAAAAAAGACCGCTAACGGACTTTATATTTCAGCAAAAGATAAACGTCTTTCTTTATTCTTGCGTGTAGATGGGAAGGATTTTCTGTACGTAAGAACTCCTACCGGATTCCTGATGATGAATCCTTCTGTTTTCTCTCTTAAATCAAAAATTGAAAAAGGTGTATTGGAAGCTTCAGTATCAAGGAATGGAGGAGCGATGACTTATTGGGCTAAAGATATTCCGGTCACGTTGAATATAGATAAATCAGCCTATTCCGGTATTGTGTGTAAATATCCTTCGGGGCGATCTAAATCATTTCATTTTACTAACTGGGAATTAGAGCAGTTAGCAACACTTCCTCCTACAGATAAACCACAAGTTAGTATTGATATAGTCAATGCTTATACATCGACTGATATACGAATTGATTTTTCGGAACCCGTTAATGCTGCGCAGGCAACGTTTCAGCTAAAGCCGACGGACGAACTTTTAAAATGTAATACCAAAGGGACGGAGCGCTATGTTGATCTGGTTGCAAAGAATCATTTAGAGTCGGGAGTCCGGTATGATCTCATAATAAAGGGACTTAAAAATGAAAACAACGAAATCGTAGAAGATATACAAGCGAACTTTTATTATAATATGGCAGGAAGCCCGGATATAAAGAATGTGGTGATCTCTGAGATAATGGCTAATCCTAAGGGTGTAACAGGTTTGCCTGAGGTTGAATATATTGAGTTGTTTAATAACGAAGATCAATCTGTTAATTTGCAGAACTGGACAATGTATTATGGAGAAAAACAGTTGAAAATTCCAGCCTATATATTGCCGGGAAAATCATATATCGTTTTAGGTAAAAAATCGGCGATAGACCAGTTAGGAGAATATCATAAGGTTTCAGTGCCGAACTTTCCTGTATTAGCTAATATTGGAAATATCGTTCATATTGAAGACGATCAGAAAAGGCTTACTTCATGGGTGGACTATTCGATTGACTGGCATGATGCAAATAAGAAGCAAGGGGGATTTTCTCTTGAAGTGATAGATCCTGCAAATAAATGCGGAACGTCTTTTAACTGGAAGAGTTCCGGGGCTGATGCAGGAGGAACACCGGGTAAACAGAATAGTGTATATGCGGAAAACCCTGATACAGTCTTACCCCGTGTACTGGCTATTGATTTAATTGACGATCAGACATTGGAGGTGACTTTTGCCAAAAGTATGGATTATCGATCTATTGCCGATATTGATAAATATCAGGTTTTGTCAGATAATACTCTATTTATAGAGGGGCTAAGGATTCCATATCCTAAATCTGATCATTTGCTTTTGCAACTAAGTGCATCGTTGATGCCAGGGGATTCTCTTTTTCTGGAAATGGAAGAATTGAAATGTAATGGCGGGTTTGTTCAACCAGCGTATACAGATAAAAACGCACTTAAGGTTATTAGAGTTAAAGATCCCGAGGCTGGCGATATCGTAATTTCGGAACTTTTGTTTTACCCTCATGCTAATGAAGCCGAGTTTATTGAATTGTATAACCGGTCAGGATTTCCGGTCCGAACCGCTGATCTGATTTTAGCTACTGTTAAATCAGACGGAACTCCTCAATACTTGTCTCCTGTAGAAGAAGACAAGGTGTTGAATCCACAGAGCTACCTGTTAGTGACAAAAGATTTTGAAAGCATTCAAAGAAAATATGACGTATCTTTGCTTGAACTTCTTGCTGTTCAGACCAAATTGCCGGCCTATGCTAATACGGGAGGAACGGCTTTACTTTTGGATAAAAATAAAAGCGAGCTGGATAGGTTTGAATTCTCACCGAAGCTACATACTGTTGCGGTAAAGGAACAACAGGGTGTTTCTTTGGAAAGAATTTCTTTTAAAAAAGAGACGAATGATAAAACGAACTGGAGATCCTCTCCGGCTAAAGTGAAGTATGCGACTCCGGGATATGCAAACTCGAAGAGCTTTTCAGATGAGAATAATGACTCGACGGATGTGTTTACGATAGATGTTCGGACGAAAGTTTTCCGTCCGTTACATATAAACGAGGAAGAAGGAAACTGGATTTTAGAATATAATATACCTCACAATCCGATGAAATTATCATTAAGTGTTTTTGATGCAAAAGGAACTTTGGTTAAAGATATTATTCGAAATAAAGAGTGTCTGGGTAATGATCGTTTACTGTGGGACGGTACTGATAATAAAGGAAGTATAATGTCTATAGGTGTTTATGTTGTCTTATTGGAGTATATAACTCCAAAAGGTAATTTAGAGCGCAAGAAATGGGTAACAACACTAACGAATTGATTTGGGTAAAATGGATTTGACAATAAAGAATTTTGAGAAGGAATATATTGAACAATTAAGGTCTGTTTATGCATACTATGTCGAGAATACAAGTATAACATTTGATATGCATACTCCGTCTTCAGCCGAGTATCTGCATAAAATAGAGTCGTTGGCTAAGTGCTATCCGTGTTTGATCGCTCTAAATGGTGATGAAGTGATTGGTTTTGCCTATGGTTCATCTTTCAGAGATAAAGCTGCATTTGATCAAACAGTGGAGTTGACAATATATCTGGACCCCGATTATAAAGGAAAAGGTGTAGGAGGGAAGTTGATGAATGAACTACTCCGGATACTTAAAGAAATGCATTTCCGTATGGCTGTGAGTGTGATAACTGTTCCTAATGAAGGCAGTGACCGGTTACATAATTCGTTCGGATTCAAAAAAATGGGTGTTTTACCTAATGCCGGATATAAGTTCGATCAGTATTGGGATGTCGTTTATATGTATAAGGATCTTGCTTAAAAAAAAAACCGTAAAAGTGTATGTAGTGGTTAGAGAAATAAGTCTCGAAGCCAGACAAACACTTTTACGGTTTATGTTTTGATTAAATACTTATGCAAAGGTAGAAAAGCGCATAAGCAGCATTTCAGGAATAATAATTGGTTTAGGTTTCAATGAAATTAAGCGATAGGCTTATTTCTTATTGTTAAGATGTTTCGCTGCGATATCAAGTTGCTGATACCATGATTCACCAAATTTGCGGATAAGTGGTTCTTTTAAGAACTCATATACTTTAAGACCGTGCTTGCGTCCTAATACCTGAGCTGCACCACATATTTTCCATTTGTGATAATTAAGAGCTGAGAAAGTAGGATATTTATCTACACGGATAGGATACAAATGGCAAGAAACAGGTTTGTAGAAATCTGTCTTTCCTTCGCGATAAGCTTTTTCAATCGCGCAATGACACATACCCCCTTTTTCGTAACATGTAAAAACACAGTCTTTTCCATTTACGATAGAAGTTACAAGATCTTTATCTTCATCGATATATGCAACACCTTGCTCTTTGATAACTTCCTGAGCTGCCGGAGACAGATCCTCCCAAATTAAAGGTAAGATTTCTTCAATCTTTGTTTTTTCTTCTTCTTCCAAAGGTGCTCCCGCATCTCCTTCAATACAACAAGCGCCTAAACAGGCTTGTAAATCACAAATAAACTCTTGTTCAATAACATCTAAACTGATAACAGTATTCTCAATTTGTAGCATAATAATTGATAAGTGAAAAATAAGGAAGGTGCTTGCACCTTCCTTATCTGATAAATTATTTAATAAGGTTATGTCCTGTCATTTCAGGTGCGGCAGGAATACCTAAAATATGGCAAATTGATGGCGCAACATCAGCAAGTTTTCCGTTTTCAACTTTTGCATCTTTATTGTCTGTAACATAAACAAAAGGAACCGGATTTAACGAGTGAGCTGTGTTTTCTGATCCGTCAGAATTTAAAGCGTTGTCAGCGTTACCATGGTCTGCAATAATAATAACTTCATAACCATTAGCCTTAGCTGCCTCAACTACTTGTTTCACGCTTTTATCTACAGCATCGATCGCTTTTTCGATCGCTGAATAAATACCTGTGTGACCAACCATATCGCCATTAGCAAAGTTACAAGCGATAAAATCGAATTTTTGTTTTTTGATTTCAGTTTCCAAAGCATTTGCTACTTCAAATACACTCATTTCTGGTTGTAAATCGTAAGTCGCAACTTTTGGAGAAGGAATCAAGACACGTTCTTCACCTTCAAATTCAGATTCGCGGCCACCAGAAAGGAAGAATGTAACGTGAGCATATTTTTCTGTTTCAGCAATACGAAGTTGAGACATTCCTTTTGAAGCAAGATATTCTCCTAAAGTGTTTGCAACATTCTCTTTGTTGAATAAGATATGTAATCCTTTATATTTAGAATCATAAGGAGTCATACAGCAGAAATACAAAGGAAGGGTTTTCATACCTTCAGCTGGTAAATCTTCTTGTGTAAGAACTTCTGTTAATTCTTTTGCACGGTCATTTCTATAGTTAAAGAAGATAACCATGTCGCCTTCTGAAATCACACCAACAGGTTTTCCGTTTTCATCAACATGAACGATAGGTTTGATAAACTCATCGGTAACACCTTCTGCATATGATTCTTTAACAGCAGCAACCATATCAGTAGCTTTTTTACCGATACCGTTAACCATTAAATCATAAGCTTCTTTTACGCGTTCCCAACGTTTGTCACGGTCCATAGCAAAGTAACGGCCGATAACAGAAGCAATTGTTCCTGCTGACTCTTTTTGGTGAGCTTCTAATTTTTCAATAAATCCTAATCCACTGCGAGGATCCGTATCACGTCCATCCATAAAGCAATGAACAAAAGTTTTTTCGATACCATATTCTTTAGAGATATCACAAAGTTTGAATAAGTGATCTAAAGAACTGTGTACACCACCGTCTGATAAAAGACCCATGAAATGAACCTGTTTGTTGTTTTTCTTTGCATATTCAAATGCAGCAACAATTTCAGGATTCTGCATGATGCTGTTGTCGCGACAAGCTATATTGATTTTAACAAGATCTTGGTATACCACGCGACCTGCACCGATATTTAAGTGACCTACTTCAGAGTTCCCCATTTGTCCGTCAGGCAAACCAACATTTTCGCCTGAAGCTTCTAACTGAGAGTTCGGATAAGTTGAAGTAAGATAGTCCCAATAAGGCGTAGCTGTATTGTGAATAACATCTTCTTTGCCTTTGTTTCCGATTCCCCATCCATCGAGGATTAATAGAAATGCTTTTTTGCTCATAATATTATAAAGTTACGTGTGTCAAACTTTTGATATGCAAAGGTAACAAATTCGTTTAGAATCGGATAATTGTGTAAGCATTAAGCGGTCTAATATTTATAAAAAGATATTCGGAATAATAAAAAGTAACAGACTGGAGTAAAATAGGATAAGATTTTAAACATGCTTTAGATTCCCGGGAAGACATTTCCTACTGACAAAATATGAAGTTTTATCTGCAACATTTGCAACATATATGCAAATAGTGTGTATTACAGATAGTTATGTGTTGCAGATAGTGTTTTTATTTGCAACCATCTGCAACCATCTGCAACCATTTGCAACAACGAAGAAGCCGATCTGTAAAGGGTTTCAGGAGTATGTTGCAGATGTTGCAGATAAAACGCAAAAAAAATAATTTAGTAGAGAGTGTGTAAAAAGAATCGGGGAGGTGTCCGGATTGTGCGGTATATCTCTAAAAAGATACGCCGTTTCTTTTAAAAGATAAACCGTATCGTTGCGAAGATATACCGTTTCTTTTCAGAGATACGCCGTATCTTTTGATATCTGTCCTGAAAAAGAAAGTAATTGGGAATTAAGCAGATTTCAGCAAGACGAAATAACGAATTTCAAATTCGACCTTATCTAATCAAATTTACATACGTATGTAAAATATCTCAGATACGTATCTAAATTATTTTTGGTACGTATCTAAATTATTTTTCATACGTATCTAAATATCAAGATAATATCTTGAATTATTCAATCAATCTTACTCTTCGATAGAATTGAGGAGAGGTATATAAACAAGAAAAGGTTGTCATCACGACAACCCCAACCCTTTTATTAACCTTAAAATCTAATACCATGAAAAAACCGATACAAATGTATGGTCTCTCGGTGCTTTCTCCAAATATTCAAGCGGAAAAATGCTCGTATTTAACATCATTTCTACGTTGTAATATGAATGTAATACAATGTATTCGTTTTGTAACAGAAAATGGCACATCTGATCAAAATGTGAGCATTGTGTATTCAGAATAATCGATTTGAAGAATTTATGAGTTATGTAGATATCATATTGTTGTTTCTTTTATTTTGATCTTATCTATATAAGAACCTTCCTGAAAGATGAACTAATAGAATTAATAAGTGTTCGATATTTGATAGGATAGCTTATTGAAAAAGATGTCTTTATGAATTTTTGCTATTAAAATCTCATAAAAAAATATTTTTTGATGGAATTATACTATCTTAGTCGGTCGTAAAGGATAAATAAGAATAAACTTTAAATAATAGAATTATGAAAACATTTCGCTTTTTAGTAGGGATGCTGACCCTATTGTTGGTAATAACCTCATGCGGTGGAGGCAGTGGAAGTGGAAAAGGTATAACAATTAACGCAACTGGAGCACCGTATGAACTTCTAGTCGTGGTAAATAAAGATATTTGGAAAAAAGAAGCAGGTAAGGCTTTAGAGGGTATTCTTAAATCAGATGCAGAAGGACTTCCACAAGCTGAACCTAACTTTAAGGTTTCGGTTGTCGACGAAGCAAATTTTGATAAGATTTTAAAGCCGGTAAGAAATATTATTATTGTAGATATTGCAAAAACTTATACTAAAGCTTCAATGTCTTATGGCAAAAATGTATGGTCAGACGGACAAATGGTATTGACAATAAAAGCTCCGGATGAAAAAAGCTTTCAGGATTATGTGACAGCAAACGGGACTAAAATCGTGAATTTCTTTGTTAATTCAGAGATGAATAGAAATATTACTTATTTTAATTCGAAGTATAATACGGATGTAAGAAATAAAGTAATGGATATGTTTGGTGCGCAAATTTCAATTCCAAGCGATTTGAAACTTGATAAAGCAGGTGAAAATTTTTATTGGGTTACAAATGATGCCTCCAAAGGACGTATGGACTTTGCTATTTATGCAGTACCGTATAAAAAATCAGATGCTTTTTCTGCCAAAAGTCTGATTGCAATGCGAGACTCTGTTATGAAAGAAAATATTAAAGGTTCTTCAGACAGTATGTTCATGACAACAACTAAAGTAATGCCGGTAATGTGTGATACGATTTCGGTTCATGGAAAATTTACTGTACGTTTGCGTGGTTTGTGGGAAATGAAAAATGATATGATGGGTGGTCCATTCGTTTCATTATCTCGTTTAGATGAAAAAACACAACAAATTGTAACTGTTGAAGGATTTGTTTTTGCTCCATCAATGAGTAAACGTAACTTAATTCGTCGCCTGGAGTCTATGTTGTATACACTTAAACTTTCGGACGAATTGCAAAAAGAAGATGAATTGTTGTTAGGCGTTGATGAAAACAACAAATAGCATAAAATATAAATTGAAATGCAAGAAGAGAAAAAAATAAGAGTCGGAATTACCCAAGGGGATATTAACGGCGTTGGCTATGAAGTAATCATTAAGACGTTTTCGGATGCTCGTATGATTGAATTGTGTACGCCTGTTATATATGGTTCGTCTAAAGTTTTAGCTTATCATCGTAAATCGATGGATTTGCCGGCGGTTAATTATTCGTTGATTAACAATGCTACTGAACTAAATGAAAACTGTGTCAATTTAATTAATTGTACAGAAGAAGATTTGAAGGTAGAATTTGGTAAGCCAACACAAATAGCCGGAGAAGCTGCTTTATTATCATTAGAAAAAGCAACTGCTGATCTAAAAGCCGGATTGATTGATGTCATTGTTACGGCTCCGATTAATAAAGATACGATCCAGTCAGATGATTTTCATTTCCCGGGGCATACTGAATATATGCATCATCATTTCGCATTAGGTCATAATGTATTGATGTTTCTGGTAAGCGAAACGTTGAAAATTGCAGTTGTAACAGGACATATTCCGATTTCAAAGGTTTCGGAATCTTTGACTAAAACAGAAGTCTTAAATAAAATCCGATTGCTACAAAATACATTAGCTAAAGATTTTGATATTCAGAAGCCGCGTATTGCTGTTTTAGGTTTAAATCCGCATGCCGGGGATAACGGTCTTATCGGAAATGAAGAAGCTGAAATCATAAAACCGGCTATTCAGGCAGGACAAGATGGAGGCATATTATGTTATGGTCCATTTTCTGCTGATGGATTCTTTGGTTCGGGTATGTATCGTGAGTTTGATGCTACATTAGCTATGTATCATGATCAGGGATTGATTCCTTTTAAAACGATAGCTATGGATCAGGGTGTAAACTTTACAGCAGGATTAAGCGTGGTAAGAACTTCACCGGATCATGGAACGGCTTATGATATTGCTGGAAAAGGAATTGCCTCAGAAGAGTCTTTCCGTCAGGCGATCTATTTAGCTTTAGATGCTTACAGAAACCGTCAGAATTATATTGAAGCAAAAAGAAATCCATTGCGTAAGCAATATTTCAATAAAGAAAGTGATACTGATTTAAGTACACTCGTTGCTGAAAATAATGAAGATTGATTGAAATCCTGTTTATAATATTGGGGGTCGTCTCTATAAAGCTCCGGCTTAAGAGACGACCTTTGTATTTTATGAGTTAATATATTTATGGCAAAAAAGAAGATTGAGTTTAAAATACAAAATTACGGTATATATACACAATGGGAGAGAGGATCAAAAGCTCTTCCTAAGATCAAAAAAATAACAACACTTATACCTGCGGCTTTGGATGTGGAATTTGGCTTGATTCTGCAAATAAAAGGAGGAAAAGGACTATGTCTTGATTTTGAAATCATCCATCCTCCCTTTATCGATTTAAAAACCGGAGAGATTGCACCCTCTTTTGTAGGTCAGCACTTTGTAAATGGTAATGATTGGCGTTTTTTTATAGGGGATACATTCTGGGAACCTATTGAGGATAAAATAGGAGAGTGGGAAATTATTGTCTGGAATGATAAAAAAGAAATCGTCAGGAAGAAATTTCAGGTTGTCGAAAGTGAATGATATACATCCATATAAAGTGAAAGAATAAAAAATGATTTTTCAGAACCGTTCGTATGTTTTTTTATATGCGCTAAAATATCTAATTTCGCGCTTTAATTTCAAAAAACAGATGGTCAAATGTTAGAAAAATTATTTAAACTCACAGAACACCGAACAAATGTTCGTCGCGAATTAGTTGCCGGTTTTACGACATTTATGGCAATGGCTTATATCCTGGCAGTAAATCCGGATATATTATCAGCTGCAGGTATGGATAAAGGATCTGTATTTACAGCTACAGCTATAGCCTCCGTTATCGGATGTTTATTAATGGGACTTTTTGCAAACTTACCAATCGGATTGGCTCCGGGAATGGGACTTAATGCATTCTTTGCATTCACAGTCGTACTTACAATGGGATACTCTTATCAATTCGCACTTGCCGGTGTGTTCATTGAGGGTATCCTTTTTATTTTGATGTCATTCTTCAATATAAGGGAGTCGATTATAAAAGCGATACCATCTAATGTCAAGATAAGTATCTCGATAGGTATCGGACTCTTTATATCTTTGATTGGTTTGAAAGGAGCTGGTATTATTGTTGACAATCCGGCAACTTTGGTTTCTTTAGGGAAAATGACAGATCCTTCAGTAATTCTTGGTATGATTGGTATTGGTATTGCTGCTGTATTATTAATACTGAATGTGAAAGGAGCTTTGTTAATTGCGATTTTAGGTACAACCTTGATTGGGATTCCGATGGGTGTTACTCAAATCCCTGAAAACTTTAGTCCGATTTCTCTGGCTCCGGCTTTACATAATAACTTTGCAGAGTTTGACTGGTCTCAGATATTTACGATGGATATGGTTATTATCGTATTTACCTTTATGTTTATTGATATCTTTGATACGGTAGGTACTTTGATCGGGGTATGTACAAGTGCTAAATTATTAGATAAAGACGGAAATGTTCCTAATGTGAAAAAAGCATTATTGGCTGATGCGGTAGCTACTTCTGTTGGGGCTTTAATCGGTACAAGTACAGTAACATCCTATGTGGAAAGTGCATCAGGTGTTGCAGCAGGAGGTCGTACAGGCTTAACTGCAATTGTAGTGGGTGGATTATTTTTTGTAGCTTTATTCTTAGCTCCTGTATTTTTGATTATTCCCGCTGCAGCAACTTGTTCGGCATTGGTAATGGTTGGATTATTTATGTTACGTGTAGTTGGAAATGTTGATTTTGAGGATTTCTCAGAAGCTATACCTGCGTTTCTTACCATAATCTTTATACCTTTCTCATATAGTATTGCGGATGGTATTATGTTGGGAGTTGTAACTTACGTAGCGTTTAATGCTTTTTGTTTGAAGTTTAATAAACTGACTCCGACTATGATTATTCTCGCATTACTGTTTCTGGCTAAAATGGCCTGGATGTAATTAAGATATATATAATAAAAAAAGGAGATGACTCACATTATGCGGTCATCTCCTTTTTTTATTATAGAATTACAATTTCGTCCATTCTAAGAGGTGTTGTTTCAATGTCTTCTGCATAAATAATCAGCTTGACAAATCGACCATTCGCGCCCAATTTGTTTACTTCAAAACGCTCTTGCTCGTTATTTAGCTGAATGGTTTTTACAGGACTGAAATGTGCTCCGTCCTGAGAAACCAGAATCTCAGCTTTTTTGCCTCCGATTACACCAAATGCTATTTTATTGATAGGTGTATTTTCCAATAAATCAATAGTCATGATAGCTTTGTTGTCCGGGAAATATACCCATCCATCCATTTCATCAGCGAAGGAGCTTAATCCATCGACAAGAATAAAAGGTTTCTTTGTTTTTGGCGAAAATATTGGTTTTGCCGTTGCTTTATTAAACTGGAAATCCAAAAATAGAGGATCACTCATTTCAGCATTTTCCTGGAATCCGATAGCAAATATTTTCTTATTCTCAGTAATCATAATCGGATTCGATAGAAGAGAGGATGATCTGGTTGGTGTTTCTCCTCCTGTCGTATAACGAATATCAATATCTGGTCTTACTGTATGGATGCGTAACTGTACCTTGCGATCTTTGACTGTAGTCTGATAATTCAATTCATACATTAACTTCGAATAATCAATACGCATTGCTTTATAAACAGGTATCAGTATATCCAGATTTCGAAGGAACTGTTTCCAGTTTTTTTCCTTATTACCACTCCAGCAGATATCAGCAAATGCAGCACCATTCGGGAATGCTCTCCAGGCATCATAAATAGTCATGTTTGACTCTCCGCCTAAAATGTTTCCAATCATTCCTTGCAATTGATTAGAATAACGTAATCCGCTTCCCGGCTTGTACATATAAATGTCTTTTAAAGTACACTCGACTTCTTCGGGCTCAAGGATAATTGTATTATCTAAGTTTGGATTGGTCATTTGCTCATCAATGTTTGCTTCTTCACTTGACAGTTCGATACAATGAAGAGATGCAAAGGCTCCTATTTCATGCAAGGCATCTTTATCAAAAGGCATACCGTTTTCATCAATAGGATCCCAGTATAGACGATTTAATTTATGTAACCCCATCAAGTCGATAAACTTAAACATATCTTCTTTCGAAAGACTCGTGTTCTGTTTCTTCAAGCGTATAGCTCGAATTTCCAGATAAGGGTTATCTTTTATAATACCACCCTGAGCTACAACTTCAATTACTCCTGCAGGCTGTGCGCTTTCGATTTCAGCAGGAAGCAACTGTCTGAGGGATTGTAAGGCATTAAAAAAACCTTTACGCGAAGAAGCGATGATTGAGATTGCACGTGAGTCAACAATTAACTGATATTGTTCATCACGCATTGTTTCATCCGTAATGAAACGTACAACATTTTTACTGGCTCTGTCATTCGGGATAATTCCCATACTGAATCCGGAGCATTTTTCAATTTGTTTGACTAATAACGAAGCAAGCTCTGCCTGCTCATCGTTTTCTACAGCCCAGATTGTTTTGGGTGTAAAAATAAATGAAGAGGCTGAACGAACATAAGATTGAGGTTCAGGAATGATAGCCCATACAGAAACACTTTTAATAAGTGCGGCTACCAGCATAAAAGTAAAAAGAGTAAATCTTTTCATTTGAGTAAATTTTTCTATAAATCAAAACAGAAAAAAGTTAAGAATAAACCTTAGCTTTTTATTATAACAACTAATATATGAAAAAATATCATATTTGGCATAAAACGGAGCAAAAGTAATATTATATACTGCAATTAGAATATAAAAACGATCAAATTTAGAAATATCCTTTCTAAGCATCGTATCTTCATATATACAGAGAGTTTGAATACAGATTATTTTTATTGTAATATGTTAATATACTGTCATTTATTATAAATAGATTATGTTGGGGATACGGGTATTTTTATATCCTTTGATTATTAAATTAATGTTATTACCTTCGGCTCCGTTAGAATTCTAATGTGAACTTAGTTACCTGAAAATTTAATAATTATTGAATGAAAAAGATCTTGTTTTTTATTGGTATCGCACACTTTTTAGTTATACACACATTTGCAGATAACCCGACTAAAATAGTTGGAATTCCTCCTGCTGATGGAGGAAGAGGTTTAATCAGAGTAGATAATTCGGAAATCCGGCATTATTCAGGAGGCAAAGGAAGAGAGTCTCTTAAAATTCTGGTAAGTAAAGATAACGGACTTACATGGGATAATATGAACGTACCTACAAATTATCCCGACAATTTTGGGGGTATTCCTAAAGAATCTCCGGCGATTTCTCAAAATCCATTGACTGGTGAATTTATAAGAGTTCAGCCAGCGGGAGGTTATATTTTTATATCTCAAGGAGGTTTAGATGGTAAATGGGGGGCTGTAACAAAAGACGGAAAATTGTCTTTCGACTGGATGAATAATGATGGACATAACTATGTGAAGTTATCAGGGATAATGCGTAATCCTGTATTTGTAAATGAAGGGAAACGTATTCTCATTCCGGCTCATAACGGGAGTTCTTTTGTGCATATTTCAGATGATGGCGGTTTGACATGGACAAGATCGAAAAATAATATAGAAGCACCACCGCATAAAGCCGGGGGGATTCATAAGGGGCACAGGTGGCAAAATATTGGTGTCGAAGGAACAATCGTAGAATTGAAAAATAAAACACTTTGGATTCTCGTAAGGACATCGCAGGATCAATATTATGAAGCTTTTTCTGAAGATATGGGAGAAACATGGTCAGCAGCAGAGCCTTCCCGCTTTTGGGGTACGCTGACAATGCCTTGTATGAACCGATTATCGGATGGACGTTTATTAATGCTTTGGACTAATACCGTTCCATTGCCTGAAAATAAAGGAGCTAATTTAAGAGGGGGAGAAGATGCTTTTACGAATAGAGACTCCCATCATGCCGCAATATCTCATGATGAAGGTAAAACATGGATTGGTTTTCGTGAGATTATATTAGATGAGCATCGTAATCAATCAGATTACGCAACTTTCAATGGCCCTCAGGATAGAGGTAAGCACCAAAGTGAAATGGTTCAACTGGATAGCGATAAAGTTTTGATTTCGCTTGGTCAGCATCCGGAACATCGTAAGTTAGTTATTTACAATACGAAATCATTATACGAGACGGATCGTCAGTGTAATTTTGAGGATGGATTGGATAGTTGGACCATACATACTTATATTCCTGTAACAAAAGGGCATTGTGCATATAATCGTAAACCTTCGGCATCACTGATTAATCATAAAGGTAAGTCTGCGATGTTGGTAAAAAGACTTGAAGATGCTGATCTTATAAGTGAGTCTTTAGATGTTAATTATGAAAAAGGAGGAGCTACATGGAATTTCCCAAATGGGACTAAAGGTTCACTTTCAGTTACTTTTACAATGAATGAAGGTAGTAAAGGAACACAGATAAGTCTTACTGATCGTCTGTTTAATGCTTGCGATGAAACAACCGAAGAGTTAGCGGTGTATACATTAACTCTTCGTCCCGGTATGAAGTTAGGGAATAAAAAATTAAAAGCAGGTAAAAGCTATAATCTCACATTTAAGTGGGATGGAGTGTCGGATGAGAATTCTTTTTGTAATGTTTTTATCAATGATTCTAAAAAACCGGAGCTTAAACTACCTCTGAAAAATACCAGTCTTAATGGACTAAGTTATATTCATCTTATTTCTAAAGCAGAAAAAGCAGATAGTGGTATTGTTATAGAATCGGTAGAAGCAAGTGTAGCTAAAACGCTTATCGATTAATTAAATCCTCAAAATCAAAATACTTAAAAAACATTGCAATGAAAAGAACCATCAAAGGATTGAAAATCATTCTTATAACTCTATCGCTTTTCGCTATAGACTCTTATGGAGAGACGATAATTAAAAGCGGAGGTAGTTTTGTACCCGTAACTGATAGTTATAGACACGAGTTATTCAATGATATAATTAATTTGAATGAACAAAGCGTAGCAACTACTGCATGGATAGGGGAAAGAGTGAATTTTCAGATTTATTTATGGAATGGCCAGAATCCCTCGGATGTAAAAGTAAAAGCCCTTCCATTATGCAGTTTGGACGGGAATTCTATTTCATCAGATAATGTAAAGCTCGATTTTCTGAAATTTATCAAGATGAATAGACATGATGCTTATGTAAAGGATACGTCATTAGTGGAATTGGTACCGGAAATGCTCAATGGAGATCTTCCGATTGTCATAGGAAAGAATAGGGTACAGCCACTGTGGATTGGAGTAAATATTCCTCAAGGCACAGAACCAGGTGATTATAAAGGAGCAGTATCTGTGAATATAGGAGCGGATAGCCTTTTATTCTTATATACAATCAAAGTTTTGAATTTAAAAATACCAGATGTGCAAGACTGGAATTTTAATTTGAATCTTTGGACTCATCCGCAAGCGGCAGCTCATTATTATTCTGATAGTAAATATGAAGGGCAGGATTCTGCATGCTGGCATAATAACCTGCCTTCCGGATTTCTATGGTCTGATGAACATCTGGCCTTGTATCGTCCGACACTGGAAATGTTAAGAAATGCAGGCCTTAAGACCATAACAGTCAATTTAGTAAAAGATCCCTGGCGTAGCTCTTATAATTTAGAAAGTGAGCAGCACCAGACAAATTATCCCTATGATGAACTGATTCATTGGACACGAAAAAAGAATGGCCGATTTGCATTTGATTTTAAAGACTTCGAAAGGTACGTCAATTACTGTATGTCTTTGGGCATAGATCGTAATATAGAGTGTTACTCAATGCTTCCGTGGATAAGTAATACTTATTCAGCTGTGACTTGTTTTGACGAAGAAGCGGGAAAAGAAATTATCTATAAGTTCAAAGATTGGGCAGAGTACGATGAAGTGTGGAGCCAGTTTATGAGTCAGTTTGTTCCTCTGCTGAATAAGAACGGATGGTTTGAAAAAACAAGAATTGGGGTAGATGAACGGGGCTTAAAGAATATTCCGCATGTATTGAATGTATTAAAGCGATTTTCAAATAATGGTAAAATGTTAGGCGTGACTGCTGCCGCAAACCAAACACATAGTTTTGACGATGAATTATGTGTGATTTCGATGCATGGTGGTACAAATCGTATCGTGAATGATAAATGGTCTGACAAAGAGTTTGCAGATTGGGCTTCTAACCGAAGAGATAAAGGTTTGCAGTCAACATGGTATACATGTACAGGTACTTATCCCGGAAATTTCGGGAATTCGAGACCGGCAGAAAGTTTATTTATAGGCTGGTATACCGCAGCTATCGGAGCTGATGGATATTTACGTTGGGCTGTTGATAGCTGGAATGATAATCCGACTGTTACGACCGATCATAAAGTATATGAGACAGGGGATACATTCCAGGTATATCCCGGAGATGTAAATGCAAGCAAGCCGTTTGCCCGATCGTCTGTACGCTTCGAGCTTTTGCGACAAGGTATAGTGGATTATGAGAAAATCCGGATGCTAAAACTACTCTATCCTCAATCAGCAGAGGAATTGAATAATTTATTGGAGTCAATTAAAAGACCTTCTTTACCTCCAAGAATTAAGGGTAATTCATCATTAGTTTATGATCAATCAACAATTAATGATTTTTCCGGAATAATGAACAATGCAACGAAAGAATTGAATAGAATTGCTGAAAAATACGCTAATTAATGATGATATAAAGAGTCCCGGAACACGGCAAAAGTGCTTTGTTCCGGGACTCTTTTATTCTATTTACAATTAGTGTATGCGAGCCATTGCGAGGGTTAATATTGAAACCTTTACATTAGGAGCTTTCATCAGTTCCTGAGCGCAAGCTACTATTGTCGAACCCGTAGTAAGAACATCGTCAATTAAAAGAATGTGTTTATTAGCTATTGTATCAGGATCGGTCAATTGGAAAATATCTTGTACATTATCCCAACGTTCATCTCTGTTAAGTAATGTTTGCGTCGGATTGTAGATTGCACGTTTAATGATTCTGTTATCAACATATACTCCGATTGATTTGGAAACACCATTGGCTAATATCTGACTTTGATTATATCCTCTCCGATGTATACGCTTGGGATGTAAGGGGACGGGGATAATTATGTCAATACCTTCGAAGAAAGTACTTCTGTCTTTTATCTGATTCGCCATGAAAACGCCCATATATAAGGCTAATTTTCTATTGTTAAAATACTTGATCCGATGTATCAGATGTCTGACACCTTCGTGATGGAAATAATATAATGCCGTCGCCCGTTCTATAGGAAATCTTCCCCAGAATCGTTTTTCCAGTTCAGTTTGTTCCTTGCAATCAAATCTGGTTTGCGGAAACTCAGCTAAGCAATGACAGCATATAAATAACTCTTTACGTACAAGAGCTCTGCCACAACTGCAGCAGCCTCTGGGAATAATAATGTCAAGGAAAGCTCTGAATGAAGCCTCAATCTCTCCAACTACATAAATAATAAAATCAAACATGGTTAATAAAAGAATATAGTGTAAAGTCTGTTTCTCAATTATCATATTAGATAAGTAAACAACAGATGTTTTATTTAAAAATCGGTTTCTTCCAGGTTCAACGCTTTGAGCGCTTTTTGTATTAGAGATGAATCAAAACCTCTGCCCGCTGCAAAACGGAATAATTTGGCTTTTTCATCATAACTGTCTTTTGCTTTAATGGTTTTTTGTTTTTGTCGGAGTAAATCAATCAATATTACAATGCTTTCATCAGATTCAAATTCAGTGAATATTTCCTGATAGGCCGATCGGGGAATTCCTTTCATACCCAGCATATATTCGATCTTTTTTCTTCCCCATTTATTCAGGTTCATTTTATCTCTGATGTAACCTCTTGCATATCGTTCGTCATCCAAAAAACGTTCCTTATAAAGGTACTCTTTTATAGAGTGAATATCATTGTTATTGACTTCCCATTTCTGAAGTTTCTTTTCTATATCCTGCCAACATTGTTCAGAGGAAGCACATAAAGAAGCTACTTTTTGTAAAGCCTGTTTATAATCCATATAATATTAATGATTAAGTTCTCCGGATACGATTCGGTCACGTCCGTATAAATCTTTAATTAATCTCACATTTGAATATCCCAGATCTTTTAACAGGCAAGCTGTTTCTTCTCCTAAGAGACTATTGATCTCGAAGTATAATTTTCCTGGTTTATTGAGCTTTTCTAATCCGAGTTCTGCAATTCGTCTGTAAAATAACAGAGGATCTTCATCGGAAACGAATAAAGCAGTGTGGGGCTCAAACTCTAATACATTGGAATGCATGGTTAGTTTTTCGGAATCCATTACATATGGGGGATTACTAACGATGATATCAACTTTCTCAGACGAATGGGTATCCGGAGCCAAAACATCCTGATGCACAAAATTTATTTTAGCATTAAGTTTATTGCTATTTGAAATGGCAATTTCTAATGCATCCGTTGATATATCCCATCCTGATACGTTGCTTTGTGGCATTTCCAGTTTTAAAGTAATGGCAATACAACCACTACCTGTACCAATATCTAAGATTTGTATATTCGCAGGATTTTCATTTATGATTAACTCGACAAGTTCTTCAGTTTCGGAACGAGGAATCAATACTCCCGGAGCGACTCTGAACTTGCGACCAAAGAACTCCTCTTCTCCAAGAATATACTGAATGGGTTCATTGTTTTTTAAACGGATAATAATTCGTTCTAAAGCTTCTCGTTCTTCAGCCGAGAATATTCTATCTTTGTTCAAAATTAGTTGAACGCGATCTATATTAAACAGGGTACGGAGAATACGTAAAGTAATAGCATCTGTTTCGTTTTCGGGATAGATGTCTCCTAGCTCAGTTTTTATATGTTTCATGAATGTTTGCATAGATACAAATATATACTTATTTGTTCTATTTTATGGTATACTAATGGTATAAACACGTTTTAGTAAGAGATAATAATGGAAGATATTAAAGATAAACAATATATGGAGCGATGTCTCCAATTAGCGCGGATGGCAAAACGTACAGCTCGTCCTAATCCGATGGTAGGGGCTGTTGTTGTTTGTGATGGTAAAATAATAGGAGAAGGGTATCATAGGAAATGTGGTGAGCCACATGCCGAAGTAAATGCCATTCGTTCGGTTCGGGATAAAAGCTTATTGAAAAAATCGACAATTTATGTATCTCTTGAACCTTGTTCTCACTACGGAAAAACGCCTCCATGCTCTGAGTTGATTATTCAATCAGGTATTCCTCGTGTCGTTGTTGGCTCTTTAGATCCTTTCCCTCAGGTTTCAGGCCGAGGAGTAAGAATGCTCAGAGAAGCAGGTGTTGATGTAAAAGTGGGTGTGTTAGAAAAAGAGTGTATCGAACTGAATCGTTTTTTTATGCACTTTCAGCAAGAAAAACTTCCTTATGTTGTTTTGAAATGGGCTCAAAGCAGAGATACTTATATTGATGTACATCGCGAAGAGTTCGAAAACGCAGCATCTATTTCAAATTCTCTGACACAAACGCGTGTGCATAAATTGAGATCCGAAGTTCAGGCTATTCTCGTAGGGACAGAAACAGCGTTGAAAGATAATCCGTCTTTATCCGTAAGATATTGGGCCGGTACAGATCCTGTCAGAGTCGTCTTAGACAGACATGGACGTTTGCCTCAAAATCTGAAGTTGTTTGATAATACTATTCAAACAATAGTTTTTACAGAAAATAAAGAAGCCCTTTTGCCTCGTTTTCTGAATAAAGAGAAAATAGAAGTCAAACAAATTGCTTTTGATGATACATTATTAAAGCAATTACTGGTAGAGTTAGGCAAATTATCCATTCAATCTTTGCTTGTCGAAGGGGGAGCTCAGCTACTGCAATCTTTTATTGATCAGAATTTGTGGGATTATGCTCAAATCGAGACCGGAGATTTGATTTTAAAAGATGGGGTAAAGGCTCCGGTTTTAAAAAATGCATTTCTGATTGATACTGTTTTTTATCAAAATAATCAGATTTCTTATTTTAAACCGAATGTATGTTGCGATTTATAGGAATAAACGATATGATATTCTCTATTTCTAAATCTTTTTTGTTTCTTTGCATTTGTATAATAGAATAGCGATGATTATATGAATTTGATTATAGATCAAGGTAATTCTTTTGCTAAGATTGCGGTTTTCGATAATGATTGCCTGATCAGTATAATTCAGGCAGAAGAACTTCAGGAGTCTTTGCTAGAGACTCTTCTGCATCAATATTCTATAAAAAGAGGAATATTGTCAAGCGTTAAAGATATTGATGAAAGATTAGTGGAGTATCTGCATAGCAAAATCTCTGATTTCAGTGTTTTGTCACATGAAACTTCATTGCCTTTTGAAATAGCTTATAAAACACCTGCAACATTAGGTCGGGATCGTATAGCAGCAATCGCCGGGGCCTTTTCAATTCATCCGAACAGAAATTGTCTGGTGATTGATGCAGGAACTGCCGTAACGTATGATTTTATAAATGATAAAGGTGTTTACGTTGGTGGTAATATTGCTCCCGGAATTGATTTGAGATTCAGATCTTTACATCAGTTTACCGGTAAGCTGCCGTTAGTTTCGGGAGAAGGGGATGTCCCGTTCCTGGGTTATGATACTCAAACGGCTATACGTTCAGGTATTATTAGGGGGTTAACCTACGAAATAGAGGGTTATATATCTGAAATTCAAGATTCATATCCTGACCTTTTGATTTTTTTAACCGGAGGATCAGGCAAATATTTTGAAGATCGGCTAAAATACCCCATATTTGCAGATAATAACATTGTCCTTAAGGGATTAAACAGTATAATTGAATATAATGCGAAACTTTAAAAAAGTACTCGGTCTCGCAATTGCGATTCTATCAGGAGTTTCTGTTTTTGCACAACAGACTACTTTGTCACCTTATACTCGCTATGGCTATGGAAATCTTTATGAAAATTCATTTGGACCCAGTAGTGCTATGGGAGGCGTAACCTATGGTATAAGAACTAAAACACAGATCAATCCGGGTAACCCGGCAAGTTACTCCATAACGGACTCAACGACGTTTTTGTTTGATATGGGCGTATTCTTACAAGCGGGTTCTTTTTATCAGGGCGCATCAAAAAATCCAAACGGAGAATTGACTCCGGCTTCAAGAGAACACAAGATTACTGGTAATTTTGAATATGCTGCAATGCAATTCCCTATTATGAAAAATATGGGTGCAAGTGTCGGTATTATGCCTTTCTCTTCTGTTGGCTACCGTTATGGAAACAGACAAGACATCGTAGGAGGTGTGGATAATATCTATGAAGGATCCGGAGGATTAAGCCAGGTATATGCAGGTTTGGCATACAAATTCTTTGATCGTGTTTCCGTAGGGGCAAATTTTGCTTATTTGTTCGGAAATATTACCCATATGGGTGGTTCGTATTTCCTGGACCCACAGATATACGATTCATATATTTCGAAAAACTTAAATTTAAAAGGATTTAAAACTGATATTGGTGTTCAATATATTCAACCAATCGGTAAGAAAGATCGTTTAATAATAGGTGCTGTTTTCTCACCGAAAGTATCACCTCGAACTCGTTTGGAAGAATATCGTACAATCGTTGGAACAAGCAATTCTTCATCTAAGATTGATACGATAAATATTGATCCGGCAACGAATCATTTTTCGATTCCGCAGTCTTTTGGTATTGGTGCTTCTTATCAGATTGCTGACAAATGGTTATTAGCAGCTGATTATAGCTATCAAAACTGGAAAGATGCAAAATATTATAATACGACAGATACATTAAATATTCGTCAAAAAATATCTTTGGGCGCTGAATATACACCGGATATTACGAGCCGTTCGTTCTTTAAAAGAACAAAATACCGTGTCGGAGCGCATCTTTCTGATTCTTATCTGAAGATGAACGATACAGGTTTACGCGAATACGGATTAAGCTTAGGATTAGGATTCCCGATTACATCTCCTTACGGAATGACAGTAGGTTCAATGGTGAATATTTCCTTTGAATATATTAATTCCCGACCGAAAGTTGGAAGTTTAATAAAAGAAGACTACTTTCGGGTAACACTGAATATGACATTTAATGAACTTTGGTTCTTTAAACGAAAATTGGATTAATAACATAACAAATAATAAACTCACACTACAATGAAAAAGCTTATAATTGTTGCTGCTGCCTTTATCTTAGGTATTGGTAATATGTCAGCTCAAAAAGGAGTTGAAGATGGCTCAAAGTATGGTCATGGCGAGGATAGTATTCGTTGTATCACGAATCTGAGCTTGTACCAACCCTATGCAAAAAGCAAAAATTACAAAGATGCTTACGAGTTTTGGAAATTAGCTTATGATGAATGTCCGGCTTCATCTCGTGACCTTTACCTATATGGTGCACGTATTATCGGATGGCAAATTCAGCAAGCTAAAGATGCCGCAACTCAACAAAAGAAATTAGATGAGTTAATGGCTGTATACGATCAGCGTATTAAATATTTTGGAGATGATCCGAAATATCCGAAAGCGTGGGTTTTAGGCCGTAAAGGATTGGATTATGTTACATATTCAGTTAATGATCAGGTGAAAGCTCCTGCTTATCCTTGGTTGAAAGAATCAGTAACAGAATTGTGTGATAATTCAGAAGTAGGTGTTTTGCAATTCTTTGTAAATGTATCTTACCTGATGTTCAAAAATGATCCTGCACATCGCGATAATTATATTCAGGACGTAATGAATACTACAAAATGTCTTGATGCTAAAATTGACGCGGGTGATCAAACAGCAGAACAAGCGAAAAAATCAATTGAAGGAATGTTTGCTGCAAGTGGTGCAGCTGACTGCGAAACATTGCAACGTATTTATGCTGATAAAGTAGAGCAAAACAAAGATAATCTTGAAGCATTACAAGAAGCGTTGACTCTTATGCGTAAAGTTGGATGTCAGGATATCGATGCTTATTTTGCTGCATCAAATTATGCACACAAAATTGCACCTACATCAGAATCTGCTGCAGGTTTAGCTCAACAAGCATTGAAAGATAAAAACTACAATCAAGCGATCAAATATTTGGATGAAGCTATCGGAATGGAATCTGATAACGAAACAAAAGGAGATTATTATTTCGCTGCTGCAGCAATTCTTTCAGAGCTTAACCAATTCAGCAAAGCTCGTCAATATGCATTGCAATCAGCTGAATTGAAACCAGGTTTTGGTAAGCCTTATCTTTTGATTGCAACTATGTATGCTAAATCAGCTCCTTCTATCTATCCTGATGATAGAGTGTTGCAACAAGTTGTTTATTATGCAGCTGTTGATAAATTGGAGAAAGCTCGTCAGGTTGATCCAAGTTTAGCAAATGATGTAAACAAAGCTATCGGTAGTTATCGTGCTCAGTTCCCTCGTAATGAAGATATCTTCATGCATGGTGATCTTGAAAAAGGTAAACCATTTACTGTAGGTGGATGGATCCAGGAAAGAACAACAATCAGATAATTTATGGAAGAATCTTTTCATAAGAATCAAAGATCATATTTTATAAGCATAGCAGTTGCAACTTTTGCAACTGTTATGCTTGTTTTCTTTTCAAGCTGTTCAGAAAAAAAAGCGCAGGGATTAGACCCTGTGAACACGTCATTGGTTCCCACTATCCAAACCGAAGATGTTGTATCTTTAATATCAGATTCCGGGATTACACGCTATAAGTTTCAGGCAAAGGAGTGGCTGATGTTCAGTAAAGCTCAGAGTCCGTACTGGCACTTTCCAAAAGGGATCTATGTAGAGAAGTTTGATTCTGTTTTTGATGTTGATGCAAGTATCGAAGCTGATACGGCCTATTTCTGGGAACAAAAGAAACTTTGGGAGCTGAAAGGAAATGTCAAAATACAGAATATTCAGAATGAACGTTTCGAAACCCAACTGTTATTCTGGGACCAAAATGCTCAAAAAATCTACTCGGATAGTGCAATTCGGATAGAAAGAGCAGGAGGAAACGTCATTTACGGAAAAGGATTTGTTTCTAATGAACAAATGACTAAATGGGACATTCTGCAAACCAGTGCAGATCTTTATATAAAAGAAGACAGTACGAAAACAGATTCGACTAAAATAAAAACGGACTCAATACCTAAAACGACCCATAAAATAAAAGAGTAATATGAATTCGCTCACGGGAATATTAATAACAATAGCTTTGTCTGCATTCTTCTCAGGAATGGAGATTGCTTTTGTTTCGTCTAATAAATTACGCTTTGAATTAGAAAAGAAACAGAAGAGTTTTTCGGTATCTATTTTACAGCTTTTTTATGCGAATTCCGAGAATTTTATCTCCACGCTATTGGTCGGAAATAATATTTGTCTGGTTGTATATGGTATGATTATGGCCAATTTGCTGGAGCCATTTTTAGCTAACTTCATACCGAACGAAGCAATCGTCGTATTGCTTCAAACGATTATCTCGACAATTATTATTTTATTGACTGCCGAATTTTTGCCGAAAACGATTTTTCGTATTAATCCGAACTTGTCTTTGCGAATTTTCGCATTGCCTTTATTGTTGATATATATTCTTCTGTATCCGATAAGTAAATTTGCAACATTGGTTTCTAAGTTCGTACTGAAGTTGTGTCGGGTAAAGATTCATCCAAGATCAGATAAGAAAGTTTTTGGTAAAATTGATTTGAATTATTTTATCAAGGAAAGTATTGATGACTCTCTGGATAATTCCGAAATGGATACAGAGGTAAAAATCTTTCAGAAGGCATTAGACTTTTCAAATATCAGATTGCGTGATTGTATGGTTCCGAGAACAGACATAATAGCTGTTGAATGGAATACTTCAATCCCTAAATTGATAACCACGTTCTCTGAAAGCGGATTTTCTAAAATCCCGGTATTTAAAGAAAGCATTGATAATATTATCGGTTATATCCATTCATCTGAAATGTTTACCTTGCCGGATGACTGGCATACGCGGATTAATAAACTCCCTTTCGTTCCGGATACCATGGCTGCACATAAACTGATGAAGCTGCTTATGCAGCAGAAAAAAAGTATGGCAATAGTCGTTGACGAACATGGTGGCACAGCAGGTATTGTTACGCTTGAAGATGTTCTTGAGGAGATAATCGGAGATATCCAGGATGAACACGATACATATAATCTGATCGCTAAAGAAATAGATCCTCACACATTTATAGTTTCGGGTCGTTATGAAATAGATAAACTTAATCAGCTTTTTGATTTGGGTTTACCGGAGTCAGAAGAGTATGCAACTGTTGCCGGTTATATTCTCCACTATTCACAGCGTTTCCCTACTGTCAATGAAGTCGTGGATATAGAACCCTATCAGTTTAAGATATTGAAGGCTACAGATACTAAGATCGATCTTATAAAAATAAAAACGGGAGATGAATAATCTCTCCAAAAATATAGGAACCAGTTATTAAGATGAATATGCTTGATAGCTGGTTTTTATTTTCGCCTAGGCATATAATTTAGAATTAATACGACTACTATGAGAATCAAAAGAAGTTTTAGTTTGGTAATTTATAAGATGTATTTAAAATACACTTATCCAATTATAATTGCTATTGGAACAAATAATATCATATATAAGAGAGGTAGCAGTTATTGGATAGATCTTTTCTCTATAGTGACATTCTTTCTTATGGTTACAACTGTGGCTATACTTTTGCCAGTGACAACATTTATACATGGACCATCAGTGGCTGTAGACCCAAAAGAAATTTTTATTAATTATGCCATATTGATGGTTCTGAGTGTTCTTTCCGTTGCTTTCCTTCATAAGCGTAACCGCATAAAACCAGTTTTCAATAGACTTAATAAATTACCCTTAGAAGAGGTGAAAAGAATAAAGAGGTCATATCTTTTATCATTTTTGCTATACTATTTTGGTCCGATAGCCTTAGGTGTTCTTTTTGTATTTTTTGCTGATCATTTACTCTGATTTACTTATGATAAATGACAAACTTATTGATTGCTATTCCTGATTCGATTCAATAAGATAAGGTTATGGATTTTATCTCAGTAACTTCTTCTTTTTATCTGGGGTTGATAAGTTTTTATATGCCTGTTAATAAGTTGTTTACAGGTGTGTTTAATACTGTTGTGTATGTGTGATAATCTGTTAACTGTAGGTCGCACAAAATTGCGGTGTACATCGCACTTTTGTGCGACCTACTTCGCATTTTTGTGCGGTGTACACCGCAATTATTATTTATCCGTATTGCGGAAATAATTTAGCCTGTAATTTAATATAAATTCTACTGTATCGTAAATTATTTGCAGGCGAAAAAGATAATGATCAATTGTCTGTTTCTTTAAGTAAGCTGGTGTTCCCTTCTGCCTTACTATCTGTTTGGTATAAAGCTATCCCGGTCGTTTTAATAGATTAATGGTTCTATGGTGTTGATTGGTGCCGATTGATGTCGATTGAAATACTTGAATCGACACCCATAAGATTCTGAACAGTAGTAGTTTGTCTGTCTGGTGTCGATAGTGTCGATTCAAAACACAAAACTCCGGGGAGAAGTTATAGGTATATTTCTAAAAAGAGACGGCATATCTTTGATAAGATACGCCGTCTCTTGTGAATAATACAGGTCTCAAAAACAGTTGCTTAAGAGCAAATGCTATTGATACGTATGTAAATTTCGATCCGTATAAATGAAATTATTTTTTTGATTTCTCCGTTGAAAGCATACCGCAAGCAGCAAATATGTCTTCACCTCTGGAGCTTCTGATTGTACAAATAACTCCTTTGCTGTTTAATCTGTCTCTGAAAGCTTCCATGGTTCTCATATCTGAAGACTTCAGATCTACATTCGGAATAGCGTGGAAGCGAATCAGATTCATTCGGCAGTCCATACCTTTCAATAGACGAATTAACTCATCTGCATGACGCATTGTATCGTTGTAGCCTTTAAATACAATATATTCAAACGACAGACGACGCTGTTTCGAAAAGTCATACTGTTTTAGTAACTCCAATATGTCGAGCATAGGGAATGCCTTTTCGATTGGCATAATTTCCAAACGCTCTGCAGGGAATGGTGAGTGAAGAGAGATAGCTACATGTACATCTGTTTCTTCTAAAAGACGAATCAAACCTTGTTTGTGTCCGATGCTTGATACGGTAATTCTTTTTGGACTCCATGCATATCCCCATGACGCAGTCAGTATTTGCAATACTTTCTTTAATTCGTCAAAATTGTCGAGAGGTTCTCCCATACCCATAAATACCAGATTGGTAAGTTTATCTGATTCGGGAATTGATTGTATCTGATTGATAATCTCATTTGAAGACAGATTTCCGTTGAATCCCTGTTTACCTGTCATGCAAAATAAGCAATTCATTTTACAGCCTACTTGTGAGGATACGCAAAGAGTTGCTCTGTCTTCAGTAGGGATATATACAGATTCGATAAATTTATTTTCGCCTGTCTTGAATAGATATTTAATTGTTCCATCAATCGATTTCTGAGCATCGGAAGGTCCTGCACAGCCGATTGTATATTTTTCAGCCAGAGCTTCGCGTGCTTTAAGGGACAGATTGGTCATCTGTTCGATGGTAGTGACCTTTTTTTTATAAAGCCAATCTGCAATTTGTTTAGCTGTAAATCCGGGTAATCCTAATTCGGATGTTATATTTTTAAGCTCGTCGAGCGTTTTACCTAATAGAGGTTCCATATCTTATTTGATTGAGAATTTGTGTATAGTGCTTTCATTATCAAATAAAGAAAGCAATTACAAAGTTACAAATATTCCTGTTTGGAAATTCATTCGTGTATTTTTTTAAGCTTAAATAGGATTCTGATGAAATAAAAAAAGAGCGGGAATCCGAAAGATTCCCGCTCTTTAATATGGATAGCATAGTTGCTTTCAATTAGAAGAAGCTTACACGGTTATCATCAATATCCGCATTCATACGAAGAACGTTGTATGTCTGATAAATGATTCTGTAAGCTAACGAATTCTCGATTGTTGAGATTTCAGCTTTTTGATCATAAGGTTTTTCGCTGTCAACTTTGTTGAATACATTGATAACGAATACCCCGTTCATTCCTTTTACCGGAGCAGATAACTGGTTAAGTTGTGACATTGGAGCAAGAGCGCAAAGAACAGGCTCATTACCAATACCCGTGATACGTTGTGTATTGAAGTTAACCATCATTGCTGTATCTACGCTGGTTTGCATTGCTTGTGCGTATGCATCTAAAGAAGTAAGGTTTTTAGATTTCAAATCAGAAATAATCATCTCTGCTTTTTTATCGTTGATAACTTCGTTTCTTAATAGAGCTTTCACTTGAGCAAGCGGAGTGTAACCTTTTTCAGTAATGCCATCTAAAGCAACAACAACGAAATTATTGTCAATTTCGAAGATCTGAGAGATATCTCCTTTTTTAGCAGATCTAAATGCCCATGCTGTAGCTTGTCTTGCATTCTGTAATGTACCTAAGCTGTAATCGTTTCCTGAAAGTGCAGGATTTGAAAGTACATTGTATCCTTTTTCAATTGCATTCTTTTCAAAGTCAGCAATGTTTTTGTTTGATGCAATATACGAGCTTAGTTCGTTATATAGGTTACTTGAAGTACGTTGACTTGGAGTTACTTCCATATCAATTACTGCCAATTTTGCTTTTGCAACTGGAGCAGTTCTTTCAGTAACCTGAACTAACTGAATTCCATAAGGAGTTTTAATTGTAGTTACTTTGTTAAGTGGAGCATTGAATGCTGCATTTACAAATTCGCTACCAGCCTGAGATGCTGCGATTTCATTAACCCAACCAAGTTCACCTCCGTTTTGAGCTGATTGATGGTGAGAGAATTGTGCTGCCAACTCATTGAATTTAGCACCTTTGCTAAGTTCAGTCGATAAGCTGTCTGCCAGTTTTTCGCCTTGAGCATCGTTCGGAAGAACAATCATACGAACATTTGCAGAGTCAGCTGCAGTTGTTTTACCCAGAATCTTAGCCATTGAATAAACATCTCCTTCGTATGAAGGTGATTTTACATCGCCGACATTTGATTCGTTAACGAAAGCCTGAAGAGATGGAGACAAGCTGCTAACAGATACGTATGCATCGATATATGGAGAATCTGAGTAATCCATAACTAAATCTTTAACATCAGAAGAAGTTGTGAATTCGCCTTGGATTTCATCCATTTTTTGTTCTACCTCAGCATAGTCATCTTTGCTCGGGCGGATTGGAAGTGCTAAGTACTTAACGCTTCTGGTTTCCTCTTGTTTGAATTGCTCTTTGTATTTATCGTAAACTTTTTGGTAGTCTTTGTCTGAAACTTTGATCGTTGAATCAGGAATAGAAGCGTAAGGTTGCATAGCAAAAGCAAAATCTGCGTTTACTTTACCACCATTATACATTGATTGTGCTTCAATAGGGTTTGCAATAACACCTTTTGCAATCAGTGCATTGTATTTTTCTTCTAAACGTTGTTGTTTGATAGATTTTTCCCAGAACATCCAGTAGTTTTTAAGCTGTTTTACTTGTTCAGCTCCTTCCGGTCCGTATTGAGAAAGGTCAGTTGCATTGATCGTTCTAAGGAAATTCAATAACATTGCTTTGTCAAAAGCACCTGTTTGAGGATTTCTGAAGAAAGGAATTTGTTGAACCATCGGAGAAATATTTTTTCCCTGGATTAAATCAAATAATTCTTCAGGAGAAACAGTAATGCCTAATTTCTCAAATTCTTCATTCATGATTTCTTCACGAACGATTCCTTCATAAGCTGCCTGACGGATTTGAACGTTGTATTCTTCCGGTAAAGTTTGTTGTCCTAACTGGATTTTATAAACTTCAGTCAGTTCATTTATGCGATTATTGAAATCATCAAATGATACTTTTTTACCGTTAACCACAACTACTTTATCTTGTTGACTTCTGAAAAAAGAGCTACCTGAGTTAAGGAAGTCTCCAATTACAAACGCAAACAAGGCAAGACCAATTACACCAACCAAAAGGCCGGCTCTGTTTCTGATCGTTTCTAATGCTGCCATTATAATTCAATTATTTAGTATTTATTTTTTTTGTATTCTGCGTAATGCTTCAATATTGTTTCTAATTATGTATTACTACAATAGAGCGCACGAAGATACAAAAAATGAAAAAACATTGAAATTATATGGAGATAAAATACATCCTATTTATATAGATAATGGATATTGATTTTGATTTTCCGTAAAATCAGTTTTGTGCTGATTTGATTTTTTATGAATTAACAATGAATTGTAGTGTTAATAGTATTTCATTATTATATTAATAAATAGAGAGCCTGTGTATTTGAAATATCTAATATTATTCATAAATAATGTTTATGTTTTTCGATGTATAATCCAAATATATGTTGTTTAGCAGTAATAATGAGTATAGTTAGTGTGTGTTGTTAATATTTGTGTATGACTCAATGCTGTTTGGGTTTGTTTTTGAGTTTGTGAGCTGTGCGAATTTTACATATCTTTGTAGAAGATTTAGCAGAAGAGAGAAAAGTTAGATTCAAATCAAAAACTTAACTATAAAATTAGATATGAGTTCAAGACGAAGGGGGGAATCCTTTGCCTTTATTGGTTTTCGTGATTATAAAAAACGATTTAGCAGGTTTGTGTTCACAATCCTATGTTCGTTTTTTGTACCCTTTATTGATCTGTTTTCTAATCTTCATTTATATCTATCCTTAGATCGTTCATCCTTATTATATATTCCTCAATCTCAGAGGAGTTTATTGACGTATATATTTCAATCAATCTATAATCCTTTAATTTTCATTTTTCATTTTATGAGACAAAAAGCTCGTTTGTGTGCACTAATGGCCTGCTTAATGCTTGTCATCGGTTCTGCATTTGCTCAGGTTACAACATCCGGTCTTAATGGTAAGATTACCGACGGGAGAGAGGAACTGATAGGTGCTTCTGTAGTAGCTATTCATGTTCCGACAGGATCTTCTTATGGTACAATTACGGATATGGACGGACGTTATCAATTGGCGGGTATGCGTCCCGGAGGCCCATACAAACTAACTATCTCTTATGTTGGGTATAATACTGAAGAGTTCACTGATCTGAAATTGCCTTTAGGTGAAACCATTACGATGGATGTTAAACTTGGAGAGCAAAGAGTACAATTGGGTGAGGCAACAATTGTTGCGAAAGCAGGATTCAATTCACAAAGAACAGGATCTGCAAGTAACATCAATCAAGAGAAATTATCTCAGATGCCGACAATTTCCCGTAGTTTAAATGATTTTACGCGTTTAGTTCCTCAGGCATCTCCATCGGGAAATGGTATGTCTTTCGCAGGTGCCAATAATCGTTATAACAGCTTCCAGATTGATGGTGCTGTAAATAATGATGTGTTCGGTCTTTCTGCAAGTGGAACGAATGGTTCACAAGCTGGCTCACAGCCTATCTCGTTAGATGCTATTGAAGAAATTCAGGTTGTTATTGCTCCTTTCGATGTTCGCCAGAGTGGTTTTACAGGAGGTGGAGTAAATGCGGTTACGAAATCGGGAACGAATGATTTCAAAGCAAGTGTGTATGCTTACGGAAACAATCAGGCTTTAGCCGGTACAACTGCAGGTGCAGATATCGAGCACAGAGAAAAATTGTCACGTCAATATGATGCACAATACGGGATCTCATTAGGAGGTGCGTTACTTAAAAATAAATTGTTCTTCTTTGTAAATGCTGAGCAACAAAGAAAAGCAAATCCTTTAGCTTACAATGTAGCTACTGATGGTGTGATCGGAGAGAACGATTCTCAAATTACTAAAGAAGAAGCAGATCTTGTAGTTAATAAGGTGAAAGACCTTACAGGTGGTTATGATGGCGGTGGTTACGGACCTCGTGACGGATTTATGAATTCGACTAAGGCATTAGCACGTATTGACTGGAATATCAGCGATAAGCATAAAATGACTTTGAGATATAATTTTGTTACAGGTAAGAACTTATCTCTTTCAAGATCAAATAAAACATTGCGCTTTAATGATAATGGTTTTATTTATAATAATAAGACTCACTCTTTGGTTGGAGAGTTAAACTCACAATTGAACAGTCGTATGAATAACGAGTTCCGTGTAGGATATACACGTGTTCGTGACCAACGTTCATTGGAAGCTAACAATCCATTCCCTTTTGTTAAAATCAGAATGTCAAGCGGTCGTATGATTCAGCTAGGAACTGAAGATAACTCAGGTGCTAATGCATTGGAGCAGGATATCATTACTTTGACAGATAACTTTAGCTGGAATGTAGGTAAACATAATCTTACATTCGGTACTCATAATGAGTTATTCCTTCTTGAGAACTTGTATATCCGTAATCTTTATGGTTCTTATACGTATAGCTCTCTTGAGGATTTCTTGTCAATCGGAACTGCAAATGAAGCAATGCCTGAACAATATTATTACGGTCATGCTCGTGAAGAAATTACAGGTCGTCCGGATTGGGCTCCTCGCTTTGCTGCTGCGCAGTTAGGGTTCTATGCACAGGATCAATGGGATGTAACAGATCGTTTCCGCCTGACTTACGGCGTTCGTATGGATATTCCTGTATTTATTGATAAACCACGTGCAAACGAGGCGTTCAATAATTCAGAGATTGCAAGACAACATGGATATGTTAATCAGACGATGCCTAAATCAACTCCGTTATTTTCACCGAGAGCTGGTTTCAGATGGAATGTCACACAAGATCGTTCATCTGTTTTACGCGGGGGATTAGGTATTTTCTCAGGACGTATTCCTTTTGTATGGATTTCAAACTCGTTCCAGAATACGGGTATTGAGTATGCGAAATACCAATATGATGCTAAAAACCCATTCCCGTCTGACTTTAAATTCAATGCTGATGTAAATAATCAGTACAGAGGTGAGGGTGTGAAAACAACAGAGGTAAATCTGGTAACAAGAGATTTTAAATTCCCGCAGGTTATGCGTGCGAATTTAGCATTTGAACAATTATTACCAGGTGGTATTCGTGCGACATTTGAAGGTTTATATACGAAAAATCTGAATGATATCAACTATCGTAACTTGTTGGTTGAGGAAACTGGCGGATCATTGAATAACTTTGGTGATAACCGTCCGATGGTAAACAAAAAACGTGATGAAAATTTCACGAACATTATGTTGCTTGAAAATACGAATAAGGGATATACATACAATGTGTCTGCTAAGTTTGAGAAATCATTCAACTTCGGATTGGATTTGATGGCATCATATACTTTAGGTGAGTCTAAAGGTGTGATTGATGGTTCAGGAAGTGTTGCTTATTCAAACTGGCAGTATAACGAGCAGTATGCAGGACCGAACACTCCGGAAGTGTCCTATACAGATTACGATAATCGTCATCGTGTATTGTCTGCTGCGACTTATTCAAAAGCTTATGCGAAGAACTTCAGAACTTCGGTATCTTTGATTTATACAGGTAATACGGGAGCTAACTACTCAATGATTTATAATGGTGATATCAATGGCGATGGAATCCGTGGTAATGACCTGATGTATGTTCCTACAAATGCAGAGATTGATCAAATGAAATTCAGACCGACAAATACATTGTCAGCTGATGCTCAGAAGGCAAACTTGAAAGAGTTTATCGGAAGTCATAAAGACTTGAAGAAGATGCGTGGTAAAATTGCGCAACGTAATGCATTGCATGCGCCATTCGAACACCATTTCGATTTCCGTGTAGCACAGGATTTCATTTTCGGAAGAAACACAATTCAGGTGTCTTTGGATATCTTGAATGTAGGGAATTTATTGAATCGTGCATGGGGATTGTATTATCGTCCCGGGTTCAATCACAACCCACTTAGTGTGATGTCAGTAGATGATACAAATACACCAGAATTCCAGTTTAATACTGATCCAAACAAATCATGGATTGGTATTTCGGATTATGACTCTCGTTGGAGAGCTCAGTTAGGAGTAAAATATATCTTCTAATTTCCGGAATTCATGAAAAGAGTAACACAAACATTTATTGTTAGTAACTCAGTCTAAATATTTAGGCGGCTGAGATTAGTCTGTATGGACTAATCTTAGTCGCCTGTTTTTTTATATCAAAATAAGCGTTTTTCCTTTTTTAGGAAGTCAAGGAACTGTTAAATGTGAGTGGTAAATGCAGAGATTTTTTTCTGCTTCTCCGATTGGATGGGGGTTGTGACAATGTGGTTGTTTTTGTAATAAAAATGAAATATTAATATCTGTATATATTATCAGGAATGTTGTATATTTGCGTAGTATTACGAAAATACATGATTTATTCTCTTTGAGTTCACAGAAAAAATGAAGAGCCTAAGAGTCTGAATTATTTAAATTTAGTGCAGAATGTCCGTACAATCTTTTCTTACATTTAGAAGTTTGCATGCTGACGAGGAGTCTGTTTTTAATAGAATCTTCGGTCACAACACTTATATATCATTTCTAATCGAATATTTATTCTCAATCAAATATCTAATCAACACAATTCACTTATGAAAAGAAAAGCGTTTCTTCTTTTTCTTTTATGCCTGGGTACTTTTACCTCTTTGATGGCGAAGGATGTAGTTTCGGGACAAGTCTTTGATAAAGACACTAAAGATCCGATTATTGGCGCTACTGTCCTTTTGGAAGGCACATCTATCGGTACAGTAACCGATTTAGATGGTAACTTCAGTCTGAATTTTGCTAAAACTTCGGTTCGCAAAGTTCAAATTAGCTACATGGGATATGTGGCGCAAGTGCTTTCTTTCACTAATTCAAAAACTGACTTAGGGAAAATCTATCTTGAACCGGCTACAATCGGTATGAAAGACGTTAATATTACAGCTTCGATTGTGCGTCGTGACCGTATGACTCCGATTGCATTGTCAGATGTAAAAGTTGACGTTATTGAAAACAAATTAGGAAATCAGGAGTTCCCTGAGATTATGAAATCAACACCTTCTATTTACGCTACAAAAGGTAATGGTGGTTTTGGTGAATCTCGTATCTCTCTACGTGGTTTCGGATCAGAAAACATTGGTATGTTGATTAACGGTATGCCTGCGAATGACATGGAGAATGGTAAATTCTACTGGTCTAACTGGGCTGGTTTATCTGACGTAACTCAACAAATTCAGATTCAACGTGGTTTAGGTGCTTCTAAAATGGGTATCTCTTCTGTGGGTGGTACAATGAATATCATCACAAAAAGTACAGATGCTAAAGAAGGTGGTAGCCTTTACACGAGTATCGGTAATGATGCTCAATTGAAATTTGGTTTCAATGTTTCTACAGGTTTGATGTCTAACGGATGGGCTGTAACTTTGGCAGGTAGCCGTAACTCTGGTGACGGTTATGTTATGGGAAGTAACTTCGAAGCTTATACATATTTTGCGAATGTATCGAAAATGATCGGTCAGGATCACCGTTTATCTTTCTCGGCTTTCGGTGCTCCGCAATGGCACAACAAACGTAGTACTGCTTATACAATCGAGCAATATCGTACAAACCAGGATGGTCGTCGTATGAACTTAGGTTACGGACTTCTTAATGGTGAGATCACAGGTGGTGCTTATGGTTATAACGAATACCACAAACCGGTTCTTTCATTGAATCACTTCTGGAATATCAACGAAAAATCATCTTTGTCAACTGTAGCTTACGCTTCAATTGCTAAAGGAGGTGGTCGTCAATCTTATGGTAATGGCAAAAACTGGTTAGCGATTAACAATAATACCGGTTTACCTTATCCGGAAACAAAACTAACAGAAACAGGTTTATTGGATTATGATGCAGTATTTCAAGCCAATAAAGAGTCATTAACTGGTTCTCAAGCTGTATTTACAAATGCTGTAAATTCTCACAATTGGTTTGGTTTGTTAAGTACTTACAATACAACAATCTGGGAAAAACTCAATGTTTCAGCTGGTTTTGATGGTCGTTTTTATAGAGGCCGTCACACTCAAGAAATCACAGACCTTTTAGGTGGTGAATATTTCCTTGATCCATCTCCGGTATACGGAACTTCTTCTTCTACTCCTCTTTACAAAGGTGATATCGTAGGTTTCGATAACACAGGTGAAGTTATTTGGGCTGGTATATTCGGACAAGCTGAATATTCTACAGATAACTACTCTGCATTTATTTCAGCATCGGTTACAAATCAATCTGATCGTAATCACGTTCCAGGTTTGGCTCCGGTTGATGGCAAACAAGTTTCTCAATTTGTAAATTTCCAGCCATATAGTATTAAAGGTGGTTTCAACTATCGTTTTAGCCAACACCACAATGCTTTCATCAATGGAGGATGGTTTACTCGTGCACCAAACTTCCGTAATGTATTTAAAAACTTCAGCATCGAATTAAATAAAGGTGTGAAAAGTGAGAAAGTCGGAACTATTGAAGGAGGTTACGAATATCGTAGCAAAAATATGAATGTAACTGTAAACGGTTACTATACTCAATGGAGAGACAAAGGTTTAGTTAAAAGCTTTGGTCAATATACAGCAAATATTCCGGGTGTAAATGCTCAGCACTGGGGTGTAGAGGTAGAAGGTAAATACAAACCTTTACATAACTTAGATTTGACAGCTATGTTCTCATTTGGTGACTGGACATGGATGGACAATGTAGAGTTTACAATGTATGATGAAAACCAAAAACCTGTTGGAACTTACAATGCATATATTAAAGGTGTACACGTAGGGAACTCAGCTCAAATGACAGCTGCTTTAGGTGTAAACTGGAATCCATTCAAAAATCTTCGTCTTTCTGCAGACTGGACTTGGGCAGGTAAAAACTACGCTGACTTCGACCCGACTAACCGTACAAAACCTGAAGATGATGTAGATTCTTGGAGAATGCCAAACTTTGCAACATTGGATTTGGGTATCAGCTACAGTATGAAAATTGCTGGCTTAGATGCTCGTATCTTCGGTAATGCTTACAATGTTACAAATACGAACTATATTGCTGATGCAAGAGACGGTGCAGATCACAATGCAGCAACTGCTCTTGTGTACTACGGATTTGGACCAACTTGGGCAACAGGTATTCGTGTGAATTTCTAATATCAATTCATACGACTTGATAATTATTTCAAAAACAATAATCTAAAAGACAAACAGATCTTTTATTAAAGTAGAAAAAATGAAAAATTATAAATCATATATCTCGGCTTTAGCTGTTCTGACCCTTGCATCTTGTGATCCAATGCATGATGTGTACGAAGAATTGGATAAAGACAAATTACCGGTAAATAATGCTATCGAATATACTTTAACTGAAGCTGATTATAAAGCTATTAAAGCAGAAGCATTAAAAGTATCAAGTACAAAAAACGATACGATTCTTGCAAACTCAATTGAAAGTAGAATATCTTTTAATGAACGATTTACGTCAACAGAGTTTGTTCCTTTTATTCTCGCTAAAAAATTTCCACAATTAGGTGAATCATCAAAAGCTATGGTTTCATCTAATACGACAGAGAATGCTTCAAAAAATGTTTCGATTGTTCTAAATGGAAAAACAGTTCTCTTTAAAGCAGCTGATGTGGAAAATGTAACTGGAGAACAATTCTTGCATCCATCTAATCCTATAAATAAGAGTATTTCTCAATTGATGCAATTTAAGGCAGTTGATGCAATCAAAGATTCTTTAGTGCAAATATCAGTGCCTTTTTCTGAACAAATACCATCAGTGGGGAATATTTATAAACCTTATCTCGTGGAAGACTTTTCTAAAGATCTTAAGTGGGACGTGTTTGTTGAAAAAGGAGTTAATATTTGGTCTTATCAATCTAAATATGGAGAAATCAAAGCTTCAACCTTTAGGATTGAGGAAGAGTGTGTTAACGCTTTTATATCAAATGAGTTTGTGTTAGATAATGAAATAGATTCGAAATTTAGTTTCGATATTAATTTAACAAATTATAATCATGAGACTTCTCCTCTTAAGGTGTTATTGACCACATCCTATACTGGAGACTATGCAACAACTGAATGGATTGATATAACCACAGGTTTATTGATTCCTCAAGTTGAAACGAATAGATATATTTCAACGACTCGTGTAGATTTAGCTGCTTATAAAGGTAACTCATTGCGCTTTGCTTTTGTTTATACAGGAGACTCAAAACAGACATCTAATGTGTTCATTGATAATCTACGTATTGAAACGGTTGAAACAGGAATACAAAATGATGTCAAAACATTGAATCTATTTGTAAATTACAATGGAATTGAGTGGACTGTTGCCGATCATGCTTTAGTTTTGAATATTGATGATTATTATGCTTTAGGACAGAGTAGACCTAATTTTGGGGATTATAGTACAGCATTAAATTTAGTATCTAATTATATCTCGCATAAATTTGCTGGTTGTGGAGATAATGATATTGTATTAGTTAAATATGTTGTTTATGACCAAGCATTAAAATCAAATGTAACTATTGTTAATGAATTCAAGATGTTAAATGGTTTATTTACTTATATGCAAGAACAAACTGAGCAGTTTGCTTTTAAAGATGGTAAATGGGCATTTTCACCTTCTGTAGAGTTTACATTGAGTAAAGATGATTACGGATTAATTGTAGAATGGGTAAAAGCTAATAAAACAGCTTATATGGATCCAAAATATGATAACTCAGAATATTATTTTGGAGCAAGTGCTCATTATGGTAATTTTAATCATATTGTAGCAAATCTTACAGATGCTGATAAAAGAGGAGATAATGAATTTAAGGATAAGAATATTGATGAGGTAATGCTTGCTCGTATGAAAAAATGTTTTGCTGAAGTTTTATTGCCAGCAAAATATGCAAATGAAGAGATTATACCGGGAATTGATAAATACTTTATTCCTTCATATATAATATATGATCCTGCGAATACAACTTATTCAATGAAATTTAAATTAGTTGGAAAAGGTCAGTTCGAATATGTAGAAGGTCCTATTAAGAAATAATAAAGGATTTGATTGATTGAGAAGGGGAAGAGTTAAAAAAGCTCTTCCCCTTTTTATGTATCAACTATCCTCATCTTTTCATTGTTGAGTATATATAATATAATGCATAAAACGATGAACAATACAAAGTTACTTTCAGGGCATTTAACCATGTTTTTCTCCACTCTTTTCTTTGGTTTGAATATTCCCGTTTTGAAATTTCTTATGCCCGAGTGGTTAAGCGGAGTAGATGCTACTTTTTTCCGTGTAGTCGGGGCGACGATTCTATTCTGGATTGTTTCCTTGTTCGTAAAGAATGATAAAATAGAGAAAGGCGATCGTTTGCTTATATTATTTAGTGGAATGTTTGGTTTATTCTTCTTTCTGTATTTGTTTAATCTGGGTGTTGAATACAGCTCCCCAATCGATATATCTATTATTATGACTACACCACCTGTATTGGTAGTTATTTTTTCATCTATTCTATTTAAAACCAAGATTTCGAAATTAAAAATTCTGGGAGTGATTGTTTCACTATCAGGAGCTTTGATGCTCATTTTAATGGGACATGGAGAGGGTGGTACACGAAGTCTGAAAGGAAATATATTTGGTGTTTTAAGCGCAATTTCTTATGCTTGTTATCTGATATCAATCAAAAAGACTTCCGCGAAATATAAGCCGATCACGCTTTTACGCTGGACTTTTTTGAGTTGTTCTATTATGACCATTCCCTTTACTCTGATGCAGGTTGAGGTCGCTCCCATATGGCATAATGCACCGACTGAGCCCATATTGCTTTTGGCTTCCGTGATTCTATTCCCGACATTTATATCTTATCTTCTCATACCTATAGCTGTAAAAAGGATAGGGCATGAGTTGGTTTCGATGTATCAGTATCTGATTCCTGTTGTAGCAACAGCTGCCGCAGTGATCATGAAATTAGACAAGTTGCATTGGGATCAACCGATAGCGGCAGTAATAATTGTATTGGGGGTTTACATTACTTCCATCGCAAATAAGAGAATGATAAATACATAAAATAAGAAAAGCGAAATCCGGATATACGGACTTCGCTTTTTTATATTTTTATTCGTCAACCTTAATGGTATTAAAAATTTCAAATAATTCTTCGACTGTATTTGCACGAAGCATTGCTATTCGGGTATCTCTGAAATTAGGGATTCCTTTGAATATCGGAGTCGCTGCAATATGTCTGCGAATATGCAGAATACCTCTGTACTCATCTAATCGCTCGACACTTTGAACTACTTGTTGTTTCAGAACCTCCAGTTTCTCTTCAAAAGAGAACGGAGTCATTTCTTCACCTGTTTCAATGAAATGTTTGATTTCGCGAAACACCCATGGACGTCCGATACTTGCTCTTCCTACCATGATTGCATCAACACCGTACTTATCAAAGCACTCCTTAGCTCGTTGCGGAGTTGTTATATCTCCGTTACCAATAATAGGGATGTGCATACGTGGATTGTTTTTAACTTCGCCTATTAAGGTCCAGTCAGCCTCTCCCGTGTACATCTGACTACGTGTACGTCCATGAATGGCTAAAGCTTCAGCTCCGCAATCCTGGATTTTTTCAGCAAGATCTACAATGATTTTAGAATCATGATCCCAGCCAAGACGAGTTTTAACAGTAACAGGTATATTTACAGCTTTAACAACTGAACTGATAATGTCAAGCATTCTTGGTACATCACGAAGCATACCTGCTCCGGCACCTTTTCCGGCTACACGTTTTACGGGACATCCAAAATTAAGATCTATGATATCAGGTTTCGCTTCCTCTACAATTTTCGCTGCTTCTGCCATTGCATCCACTTCTCTTCCGTAGATTTGAATAACCACCGGTCTTTCTTCATCGCTGATTGTTAGTTTCTGCTCTGTTTTTTTAACGGCACGAATCAAAGCGTCGCTGGAAACGAACTCTGTGTAAACCATATCAGCTCCGAAACGTTTACACATCAAACGAAACGACTGATCTGTTACGTCCTCCATCGGAGCCAGTAAAATAGGATTATTACCTAAGTCTATATTTCTGATTTTCATTATCGGGAATTATATAGAAAACGGGAATATCTAAACTCATATTCCGGTTTTCATTCTTGTTTAGAATATTAGAATGCAAAAATAGTGCTTTTTATTCATTTGTACTACATTTGCAAAAACGATCAAATTCTCATATCCAACAATATGTCTGAAAGAATAATTCAAACCGTTCTGACAGAAGACGGGAGTCATACTTTGTATGTTCCTGAATTAGATGAACATTATCATAGTGTACACGGAGCCGTTCAGGAGTCCAATCATGTATTTATTAAAACAGGTTTTCATGCATCAGATTTTGAGACAACTGATATTCTGGAAATAGGCTTTGGAACAGGGCTAAATGCTATACTTACTTTATTGGAGGCTGTTAAACTAAAGAAGAAAGTCAGATATACGACGCTGGAGTTTTACCCTCTAAAGAAGGACCTGATAGAGGAACTAAATTATCCTGCAAAACT
>DKPO01000017.1:187924-198429 GCA_002471225.1 Porphyromonadaceae bacterium UBA7332
GAAGGTGAATTTACAGAGGTAAATGAGTATTTTTCAATTAGAAAGCTTTATGTAGATTTCACGAAGTTTAAATTCAATGACTCCTATAATCTGATTTATTTTGATGCTTTTGCACCGGATAAACAACCTGAAATGTGGGATTCGAACCTTTTTGACTGTATCGCATCGGCAACTGTTCAGGATGGAGTGTTGACAACTTATTGTGCAAAAGGAGTAGTGCGGAGAGCCTTGATTGCTGCAGGTTTCAATGTCGAAAGGCTACCAGGACCTCCGGGTAAACGCGAAATGCTTCGCGGACGAAAGAAATAAACAAATAAAACATAAGATATTATGGTTAAAGTCGGAGATAAAGTGCGTTTCCTTAATGCTGTTGGCGGAGGAGTCGTATCGAAAATAATAAATAAAGAGATGATCTCTGTACAGGATGAAGATGGGTTTGATGTACCTGTACTTATTAAAGAGTGTGTGATTGTAGAAACTGCTAAAACTCAAGCTTCAACTTACAACAGTGCTGGTAAAATGGTCGTAGAAACCCCAACGATCAGTGACAGAGTAGAAGAAGAGCTTAAAAATGCAACGGATTATGCCGAGACCAAAGAAGGTGAACAGCTTACGGTTTATCTGGCATATCTGGCTCAAAATATAAAATCTTTGCAACAATCGGATTATGACTGTTATTTACTGAATGACTCGAATTACTTTCTGTTTATCAATTACATGAGTAAGACCGATACAGGATGGGTATCGCGTTATTCAGGGATCGTAGAGCCGAATACAAAGATGTTTTTAGAGGAGTTTGGTAAGACTCAATTGAATGATTTAGAAAGAATCTGTTTGCAAATGGTTGCATTCAAAGCTGGTAAATCATTTGATATGAAGAATCCGATTTCTGTAGAACATAAAATTGATCCGGTTAAATTCTTCAAGCTTCACTCTTTCAGAGAAAATGAATATTTTGACGACCCAGCTATTCTTTATCCGATAGTACGTAAAGATATTCCCGAGAAAGTTTTCGAAATTCATGCACCTGATATAGAAAAAGCTATTCGCGAGAAAATGCGGGAAGACCGCCTGGTGAAATCACCTATCCAGAAGAAAGAAATGAAACAGTCGGATCTTATAGAAGTAGATCTGCATATTGAAGAGTTGATTGATTCAACTTTAGGTATGGATAACGCTGCAATTCTTGAAGTGCAGATGGATAAATTCAATGAAGTGATGCAAGCTTATCAAAAAGATAAAGGTAAAAAAATAGTTTTTATTCATGGTAAAGGAGAAGGTGTTTTACGTAAATCGATATTGGATGAATTAAAGCGTAAATATAAAACATGTACATGGCAGGATGCTTCTTTCCGCGAGTATGGATTTGGAGCTACGATGGTTATTGTGCGTTAATATTTCTATGACATAAAAAAGCGCAAGGAGCAAATGCTTCTTGCGCTTTTTCTATAATATCATCCGTTATTTATATAAAAGGTAAATACAAGGACGTTTGCCGATATCAGGTATCTGCTTACTCCATTCTTTTATGGTTTTTGTTTTAATGAACTCATCCTCACAAGTAATATTGCAGGCAATACACAACTTAGTTTGAGGTCGGCAGGTTTTAACCAGTTCTTCAATCATCTTATTATTTCTATAAGGAGTTTCTATAAAAATCTGAGTTTGATCTTCACTATATATTCGGGATTCTATATGTTTGATTGCCTTACCACGGGTATTCCCCTCAATAGGCAGATATCCGAGAAAAGCAAAGCTCTGACCATTAAAGCCTGATCCCATTAAAGACATAAGGATCGATGAAGGGCCGACTAAAGGGATTACTTTCATTTGCTTTGATTGTGCGATAGCAACGACATCTGCACCCGGATCAGCGATAGCCGGACATCCGGCTTCAGATATTATCCCGATCGGATTTCCTTGAGTCAAAGGTTTTAAAAAAGTCGAAACCTCTTCCGGAGATGTATGTTGATTCAACACAAAGAAAGTCAGTTCATCAATAACAATGGACGGCTCTTCTTTTTTTAGAAAACGTCTGGCTGTACGAACATCTTCTACAATAAAATCTTTTATTTGTTTTACTATCTCCCGGTTATGAGCAGGTAAAACTTTATTATGCTCTGTTTCTCCCAGTGTTACCGGGATCAGATACAATGCTTTTTCGATCATATTTCTATGTATTAAAATGGGAATTCGTTGACAAGTTGATCAATGACTCTATGAAAATGATCTTCAATGGTCTGACCTTTTTTAGGAACAAGCACCTTCAGCCCACAGGCTCTGGTTGATATATCAATTCGCTCGTTCATCATCATTGGTTCGCCGTCTAAGTGAATGACGCCCGGTTTTTCCCGGAGAATACTTATTTTATCTTTTTCAAAAGTACAAATATGGCTGTTCATATCAATCATTCGCGTAAATAATTGTAATGCCAGATTCGGAATATCGATATACGTGAATGGTTTCAGTATAGTAATATTCATTTTACCGTCTTCAATATTGGCCTCCGGAGCGATAAAAGCATTATTACCCCATTGAGATGCATTTGCTACCGTAACGAGGAATGCCTTTTCTTTTAAGCGACCATCGTCCATTCGGATTTCATATGTCTCCGGTTTGTACTTAAGAAATTCAGTAATGACATTTTTTACGTACATCAGACCGCCTCGCTTTTTGTCTTTTGCAAATTTATAACTGACACGTGCATCGAATCCGACACCACATGTACAGAAGAAAGGCAAATTATTGGCCAAACCGTAATCGATTGTACGAATATAGTTTTCACGAATAATTTTTAGGGCTCTTTTTGCATACATGGATATGCCCAGTTCCCGGGCTAAGCCGTTTCCCGAGCCAACAGGTATTATACCCAGTATGGTGTTCGAGTCACGTAAAGAACGGGCAACTTCATTAATAGTTCCGTCTCCTCCGACGGCAATAACCGCATAATAACCTTTATTTACAGCATCTTGCGCGATCACAGATGCATGTCCCGGATATTCCGTAAAAGTGATCTCATATTCACCCGGATCAAACACCGAAGCAATTAAATCAGGGATGTCTACTTTAGAGCGAGTTCCTGAAATAGGATTTATGATATATAAATATTTATTATTCATTTGATAATCAGAAGCTGAAAGAATATTATGAAAATAGAACAATTTATTACTGTAAATGCATTATCTTTTAGCACTTTTCTTTTGTATAGAATTATTTTTCTATTTTTGTCCGCAATATTACGGAGATACACGCAGATACACAAGAACTCTGCTATAATCGTAGCATATTAAATTTAAAATATGAAATTACTACAATCAAAATTAGCTTTGTATGATGTGCCTCAAAAGGCTAAAGCTTTAGGAGTTTATCCGTACTTTCGTCAAATCGAGAGCGATCAGGATACAGAGGTATTGATGAATGGCCGTAAAGTCCTAATGTTTGGTTCAAATAGTTATTTAGGGCTGACGAATCACCCGAAGATTAAAGAAGCAGCTATTGCAGCAACAAAAAAATATGGAACCGGATGTGCCGGTTCTCGTTTTTTGAACGGAACACTTGATCTTCATATTGAATTAGAACATAAACTGGCAGAATTTGTAGGTAAAGAAGAAGCAATCATCTACTCAACAGGATTTCAGGTAAATCTAGGGGTTGTATCTTGTTTAACTGGACGTCAGGACTATGTTATCTGGGATGAATTAGATCATGCATCTATTATTGAGGGTCGTCGTTTATCATTCTCAAACTCTATTAAGTTCAAACACAATGATATGAATTCATTGGAAAAAGTGTTAGAACGTTGTGAAAGTGATAAAGTCAAACTTATTGTTGTTGATGGCGTTTTCAGTATGGAAGGTGATGTCGCACCATTACAGGATATCGTAGCTCTTGCTAAGAAATACGATGCAGCGGTAATGGTTGACGAAGCGCATTCATTAGGGGTATTCGGACCAAACGGACAAGGTTTGTGTTATTCAGAAGGAGTAACAAACGATGTAGACTTAATCATGGGTACATTCAGTAAATCATTTGCCTCTTTAGGTGGATTCATTGCATGTGACTCAGTTACGGCTAACTATTTAAGACATAATTCACGTTCTTATATTTTCAGTGCAAGTATTACACCTGCTTCTACAGCAGCAGCAATGGCAGCTCTTGAAATTATGAAGAGTGAGCCGGAACGTTTTGAGCACCTATGGGAACTGACTCGTTATACTATCGAAAGATTTAAAGAAATCGGATGTGAGGTAGGACATACTTCAACTCCTATTATTCCTTTGTTTGTTCGTGATAACGAGAAAACATTTATCGTAACTAAAAAGCTGTTTGATGATGGCATTTTTGTTAATCCTGTAGTTTCTCCGGCAGTTGCTCCGTCTGATACGTTAATTCGTTTCTCTTTGATGGCAACGCACACGAAACAACAAGTTGATTACGCAATTGAAATGATTGAAAAGCATTTCAAATTATTGGGTATTATCAATAAATAATACGCTTCAAATAAGCATAGAAAAAGGGGTACCTGTGGGTATCCCTTTTTTTATGAACCAAACAGATGTTTTAAGTGTCTTACTTAAAATATATAATTAAGGATATGAATTGGCTTTTTGAAATATTAGGATCAAATGATGTCGATTTTAAAGTCTCGTTGTTCAGATTGTTTATGAGCTTAGCTTTAGGTGCTTTAGTGGGCATGGAAAGACAGCACCGTAAACAACCTGCCGGATTTCGTACATTTTCGTTGATTACCACAGGTACAACCTTGATGATGCTTATATCCATCCATATAGGGGTAAAATACGGAGGAGACTCTGCACGATTGGCCGCACAGGTCATCTCAGGTATAGGTTTTCTGGGTGCCGGAGCAATTATTCAGAGCAAGGGGACCATTAAAGGTATGACTACAGCTTCAAGTATATGGGCTATGGCAGCAGTAGGTCTTGCTATAGGAGAGGGAATGTATATTGAAGGATTGATAGGTACAATTTTCGTATTGTTTATTTTGGTCAGTCTTGAACGTTTTGAGAAAAAAGCCGGGATAGAATGGGTACCAAGAACTCTTGAAATAGAGTTCTCAACATTGGATATACCTTTTGATGAGGTGAAAGCATTTCTAAAATCAGCAGGACTTGAAACCCATTATACCGGATTTGAACAAAATATAAATGAAGGGAAGACTATTGTTCAATTTATGATTTTCCTGAAATTGAGAAATAATTATCAGAAAACATTCAATGCGATAAAAGACCTTCCTAATGTGAAAAGTGTAAAAGTGTATTCTTGATTACTCCTCTGAAGGTAACAAGTCAAAGGGCTGAAGGCCATCTTCGTTAAGCAAGGTTGTATCAGCTCCGGCTTGTATCAATAACTGAGCAATCTCGATTTCAGAATTCTCGAAAGCATAGTGTAATGCGGTATTACCGAAATTATCCTGATGATCTATATTTACCTTTTTTTTCAATAGCAACAGCACACCCTCTTTAAATGCATTTCCTGCAGCAAATATAATAGCTGTTCGCCCGTTATAATCCTCAGCTTCCAGATCCGGTTGAGCTTCCAGAACAAGAGATATCAGATCTGCTGCATTATCTGCGCAAACAGCATGCAGCGGAGTTGTCAGAAAATTATCGTAACAATCGATATCGGCCTGATAAGTCAATAGTAAATTCACAATCTCAGAGTTTTGAATAGCAACAGCGTGATGTAATGCTGTATTACCGAAATTGTCTTTTTTGTTGATGTCCGCCGTTTCGGATAATGCCTCTTTTACCAGCTGAATATCATTTAATAGAACAGCTTTATGAAGAGAACTTCCTACCTCCGCACCATGAGTTATTAACAATCTGGCCATATCTGTTGAAAACATTCCGGTTTCGATAGCAATATACAGAGGAGTATATCCTGTATTTGATTTTGCATTAACGTCACATCCTTTCTCAATTAAGAATTTCATGATGTCAATTGCCCCATGCTCGGCAGCATGATGAAGTAAAATCCACCCGTTCTCATCTTTCTCAGAACGTAAAAAGTCCATATTTTGCTTATCGGCAAACTCAATAAATTCATTGGTTTTCCCGTTTTGAATTAGTAAGATAAAATTGTCGTACATAAAATAATCGAATAAAATATCTGCAAAGATACGCTTGTTTGAGTAAACGATGTATGAAAGATTTATTTTGTAAGATAATATTTTTAAATTTGCGCTCAGGTGAAAAAACTAATTGTAAATCATTACACAGAACTAACAATAAACTTATTACGTATATAATACAATATTAAGACTAATGAAACATACACATCTTTTGGCCATGTTTGTACCTCTTGTCGGGGCGAACGTCTCTTGTGCAACAAAAAAAGAGGAACCTAAAAAACCGATGAACATCTTGTATATAATGACAGATGATCACTCTTATCAAACTATATCAGCCTATGATAACCGTTATTTAAAAACACCAAACCTGGATCGTATAGCTAACGAAGGTGTCAGATTTGATAATGCTTATGTTGGTAATTCAATCAGTGGCCCCAGCCGCGCTATTATGCTGACCGGAAAATTCAGTCATAAAAACGGGTTTAAAGGAAATAGCGACGTATTCGATGGCTCTCAGCAAACTTATCCGAAATTATTGCAACAGGCCGGTTATGAAACGGCAGTTGTCGGTAAATGGCATTTAGTGTCAGAACCTACAGGCTTTGATTATTGGAATATTTTACCCGGACAAGGGATTTATTATAACCCATATTTTAATGAAATGGGTGATAAAAAGAGAATAAACGGTTATGCAACAACTGTTACCACAGATATTGCTCTTGACTGGCTTGAAAATAAACGAACCAAAGAAAAACCATTCTGTCTTTTATTGCATCATAAGGCTCCACACAGAACATGGATGCCTGATACCACTGAATTAAATGCGACGTCATGGGAGGAAGAAGTTGAATTTCCACTACCGGAAACCTTCTATGATAACTATGAAGGACGTATGGCTGCGCAAAAGCAGAAAATGAGCATAGAAAAAGATATGCATGAGGTTTATGATCTTAAGATGGTCGATGATGAAATTGTTACTGCTCAAAAATGGATGGATGCAGGCGGTAAAAGTAATTATGAACATATGGACTCAGCACAGGCTGCTGCCTGGGATAAGTACTATAATCCGATTATCGCAGATTATAAAGAGAAGAAACGCTCAGGTAAGGAATTGACCGAATGGAAATTCCAGCGATATATGAATGATTATGTAAAATGTATTCGTTCGTTAGATAATAATATCGGTAGAGTGCTGGATTATCTAGAGAAAGAAGGAATGCTGGATAATACATTAATAGTTTACACATCAGACCAGGGATTCTATATGGGTGAGCATGGTTGGTTCGATAAACGTTTTATGTATGAAGAATCATTCCGCACACCACTGATGATGCGTCTTCCGGGAGGTAAATCAGGTGTGGTAACGAAAGATCTGGTTCAGAATATAGACTTTGCACCGACTTTCCTTAGCCTGGCTGGGGTAGAAGTCCCAAATGATATGCAAGGAGAATCATTGATACCTATTCTTACAGATAAAACACCGGATGATTGGAGAAATTCATTATATTATCATTATTATGAATATCCGGATGAGCATACAGTAATGAAACATTATGGTGTTCGAGATCAGCGATATAAATTGATTCGTTTTTACGGAGACGGTGATTCATATGAATTTTATGATCTGCAGGAAGATCCTAGAGAAATGAATAATCTTTACGGTAAGGCAGAGTACAAAGATAAGATAGAAGAGATGAAGAAAGAATTGGTTCGTCTTCAACAAAAATATGATGATCAAAATGCATTATCATTGAATTAATAAACAAAGAGGGTGTTTGCAGATTATTGTGAATATCCTCTTTTTTACTGAATAAGAAGTTGACCATAGAATCTTTTATGTATTAATCTTTTTATTTTATAAAAAATAAGTATCTTTGGTTCGGAATGGGCTTATAGTAATTTTTCTTATTCTTAGTTTATGAGGAATCGGTATAGTATTGCACTATTAATATCAACATATAATAATCCAATATTTTTGGAGTTGTGTTTGCAAAGTATTTTAAGGCAAACTATGATGCCTAATGAAATACTTATAGCTGATGATGGATCAACAAATGAAACATATAAACTGATAAAAGAATTTAAGTCAGTATGCTCGATACCGATTATTCATGTTTGGCAGGAGGATAAAGGTTTTCAAGCAGGAAGAATTAGGAATATAGCTATTGCGGCATGTCGTATGGATTATATAATTCAGATTGATGGAGATATACTTTTGCATCAATCTTTTATAGAAGATCATATAAATATTGCCCGCCCTGGATATTTGATACAAGGATCACGGGTAATGTTAGGCCCAAAAAAAACTAAGCAAATATCTGAAACAAAAGAATTCAATATAACTTTTTTTTCATCTGATATTTCAAGGAGAGAGAATGCTATACGTTGTATCCCTTTGAGTAATTACTTGCTTTTAAAATATCGTAATCCTTATCCTATTTATTATGCACGAGGTGCTAATATGTCTTTTTTTCGAAATGATATTCTTGCGGTAAATGGTTATGATGAAACGTTTACAGGATGGGGACATGAGGATAGTGATTTAACTTTAAGGATGCTAAATAATGGCTGTGTTAAGATGTATGCAAAGTTTAGTTGTATCGCATACCATTTGTATCATAGAGTAGAATCGAGATATAGAGAAGATATTAATAAAAAAAGAATGCAGGAGAATGAGCGCTTAAAGAATATTTATTGTGATTTAGGTATATCAAAGCATCTTTCAAATGTTCATCAATATATTCTGGATTGAACTTCTTAAAAAGTTGTATGTCTTTTATTGTAAAGAAATAGAATTGATAGTAGTAATTTTGAATATGTAAAGTTGTGTTCGATACAAATCGATTTTCTTGATATTTATATCTAATAAATTATAAATAAAAGACTTCACATCAATGAAGATGTGAAGTCTTTTTGGCTGAATAAAGGGCTGATAAGTCTCAATCGATCTTATCAACAAGAATTATGGAAAACTCAAAAGAAATTATATGGCAATATCAGTGACAAGCGAGTGAATCTGATTCAGCTTAATAGCCGGATGATGTGACTTTTTATCTAAATAGCGTTTACATTGTTGTATCCGATCATATCCAAGCATGATTCCTAAAATAAAATCTTCTTCAGGCGTATAGATATTAAGAGGTTTATTTCCGAATGAGCGAATGATATCGATACATTCTTTTTTACCGAAAAAGATATTTATTTTTTTAGGGCTCACCTGCTGGATAAAAGATTCAATAGGGTGTCTGTCTAATTTTGATTTAGCTTCTTCTAAATCTTCAGCTTGCATAGTATGAAGGACAAGGTTTCGTAATCCTTTTTTGTATTCATAGATATGGTGACACAGTACTTTCATTATAATTCGGATTGTAATTGTTTAACCCAGTTGTTAATTCGTTCATTTGTCATATTTGACTCATTATCTTCGTCAATGACTAAACCGCAGAATTTATCATCAATACAGGCTATAGAAGAGTCGAAATCGTATGAGTCTGATTTGGTGAACCCTATAATGCGGCACGGTTTATCCTTTAGTTTCTGATAAAGAACCCCCATTCCGTCCACAAATGTATCCGAGTAAGAGGATGAATCACCTAATCCGAATAATGCGACGGTTTTACCTTCCCAGTTAATAGTGTCGATTGTCTCAATATAATCTTCCCAATCATCCTGAAGATCTCCGCAACCCCAAGTAGATGTTCCTAGTAAAATGAACTCTGCATTGTCTAACACTTCAGTTGGTTTTGTAGATACATCAAATGCTTCTGCGCTGAGTTGAGAAGATAAGATATCTGCAATCATTTTTGTATTGCCTGTAGTAGATCCATATATAATAGCCGTTTTCATGATTTATGTTATTTAGTAATGAACAATCGTGTTAATTATGAATGCAAAAATATAGGTGTTTTAAAGGGAGTACAATACCTAAAAATAAGGATTTTTAATCTGCTATATACCTAAAAATGATCAGTGAAGGTATAGAATAGGGGAGATGCTTTATTATGTCTGAATGGTGTTTTGTATATACTTTATAGTAGATTTATTTTTCTTGCCTGCTTTGTTATGAATTAATACAGTGGATATAATATTTAGAAGACTGTAAATAAGTTGTTTAGAGGAATGTGTAATGTTGTTGTGTCTCAATGATAATTCATAAATCGTAGGTCGCACAAAATTGCGGTGTACATCGCACTTTTGTGCGACCTACTTCGCATTTTTGTGCGATGTACATCGCAATTTTTATTTATCAGGAAGAAGAAATAATTCTGACTGTAAAAAAGATAAATCCTACTTTATCATAAATTACTTATAGGCAAGAAAAAAAAGAGAATCCAAGCATTTATTTTGAAAACAGATATTTCCACAACTTTTTGACTTGATCCCTAATCTTCCGATTAAGCGCTTCTTGCGGTAT
>DKPO01000019.1 GCA_002471225.1 Porphyromonadaceae bacterium UBA7332
ATCCGTAATTTGTCCAATAATTGCTTCTTCAGGACTTTCAAGTATAATAATTTCAAATTCTGAGGTATCAATGTACATTGATATATCAAAAAAAGTCTTAGGGGTAATCTCTGTATTATACTCAATATTCTTAATATCATCATCTATGATATTATACATTTTACTATTACAAGCTAGCATCAAAAAAACAAAAAATGCGCTAATTAATTTTATTTTCATTATTCTACTTATTAGTTTCTAATTTTAAAACTTCCGAATTTTTCCACTCACGGATTCTATTATTTGAATATATAGTAATATTACTATATATCAATCCATTAAATATCTACCATAGATCCTCGCACTGATATTGAAAATCATTAAATATGATTGGATAAAAAGCTAGTAACGCAGCAAATATTATTAGGAAATACTTCTTCATGGTTTTTATTTGCAAATAAAAATAAAACAAATAATAAATAAACATTTTCATTACATGTTTTACAACGCATAATATATTGTTCAAATCGAAAGACCCAAGATCCAAAATCATCCAAACCACAATCAATCATCCAGAATATCTGACTCGGAAAATACATTGATTTCGCTGGTTAGATTCGCTAAATAAAAAGAACCATTTTGACCGATGAATATCGATCAAAATGGTCCTTATATTTTTGTAGGTATAAACTGTAACTAACTGAATTTTGAGCTTCTATGCACCCACATCATGATTTATAGCTCTGTTACTGTAGTTATATCAATATCCGGTTTCTTATATTTTTTCGAAGCAATGTATGCTTTTGTTTCATCAATCATTTCCTGAGTAATAGTATAGTCATAAGCAGCGTAGTCATTCAACTTGATATTGCCGACCCAGAAGAATCCCCATTTATCAAAGAAATCTGTCAAATCCGTTTTAGTCACATCGCAGCAGAAACGGATAAACTGAAATTGATTATTAATCGACTCGTTACCATTACCCCAATCAGGCGTACGACGCATTAATTCCATAACATCGGCATAAAAGTCAGGTTTTCCTTTTTCCGAAAAATACAAATGCAATTGCCAGAACGGTACTAAGCGATCAAAAACATCTGTGCCATCCAGATAAGATTTCTTTTCAGGATTCTCGATAATATTTTTACGGGCTGATACATAATTCTTTTGAGCTTTCAAGCGACTTTCATTGCCTAATGATGTAGTCGTGTAAAGAGAGAAGATATTATTACTGACTTCTGTCATTCCTCCCCAGGTTATCTGAGGACGCATTTGCATCGCGTGACCCACTTCATGACTAAATCCCCAACAAGGATCGCCTTTGATAACTACATCGGGATGTGCAACCATACGCATCGTACCTTTATTTCCTAAATAAGCTACCCCATCACCATCACGGAACATATAATAATTAAAATTCACACGTGCCAGCAATCTGTTTTTAGGAACTTTCTTATATTTGACCAATCCCATAAGGGTGTATTGCAAATTCATCATCTTATCGTAGTTACTCATAAGCTCTACACCTTTCCCACGTGTGAACTCATTGAAGTATTCAACCGGATAAGCGACCTGCACATGTTTTCCTCTTGCATCCATAATCGGACTGACTGCATTATCCAACAAGCGGTCCCAATCTTCATTCGTATGCTTAGCCACGTCAAAATAACCATTTACTTTACCTGTTACAAAATGGATTTTGATTTTAGGAGCTTTACGCGCATTATCATCAAAGTAGTTGATATAAGCATTTCCACTTCGTTTAATCGTTATAATGTTTATCCCCGGCTTAAGCGGTGCCTGCTCACAATGCAAACCCCACCCATTCGGATCTTTCGTTGGTTCGATGCCTTCTGCCGGTTTTCTCATCCAATATGGAATCATTAATGAGATTTCTTTTCCTTTGGTATCTCCTACCAAAATAATGTTATCCCCCTCTTCAAGGTACATACCTGTGATATTTTCATATCGGCTGAATCCATTGCCTAATTTAATCGTACGAGCCAATTCTTTAGGTGATGCATAAGCTTCGTATTCAGTGATACGATAAGCAGGATCAAAAGTACCTGTCAACATCTGTTCGGCAATACTTTTTAATTGAGGAGATTGAAAGCGATTGAGATCGTCTTGCTTGACGCTTTTCTTTAACTTAGAACACGTAGGGTCTTTGAAAAATTGCAAATCGTTTTCAACTTGTGTCCGTTGAATCTGAGAAAACAGGCCTGACACATTGAAAATCAGACAGAATAGAAGAATAAACTGTTTCATGATAACTGTTCGGTAATTAGTTTTTAAAGATTAAGCTGCAAATAAACAACAAAAACTTTCCACTTGCAAACAGTTATATTCAGTATATGTTTTCCAACATATACTGAATATAAGAAATAAAAAAAGAGAGTCTTAAATTAAGACTCTCTTAGGTTGTGGGCGAAGAAGGATTCGAACCTCCGAAGACATAAGTCAGCAGATTTACAGTCTGCCCCATTTGGCCGCTCTGGAATTCGCCCGTGCTTTCTTGCGATTGCGATACAAAGGTAAGACAATTATTGGAACCTGCAAACTTTTCTGACAATTTGATAATAAAAACTATACAAAGAGCTGCTTTTCTTATCCGTTTTGTAAACTTTGATATATAGCCTCGTAAATACACATTATACTCCCGGTATTTTGATTCTCAATCAACACTATCGACACCAACTATTTAACAATCTGTATTTAAATCAGATAAGGGTGTCGATTCATTAAATTGCATCAGCACCTCTATCGACACTATCAACACCGAAATTATAATTAAATTCAGAGATCTATCTCCTAATTTCCTACAAATTCCGTACAGATCCCCTTGCCCCAAATAAAATTAATGCCAGCAATAAATTTACGAACTCAATATTAAACATAAACGACTGATTACTAATAAATTTACAAGCCTAATTAATCGGAAACTCAGTTGTATTAATTTGTTAACTGTAGGTCGCACTAAATTGCGGTGTACTTCGCACTTTTGTGCGACCTACTTCGCAATTTTGTGTGATGTACGTCGCACTTTTTATTTATCAAATAAAAAAGATTATTCTGACCGCAAAAAAGATTAGTTACCCTTTATCATCAATTATTTATAGCCCCCCAAAATACAGATAATCTCACACCATTATCTATTCAGAAGGTAAGCAGAAGCTATCAGCCTTGCTCTGACATCATGAAGAACTTATTATACAAATAACAGATTATCCGGAGATGACCGGATTCTTTAAATACAAAAGAAAGATCAGGAGAAATGAGAATATTGGATTCATAAAGGAAGAGGATACGGAATCCTATTTAACAGATATAAAAAAAAAGAGAGCCTTAAAAAAGACTCTCTTAAACTTTCGAGCGGGAGACGGGGCTCAAACC
>DKPO01000026.1:0-167 GCA_002471225.1 Porphyromonadaceae bacterium UBA7332
CTGGGTATTAAGAAAATGGCAGATAAGCGAAGTGCTTTACTCGAGGAGAGAAGGATCAAAAAACTTAATAAAGCTAGTCTACTTATTTATATAAAAACTTTGGGGCGTGTTGATTAGAATACCTACCTGTCATCTCGTCACAACTGACGAGACGGGTTCGAGTCCCG
>DKPO01000026.1:370-63494 GCA_002471225.1 Porphyromonadaceae bacterium UBA7332
GTCCCGTCCATACCGCAGAGGCGGTGAGTCAAAAGACTTGGCACTTTTTTTGTGACTCTCTCCAACCTTGTTGATTAGAAAAGTAGATCTATGCTTTATATTTTCACAAAGAAGTTTACTACTAAGAAAATTTGAAGTTTTATCTGCAACATCTGCAACACACATATAAACATCTATAATACAAACAATTACTCGTTGCAGATCAAATTTCATCTGCAACCATCTGCAACAAAGGAAATCCCGATCTACAAAGGGTTTCGGGAGGATGTTGCAGATGTTGCAGATAAAACACAAAAAAATTCTTTTGTAGTGAGAGATTAAAGAGAATCGGAGATTCCCGAAATTATACGGTATATCTCAAAAAAGATACACCGTTTCTTTTAAAAGATATACCGTATCGTTGCGAAGATATACGGTATCTTTTCAGAGATACGCCGTTTCTTTTGATAAATATTTCAATTGCCTTATCTGATAAAAATTACATACGTATGTAAGATTTTTTTCATACGTATATAAAATATTTTTGATACGTATGTAAATACTAAAACAAAGGCTTATTTTCAAAGCCGAACTTTTAAACAAATGACTCAATCTCTTAAAAGATCCGGTCGATCGTATAAAAGATATAGTCTATCTATTCAGAGATTGACTATATCTTTCATACACCTGGTCTCTCTTTTGATCAAAATCCCTCATCTGAGAATAATTTTACGATTTCATCCTACACATTCGACACAATGACCATAACAATCTGAATATAAGATATATAATATATTACACAATTCTTTAGATCCTTCACCATCCTACACCCATCCTTCACAGTTTACTGATTAAAAACCAATACATTAAAGCATCCGTGAAGGATGTGAAAGATAAAATCTGTTTTCTAATCGATACTCGTACGGCAATTTAAAAATTAAATACGTATTTCACCTAATCAATATACGTATTTCGTAATCACCATATACGTGTTTCATCGATACCAAATACGTATTTCCTTTATTTGAAATAGGTATATTGTAATCGGCAACTTTACTTCATCATTTTTCAACAAAGTTGTTTAGTCAATAAACAGCTATTAATAATCTACTCATTAATTAGAGGAAATAAAAAAAGCGAGATATCCGAAGATTCTCGCTTTTGCGGAGGAAGGGGGATTCGAACCCCCGGAGCCGTTTCCAGCTCGTCAGTTTAGCAAACTGGTGGTTTAAGCCACTCACCCATCCCTCCTTGGCTTAGTGTTCTCTCAAACACATTGCAAAGATACATATTATTTTAAATTCTACAATAGTCTGATACAAAAAAAATCCTCTGTGGATAGGCCTTTCGGGCTATTCCACAGAGGATCAATATGTTTTAATTCAAAAAAATATCATTCAATTCTTTTCCTTCCGGAGAAAGAACCTGCAATTTAAGAGATCCACCATTATTTCCATCAAAATAATATAGAGTAAGTGGATGTAAACCTTTCTTCATTGCATATTGTCCAACCACTTCTTTCGGAGCATGCGGACCATCATTATCGATTACAAGATAATCATTAATATACAGACGGCTTCCGTCATCAGACAATAATTTAAATGTGTAAATTCCATCTGAAGGAATCTCAATATAACCAGTGAACATGAGGCCTAAATGACCGGAAGCTCCTTCCGGAATAGCTATTGTATCAACATTAGAGTCTGTTAATAATTTAGCACCTTTAGTAAAATCCTCACAATTCTTATATTGCTTTTCATAAGATTTCAAATTCAATCCTTGCTTCATATTTTCTTTAGAAACATCAGAAGACGCTGCCGGAGATTGTTTGACATAAGATGTATGAACAAACTCATCTTTAGAACCATTAGGTCTGAATGTCCGGAAAATAAAATGAGTGGTTGTATCTATTGATATCGGCCCTTCATACTTCAGTGAATTTTCATCAGGAATTCGACCATTTGTGGTATAACGAATAACGGCATGCGGGAAATCACACTTCACATCAACCTTAGCAGAATCAGTAAAGACATTCGTAGCATGGAACCCTGTAAGATCCGGCATTCTGTAATTAACAGACATTAGATCCCATCGATCATAATGCGGCATTAATCTCTTCTTATAATCTTCAAAATCAGCACCTGGTTTCTTACCCCAACCAATTTCGGCAGTTGCTGTCATACGTGGGAAAATCATATAAGCCAACCGTTCTTGCGATGGAATCCATTCACACCATACGTTAGCCTGTACTCCTTTAATCAAATCTTTCTGTTCCGGAGTTAATCCATCCAATTCCGGATTAAAGTTATAGACCTTTGATAAAGTCCCCGCATCAGGACGGTAATCGAAGTAGAAGTATTCATTCGGAGTAAGAATAGATTCATTTCCATTCTCTGCAGCTTGATTAACAGCATCCTTCACCCAACTTCTCCACCACATGATAGTAGATGTCTCAGAAAGTCCGCCTTCGATAATCTCATCCCAACCAATCAACTTTTTGCCTTTACTGTTGAGATAATCCTCCATTTGATGAACGAACCAGGATTGTAGCTCCTCTTCATTCTTCAAACCCTGATCTTTGATTCTCTTTTGGCAATTAGGACATTTTTTCCAGTTGATTTTCTCAACCTCATCAGCTCCTAAGTGATAATATTCATAGGGAAATAGTGGCATGATTTCATCATATACATTCTGACAAAACTCTATAACCTCATCTTTTCCCGGACAAATTGGTGCTGAAAACACATTTCCCCAACCTGCTTGATTAAAGCATGAAATATTAGGATAATTAGCAATTGCAGCGCTAAAATGCCCCGGCATATCTATCTCCGGTATTACATCAATCCCTAATTTAGAAGCATAACTCACAACATCTTTAATTTGCTCCTGAGTATAGTATCCTCCATAAAGAGTATCACCGGCAACAACTTTCAGATGTTCTTCAGGAATATTAAAATCCGGATTATCTTCATGTCTGGCATAATAAAGACAGCTTTTATCATGAGAATTGAATTTTCTCCATGCTCCTTTCTCTGTCAAAAGTGGATATTGTTTGATCTCAATACGCCATCCTTGATCATCAGTCAAGTGCCAGTGGAACTTATTCATTTTGTAAAGAGACATCCAATCCAATAACTCTTTTACCTCTTCAACTGAATAAAAATGACGAGATACATCTAACATCATTCCTCGCCATTGGTAAGTCGGATTATCTTTTATATCAATTATCGGCAACGTAATTTGATTATGACGGGATAGGCCTTTTTCCAACTCAATAGCAGGGGGTAACAACTGACGCAATGTCTGAATACCCGAAATAACACCTTCATAAGATTGCCCGATAATCTCTACACTCTCTTTATCAATAGACAATGTATACCCATTTTTCTCCGGCATCATTGAATCAACAGACAAATTGATTCCCTGAATTGTTCCATTCACCGGTTTAATATCCCAACCCGTTGAGCGATTGATCATTTCAGAGACAAGTTCAGCAGCGGGAAGAAGGTCCGGCTGAGCATAGCCTACAGGAGTTGTGGCTTTGATTGTATAAACGCCTCTGACAGGAGACATCTCTTTAACTTGTGGCACGAGAGCTATTTCCCGTTCAAATTTATCCGTTGAGCAACTTGCAAAGAGTAAACCCAGACAAGCGCCGAGAATAAGTTTTTTGTTCATCCTTCTTAAATTAATTAATATCGTATGGTTATATAATTCTGTTATTGTGGTAACGCAAAAGAGATGCAGAATAATTAAAAAATGCTGCATCTCTTTAATTTTGAACAAAGATATTAAATATTATTTGTTAAGCAAAAAGTTAATCAACTGAATCATAAGTTGATCTCTATCTTCAGATAAGCGAATTGTTTCAAAAGGAAATCCTAAAACAATTGTTCGGTAATTCTTACCCGGATAAGCTATAGCTGCGCTTACATTTGAATCTGTATAGCGCATAAAAGTAAATGCCTCTTTTGAAGAGGGTTCTATACCGTCAGGACTTTCTGTCGAATAAAAATCTTTATTTGGCTCATTATAAAACGTATAAACACTCTTATTCAGTTTCATTGGAGAAGATACAGCCTTTACGCTTCCCTGAATAGAAGCATGGTCAGTCCTCCATGTATACTTCAGTTGTTTCTCAGCAAACGAACGTCTAGCGGGATCATCAGTAAGTCCATTCCAAATATCCGTTCCTACATAAGCTCCACTTACTAAAACATTCCCTCCCTGACTAATATATCGCTTTACAGCTTCTTGCATTGGCAAACTAAAAACCTGAAACTCATTAGGCATACTTCCTTTCCCAATTTGTATTTCACGCTCTTTCCCTAAAATCAAATCAACGATTTTATATGAATTCGTTTTAAAATCAGGATTCATAAATACCTCATCACTTACAGAGACGTAGGACATGCCTGCTTTAGCTATTGACCTACCATGTAGTGAAGGATAATCAAAAGTATTACCAGCTACAGGTTTTCCAGCAAAATCATTATAAGAAGCCCCAAAACCCGGGTTATCATCATCAACCCAAGCTTCTGATCGTCTAAACTCATATTGCTTTCCAATGTAATCAATACTTCTGTGATCGGGTACACCAAAGTCTATATCTGACATGAAGCCACCAAATGTCGAATCTTTTGTAGCAAAACTACCCGGTGCAGATACTCTATTAAAACCATTTACAATCAGCATTACACCTTTACTGTTCGGTGCCTGATAGGCTGATAGAATCTCTGAAGGGAAACTAACCCCGCCTGCATTAAGCGCTGCTACCTTAAAATCATAATGATGTCCCGTTTCAACAGGGATCTGTACAGCTGTACTTTCAACTACTTTTCCCTGATTAAAAGCACCATTATCAATACGTGTATAAATAATATACTTCGTTGGTTTAGCGGTAGGCTCACTGCTATCAAAAGTTGGCTCCCAACTAAGTTCTATTTTATTTCTTTCTGCGAAAGTACAAGAGAAGCTATTTACCGGTAAAGGTAGTACAACATAATCTTTATTTTCACGAGAAGCTATAAATTTCAGCATGCCTTTATATATAGCTCTGGACACAGTAAAACGAAAACGAGGATCTAATCCGTAACGCATATCTGCAAGATTTTGATGCGACAGCAACTCCAGAAGCATGGTCGGCACTTCTCCTACTCTGGCTTCGCTATAAGATTTATTCCACATTGCTCTTCGCGTAAAATCAGGATCAAACTGAGTCCGGACATCTTCAATGATTTCAGATTGAATAATGTCAGTCAGATCTCTTGCAGCCATACGCGATGTTCCATCAGCATATTTTCCTTTATTATGTTTTGTATAATAAATACCTAGTGTTCCTACAATTGAGTCTGTCATTGAAGTTCCCGCATCTGAATGGAATGCAAATGCAAGATCAATTGGTATATTCAGACCCGCACTATCAGGAAGAACACGGGAACCTCCCGACAAATAGTTCACCCACGCGCCTCTTGATGAAAAATCATCTATGTAATCATTGTCACCATTTTTAGGCGAATAAACTTTGTAGGGTATCCCGGCCCATTGCATCCAATAACGTGCGCCCTCTGTAAAACGAGGCATACCACTAGTTTCGCCTTGAATATCAGAAGCATTTAAAACTTTACCATTTTCTAATTTAACCTTTTGTGTGCTTCGGGCGATATTTCCCATACCTCCCCCGATTTTAACCGCATCAGCACTCACTATTCTATTCGCTTCTTTGGAAAAATTAGACAATGTTATCATCGATTTCTGAGGATCACCCGGTTTAAAAGGAAACGTCCCTAAGTAAACCCATGTATTTCCGCCCATACGCTGATTCACTTTAAACTCTGTTTTACCTCCTGCATGATGAACTGTATATAAGGCATCTGTAGGGCTTGCGGGTAAAGATTTATAGGAAACATAAACAGCATACTCTCCCGGATCTGTTATTTCTGCTTTCCACATTGCTTTACTATCAGCCTCTTTATGAGTAGTAGACATGACATAACGATAATCACCCATATCAAAAGGATTCTCACCATCAACATATGAAGATTTAATATGAGCAAATCCACCTTTGGTTCCTGGTTTCCATTTTTCTTTGCCTTCTACTTCAATATATTTACAGTTTTCACTCGAATTATCTTTATCAATAATGAATTCTGTTGTATTTATATCACGCTCCCGGGGCAATATAGTCACAGCCCCTGCATTTTCAAGCATAGGAACCAAATAAGGCAAAACAAAACTTTGAGTGAATAAATCTTCGACTGTTTGAAAATATCTGGCTCGCTGCCATTCCCATCTGTCTAGTTTTCTTTCAAAATATAACCCATGACTTTGCCAGAGAGCAATATGATTACCTTCAAGACCTTCCGTTATTTTATACGGTAGCGACTTATTACGCACCAAAGCCGGTTGATGAGACGGATTTAGCAACATCCGTGATTTATCTTTAGCTCTGATTTTGCGTAATGCATTCGGAATATAATACCCTAAATCTTTACCTTCTACAGTCATTACTAAATCCAATTTCGCCAAATTTGCAGGTAACATCTTTTTCGTCTCTGCATACAAAGAGTCTATTGAGCTTTTACGATGTGGAATATTTGCAAAAGAATCTGACAAGCGTAAAGAGAGTTTATTGCTGTTTCTATCAGCAGAATAAGATACGATCTTAGCTCTTCCCGATGTCGGATATTTTTTCATTGTTGCATTTAACAATGAATCAACACGTGCTCGCCAATTATCACCATTGCGGCTTTGAGCCGAAACATTGAGCGATAAAAGAATAGCGAGCGAAATCAAGCTGTTTTTCATTTGAATTCAGTTAATCAAAGATTAAACAATAGATTGTTTATCGATTCGTTCTCTTCGGAAAGAACGTATAAGCAAACGTAATAAAAAAGCACTTATAAATACACTGGCAATTAATACAATTCCTCTCGGATTCAAATAATGACTCTCGTCTACCTCGTATACGTTGTCTAAATGAATTTGTATGATAGCTATCAGATTATTAACAGCATGAGCAATTATTGGTAATATCAGTGATTTAGAGGCATAAACGAGATATCCTAACAACAATCCTAATAACAACCGCGCAAAAAAGCCATAAAACTGAAAGTGGATTGCACTGAATATAATCGCAATAACAACAATTGCTACCCACGGACGCTTCGTCTCATTAAGAAGAATACGCTGTAATGCCCCTCTGAAGAAAGCTTCTTCACCGATAGCTGTCAAAACTGAGACTAATAAGACATTCAACAAGAACACTCCGATCGAATCGGTTGTCAATATCAAACTAATGTTCTGCTCTGCATTACTTTCCATTGAACGCAATATTGCTTCCAGTCCTGATAAACAATCTGGTAAAACAATCTGATTATTTAAATATACGACCCATGACAGGAAAGGTTGTAACGCAATCATCAGTACAATTGTGTAAGCGATATTCTGCAAACTTACGCTTCTATCAAGATATAGATATGCTTTCCAATCAGAAGAAAATAAATAAGCTCCTAAAAAAGATGGAATAATAAATAAGCCCAACAATGACAAAAACTGGACACTACGGTATAGTGTCGATTTCTCAATATTCATTTGAGCAAGTATACCCGTAAAGACAGATGCCATACAAAGTCCCAAGAGCATAAGAACTATCAAAACCAGAATTTTCTTCATTGAAGAATAATTCTCAAAAACCCCCTTAATCATATTCTAGCTATTAAATCAATACTTCTTCAATACTTCTTTTAGGCACATGATGTATACCATCTTCCGATCTCCAGTAACGGATATTATTATCCTCTACTTTCTCAATCACGACTTGTTCTACAGGCTTACCTAATGCCAAAACGTAACGAATCTCATATCGTTTATCAATAGCTAGCTCCTGTGATAAAGCTTCTTTATTTATTGACCCGATAATACAGCCCCCCAACCCTATCTCAACAGCTCCGAAAAGCATTGCTTGCAGAGCTAATCCATCATCGCAAAATATATCATCAGCCAACTCAGTATCTTTCATCACAATAATGTATGCGGTTGGTCTTTCCGACTCTTCCGGACCCGCCCAATCTTTAAGATAACCTGCCCAACCTAATTTTGGGAATACAATATCACACTCCTTTTTAGTATATACTATTTTATATTTTAACGGTTGCATATTGCGGGCTGACGGTGTTAAGCGTCCTATATTTACAAGTTGAAGCAATTCATTTTTATATATATCATAACTTGCATCGAAACGTCTGTAACTACGACACTTCAAAATCATTTCTTGTATATTCATAAGAGTTTAAAAGGTAGATAATTTTATATTACAAATATAAAAAAGTTAGGGAAATATAAGTGGATTATACCAAAAAAGGTATCTCAGTTGAGATACCTTTTTATATTTATGCGTTTGTATTTGTCGGATACATGTGAACATCCATTTGAGGGAACGGAATACTAAGACCATGTGCCGAATAGTTTTTGTAAACTTTTTCAGTCAGTTCAAAATATAAATCCCAATAATTTTCTGTTCTTGTCCAGATTCTTACAACAATATCAATTGAGCTGTTATTCAATGTGTGCAATCCGATAAACGGTTGAGCCGGAGTGGATAACACACGTTCATCTCCTTCCAGAAAACCAAGAATCATCTTACGAGCTTCATCATAGCTATCGCCATACGCAAATCCGAATTTAAGATCTACACGTCGAATACCTGATTGTGAATAGTTATTGATAATACCTGAAGACAAAGATCCGTTTGGTATATAAATAACTTTATTATCAATCGTATTCAGAACAGTATTAAAAATCAATATCTCACGTACAGTACCTAATTGACCCTGAGCTTCAATAAAATCACCTACTTTATAAGGTTTAAGCAATAAAATAATTACTCCCCCTGCAAAGTTCTGAAGTGTTCCACTCATAGCCATACCAATACCCACACCGGCAGATGCAAGTAAAGCTGCCATGGAAGTTGTCTCAACTCCTAAAACCCCGATAATTATCACAAATAACAAAATCGTTAATGTAATATTGATCAGATTTAATAAGAAAGAACGAAGAGAGTGATCCACTTCTCTTTTTTCCATCAGTTTGCGAGATACAAACTTAATACGATTAATAATCCACTTACCTACGAAATAAATAACAATTGCTGCCAGAATCTTCAACGATTGGTCTACCATAAAAGCAACCAATTGCTTCATAATATCCTGAAACGTTGAACTTTCTATACTTTTCACAACACTTGCTGCTTTATGCGCAGTCGAATCCGAAGCAGCTGCCTTATCAACGGCGGCTCCCAATGCTAAAAATAAACTCATTTACGTTTAGTTAAAATTTAAGTCCTACTGTTAGTAATATATTTGATCTTTTTGTTTTTAAACTAAAAGGCTCCGATGCCACAACAGTGCTTCCATCATTTGCATACAATGGCGCAAACGCAAAACCATTAGCATCTTCCGTTTTATGTACATAAGCCAGATCTGTATAAAGACTTCCGAAACGATATCCTAAACCAGCTGTAAAATATTGATTTTTACCAGGCAATACATAATTTGGCATTGTACCTACTGTACCTACTGTTACTTTTCCATCATATACTTCTGCTTTGACAGGAGATGATTGATAAGCATAACCTGCACGTAAGCTAAACTGAGGCGTTACACGATATTCTCCACCTACTTTGAATGTATTGATAGATCTTGTATTTTGCTTAATATAAAAATTCTCGCCAGATTCATTACCTCCATCATCTTTCAACTTAAGACTTGAATAATCTTGTAACTCATACTCAAAACTTAACAAACCTTTTTTACCTATAACGAAAGCCGCTGATGTCTGAAAACGGAAAGGTGTGTTCATATCATAACCAACTGAGCCCATCGGAGTCGATGTCCGTCCGTTTATATAAATAGGTTTTCCATCTTTATCCTCTCCGTCATAAATATTACGGGAATCAACTAATGCGCCGAATTTATCCGTCATACTATAATAAGTCGGAGTATGCACTGCAACACCAAAGCGGAAAAAGTCAACAGGTCTTACAATCATACCAACTTTAAAGTTTACACCTGTACCTCTGGTATTTAGAGAGTTCTCCATATAATAACCTCCATCAGTATGGAAATCTTCATCATAGCCTGTAGTCAAACGATAAGCAAAGTCCGTAACTGAAAGTGTTGCTCCAAAATAGATCAAATCATCATAATTCCCACCAAATGTAAAGTTATATTCGTCTACGCGCCCTGATTCTCTTACATTTAATCTGGCTGCAGGTCTCATATTCCCGGGAAAGTTTGATCTATACAATTGTTGTCCCTGAGCATCCTGTCCATTAGGAGTAATCAATGCTGCATTCCAGCCAAGCACTGACAACCAAGGTAAATTCTCCAGATATGGATCATACGGTTTATCTGCTCCACGTAAATCATCAAGCCATGACGGATCTATCCCGTAAGCCTGATCAGCAATAAAATCTGTCAATGAGGATCCGAAACTAGGATTTTCTGCTGTATAGACACGATTAAATGAAGCCTTTCTATTATATGCCACACCTACATTAAATCCAAACTCTCCCGCACCTCTGAAACTGGCTACATAGCCAAAATTATCAAAAATAAAGTTTGTCTTATCGTTATTTATAGAGCTTCCGCCCCATTTCGTATTTGTAGATGTCATCGAAAGATTCAGAGTCCCTGCAAATTCAGAACTTCTATATACTCCGATTCCGGCCGGATTATTCCATAATGCGGATAAATCTCCACCCAAAGCACCAAATGCACCAGCCATACTCATTGATCTGGCTGTACCAGTAATATCTCTTTGAGACATACGAATAGCATCCGCTTCACCTTGTGCATATATAGAAGCTGATCCGGCTAAAAGTAAAGCCGCGAGTAATGTATTTCTTTTCATATATATCAATTTAATGTTCGATAGTTATGTTTATTGGTCTGATATTTTCACATTTTGATTTGCAAAAATACGAATTATACTTCGAAAACTTAATAAAAAAGCTAAGAACCAAGTTATGTTTAATCAAAATAGAATATACACTCACTTTCTCAGTTCCTAGCTTTTAATATTATCTTCCTACGCGAGAGCTGCGTCCACCGGAATAGCTTCCTCCACTACTACCCGAACTACGGCTGCCACCATATGACCCGGAAGAAACTCCTGATCCGGATCCGGATCTTGATGAAGATCCTGAATTCTGGAAGCTATTTCCCGAATTCGATGATCTACCCCAATTGTTACTATTCGAATTTGAACGATCATAATTCTGTGTTCTTCCACCAGAGCTATTGGATGATCCGGAACCTGTAGCGCGTCTGTCACTTCTAGGAGTATAAACACCTTCAGACCCTGAAGATCCTGTTGCCGGACGTGTTGAAGGGCGTGTTACTGTTACAGCATTACCGTTTTGAAAACGGTCCGATCTTCCACCAGTAGAATAATTCGGATTGCCTGTTGAAGGACGAGTCGATGCATTTATAGTATTCCCTGTTCCTGGTCGGGCTCCCGAATATTTATGTTCACGGCTTCCTCCATAGTTGCCTCCACCATAATTTGCAGAACCTCTGTTTCCTCCATAGTATGGTTGACGGCCATTAGCGTATTTGTAGCTGTTATCATACCAACCTCCGCCGGGATACCAACCTCCGCCGGGATACCAACCTCCGCCGGGATACCAACCTCCGCCGGGATACCAGCCACAACCCCAACTTGGACCCCAGCCCCATGATGGACCCCAGCCATAATTAGGATATCCCCAACCGGGACCCCAATTAGACATACTGAATCCCCAATAAGGACCCCAACCCCAACCGGACATACGCCATGAGAAAGAGTTGTAGCTATATGGAGACCACATATAATCCCAATACATAGGATTTGTCCATGTTGGTGTTATTGTTGCATAGAAATCATCAATATAAACATTCCACTCATCATCATTTAGCATATAAATGTCAAAGTAGTTTGGATCACTAATGCGAATCGTATATTTTGGATTATGAAATCTACGGATACGCTCAGCTGTTTCAAAATCCCTTTGAGATCCTTTAAAACCATTTATATAGCCTTGCGGGTTTTGTGTTAATTCATAATCAACACCTGGCTCTAATTGGATTGTATCATTATCTTTGGTAATTAAACTACCATAAGATTTTCGGCGATTATATTCATCGACATCCCTATCACTTATTTGTATCTGAGAGACAGCATTAACCTGTTGTTTTTTCTGCTTCTCCAACTTCGCTTTCTTGACGATTGGATTTACATCTTTCTTAGATATATATAAATCATCTTCGGGGATATTTTGCGCCCAAGCGACCAACGGTGCAATAAATAGCAGGGCAGATGCAAGAACTCTAAATTTTTTCATAATTAATCCTCCGTTTTTAATGTTAAATCATACTATTATACATAAGTCCTCTTAGATTGTAAGACTATATGTCAGATAAATAGTTTATTTTTGCAAATCAATAATTTCTTGATTCATAGACAAAAATAGAAATAAACTTCATATAAACAACTTTTTAATTGCAATTTTACAATGAATTATCTTGAATTTCAGTTTTCTGTTTCACCTAATAATGAAATCAATGCAGATATTTTATCTGCTATGTTAGGCGAAATTGGCTTTGAAAGCTTTGTTTCGACAGATAAAGGAATTGACGCCTATATTCAAACTTCTCTTTATGACGAAAACAACGTAAAAGAAGTAATTGAAAACTTCCCGATGGAAGCTTCTATCTCTTTTACTTCAAACGAAGTAATTGCTCAAAACTGGAATGAAGAATGGGAAAAACATTACTTCCAACCAATTATCATCGAACAAAAATGTGTTATTCACAGCTCATTTCATAAAGACATCCCTCAAACTGAATATGATATTCTGATCGATCCTAAAATGTCTTTTGGCACGGGACATCACGAAACAACCAGTTTAATGCTAACATTCTTGCTTGAAGAAGAATTAAGCAACAAATCATTCTTAGATATGGGCTGCGGTACTGCTGTTTTAGCAATTCTTGCTTCTAAAAAAGGAGCAAATCCAATCACTGCCATTGATATTGACGAATGGGCTACAGATAACGCAAATGAAAATATACGTCTGAATGAGACGAATAATATCAAAATTTTATTAGGTGATGCTTCTTTGCTTCAAAACGAAAACAACTTTGATATTATATTCGCGAACATCAATCGCAATATCTTATTAAACGATATGCATAATTACGTTGCCAAACTTAACGATAATGGACACTTATTTATGAGTGGCTTTTATAAACAAGATATTCCAGTTATTGAAGAAGAGGCTAATCGTCTTGGCCTGAAATTAATTGACTTCAAAGAACGCAATAACTGGGTTGCTGTGAAGTTTGCTAAATAAAAGACGATTCCAAAATATTATCTGCTGCATATTTTATCTGATAAAAAAGGTAAAATATGCAGTTTTTTTTTACAGCAGCTTATATATCTTTAAAACAATTCATCCCAACACTTTTCGGTATTAAAAAAACGAACTTCCTGGTTTTTAATATTATTTAACCCAATATCATCTATTCCATGATCCCCTAAAATAGATATTTACTTATCTATAAATCAGACAAAAATAAACCACAGATACCTTATTCGCATAAAATAGGCAGCAATTATCTCGGATAATTAAAATTATGATATTTAATCCTATCAATCAGTCAGGTATACTCTCTTTAAATTCATATTATACAACATGTTTTTTTATTTGTGAGCGCATATTAAAAAATTGATATTTGTAACCATAAGACCTAAACAAACTTTTTATACCTTAAATAAAATCGCTAGTACCTAGTTAAAAAACCAAATAAAAGAGCTCAAATCGAGCTCTTTTATTTAAAATATTATATCCTTCGGTTTTCCTATCCTTATTACTTTCACATTAATGTCATTTCTATAAATAATCAACCAGATCTATGTCTATTATTTTAGGTAATTTATATATTTGTAGAATCTAACAGTAAACTCAATTAATATGAAAAATATCGTTGATAGATTTATCAAGTACGCTATGATTGACACAGAATCGGATCCTTCTTCCGAAACTACCCCGTCAACACCCAAACAATATACTTTTGCTGAAAAATTAGCAGAAGAACTTAAGCAAATTGGCTTAGAAGAAGTTTCATTAGACGAAAATGGATATCTGATGGCCACTCTTCCTTCCAATATTGAGAAGGATGTTCCTGTTATAGGGTTTATTTCACATATGGATACAAGCTGTGATTTAACAGGTGCTAATGTAAAACCACGAATAGTTACTAACTATGACGGTAAAGACATTACACTCAACCAGGACCAAAATATCATTCTTAAAGTAACTGATTTTCCGGAAATCAAAAATTATATCGGACAAGATATCATTGTAACTGACGGAACTACTCTATTAGGAGCTGATGACAAAGCCGGTATCACTGCTATAGTTTCAGCAATGGAATACTTAATTAACCACCCTGAAATCAAACATGGAAAAATCCGCATTGGATTTACACCTGATGAGGAGATCGGACGGGGTGCTCATAAGTTCGATGTTGCTAAATTCGGAGCTCAGTGGGCTTACACTATCGATGGTGGTGAAATTGGAGAACTGGAATATGAAAACTTCAATGCTGCTGCAGCAACAATCACGGTTACCGGTCGCAATGTTCATCCGGGATACGCTAAGAACAAGATGATAAACTCTACAACTATTGCTCGTGAATTAGCAGACAGACTACCTCAGAATGAGGTCCCTGAACAAACAACGGGATATGAAGGTTTCTTCCATCTGATGAGTTTCAATGGTTCAATAGAACAGACAAAGCTGGTTTACATCATCCGGGATCATGATCGTGAATTATTTGAAGATCGAAAAAAACTGATAGAAACGATCGTGAATGACCTGAATCTGAAATACAACGGAGCGATTAAGCTTGAAATGAAGGATCAATATTACAATATGCGTGAAAAAGTTGAACCAATTATGCATATTGTTGATCTGGCAAAAGAAGCAATGATTGAGGAAGGTATTACTCCAAAAATCAAGCCTATCCGCGGAGGTACTGATGGATCACAACTTTCATACATGGGACTTCCTTGTCCGAATATTTTCACAGGAGGACATAATTTCCATGGTCGTTTTGAATATTTGCCTATAAACTCTATGTTAAAGGCAACAGATACAGTCAAACGAATTATCATTAACCTTGCTAAATAATAATACAAACAAAGGTTGTCCCGGTCAATCCGAAAGACAACCTTTGTTCATTCTTACCTCTTAAACTATGAAGTATTCGTTTTTGTTTTTTGCAACTCTTTTTTTGATGGCATGTTCATCAAATATGCAAAAAGATTCGATTTCAAATAAATCCGCGAATATCAAATATGCTAAAGGTCTATCCATAGATAGTCTTGAACAATTTGTTCGTGTTACCTTATCAAACCCATGGGATAATAAAGGTAAAATATTAAGCCGTTATTATCTTATCAAAAAAACGGATAATCTTACAGACTCCATACCAGAGGATGGGATTGTCATTCAGATACCTTTGCAAAAAGTAGCCGTTTCTTCCGGTACACACATTGGTTTTATTGATGCTTTTAATCAACTTGATATAATAAAAGGCATCTGTTATCCTGATCGTATATTTAATGACACAATCAGAGCTCGTTATGAAAGACACGAGCTTCAGGATTTAGGAGATCCTTTTCTTATTAATATGGAAAGCCTGATTTCACTTAATCCGGAAGCAATTATAGCCAGTGGTTATAGCGAACAAGATGAATACAGTAAGCGAATGAAACGCTCGGGAGTTCCGGTCATTTTCATTAACGAATGGATGGAACCGTCCCCTTTAGGTCGTGCAGAATGGATAAAATTCATCAGTCTGCTCCTGGATAATGAAGCTGAAGGTCAAGCTAAATTTAATGAAATCGAACGGGCATATCTCCGTCTATCCTCACTTACCGCAAAGGCTGAAAAGAAACCGGCTATATTGACTGGTGAAAACTTTAGAGGGACTTGGTATATGCCGGGAGGAAATAACTGGATGGCACAAATATTTCGCGATGCAGGAGCTGACTATTATTATGATTTGAATCCATCAGCCGGAAGCATTCCACTAAGTACAGAAGAAGTTATGAGTAAATTCTATCGTGCACCTTACTGGTTCAATGTTAATGCAGAGAATATGGACGAACTGATTGCTACAGATTCAAAGCATAGCTTTTTTGAAGCTTATAAAGCAAAACAGATCTTTAACAACAATGCCCAAACAAACGGGCTAGCTAATCAATATTGGGAAAAAGGAGTTATTGAACCTCATGTTATCCTACGTGATTATATAAAGATTCTTCATCCTGAACTAAACATCAAAGACCCTTTAGTTTACCTAAAACAATTAAACTAAATACAGAAAAGCTCGTAAAAACAGATAATCTGCTTTTACGAGCTTTTATTATGAGTATTGATCATATCAATGATAACGAATCCATTTAAGCAATTCTTTATAACTAGTCTTCTTACCATACATCAATATCCCGACACGATAAATCTTAGCACTGACAAAGACCATAAGAATAAATGTCAGAATAAGTATTGCCACACTCAGCAAAACTTGCCACATAGGCACATCAAACGGCAATCGAACCATCATAACAATCGGAGACGTAAACGGTATCAGAGAACACCAGAAAGCCAATGGTCCGTCTGGATTTTGAGCACTGTAAATACCCGCATACAAAGCAAAGATGATTGGCAATGTTATCGGGAGCATAAACTGTTGTGTATCCGCTTGCGAATCGACTGCGGCACCTACAGCTGCAAACATGGATGAATACAATAAGTAACCACCAATGAAATAAATGACAAACATACCCAGGATTAAAGTCCAGTTAAAGCCTGCTACAACTCCAAATATCTCTGCAACAGGACTATTCACAGGCATCTGAGCCATCTGACTCATTCCTGCCAGCTGAGAAGGATCAACCCCTTTTGAGGTTAAACCGAATACTATACCAAAATATGTAAACGCAGCCCCGATCATAACCACCCAGATCATCATCTGTGTCAAACCGACCAAAGCAATAGCCAGAATTTTACCCATCATAAGCTCAACTGGCGAAACCGACGAAACGAGAATTTCCACAATACGGTTTGTTTTTTCTTCAACCACACTGTTCATCACCTGCGCTCCATACATGAAAATAAACATATAAATCAAGAATGTTGTAAAAATACCGATCACACCCGCAATTTCTCCCGATGACGAAACCTCCTCACCTGAATCCATACGTTTTATGGTATCAACATTAATTCGAACCCGCGCATTATCTATAATATCTCTGATATTACTGACTCCACTGTTAACCAGATTCTGATTATATACATACTCCTCAAGATTTCCTTCAACATAACTCCGCAGTTCTACCGGAATTTGCTTCAGCGAAATAAAAGATATTTTATTATTCTCTTTCGTGATAGGACCATTGATTACAATATACGCATCGTAAGCGCCCTCTGTCTTGTCATCACCGGCATTCAATTGTATATTTTCATCCTCTAAATTAAAAAACACAAATTGATCGGTATTTTTCAGGACATCTTTATACAAACCGCTGTAATCAACCAAACCTACCTTTTTGGCTGAATCATCTTTTAACGTAGACAGCCATAAAGGGACAGCCATCATCGCAATCATAATAAACGGAGTCAGAAAAGTGATTAGCAAGAAAGTCTTGTTCTTCACTTTTGAAGTATATTCTCTTTGAATAACTAAACCTATCTTACTCATGGCTACCCTCCTGTTTATTAGAAACTGTTTGAACAAATATTTCCTCCATACTCGGAATATCTTCCTGGAAACCATAAATTTCAGAATCACCTGCCAACGCAGTTATCAACTCCCGATTTGAAATAGGTTTTCTCTTCTTGATTTTTAAAACAGTCTTACCTACGACTATTTTTTCACTTATTATTTCAATCAATAATGGATCAATGTCCTTCGGACGATGATCGAGCGTCACAGACAAAATGTCAGCTTTATGTGCATGACGAATTGCATCTACTTCACCCTCCAGTACGACTTGTGATTTATTAATTAATGTCAAGTGACTACATAACTCTTCCACGGAATTCATGTTATGTGTTGACAAGATAAATGTGGATCCTTGTTCTTTTAACCGAAGGATTTCGCGTTTAAGCAAAATCGCATTCACAGGATCAAACCCACTGAAAGGCTCATCGAATATAAGAAGTTGAGGTTCATGTATGAGGGTACAAATTATCTGAATTTTTTGTTGCATCCCTTTTGACAATTCATCCACTTTTTTATCAAGCAAATGAGGTATCTCAAACCGGTTACACCAATCATTCATTCTAACTTTCGCATCCTTAGACCTAACACCTTTTAATTGTGCAAAATAGACTATCTGCTCTTTCACTTTCATCTTCTTATACAATCCCCGCTCTTCCGGCAGATATCCTATTTGCTCTACATCTTTTTGACTGATCTCTTTACCATTCAGCATTATTGAACCTGCATCCGGAGCTGTTATTCGATTAATCAAACGAATTAAAGTTGTTTTCCCTGCTCCATTAGGACCAAGCAAACCATAGATAACCCCTTCCGGGACATGCAAATTCACATTATCCAAAGCTTTGTGATCAGCAAATGATTTTGAAACATTCAGAACATCTAATAGCATATCTTTTAGCTTTTTAATTTGCACAAAGATATAATTTGCAAAGGTTAACGCAAATTATTGAGCCTAAATTGTTGAATAATGAGACAAGTTAAGTAATTTGGCAAAGTAATTGCTATCAATAACCTTAGAAAACAAAGACAAAGTTTATAAATATGATTTGGATTATTTTTATTGGATTTGCCCTGCTTAGCTGGGTAGTCCAAATGCAACTAAAAAGTAGATTTACGGAATATTCTAAAATTCCTACTAACAATGGAATGACCGGTCGGGATGTAGCGATGCAGATGCTTCATGATAATGGTATATATGATGTGACTGTCGAATCTGTTGAAGGACAATTAACCGATCACTACAATCCGATGACAAAAACAGTCAATCTCAGCCACGATGTTTTTTATAGTAACAGTATTGCTGCTGCTGCCGTAGCTGCTCACGAATGTGGACATGCCGTACAACATGCACGTGCATACGCTCCATTAAAAATGCGTTCAGCGTTAGTTCCTATTGTAAGTTTCTCATCATCAATTGTCCAATGGGTATTACTAGGAGGAATCTTACTTTTGCATTCGTTCCCTTATCTGTTGTTATTCGGTATCATTCTTTTCGCAATGACTACATTGTTTAGTTTTATAACACTGCCTGTTGAGATTAATGCCAGCCAACGAGCCCTGGCTTGGTTAAACCAGTCTGGCATAACGAATGCTTATACACATGATAAAGCTCAGGATGCACTAAAATGGGCTGCTTATACTTACGTAGTAGCTGCTTTAAGCTCTTTAGCGACATTAATTTATTATGTAATGATATTCCTTGGAGGAAGAAGAGACTAATCATCCTATACGTGATTAACCTCATAAAAAAGCGATTGATCAAATTTGATCAATCGCTTTTTTTATCTTATAGTACTTAAACATTACAAGCACTCTCTTAAAGAAAAACAAAGGCATAGCACTCGTCCGATATGCCTTTGTTTTCATCACCAAATGCTTTTGTTTTTCTTATGGAATACCTTCGTTTTCTGAAGGTACATATACAATAAACCGTCTATAAAACTATCTTGCCCATATATAAAAAATGACCCTCTGAAGCAAAGATGCAGAGGGTCATTTTCAAAGGTTTCGATAATTGATTCCGATCAATTATTCTTTATCAGTTTTCATACTAGCTTTAGCCAGATAAATAATCAAAGCTATATACATGATGAATCCAAGTATCTCATATCCTGAACTATGTATCCAGTTTTGAACAGTTTCGTTCGATGTAAAATCATAACCCAAGAAACGGATTACTGCACTTACAACCCCCATTAATGCTCCTCCGGCAATAAGACCTGATGATAACAATGTACCCTTCTCTACACGAGCGGTATTCAAAGATTGATCTTTTGAACGGGACCCTACGTACCAACTGATTAATCCACCTACAACCAATGGTGTATTTAATGCAAGTGGAATAAACATTCCTAACGAGAAAGCCAAAGCAGGAACACCGAAGAAAGTCAGGGCTATCGAAAGTAATGCTCCGATAGCATATAGTATCCACGGGGCACTCTGTCCCGACATCAATGGTTCGATAACCGCAGCCATAGCATTTGCTTGCGGAGCTGCAAGTTCTCCACTTGTGAAACCATATGTTTTATTCAGAATCAGAATCACTCCCCCTACCGTTGCTGCAGAGACTAAAGTACCTAAGAACTTCCACGTTTCCTGTTTAGCCGGTGTTGAACCAATCCAATAACCGATTTTCAAATCCGTGATAAAACCACCTGCCATGGATAATGCTGTACAAACAACCCCTCCGATAAGCAACGCTGCCAACATACCTGAAGTTCCTTTCAAGCCAATAGCAACCAGAATTAATGAAGCTAAAATAAGTGTCATCAAGGTCATTCCCGAAACAGGATTCGAACCGACAATAGCAATAGCATTAGCAGCTACCGTTGTAAACAAGAAAGCAATAACGGCCACAACCAATAATGCGACAATAGCTTGAGTCAGATTATGTATAACACCGAAATAGAAGAATACAAGAATAAGAATCAATGTAATAATACTGCCTATAGCAATAATTTTCATTGATAAATCCTTATGTGTACGTTTAGTATCTTCAACATCAGCTGAATTTTTACCTCCAAGTTCTTTCGCAGCCAAACCTGCAGCACTTTTAATAATACCCCATGAACGAATGATACCAATCACTCCGGCCATAGCAATACCACCAATACCAATATGACGACCATAGTTAACAAAAATCTGCTCAGGAGACATTGAACCTACTGTCTGAGTAATCGTATCATTACCTAAAGTTAACACCATATCGCCGAACAAAATATTCAGACCCGGAATAACCAGAAACCATACGAATAAAGAGCCCGCACAAATAATAATACTATACTTTAACCCAATAATAAATCCAAGCCCAAGTACAGCTGCACCCGTATTTACTTTTAATACCACTTTCGCCTTATCAGCCAAAGCCTCTCCAAAAGGCAAAATACGTGTAGTAACCTCTTCACTCCAAGCGCCAAAGGTAGCGATCATAAAATCAAACAATCCTCCGATCAAACCAGCCAGGGCAAGAGCTTTCGCCTGATTTCCTCCCTTTTCACCCGAAACAAGTACCTGTGTAGTCGCAGTAGCTTCCGGGAACGGATATTTCCCATGCATATCTGACACAAAATATTTGCGGAAAGGAATTAAAAACAGGATTCCCAGCACACCTCCTAATAAGGAGCTAATGAATACTTCAAGAAAGTTAACTGTCAATTCGGGATACTTTGCCTGCAAAATATATAAAGCCGGTAAAGTAAAGATCGAACCTGCAACGATAACTCCCGAACAAGCTCCTATTGACTGAATGATGACATTCTCGGCCAAGGCATTTTTACGTTTAGCTGCCCCTGAAACACCTACAGCAATAATCGCAATTGGAATAGCAGCTTCAAAAACCTGACCTACTTTCAATCCAAGATATGCTGCAGCTGCCGAAAATAATACAGCCATCAAAACACCCCAGGTTACAGACCAAACTGAAACCTCGCCAATATTCCCATTGCTTGGCAAAAGAGGTTTGTATTCCTCTCCGGGTTTGAGTTCTCGAAATGCATTTTCAGGCAATTCCAGACCCCCTTTTTTCTCATTTTCCATTGTGTTATTCTAAGTTTAAATTGATTGTTCTGTGTCTGATGCCGCAAGATACGAAATAAATTTTAAACTTCTTTTATGCTATTATGCACTATCCTCATCTATTGCATGCCACTCTGTTGTATAGCTGTTTTTATAATATTGATTAATAACGGCTTAGAACCTGTATATAAAAATTCCACTGCAATAACCATCACGATCAATCCCATCAAACGCATCATTACGTTATTGCCTGTTTCTCCGATTAACTTCAACAGACGGCCTGAAGCCATCAAAATAAGAAATGTCAGAAACAGAACAAACACAACAACACCTATCAATGTTATTTTCATTTCCCAGGAGTGAGCATCCTGCATTAAGACTATTCCATTTGTGATTGCTCCCGGACCACACATCATCGGTATTGCCAAAGGAGTAATAGATATATCACGAACATAGCCTGTCACTTCTGATTTTTTGACCTTCACCTCACTTAAACGGGCCTGAAGCATATCCATTCCTAAAATAAAGAATATAACACCACCTACAATCCGGAGACTATCTACCGAAATCCCAAAAAACTTAAATAGCATCTGTCCCGAAAGAGCAAATGCAATTACAATAGAAGCTGCAACAACACATGATTTAACTGCAACCTTTCTTCTTTCTGTATCATCCAACTGACTTGTCAAAGATGCAAAAACGGGCATTACCCCAAATGGATTAATCAACGTAAAAAACGAAGAAAAACACAAAAATGCAAATCCGAATAAATCATTCATAAAATTTTATTCTTTAAATGTTGATAAACAAATGTATAGCACTTTTACCTAATAACAGCATGTTTCAGGAGTTTTTTCTAAAGAAAATATTTATATCAAAATAAGAATTCTAAAATAAAATAGCAAATTTGTTTACAATCTATTAAACAATAATCTATATTTGTGTGTTTTTGAAATAAAAGGGATTAAAGATGAAACAAATTATCAATTCTCACAAACTCCAGGAGTTGATTGAGAAACGCCAGTCATTTTTGATCGACGCTGAAAAGTATGCGTTGGAAATAGAATTTCTTAGTGACGAAATTGATCGCTTAATCGATCAGTGTGAAGATAATTCTGCAACGACGGAAACGACTTATATCATTGCGTCTGAAACTTTATAAGTTTCTTCCTTTTTCATAATATAAGACTTTAAATTCTGTACTAAATAACTTCATTTTACTGAACTGTGTTTATAATGCCTGACTCTGTGAAGAGTCGGGTATTTTTTATAACACCTTTTTACCCCAATGTTAAAATTAAGACGGGGCAAAACAACTAATATCTCGTAATAAAACCGAAACAACACTAATAAAATTCACCCTTTTACAAATCTACAGCGCATAAACTCTGTTCAATTTGTTTTTTTTCTGATTCTATTCGTCTACTTCCAAAATCCAATTTTAGCATTTTGAAGAATTACTATATCTTTGGCACCGCTTTTAGTAACGAAATGAATTTTCTTTGCAGAAAAAAGATACTTAATACACAGAGATTAAAAATAAAACCTAAACCAAAACTTAAAAGTAAAATGAAGAAGTTTTTTGCTTTACTGACACCTCTTTTCGTGTCGGGGGCTCTTTACGCTCAAGATGTTAAAGAGAACGAAAAGTCAATGTTTGAAACTCTTACTAAGATTGAGAAGAAAACAGACAAATTCAACCTATTGCTTAACATGCATGCCGGTTTTGACGCAAACTTTACTGACGGTTCTTTTGATAAAGGAGCATTCAAATTCAAACAATTACGTCTGGAAATGAAAGGTAACGTAAATGATTGGTTATCTTACCGCTATCGTCAGAGACTAAACAGAGGAAACAATGGTTCTGGTATGATCGATAACTTACCTACATCTATTGACATCGCTTCTGTTGGTTTCAAGCTTTCTCCAAAATTCTCTATCGTAGGTGGTAAACAATGTGCTGCTTATGGTGGTTTTGAGTTTGATCTTAACCCTATCGAAATCTATCAGTATAGTGATATGATCGATTATATGGACAACTTCCTTACAGGGGTTAACTTCGTTATGGACTTCACTCCTGCTCAACAATTAGCTTTCCAGGTATTGGACGCTCGTAACGGTTCTTTCAAAGATACTTACGGCCCACTTCCTTCGACAATCGAAGACACTAAACTTCCATTAGTTTATACATTAAACTGGAACGGTTCATTTGCAGATAATATGTTCCAGACTCGTTGGTCTGCATCTGTTATGCAACAAGCAAAAGATCGTAACATGTACTATTTTGCTTTCGGTCAGCAATTGAATATCAAACGTTCATCAACTTATTTTGATGTAATGTACGCTCGTCAGCAATTAGACAGAAAAGGTATCATGACTGAAATCATCAATAAAGATCTTGATGGTCGCGAAGGTTACAGAGCAATGGATGCCAGCTATCTTTCTTTAGTTTTACATTCAAACTACCGCGTAACTGATAAATGGAACATCTTTGCGAAAGGTATGTATGAAACTCAAGGATTAGCAAAAGCTAATACAGACAGAGAGTCTGGTCGCTACCGTACTTCTATCGGTTATTCTGCTGGTGTGGAATTCTATCCGATGAACAACTCTAACCTACACTTCTTCCTTGCTTACACAGGTAGAGCTTATTCTTTTGCTCAAAGAGCTAAAGATTTAGGTTGGAAAAACTTTAATACATCTGAATTATCTACAGGATTTATCTATCAATTACCTGTATTCTAATTTAGATTCATTAATTATTGAACGAATTGTGTGTTTATAGAAAGGGCTGCCTTTAAGCTTATGCTTACGGCAGCCCTTTTACTTTTCTAAACTCTCTATATCGTTATCGAAATGGTTACTTCTTCATTCTTATTATTGCGTAATAGAAACGTATCAGTTCCTGTTGCTTCGTCTTTGGTTTCAATGAAAAATGTATAATACTCACTCAATCCTCCACCTGCTAAATGGGGTCGCTCTAAAGAATATCGTTGAATGATTTTCTCTGACTTTTCTACAACTTCCCATTCATTGCCCCATTTAAGCCTTACACTGCCTGACATACTATTTACAGCATTAAAGCTTAATGTTCTCTGACTTTCATCTAGTTCAAAGCTTAAACTTGAAATAGTGGTAAAAGATAAGACTGTCCCTCTTTTATCACGGAACTTATAATACGTATTACCCAATGACCTGGCTGTTACGTATATCTTTTCATCTTTGATGTTAATCTCTGACGCATTCCCTTTTATTCGCTCAATCGTGTAGGGTTTACCAACTCCGAAATCTATATTATCAACTTCAACAGTATCACCTACCCCCAATGAATAGAAATGACTAGCGACATTCAAAGACTCATGTGTAGACTGAATATAAACCACAGCGCTTTTACCTTTCTTATCCCATACAGTTACGGAACAACCACTATTATCAAGTAAACTGACAATAACCTTATTTCCTTCTACACATGCAAAACCTGATGGATCAGTACCTGTATCTGCTACAACAGCCCGATAATCACCATTTCCATCTAAAATTTCAAACTCATAATCCACCTCTTCTGTATAGATCCACTTTTCATTGATCAGAGGTATAGATAACTTAAGTTCTCTGGGAACTTCTATTATTTCCTCTATATCAAGGTCAGTCTCTGATCCTGCAGTTGAACATGATGGTATAATATTTAACAGACAAAAAATTCCCCAATAATATAAAATAGATTTCATTTATAAGTAGTATTAAATTTTCATATTATAATAGCATACTCTTCTAGTAAAAATTCGACTGCAATTAAACATAAATACACTAAATACGCAAATATTATTTAACAAAACACTACTTATGCTTCAAAAAATAATAAAAACATACACTATATACAAATAAAACCAAACTGATAAAATATTTTATCTTGTCAATTAATCATCACAAACAGGTACCGAAAAACAGAATGTTGTTCCTACCCCAAGCTCTGATTCAAACTCAAAAACGCCACCAATACGATCAATCAGGTCTCTACTCAAAATCAATCCCATACCTGTTCCTTCTTCTTTATTTGTTCCGAAAGAGGAAGACATAAATTCTCTGTTTCTTAATTTCATCTGCTTATCTTCGGGCATTCCCTGACCGGAATCCCTAACAAAAATCTCTATCATGTTATCTTTCTTTCTTGCTCCTACAACTATTGCCGAATTTGTGTAACTAAACTTTATAGCATTATTTATAAAGTTCCGAAGAATTGTTTTCACTACATCAATATCGGTATAAGCAAAGAGCTCTGAAGAAACTTCTGTAACTATCTGAATTGATTTAAACTGAGAAATCATTGCGTAAAATTCAACTACGCTTAAAACAATATCTCTGATATCTACTTTTTGATAAACTAAATTTAAACGTCCTAATTGATTTTTAGTCCATTTCAATAAATTATCCAGTAGCTGAAATAACTCATCTGACAACTTATTGGCTTCTGATAGTAATTCCATATTGTCGAATCCAATATTCTTATTCTGAAGATTTGTCTGTAAGCATTCCATTATCATTTTGATCGTTCCTAACGGGCCCCGGAGATCATGCGCTATCACAGAATACAATCTATCTCTGTGCTCCATTATCTTTTTGAGTTCATTGTTCTGATCCGATATTTGTTTTTTTGCAGATTGTAATGATGCTTGATTCGAGACTCTCGCAATCAACTCATCTCTATTAAAGGGCTTACTAATATAATCACTTCCGCCTGATTTAAAACATTTAACAACATCTTCAGACGTAACTAAAGCCGTGAGAAAAATGATTGGTATATCCTTATATTCTTCATTTGATTTTATAATTGCCGTAGCCTCATATCCGTCCATCAATGGCATCATTATATCCATAATGATCACATCAGGCTTTTGTTGTTTAAGAACCTCAAAAGCCATTGCAGCAGAAGTTGCAGTTATAACATTAAAACCTACACTTCCAAGAATCGCTTTTAAAAGCAATAAATTAGCATCATGATCATCAATTGCTAATATTGTATAGTTATCATTTTTTATTTCCATCTTGTAGAATAATATTTGTATATAACTTCAATAATTCGACAGCTGTATTTCTCCAGGAAAATAACTTTACTCTTTCAAGCCCATACTGTATTGTCTTTAAACGAAAATCAGGATTAGTCTCTAATTTAAGTAAATACGCTGCTATATCTGAAGAATTTGTCGGATTGGCTAAAATAGCTCCGGAACCTGCTATTTCAGGCAATGCAGATCTGTCTGATGTTATCACAGGTGTACCGCATGCCATTGCCTCCAAGAGAGGAATTCCGAAACTCTCACGAAGAGATGTATATAAAAATGTATCAGCCGCGCTATAAATAAAAGGCAGATCCTTATTTGATATATATCCCGGACAAATAACCATAGATTCAATACTTGTTAAATTATTCTCTATAAGGTATCTCTTTAACAACTCATCGTTTAAATCAGCAATCAGCAACTTTGCAGGATCTGCAGATTGCTCTACATATTGAGCATAAGCCTTTAATGTGTTAATTGTATTCTTTTTGGGATCAGTATTACCAAGAAAGAATATATACTTATCTGCATTAATATATTTTTTAGTAATGCTGAGACATTCATCTCTGCTTATCTGATGAAAATGATCACTAAAACCATTATAAATAGCAATAAGCTTATCCCTGTCTAAATTTAAATAATTAGCAATCCTTTCTTTCTCAAAATTAGATACGGTTATGATCTTCTTACATTTACCAAGAATAACAGGAACAATTATTTTACGGTAAATACGTCCTAAACGTTGATAAAAAGAGGTATTCACAGTCTGCTGTTTTTCAAGAAAGATAATATCATGAAGAGTTATAATCAGTGGAACTGATATATTTACCGGAGCTGTATTACTTGTACAATGTAATAGATCAGGCTTCAGATTATTGATTAAACGAGGTAGTGCTATTTGTTCCCACACAGGATAACCACCTGATGATTTCAATATTATAATATGGAAGTTGGGAGTCTCTGTTAAACAAACATCAGCTCCTGGCGCTACGATAATAAAATATTCATTTTCATGATCTATCTGCTGCAATTGTCTGATGGATTCTAATACGACAAAATCCATTCCGTGCTTATTCAGACGAAATATTCTCTGAGCTTCGATTGCTATTTTCATTAGAATTCAGTTTAAAGGTTAATCTAAGAATTCCTATTGGTGTGAATAAAACTCTTCGTTGCATTCCTTAATCTGAATATATTAAAGATCATCAATATAAAAAGATAAGGAACCTTACACAGAGCTTTCATTAATCTGGAAGAATACATATTGGCAGGAATGGCAAGCATAAGAGCTATCAGAAATACCATATCTATAAGTAACCAGATTCCTAACCAGGATAAATGGAATAAAAGAACAATTATTGTCCAAAAAAATAGTCCTCCCAGCAACATGATCCTTGGCGGTATCAACCATTGAAATAGCTTATCAACAAATCCTATATTCAACGGATTGAATATATTAGGTAAGTACTTCTTTGCTATGGAGAAGCTCTCAAACTGAGCAGCAATCCACCTGCGCCGTTGATTGTAAAAATTGGAACTTTTCCTAACTTTTTCATCTAAGACGAATGTATCTGCCGAATAATAAATAAACTTCCGTTCAGATAAAAGCATCAGTTCCAACTCCTTATCCTCTCCAACTGTTTTAAGTAAATCTACTGATTTACAAAACCATGAAAAAGAAAACAGCATTCCCGATCCTATTAATGCGGAAGATATATGACAATTAACATGACCTTGCCGGTATATTGAATTATTCATTTCCTCACTGACAGCATCTAAAAGCGCTATATCCGTATCTATATTCTTTGCTATCCGATGACATTGAATAGCGGTTACTTTATCGGAATCAATCCATTCAAAACCAGAGAGAAAATCGGGATAAATAATATTATCAGCATCCAATATCAGCACATAGTCATAAACTTTATTCTGTTTTTCAATATAGCTTATGGCAGACTTAAGAGACTGAGCTTTAGTGCTATTTTCAAAATATACATTCAACACATAAGCACCCAATGCTGTAAGTTTCTCATCTGTTGCTTCCGCCATTGAATCCGAAACGACTAAAACATCAAATAACTCTCTTTCATATTTCTGATTTATAGATGCTTCTACAGTTTCTTCAATTACAACATCAGCTTTATACGCCGGAATAATAATCAAAAAACGATTCCTTACATTCTTTCGTGGTAAACACTGCTTAATACGGAAGCGTGAAGCCACAGAAAACACAGAAAGATATACAATATAAATACCGCTTACTACTAGAAATACGATATTAAGAACTTCTGATAATTGATTCATACGCCTTCTTTTTTATAAAGAAAATCTTTAACTCCGCGTAATGAAGCTCTCATTAAATCAAAGCGTCCACCTATTAAATATTTAATTTGAGCTTTTGGAAATGCAAGTAAAAACTGATAACAAACTGATCCGATTTTATAAAATCCTTTGCGATTACGCATTGCATAGATCAGACGGTTACGGGTCAAATAATAAATCTTTAACTTACTGCTTCTTCCGGTTGACCGACTTTCTTTATGAAATATCGTTGATGACGGTTCGTAATAAATCAGTCGATTGTTTTTATAAATAATTTCACTCCAGTCTAATTCTTCATAATAGAGAAAATAACATTCGGGGATATAGCCAATTGTATTTAAAGTCTCTCGCTCTAAAAACATTGCTGCACCATGAGCATAGGGCGAATACCCCCCTACATCATATTTTCCAAGATCTTTTTCTCCGAATCCGATTAAATTATTTCGAAGAGTAATACCTGATAAACGTGTATAACCTGCAAATTGAATGGTTGCTTCATCATCTGCAAAAATTATTTTAGGACAAACAATTGCTATACGTTTATCCGATTCAAGACGAGAAATAAGCTTTGGAATTGAATCAGACTTAAAGTATGTATCATTATTTATCAGATAAAGGTATGTTCCTGAAGCATTTTTCATCCCCAGGTTATTGCCGCCTGCGAAGCCCAGATTTTTATCTGATACTATTACCTTTACAAAAGGGTAATTAGCTTTAAGCAATTTTCCCTCATTATTATTCGAAGCATTATCAACGACAATAATTTCATAAGGTACAGTATGAATTAATCTATCTATCGACTGAATTAACTCAACGGTATCTGTATAACCATTATAGTTTACAGTTATAAAAGAGACCAAGGGCTTTATACGATTATTCTTACTCATAATTCAAATTCTTTTGTTTCTCTTCACTAAGCTCTTTATCATAATAAGGGCCCAAATACACAAAAGCCATACCTGTAAAAATGGTAAAACCATTAGGTAATTGTCCAAAAATTTCATTTGCATAAGATGCAGCAATCATTCCTGTCAAACCAGAATAGAAAGCCATTAAGTAAGTCCTCAGATCATCATCCCGAATCTTAAACAGAAGAATATAAGCTCCTCCTGCCAAAATCATCAATAATGTTAATATATGCAGCAATAGCCCTACGATACCAGTCTCAACCCATATCATTACAAACCATGAGTCTGTTGCTATCTGAGACATATATGCGCCCGGAGCATAACGTTTTGCTTTTCCGCCTCCCAAGCCTATGCCTACGCCAAAATAGCGATTCGCCATATAGACTTTCATTTTTTGCTGGTTTTCTATCCTCACCAAATAAGATGGATCATTTTCAGGATGGAATGCACTTCGCATCCTCCGGATTTCCGCATTACCATTTAGAATGGTTGTATATTTAAAAAATATTACTCCTCCAATTAATAGAACAGACATATATATAATCTTCTTAAAATCTTTTCTTAGAAGAATATATACAAATAATGCAACAAATGGCACCACCATAGCTGTACGTGTCCCCGATATCATCATCCCATATCCTGCCATCATAGCAACAAGCAAATAATAGAATTTCTCTATTAGAGATTTCTGGATAAACGCAACAATTCCGAAAAAGACCATAGAATAACCCATAGCAGATCCGAAGTTAGCTGCATCTGTAAAGAACGAAAAATATCTGATGGTCGTTTGCAGAATATGTGTTCGGGCAAAGCCATCAACATACAACCATCTTGTCTCGGCTCCATCAAAACCAACAAACTTTTGCATTAATGCTTTTAAAACTGCTAATAACACCAATATAGACCAGATCAACACATAAGCTCTCATATGCTTGTACTTAGTACATATCAACTGAGTCATTAGTACAATAAAAAAGAAATAAACCGCTTCTCCTCGAACCCCTGTCAGCCAAGCTGCTACAGATACAGATTCGGGATTAAATATCTGAGCAATACAATATATTAACCAAATAAGTATAGAGAGATTCAACAAATTGACACTTCTCTTCCACTCTATCTTTTTATTATTTAATCTGACATATAAAATAAATACGATAAATGAAATTGTAATTGTAAGATCCATTATAATTCCGCCTTGCAAAGTGGGGATATACCGCACAATTCCCATGATAAAATAATTGAGGATGTTGACCCATAGAAAAGCAAGAAACGGATTATTCAGAATACTTACCAATACATAAAATATCGTAGGTAAAAGTGCGAGTCCGATGCCCAATATCAGATTATATTTAGCTCCAAGAAGAACAATAAGAAGTATTGCCGAAAAAATTATTAATCGGTGTAAACTAAACTCTGATTGTAGCTTCTCTTTGGTTATCATTATTTTTTCTTTAACTGAAAACTAAATATCCGATAAAACAAACTTCTCATTTTTGTATATGGGGGCATCATACCAATAATATCCATCATAGCATCTCTGGAGGCCTTATTCAAATACAGAAATAATTTATCTTTTGATATTTCATTTCGAATACGTCCTGCATACAATTCATCTTTAGTATTCCAAACGGAATTTGCCGTTACAATCAATAGACAAATATCTACAGAGTTCAGAATGTATTTATTCGGCGTACTTACTTCCAAAGGTGGTAACTCTATTATTACCAATTGACAGCCTTCGTATTTACAAATATCTTTCCATGAATCAGCCCATAAATAATTACTATCTGGTATATTACTATTCCATGAATGGAATTCGACTGAGAGATCATTCTCTTTACATTTACGCATTAAAGCTTCAGCAATGAATGTTTTACCAACGCCTTGATCGATGCTCGTAAACAAAATAACATTAGGAAATGTATTCTTGAAATAAGGAGAGATTGCGTTATACAGATATGTCGCTGAAAGTTCGTATCCCTCCTTCTGATATTTATGATATCGTCCGGTAAAAGGTGCTGCAAATCCACCTAAAACCTTCATTCCGGTGATCTTTTCGGCTCTCTTCAAGTCTCTCAAAGATTGATCTATAAGATCAACTACGATATAATAGGACAATATAAAAATAGCGACTGCTAAAACACAGGCTAGTATAATGAATGCGCGTTTTGATGGTAACGGTTCGATTGGTAAGGCTGGGGGATTAATAATCGTAAGATTTCCCGTACTCATTTGTAAGCTTTTCTTACGGGTTAAAGCTGTATTTAACCCATTTTGCAAGTTCAGATATAAATTCTCTAAAAAGTTAATTTCCCGTTCTTTCCTTTTTAATATCGCACCAACTGGTGAATAATGATTATAGTCTTTATCAAGTTTCTCTTTTCTGATTATTAATCCATCAATAGTTGCTTTAGCTCTGGCTACATTTAATGTTTCCAGAAACCATTCTTTTATTACTTCCTGAGCACTTAATCCTTCTCTGGAATAGTATTTAGGTGATATCGACAACAAATCTGCTGATACCCGGGTTTGTTTATTACGTATACTATCATTCAATTTATCCAGATTTATTTTATCTGAGGATATGACAGATAAATATGTTTTCTGATATGTTAGATCAGATAATTCTTCGACTGATTTAAGCAGATTATTATTATCTTTCATCAGGGCTTCATTAAATTTCATTTTTGATTCTAAATCAGAAACCAGATTTCTAGAAGAGTTATAAAGAGTTTGTGCTGCCGTATATTCAAGATTAAAATCTCTGGATTGGACTGCCATTTGTTTTGTTTGCTCCTCATAATTAATCACTTGATTCTTCACATTAAATTGTATCAATGAATCTTCTGCTAGTTTGAGAAGTCTGTTACATTTTTGAAGTTCACTTTGAAAATATGCAATAACGCTATCAGTCTCTCCAAATTGTAATTTCTGATATTGTTTTATATATTCTTCATTTAGCAGTGTTATAGTATTATAAGCAATTCCGGGATCAGAACATTCATAAGATATATCCAGCATATCGCTACTTGATAATCTTTTTATAGAAATAGATGATAATGCACTGTAACTAAAAAAAGGCGTTTCGGTATTTAAGACCCGATATAAGTAATTATTAGGTGTTTCCTCTATCATCCCTAATAATTTTTGTGCTGCAGCTAAGTTATCATTACCCTTTACGACTTGTTTTATTTCATTTGGCGTTGCATTATAAAGCGTATTATAATTTATCGATAAAATATCATTATTATCTTTTTGTGCATTCCCTTTCATTAAACTATTGGCAATCAATCTCAAAGACACCATCTCCATGGTATTTCTCGATTTGATCACATTTATCAAATTATCCATTCCATTATTTACTGTATTGAAATCTATTGATTTAGATCCTTCAGACTCTATATTATATCCTGATGCTATTCCAGTGTAAACAGTACATGAAACTTTATAAGTCTTCTGCATATTACTTGTCAGGTAATATGCAAGAATACCCGCTATTAAAACTCCGGAGATTAAGATCCACTTAATCTTATATAATGTCTTAAATAAAAATTGGATAATCTGCATTTTATATCTATTGATTTATTATCTTAAAACCTGTCAGTATTTCAAGACGCAATATGGCTTCTTTAAGCTCCGTTTCAGCAATTATAAAATCGCCTAATGCATCTGAGTGCATATTTTTCATTCGACTCAGATCTGATGCATCTATTCGGTTTTGTACAAAAGCCTCTTGACTCAATTTAAATTGCGCTTCAGCATAATGCAAAGCCTCTGCTCTTACTTTTAATAAAGCAATCCATTTTTCAGCAATAGTATATGAATGAACAATTAACAGCTTTTGCTCATCCAGATATCTTTTAACTTCAAATTGAGTTTGCTCGATTCGCTCTTTCTGACTTTTTATTTTATTTGACCTGTCTATTATTTCCTCTAAAGGCATAATAACAGAAAGACCAACATTATAATAACTCTGATTATTATTTGCTCTCTGAAGTACACTTCCTCCTCCTTGAGTCGGATCAAGGCTTGAATTATCACTCCATAATTGCCCGTACTGATAACCACCTGTTATCCGTATATAATTCAGCCATCTTCTTTTTGTGCTTTTCAAATCACTCTCTTCTTCTATTTTTCTCGATCTATAAAAACCTACAACGGGATTATTTTCAGATGAGGCTTTAAATAATATATCCAATGGAGGTAACTCAAAATCTGTTAATATCTTATTTTTCTCAATCTGAATTGAATCCTGAGCTTGAATTTGTATATAGATCAGGCATAGTATGATAAATGAACATACAGATCTACACATTTTCTTTTTGTATAAATGAGGTAAACGTTTTTATTATTATTTTCATATCGAAAAGAAAGCTGACATGTTTTGCGTAATAGATATCCAGTTGATTCCTTTCTTCTGCCGATAGGCTTCCCGAATCACCCCGCTTATTAACCTGCCACCAACCCGTTATTCCTGCCGGAGCAAAAAAGCGCTCTATATCATCATCTTTTGTAAGCAACTCAGCCTCATAAATTGGTAAAGGTCTATTGCCTACAACTGACATATCTCCGCGTAATACATTAAATAATTGGGGTAACTCATCCAGACTATATTTTCTTATAAATCGTCCGGTTCTGGTTATACGAGGATCATTTTCTAATTTAATAAATCCATGCTCCTGATGCTTGTGAACCTGATCAAGATAGTCTGATTCCAGTATAAATGAATCATCATTAACCAAAAGAGTTTGTCCGATCATATTCTGAGATTCGCATTCCGGATCTTTCGTCACATCTTCACACTTCTCTTCTGTCAGACTATATTGGTTTCGATGCATAAACTCTTTCATCCGTTTATCCGCATCCGGATACATAGATCTGAATTTCAAAAAATTAAATATATAGAAATTTGTCCCTACCCGTTTCGACGCATAAATAACCGGACCTTTACTTTCCAATTTTACCGCAAGAGCCAAAATAATAAATATGGGGGAAAGAATCAGGATTCCGGAAAGCGATACAATAATATCGAATACTCTCTTCCAAAGAGGCATTTTATATAAATGAACGTTCTTTGGATTTATCTCGTTACTAATCATTTCCTTCATAACATAAAGATATTATCAGGTAAGAATATGTTTAATTCTCACCTTTAGTTCCATTGGATTAAATGGTTTCACAATATAATCGACGGCTCCCTTTTCCAGTAAATTAATCCTCTCCGTTGTACTGTCTTCGCTGGATAGTATAATAACTGGAATATGTTTTAATTTCTCATCAGACTTTAGGTGTGATAGAAACTCATCCCCTCGCATTAAAGGCATCTTTAAGTCCAGAATAACTAAGTCTATGTCATAGCCCTCACGCAACCATTTAAGTGCAATTAAAGGGTTATCAAACCACACTACATCATAAATATCTTTCAGGTAGGATGTTATAATTTTAGCAATAGAATCTTTATCATCCAAAATCATTATTTTCTCATTCATAACAATATATTTTGAAATATGCATTTTCTAATTAAACACTTGAGTAGTTCAAATGTTTTATTATATAAATATTTATTGATAGGAATGAAAATATTTCAAAAGCGTAGAATTCATCGTTCTATTTTAATTTCTAATTATCAAATAAATAAATATATAAAACAGTTTAACAGACATATCTTAATCAAAATCAAGAGATATAACTCCAACAAATTATGGGTTATTTTAATTAATTTAAACACTCGTTTAATACAACATAAAAATCCTATGAAAACAAATAATCACCTTGACACGAAAATTATTAATTATGAGAAAATTATTAAAAGGAAAGATCAAATTCTGGAAGTTGTAGCAAAAATAGGACAAATATTACTCAGCGAAAATGATCTGAATTCTAATATTAATAATTCTCTTTCCTTACTGGGGAATTTCATCAAACGTGATCGTATATATGTTTTCGAAATGGTCCACAATTCTGAAGCAGGATATCTGATAAGCCAACGATATGAATGGACAAAAAAGGGTGTAAGCATCCAAATTGACAATCCGGATCTACAGAATGTACAAGGTGAACCTGATTTTTCAAGATGGATTAAATTATTTCTTTCAAATAAATTGGTTAGGGGTAATATATCTGATTTCCCAAAAGAAGAACAACCCTTACTTTCAGAACAAGGCATTGTGTCAATCCTTGTGATCCCGATATTTATAGAAGAATTATGTTGGGGGTTTGTTGGGTTTGACGATTGCAAACATAAAGACAACTGGAGTGATGGCGAAATAGCCATTCTCAGCACATTAGCTGCTTCTATAGGGATGGCAATTGTCAAATGGCGACGTAAGAAAGAATTAATTGAGGCAAAAGAAAAAGCCGAACAAAGTGAAAAACTGAAGGTCGCTTTTTTGCAGAATATAAGTCATGAAATCCGGACTCCGCTTAATAGTATAATCGGATTTATTGATCTGCTGTCAGAAGTGGATTACCCGCAGGATATGCAAAAAGAGTATCTGGCTATAATGAAAACCAATAGCCACCGTCTTTTAAGCACACTTAATGCTATTATTGACGTTGCTAAAATTGAAGCTGGAATTATGACATCCAATTTCACAAAAGTTGATATTGAAAATATAATTAACGATGTATATAATTTTTATTATCATGAAGCAAGTAAAAAGAATCTTCTACTGAAGACCGAATTAAAAGATAAAAAGATTACCATCAATACAGACGAAGAAAAAATATATGGGATCTTTACAAATCTGATAAAAAATGCGATTAAATATTCAGAGAAAGGAAGCATTACTATCGGCTATATGGAGCACCCTCAAAACATTACCTTCTATGTCAGAGATGAAGGTAAAGGAATCCCTGAAAATATGCTGGAAAATATTTTTCACAGATTTATTCAGGTTGATAATACTTCTTCTAAATCCCATGAAGGTGCCGGACTCGGTTTATCTATCGTGAAGTCGTATCTCGATCAGTTGGGTGGCCGGATCTGGGTAGAAAGCCAATTGAATATCGGTTCGACATTTTATTTCTCATTGCCTCTGTAGTTTTAATTAAAAAAATTACGTCATGCCTGAAATTTCTATTATTATACCTGTATATAATACAGAAGAATATCTTACAGATGCTCTGAATTCCATCATAAATCAGACTCTCAAAGATATAGAAATCATTATTATTGATGATGGTTCGACAGATGATTCCCCGCAAATTATAGAACAGTTTAAAAATACCGATACACGTATTAAGTCTTTCCGTCAGCAAAATGCAGGTCAGGCATCAGCCCGAAATGCAGGATTGGCTCAGGCTGTTGGTAAATATATATATTTCATGGATAGTGATGATATCCTTTCTCTCAATGCTATGGACGATTGTTTCCGTAAAGCTTCTGAGCAGAAACTTGATATTCTTTTTTTTGATGCTGTTTCCTTTTCTGATGAGGGATACAATACTCAATTGTATAATTACATCAGATGCAACAAGCTGATAGACAAGGTTTATAGCGGAACAGAAATAGCAGATATTCTCCTATGCAATGAAGGATTCAGAGTCGCTCCCTGGCTTCAGATATATAACCGCGAATTTCTCCTGACTCATAGTCTCAAATATGAACATACCACGCATGAGGACGAGCTATTCACCATTCTGGCTTTTCTTCAGGCTAACAGAGTCGGATTTATCAATCAGACCTACTTCCACAGACGTTTACGAAGTGATTCTGTAGTGACGTCTCACTTCAATATGAAAAAACTCAAGGCGTATTGTTTTATCATTACGGAATTAAAAAGGTTTTCTCAAAACAAAGATTACGAAACTAAAAAGCTTTGCAAACAATTTATTGGGCGGATCATATATGGAGTAATATTCAAAATCAGGGAGCTTTGTTTCCGTGACAGAATTTCGGGACTCAGACTTCTTGCCAGTGCATCTCCCAAAATATTTTCGAAAAGCATCCTTAAAATAATAAGTTCAAAGATTTATGGGTAAATCAATAATGCGAAAAGTCTTTGATGGTCTGTTTTATGTAGCCATTGGTAAATACACAGGTTTTATATTATCTCTGGTCATAGCCGGTATACTATCCCGCATATTAAATCCATCTGACTTTGGAGTTATGTCACTTGCAACAATTTGCATTACATTCTTTACCCTATTTTGCGATTTGGGTATCGGGACAGCAATTATTCAAAATAAAACTTTAGATGAAAATAACTATAGAGAGTTATTTACATTTTCATTTATTATAGGTATTGCGATAAGTTGCTGTGTAATTTTATTTTCTTACTTATATGGCTCATTTTATGAATCTGAAAAATTAACTACTTTATGCCATATAATGGCTCTTTCACTGTTCTTTAATGCACTTAATACAATACCGAACGGACTCTTATATAAAGAAAAAATGTTTCGCTTTCTGGCTATCCGGAATGTAACTATTCAGCTGGCCGGAGGTGGATTAGCTATTCTATGCGCATATCGGGGTTTAGGTGTGTATGCTCTGACTATACAACCTATATTTACAGCTATTGCTTCTTTTATAACATGCTATGTCCATCAGCCTATTCGTCCTTCCCTGCATTTCACCAAAGAAACTTTTTCTAAAATATTCAGCTACTCCGGATTTCAGTTTTTATTTAACATTATAAATTTCTTTTCCCGCAATATTGATAATTTATTAGTTGGGAAATACCTGGGAGTTAAACCTCTCGGGTTTTATGACAAATCTTACAGATTGGTGATGCTACCTCTGGAAAACACATCAAATCTTCTATCATCTGTTGTTCATCCTGTATTTGCTGATTTTCAGGATCGTAAAGATGAACAGATACATTATTATGAAAAAATTGTTTTCCTACTCGCTTTTATAGGCTTTCCTATGAGTGCTTTTTTTTATTTTACATCCTATGATCTGATATTATTTATTTTTGGTGATCAATGGATCGAATCGGTCCCTTTATTCCGCATACTTTCCCTTTCTATCGGATTTCAAATGATTTTATCATCAAGCGGATCCATCTTCCAGGCAACTAACGAAACACGCTTACTCTTTATTAGCGGATTAATTTCCACTATCTGCAATGTTATTGCTATGATTGTAGGTATTTTTATTTTTAAAAGTCTCATCATTCTTGCGTGGGCTCTTGTTATTTCTTTTACTATCAACTTTATACAATGCTATGTGTTATTATATATATATAATTTCAAACGAAAAATCTATTACTTTATCCGACAACTAAGAATGCCATTGGAATTAGGCATCACGTTGTCTGTCATGCTTTTTGCAATAAGTAAAATTGTATATAGCAAAGTCCACTTCATTAATTTGACTGTATATACAATCGCCACGATTATCGTTGTACTTATATATGTGGCTGTCCGTAAACCTTTTGATCTGACCAAAATAAAACAACTTATCTCGAAACACTCATGAAACTATCCGGATTATATATTGTATTCCATGGCTTTGCCCCTCATAGTGGCATCACACAAAAAATATATTCTCAGCTAAAGGCTTTTCATGAGAACGATGTCGATATGCATTTATGCCAGATAAATGTTAACGATGATGGTTTGGATGTGATCGAGATCGATCATAAAGAAATATACAGGTTTGGGACGGGTATCCGAAGCAAAATCGAAAAGAGAATCAACTTCTCTCCTATCTCAGAGCATATTCCGCATCAGAAATACGACTTTGTTTATATCCGTTATTACAGCAATGCCAATCCGTTTTTCATTTCATTTGTAAAAGCTCTCAGAGCAAAAGGGATAAAAGTATTGATAGAAATACCTACTTACCCTTACGACAATGAATTTGATGAAGCTCGACGTATCGATAAGATTAAACACTGGTTTGACAAACGTTACAGAAATCAGCTATTCAGAAATATTGATTACGTCGTTACCTATAGTGATGATCCGTACATTTTCGGTTGCCCTGCTATACAGATATCCAACGGAATTGATTTTGACAGAATCCCACTCAGAACCCGAACAGAACATCAACAAAATCATTTCCATTTTATTATGGTCGGAGAATTACATTATTGGCATGGAGTGGACAGAGCAATTAATGGTCTTGCTGAATATAATAAATCTAAACCAGAGAACGTGGTATTTCTACATATAGTCGGACAACCTTCCACTCCGGCAGGATTCATGCTCCGGGAGCTTGTAAGAGAAAATAAGCTTGAAAATACAGTACTTTTCCATGGTCCGATGTATGGAACAGATCTCGATACATTATTCAATGAGATGGATCTGGCTATAGGAAGTCTCGGACGCCACAGGAGTAACATCTCTCAGCTGAAATCCTTGAAGAACAGAGAATATGCAGCTCGCGGAATCCCTTTTGTTTATTCCGAGAATGATCCCGATTTTGATGAAATGTCTTATACACTTCATGCACCGAAAGATGATAACCCTTTGAATATCGGGGAGTGTATCAATTTTGTTGAAGCGTGTAAACTTACTCCTTTGGATATAAGAAACAGTGTATATCCTCAGTTATCCTGGACGTCTCAGATACAAAAAATATTAGCTACAATTTATACCTGAAACTATGATTATTCTATTCTTTACTTTAATATTCATCATATTTTATACTTACATAGGATATGGCATTATATTATATATTATCGTAAAAATTAAAGAGAGTATTTATCATAAAGCACCTGTAACGGACTATACGGAATGGCCTTCCGTGTCTTTACTTATTGCGGCTTATAACGAGGAAGACATTATTTCATCCAAAATGGATAACTGTTTTGCGCTGGACTATCCGAAAGACAAGTTGCATATTATCTGGGTTACGGACGGATCCACGGACCGTACAAATGATTTACTTCATGAGTATGAACGAGTGAATATTCTTTTCTCTCCTGAACGGAAAGGTAAAACGGCTGCCATCAACAGAGCCATGCCTCATATCGAAACGCCTCTGACCATATTTACTGATGCCAATACAATGCTAAATACACAAGCTATAAAAGAAATAGCTTTACAATTTGCCGATCCATCAGTCGGATGTGTTGCAGGAGAAAAAAGGGTGATAGCATCCGATGAGAAAGAGAGCGCATCCGTAGGTGAAGGGATTTACTGGAAATACGAATCTTTCCTTAAAGACCTCGACTCCAGACTTTATTCTGTAGTAGGTGCTGCCGGCGAATTATTTGCCATCCGAACTTCATTTTATATACAAATGCCTGTCGATACGCTTCTTGATGACTTTATTCAATCACTCGAAATTGCTATGTCCGGATTTCGCACAGCTTATTGCAAGACAGCATATGCCTGCGAAACAGGATCTGAAAACATCGAAGAAGAAAAAAAGAGGAAAATCAGAATTGCTGCCGGTGGACTACAAGCTGTTTACAGATTGCGGTCATTACTTAATATCTTCAGATACGGGGTTCTGAGTTTTCAGTATATCTCACACCGGGTATTAAGATGGACACTTACTCCCGTCGCTCTTATTCTGCTGATTCCTCTAAATATATATATCTGCCTGTTTAATGACAATCAGTTCTATATGACTGTCCTTATCCTGCAAATACTGTTCTATAGTGCTGCTATTATCGGATATATTTTATCTGTCAGAGGGAAACCGGTCAAGCTATTATATGCGATCTATTATTTTGTATTTATGAACCTGAATGTATTCAGGGGATACACATATCTCCGTCGCAGAAAAGGGAACGGAGCATGGGACAAGTCTAAACGAAGCAAATAAAACATAAATAATAAAACAGAGTATGAAAATTGTAATTATCGGAACAGGCTATGTCGGTTTGGTTACAGGGGCCTGCTTTGCAGAAATGGGAGCCAAAGTAATCTGTGTTGATACAGATACGGCTAAAATACAAGCCTTAAAAAATGGTCAGATTCCAATCTATGAGCCGGGATTGAGCGAATTAGTAAAAAAGAATATGGCAGACAAACGTCTTTCTTTCTCTACGGATCTTGCAAGTGCAATATTGAATGCTCCTTTGGTATTTTGTACGGTAGGCACGCCTCAGGATAAAGAAGGAAATGCCGATCTTAAGTACGTAAAGGCTGTTGCTAAAGAAGTCGGAATGTACATGAAGGAGTATCTTGTATTTATTACCAAAAGTACGGTACCTGTCGGCACATCCTATTTAGTCAAAGACATTATCGCTGAAGAACTGAAAAACCGGGGTGTAAATATACCTTTTGATGTAGCATCCAATCCTGAATTTCTCAAAGAAGGCGATGCTATTAAAGATTTTCTGACTCCTGAAAGGGTGGTTATCGGTACAGATTCCTCTAAAGCTCAAAAGCTTTTGAGTAAACTATACAAACCATTCGTAATGAATGGATATCCAATGATATTTATGGATATAGCCTCTGCCGAGATGACTAAATATGCCGCAAACGCCATGCTTGCTACTCGTATCAGCTTTATGAATGATATCGCCAATTTATGCGAAATCGTAGGTGCAGACGTAGATATGGTACGTAAAGGAATGGGTACGGATAGTCGTATCGGTAAATCCTTTCTTTACTCCGGATGTGGCTATGGTGGCTCCTGTTTCCCAAAGGATGTAAAAGCTCTTTTAAGTGTTGCAGGAAAAAATAATTACAAACTAAGAATCCTTGAAGCTACCGAAGAGATAAATCATGATCAGAAACTGGTTTTAGTCAATAAACTCAAAGCCGCTGTAGGTGATTTGAAAGATAAGAACTTCGCCGTATGGGGGCTTGCTTTTAAACCTGAGACAGATGATATGCGCGAAGCACCTTCAATTATCATTATTAATGAAATTCTGAAAGAAGGTGGTCATGTGAAGGCTTATGACCCTATCGCGATGCCTGAATGTAAAAAAATATGGGGTGATTCCATTAGTTATGCTGCGGATATGTATGATGCTACATTAGAGGCTGATGCTCTGCTGATAATTACTGAATGGAAACAATTCCGGCTTCCAAGTTGGAAGGTAATAACAAAAGCTATGCGTGGCAATCTCGTTATAGATGGCAGAAACATCTATGATGAAGCCGATTTGCACAAAGATGGACTTAAATATATACGTATCGGAAAAAAACCTGAATTATGAAACGCATTTTAGTTACCGGAGGTGCCGGATTTATCGGCTCTCATCTTTGTACCCGGTTAGTGCAGGAAGGAAATGACGTCATTTGCTTAGACAATTTCTTTACCGGATCTAAACGTAATATTATTCATCTGGTCGGAAATCCACTTTTCGAAATAATACGTCAGGATGTTATACAACCTTACTATGCCGAAGTAGATGAAATCTACAATCTGGCATGTCCTGCCTCACCTATACATTATCAATACAACCGGATAAAGACCATTAAAACATCGGTCATGGGAGCTATAAATATGCTCGGACTGGCAAAACGAACGAAAGCAAAAATCCTACAGGCATCTACCAGCGAGGTATATGGCGATCCAGCTATCCATCCGCAAGTTGAATCTTATTGGGGCAATGTGAATCCCATAGGTGACAGATCTTGCTATGATGAGGGCAAACGATGTGCCGAAACCCTGTTTATGGATTATCATTCTCAAAACAACGTACGAATCAAAATCATTCGTATTTTCAATACCTATGGACCGAGAATGAGTGAAGGAGACGGTCGTGTTGTCTCTAATTTTATCCTTCAGGCCCTTCGCGGTCAGGACATAACTATTTACGGAGATGGCTCTCAGACTCGTAGCTTCCAATATGTTGATGATCTGGTAGAAGCTATGATACGGATGATGGCAACGGATGACTCCTTTACCGGACCTGTAAATATTGGTAATCCGCATGAATTTACCATGATCGAGCTGGCTAATAAAGTAATCAAATTAACAGGTTCGAAATCAAAAATAATTTTCGAACCGCTGCCTAAAGACGATCCGAAGCAAAGACGTCCGGATATTCATCTGGCTCAAAAGATGCTGGATGACTGGTCTCCCAATATTCAGCTTGATGAAGGACTCAAAAAAACGATTGACTATTTCCGTCGTTTCGTAGATTAAACTATTTCAAATCAGAAAACCCCCTTATCTGTCTTTGAGCAGTTGAGGGGGTTCTGACTTTTGTTATCTATCAATCGGTTATTCGACCGTTTCTGTTGTATAGGTTTTATCCAATCCTTTTTCCTGTACCTCTGCAGGCACATGTATACTTCCTGCTGCATTACTTATCTTCAAAATCAAATAAGTCAATACAAAAGCATACACAGCAACTAACAGCGCACCACCTGTCTGAACCAGCAACTGTCTTCCATCAGCCGAAACACCATTCACTTCCTCAGCTGCTAATACACCTATCAGTATAGTACCTGTCAAACCTCCCATACCATGAACGCCCCATACGCCTAAAGCATCATCCCAACGCATTTTTTTGGATAGTGTCAGACATAGAAAGCAGATACACGGAGCAAAAATTCCGACAATAACTGCACCTTGTGGTGTTACATAACCCGAACAGGGAGTTATGGTTGCTAATCCGGCTACAGCACCTGTCATAAACTCTACCATTGAGAATTTTTTGTCGCGCATATAAGCTAAGAACATCCATATTGTTGCGGCAAACCCACCTGCTATTCCGGTATTCGTAAAAGCAATAGCGGCTGTTTCACCACCGGATAATGCGCCTCCTGAGTTAAAACCGAACCATCCGAATAAAAGGATTGAAGCTCCGATAGCCATCCATACGGTATTACCCGGTCCTGATTTAGAGATAAATGCTCTTTTTCCGAAATAAAAAACAGAAGCCAGAGCTGAGAAACCTGCTGCGACATGGATCACGGTTCCTCCTGCGTAATCGACAAACCCCCATTGACTTAAGAAGCCCTTACCCCATACCCAGTGTGCTACAGGGAAATATATAAGAATCATCCATAAGATCAATACTTTTATCCATCCTCCCAGTGTCATCCTATTTGCAAATGCACCGGTCATCAAAGGTGCTGTAATGATGGCAAACATCAGCTGATACATAAAGAACATTAGAAAAGGAATCTTGGATCCATAATTCGGATTAATGGTAAAATCCACGTTATTCAACATAAAATAATGCATCGGGTTTCCTATAAAGCCCGCTGCATCATCTCCGAACACCATCGAAAAACCTCCTAATACCCACATTACCGTTACTATACCTATAGCAACAAACGTGTACATCATCATGGTTAATGCATTTTTTCTTTCTACTAATCCGCCATAGAAAAAAGCCAACCCCGGTGTCATAAAAAAAACTAACACCGTTGTGATAACCATAAAGGCAACGTCGCCATTATTAATTGTCCCGTTCATAAAATCTAAAATTTAGTAATCATATTTTTTTCAAATAACACACCTCTTTAAATAAATGTTTACAACTGAATCTAAATAATTACTACATATCAGAATATTATTCTAATATTAAATACTGAAACCTATTATAAAAAAACATTTCAATATAAATAGAAAGAACTAATTAATAATGGGAAATATAAAATTCCTTATAATGTTTTCCGTCCATAAACATAAGATATTATGAGCTGTTTTAAATCTTAGAAAATACAAATATTTAAATGTAAAGTTTTCGATATATATACATATATACTTATAAACTTAATTTTTTCTAATCTAAATACCCTAATTATGAAAATGAAGTCTATTGCTCTGCCATATAATCCGGCAGGTAGCGCCCTTAAAGGAATCAGAGGACAAATTGTGACATTCAGCGATGATCCGTTCTTAACTCAGGCCGATAGTAGTTATACGTATATCCAGGATGGATTAATTGTTATACAAGATGGTATTATTCTTGATGTTGATGAATATGCTAAAATCAAAGATACATATCCGACTCTTACAGATATTGATCATCATCAGGACTCTGTAATCCTTCCGGGATTCGTAGATTGCCACGTACACTATGTACAGTCTCCTATGATCGGCTCATTCGGTGATACATTACTCCAATGGCTTAACGAATATACCTTCCCGACCGAAGCTAAATACAAAGACAAAGCCTTTGCTGATGACGTAGCTAAAATGTTCTTCAAACAAGTATTACAACAAGGAACAACTACAGCGAACGTGTTTAGTACAACATTTGCTACATCTGTTGACGCATTCTTTGAAGAATCCGAAAGATATAATACCCGGATGATCACTGGTAAGGTTTTCCAGGACCGTAATCTACCTGATTCACTTAAAGACGAATCAGCAGAAGAATCTATTGAGATTGCTGAAAGCTTATTGAAAAAGTGGCATAATAAAGGACGACAAATCTATTCTATTATTCCACGTTTCGCTCCGACCAGTACAGAAAAGCAACTTATGCTTGCGGGCGAATTATATCAGAGACATATCGATGAAGGGGTTATCATGCATACTCACCTCAACGAATCAACAGGCGAAGTGTCATGGGTAAACGAATTATTCCCTCAGTTTGACAACTATACCGACGTGTATAAAGCATATGGATTGATCGACCGTAAATCTCTCCTTGCACACAGTTGCTTAATGAAAGAGGAAGAATGGCAAACGCTTCACATGGCTCAATGTGGTTGTGCTCATTGCCCTTCTTCAAATTTATTCCTTGGTGATGGCGAATTTAAAGTTTGGGAAGCCAAAGATCCTCAAAGACCTGTCAGAGTAGGTATCGGTACAGACGTTGGTGGAGGTACAAACTTCTCAATACCCCGTCAGCTTAACGAAGCTTACAAAGTAAGTATGCTAAAACGGAAAAACATCAGTGCTGTTCATAGTTTCTATTTAGCGACCCGTGGTGGAGCCGAAGCATTACATCTTGAAAACTCAATCGGTTCGATTGCTCCGGGATATGAAGCGGATATTGCTGTTCTGGATTTGAAGCCTTCCGAATTTGTAGAGTGGAGAATGAAATTCACCGAAAGCATCATGGATAAATTATTTGTTCTGCAAACACTTGCTTTAGACAACATGAATAAAGCCACTTATGTTGCAGGTAATAAAGTTTATGATCGTGACAGAAAGGATAAACCTTTCATGTATGCTGAAGAGTTTAAACCTGTAAAAAAATAAGCATATGCCACGTACAGGAAATGTTTTAACGTCCCAACCTCATCTCGGGGGGGGACGTGCCTGGTGGATCTGGGCTATTGTTGTAGTATTCGTTTTGTACCTGTTCAATGTACAAACGATGTTCTCTGTCGTTCAAAGCGATATTCAAAAAACACTATCGCTGACAACTCAGCAGCTGACAATTATAGCCGGAGTTTACACATGGGCTTTTGCTATATTCCAGTTTTTCGGAGGTGCCTTTCTGGACTCTTTCGGTGCAAAGAAAGTTCTGATCCCGGCTTTTATACTCGTTACACTGGGCGTATTTCTTTATGGTATAGCTGATGATTATGCACTTATTATTGTTGCGCAACTTGTCATGGCATTTGGTGCATGTGTCGGATTTGTCGGGGCTGGCTATATTGGCGGACAATGGTTCGGACTTGCGGCTTACGGCACAATGTTTGGATACGTTGAAACATCTTCCAGTTTTTCATCAGCCATACAGCAACCTATTACCAATTGGGTACTTGGACAAATCACCTATAAGGAAATGTTTGTCTATCTCGGCTATTTTGGTATTGCACTGATCGTACTTGCCATTTTATTCGTTCGTAATCCTCAAAAAGTTGAAAACAAGGAGAATCCGTTTAAAGTTGTATTCGATGACCTTTGGAAAATTGTCAGATATCCGCAAATCTGGATTGCTGCCATCTGGGGTGGTATCGCTTTCGGATTACAATTAGCTATTGGTGTGGTATGGGCTCCACAAATGATTCAGCATGCAGGTTTCTCTGCCGAAGCAGGTAATATAGGTTCCGCTTTATGCTGGGCCGGATTAGGTATCGGCAGTTTATTCTGGCCTCGTTGGTCTCAGGCCATTCACAATCGCAAATTGCCTTCATTAATCGGTATGATCATTGTCGTTGCTGCACTTATCATGGTTATTTATGTCAAACTACCTTTATGGCTGGCTTTGGTTATGATGTTCATGATCGGACTCGGAGCAACTGCCGAAATGATTTCGTTCATGATTGGATCGGATATCGCAGGTGGACCTCTTACAGGTACAAGTGCTGCATTCGTTAATGCATTTATGTTCATCATCGGTGGTATTCTTATGAACTTACCTTCAAGCCTTGAACATCATGGGCAATATGTAATGTATCTTCCGTTTATTGCAGCTGCAGTATTCTCAATCCTTCTGATATTAATCCAGAAAGAAACGGGAAAAACCAAAGCTTGATAAAGGCTACAATCTAATATCTTCAGGGTGTCTTCTTTAAGACACCCTGTTTAAAATAAACACTGATTTTCATGGATTCTCAATCAAAGAACGTTGCAAAAAGCTCATTCTTCAGCATAGGTACTATCGTAGCTCTCAACATCGCTACGGTCATTAATATTTATGGCTTCCCTTCCGAAGCATTTTATGGGCTGACTTCTATATCGTTATATCTGATAGCAATCGTTATTTTCTTAATTCCGGTTGCTTTAATATCTGCCGAATTCGGAGCCATGTTTCCCAAGCGTGGTGGTATATATACGTGGACAAGCGAAGCTTTCTCTCCCAAAGTCGGCATATTTGCAACATGGCTTCAGTGGATCCAGTCTGTATTCTTCTACCCTCTTTCTCTGACTTTTGCAGCTGTCACATTTTCCTATATATTCCCGGACTCAAGCATATCGGGCTATTTAAGCAATAATAAGTTTTATATTATCGGATTCATTCTGATAATCTTTTGGGCTTGTACACTTATTAACCTCAAAAACAAACTCAGTAATATTGGTAAAATATCCGTTATCGGTGTATGGGTAGGTATATTCATACCTGTATTTCTCCTCATCGCATTTTCGATCTACTATATGATAAGCGGCGGACATATCGAAATGAGTACCGATCTATCCTCTGCCATTCCTCGTTTTCATACGATTGATCAGGTTGTTATGGCTGTAAGTATATTATTGTTCTTCTCAGGTCTTGAAGTCAATGGTGTACACGTTCATATGATGAAGAATCCATCACGTGATTACCCGAAGGCACTCTTATTCACTTCTCTGATTATTGGTGTCATTTATATCCTGGGGACTTTAGCTATTGCTATTATTATCCCTTCTAAAGAATTAAACATTACTCAGTCCGTAATTTCTGCTTTAAGCAGCTATTTATCCTACATCAATATCAAATTCATTCTGCCTGTCATCGCAGGAGCTTTAGCTTTTGGGGTGTTAACAAACACCTTAGCCTGGATTACGGGCCCCGCATCTGTCATCAGTTATATATCTACACTTGGCTATTTACCTAAAGCTGTAGAAAAAACAAACAAAAACAATGCTCCCGTAGTAATCCTTATCGCACAAGCCGTAATCGTGACTATCATATCCTTCATATATGTCATATCATCACATGTACAACAAGGATATCAAATGCTGTTACAAATGACCAATGCGATCTATCTGACTATGTATATCATTATGTATATATCATTCATCAGACTCCGTTATAAAAACAAAACAATAGACAGACCCTATAAGGCAGGCAAAACGATGTTTCAGGCATGGGGCATTACTCTGATAGGATTAACTTCAGCTGTGTGCTGTTTTATACTATCATTTTTTCCTCCTGCTCAATTGGACATCACCCACCAGCGAAATTATATCCTGATTCTTTTCGGGATATACATTGCTCTTATATTGCCGCCTGTCATTTATATCATGTATAGACGTAAAGCAAAATCTTAATTATCAATCATAGATTTGAGATTAGTTAGAGATCTGAGAAAAGCGGACCAGGCAGTTATGCCCGGTCCGCTTTCAGTTTTAATCAGCAATGATTAGCTGATTTGTATTCTAAACTCAGTATATGGAAGTAATTCTATGCTGACAAAAACGCCTGCTTACTTTTTACATACAGTACGTTCTGCAATTTCTACTTTCGTGATATAATCGACTACTCCAGCAACAATTCCTGCCACGATACCTGCAAGGATTGCACTTGCAATAGGTGTAGCCACAACATCTGATGCATACTTCTGTACCAGAATGGCAACTGCTACAATCATACCGAAAGCCATAAATGTATTACGAAGAGATAACATCAGCACTTTAGGGAAATAGGGAGGTTTACCCGGAAGTTTAAGAGTAAAATAGGAAACGGTTGTCAGAATAAAAGCAAGAGACGTAGCTAACGTAACGATACCCGAAAAGATCGTAGTCGTGTTAGCTGATATAAGATCCTGTGTAAGCAGAATTTCACTGTCTCCTCTGACCATAAACCAGTTTACCACACCGTTGATCAAAGCATTAATCAATGCAGAGATCCAGGCACCTTTCAATATATCTTTTTTATTCATAGGTCTTAAGGATTAAATTATCAGAAAAACATAAACAATCCCATTTGAACGGAACTCCAGTCTCTGATGGGTCCGTCCACCGATTCACGTAGTCCTTTGCCCGGAAAAGCAAAAGAGCATACACCCAGAAGCATAAAATGTCTGTTAATATACCAATGCGTAGTTAAAGTCAGTTCATCTCCAAGCTTCTTTGATTTCAGATTGGCGATCGGAGCCATTCCGCTCAAATTGATATACGAATTAGCCGATAAATGAAAATAATCCAACGAAATATCCAATGCAGGTAATGGATTGATTCTTGCCTGTAAACGATGGGTTATTATATTTCCGTTACCAAGTACTTTCCGCATATTAATTCCTTGCACCCAATCTCCGAGTCCTCCGGTCAGTAAAGGATCAAAACGGGTATAATATTTACTGCCTTCCTTTTGACCCTGCATAAAAGCATAACGATAATAGAACATCGGTTTCCATGCCAAACGATTCAAGTCAATACCGACACCGGCATACCAGGCATTTGCTCTCATATCGCCTGACGAATGCCCTTCATAAGCATATTCACTTTTAAAGAACAATCCCTTGCCGAATATATTATTGACCCACAATTTCGGATTAATAACATATAGCCCTTTCTGAGGTAATTCTCCGTTAATCGTATTATATTTACCCTTTCCTCTTACCCGGTTGATATACGATATCCCGACATCCCAATGTTTATTATTATTGAATCCGACATAGGATCCGGCATAGGTCGTATGGACACTGTTAAACCGATACAACTCCTGTGGTTCGAGATAAAACATCTGTACTGCCCAGTATTTTGTATTGAATTTTATAAGTCCGGCCTTATTGAATGATGTCCGTGAATTCAGATATACACTTCCTCTGAATCCGGCATTGGATGAACCTGAATATTTGGATATAAGAAATCCGTCGTTTAGCTGAAATGTTTGTCTGCCATAGGATAAATTCAGGTTAAAGCCTTTTTTAGATAAACGGGTAAAAACGATTCCTCCGTATAGTCGTTCCAATGCACCATAGGTTGCGGCACCTGAAGAGTAAATATCTGTCGTATTTCTGGCACTGAACAAACCCGTTACGGCTCCATAAGCATATATCCCGGATTTACCCAATTCAAGAATACCACCAATTCCCGGTTCAACAAATGCTTCGCCCCAGAAACGAACACCTTTACCTCCCGGATCGTCAGCGATTGGATTTCCTTGTGTGAATGCCTTGCCCTGACCAAAAAAAGGATTGACTTCATTGTATAAGCCGGCTGCACCATTCAGAATAAAGGTCAACTCACTCTGGTTATTTTCAAAGATTAAAGGAAAATCTCTACCGGAACGTGAAGCCCACATTCCTGTACGCCCGTCATAGGATTTATGCTCGCCCGGACTCAGGATATAGATATTCACTACCAGTACGACAGGAGCTGTCAGATTGGTACTGTACAACTGATAATCGGCATGAGAGACACGCGAATCAAGTCCGATACGTCTCATTGCCATATTTGCTATGCTTCTGTTGAAGGAAGATCCGACATAGATTGACATACTTTTGTAGAAACCTTCCAGCTCTGTACTGTCCGCCGTAAAAGTCTGACCATCTTTGTGTATTAATATTATGACTGATTTAATGGGTAAACCTTCGCTGGTTTCGGGATAAACCTGCATCGATTTGTAGGCACAAACGTTATCTTGCGCAGACAGAATAAGATTATTGAAATTCAGAAACAAACATGAGAATATTATCCAGATATAATTTTTCATAGCCGATCAGGTATTTTCCATTCTCGTAAACTAATAGAAAGATAAGGAAGCTATTTGCTTCCTTATCTTTGAAACTGTTCTGTATTTCCGTCTGTTATAGATATTAATTAAAAAATTCCGGGAAGATCCACAACAGCTTCATAGTTACAATAGTTGTTTCAGTTTAGTCTGTCGGCATTTTACTTTCGTACATTCCGCCACCGTCAACATTGATTTCCACACCCGTAATCCAGGATGCAGCATTACTCATCAGATACATCATCGCATAAGCAATATCAACCGGTAAACCTCTACGTTTCATAACGATACCTTCAGAAATACGACGTAACATTTCAGGATCATAACCTGCTTCCAATGTAGCATCACCATTATCGACAGAGCCAATAATCACCTCATTGAATCTTACTTTAGGTCCCGAAGCCACAGCCATACTGTGAACCATATTTCTCAATCCGGCCTTAGCTGTACTATATTCAATAAACTCAGGCGATGGAGTCGTTCCTACCATTGAATTAGAAAAAACGACTGATGCATTCGGCTCTTTCTCAAGATAAGGCATACAATATTTAGTAAGATTATAGGCACCTACTGTATTCAGCACATACGATTTTACCATTTTTTCTGTATTACTGTCCCAAAGTTTAGTAGCAGCACCCCAACCCACGTTGTTGATCAGACCTGATATCTTTCCGAATTTCTCTACAGTCTTATCCACAAGCATTTTCATATCTGATTCAATGGTTGAATCCGCCTTAATCCCCAAAACCTCATGCCCTGTTTCCTTAGATATAGACGCTGCAAGAGCCTTTAATTTATCTTCATTAATGTCCGAAATTACCACATTCGCACCTAAAGATGAGAACAAACGTGCAGCAGCACTACCGATTGCACCTGCTCCACCGGTTATAATAATGACTTTATTATCAAATCTGAATAATTTATCTAATGCTTCCATATTGATTTCATTAAATATGTTTGAAAAACCTGTTATTTAATCCAACGTCTGAACACCGCCTCCGTTTACGAACAACACCTGCCCGCTAACCCAAGCCGAAACAGGAGCAGCAAAGTAAAGAACCGCACCCGTAATATCTTCTACTGTACCCAAACGTTTTATGGGCGTATGCTCAAGCATTTTCGCCTCAATCTCAGGAGTAAGAACGGTTTCCAGTGCATGCGTACGTGTTGCACCCGGACCCACATTATTTATACGTACACCCATTGGTCCGAAATCAAAAGCAAGATTTGCCGCCATATGATTTAATGCAGCCTTTGAAGCAGCGTAAGCACTCATATTCGGACTTTTGTTTATGCTACCCATTGAAGTAATGTTAATGATACTTCCGTATCCTGATTTAGCCATTAAAGGGACTGTCAACTGACATAAGCGCCATGCGCTGAAAACATTAAAATTAAATATACGTTCAAAATAAGCAAGATCGACCTTAAACGGATTCTCACGTCCTCCTCCGCCACCGCCGGCATTGTTAACCAATATATTAACCGTTCCGTATTCTTTGACAGCAGCATCAACCAAAGCTACCAAATCTTCATCTTTCAACACATTGCAGGCAACAGCAATAGCCTTACCTCCATCCTTCACGATTTCATCAGCTACGGCTTGTGCTTTTTCGATAGTCAGATCACTGACCACAATATAAGCGCCTGCTCTCGCAAGAATCTCACAACTGCCTTTGCCGATGCCATCTCCACCTCCGGTAACGATAGCAACCTTACCTTTTAAATCAAATAAAGAATCCAGTTTTAACATAACAAACAAGGTTTAGGTTATAGAACTTAAAATATCAATGCTATAAACATCCCAATCATTCAGAGAGTTTTAGCTTTAATTTATTTTATACTACCCCCCAAAAGGCTACAATCATTAAGCAAAACCCCATCCTTTCCTTTTATTATCAACACATCTTCCTTTTTACATAAAATGTCCTCAGATTATCAATAAATCACGAAATACAATCCTCCGGCCTTAATACAAGATAAAAAAGTAAATTTTGTTAATACCGACCTTAATTCCGCCCGCGGTGCAAAATTGCACAACACCCGAATTTCACCAACAAACAATTGTACGGATCATATATTTCGAATGATTAATTTTTGTTTTTTTATGGTAGGGTTGGATCCACGTATCCAACCGCGGTCCACAATCGCACAACTCCCCAATTTTACCAACAGTAAATTATACGCATCATATATTTCGGATGATTGTTTTTTGGATTTTTATGGTAGGGTTGGATCCACGTATCCAACCGCGGTCCACAATCGTATGCCATTCGAATTTTACCAACAAAAAATATTATTTCCATATTTCAGATTGAAATGGATACTTACATTAGATCTTTTACCGTTATATTCTATTATAAATAAATTAGCCATGGAAAATCAGAATAACCATCCCGTAAGAAAAAAACATCGTTTACAAGGTTATGATTATAGTAACGAAGCTCTATATTACGTGACCATTTGTACTGAACTCAAAATTCATAGATTTGGGAAAATTAACAACAATCAAATGCATTTAAATAACAAAGGCCTGATGATTGAAAACTGGTTGAATAAGTTAGAAAGCAAATTTCAGGGTTGTCAGTTATTCGATTATGTAATAATGCCCAATCATATACATTTCATTATAGAAATAAATCATCCAATGGATAAAAAATATTCATTGAATGAGATTATTCAATGGTTTAAAATCATGACTACCAATGAACAGAAATCATGACAGAATCAGCTCCTGGAAAAGGCGATTGGTATCAGAATCCCGATATCTGCGAAGCATTTGTTGTAACTAAAAAAGCATCTTCCGTTAGTAATATAAGCGGGAAAAACGGAGGTATAAATTTACTGTTTACTCATGCATTATCCAAACTTCAGTTCAATGCGAAAGTCGTTTCCCCAACTAACGATTACAAAACAGTAAGTGCTAAAATCACAAGCATAAAAGTCAAAACCCCAGCAATCGGTGCATTATCAATTAGCGAAACAAGTAAATGGGCCCCTGCTACTAAAATGGCTGAATATTCGATTCCTGTAAAATCTGATATCTTAACCCAAACATTGACTTCTGTTGCCAAACCCTTTTACGTTATTCCGATGAATTCGTCTGAATCAGGACAAAGAACAATTACCGTCAATGTAGAAGTTGTCCACAATTATGGAGATGGCAGTCCATCAAATATCGTTGTCGCAAAAGCGACCGTTAACATTAATCCCACAGCAGATCAGTTAGCTATGAATAATCTGGTAACCTATAATCTAACCGTTGATTTGGAAAAACTTAACAATTCAACGGGCGAGGGCAGTTTGGTCGATATCCAATTTAATGACCCAACCATTGAAGAATGGAATCCTGTGAATATCGATAATACAACATTTCCGACAGTCGTATCAGGCCGTTAAATTTAAATCGTTGTTGATTGAATATGTATAATCAATCAACAACGATTATACATATAACTTCTTTCTGACGAAATCCTGTATATTGATCTAATAACAACATTTGATATACGTCAACCAATTCCGTTAAAAATCAGATAAAAACACAAAAAGCTAAATACCATCGAAAACTATATTTATTTACATATGTTTTATAATTATTATTTACGTATCAACTTGAAATAAAAACATTGAACTTATGCAACTCCGCAGACAACTGAAACTGATAATACTAATTCTGGCTTCTGCAACTCTCACTTTAAGTTGCGAGAAAGATAACATTCATATTAATACCGGGAATTCTCAAAATCAAGACGGCAATACGGGTTCGGATGGAAACAATATCCCCGTTACAGCTCAATGCACAGTCTATTTTGCAGCCAATCTGTACGACATGAAAGACGGTATGCATCTGACCAGATCTCTCAACCCCATATCGGCAGATCGGTTCATCACTGTCTATACCTATAAAGGGTTTAAAGAAATTACCGATTATGCCTTACACAGTGCATCCATCGGCAATCTGTTATCCCCCGACAATAAACTATTGATTTTAGAAAAAGGTGAATACAACCTGTATGCACCCGGTATTAACACTCCTGGTATGCCGGTACCCATATTTGCCGGCAAATCAGACATCCCCGTACGAAACAAAATCGACTATATCTGGTGGGGCAAACAAAAAGTTTCGATTGATAAACCGGCTACCGAATTTACAATGGATATGATCCATTGCTGTACGCAGCTATCAGTCAAACTCGATTTCATCCAACAAATGAATATCAAAGACGTTACTATGTTCATTACCCCTTCCAATACCGAATTCTCGGGTTGGAATCTGGAGAACGGCACTATCATTCCGGCAACGGATTTAATTGGTTTCTCCGAAATGGGTATTACCCGGATCAAAGAGTCATTTTATTCCCAGATGATTATGATCCCCTTACGTATGAACGGTGATATAGACTTACAGGTCCGGTATGTAACGACCGGAAATCAGACATTTACGTTAGAAACTAAAATCCCTGTTTATAATGGCGAACTGAAGGGAGGGTATTCCTATCAGTACGTTTTAAATATCAGTAACAATCAGATAAATCTGCAACAGGTAAACATTATTAATTGGATTCCGGTAGATGCAAACGATAACCCGATAATACCTATACAGATATAACCCCAAAACGAAGATTTGCAAATATCCGGCAAAAAGGATAACCCTTCAAAAAATTAAAATAAAACAGTTACATTCAGCCTAAACCTTTATTAAATAAATTGATTATGAAAAAAGTAGTAAAATCTTTTGCATTCATTATGGCATTAGGTGCCGCAATCACCAGCTGTTCTAAAGATGATATTAACATCAATGTTGGTAACGAACAGGGACAAAACAGCGGTGAGGGTACGGGTACCCCTGGCGACGGAAACAATGGTTCAGACAGTTCCGGTACAGGAAAAACAGCCCTTCTCCACTTCCAGGCAGATATATCCAACTTAAGCACAAAAGCTATTGATTATGATCCGATTGGTCAGGGACGCTATGTGACCGTCTATGCCTATAACGGAACCAACCGGATTAAAACCGTACCCTATATGAGTGCTGTCGGATCTCTGAATCCCGTAACATCGGGGCAAAACATGTCATTAGTTACCGGAACCTACAATTTATATGCCGTAGGTGTTAATGTCCCTGCCGGCACGGCCGTTCCTGCCTTTCCGACAAGCTCTACCCTTTATACCGGACTTGAAAACAAGATTGATTATATTGCCTGGCAACGAAGCAATGTCGTTGTAGCCGGACAAGATCAGAATATTACGATGAATATGAATCACAGCTGTACACAGGTCGTGATTCAGATGGTAAATACGGATGGCGTAACAATCAGTGCTCTCCCTTCAATGAGCATCACCCCTTCCGCAATCACATCATCAAATACCTGGAATATGGAAACCGGAGAAATAACTCCCGCCGAAACTATCAATCCGACAGCTGTACCTATGGGCGTATCCAAAACGACATCAGGTACTTCGGGAAGCGATATCTATTACGGAGCTATTACGATGATTCCTCTTAAATTAGCAGGAAACCTGACAGCTACTTTTAGTATTACGATCAATAATGTAACGAACAATTATAAAGTGGAGCTACCTGTATATCAGAGCTTCCTTCAGCCAGGTACTGCTTATATTTATAAAGTTCAGTTCCAAAACAACGAAATCACCTTCAATAATTCAGTGAATGTGGCTAAGTGGGTTATTCAGGATGCTACCGGCGCACCTATTATCCCGACTCAGATACAGTAACACCTAATACAATCCGGTCTGACCGTCCTAAGACTCAGACCGGATTCATACAGATTCCTTGATTAAAATATGCATATGAAAAGTAGAACATATATTTTTCTGTCTATTCTATGGGCCTTTACACTGATAGCATGCGAAAAAACGCTCATTACCTATACTGATATTCCCGGCAATGACCTGACCGAAGAAAGTAAAGATTCTTCCCGGGTTCGTCTGAATTTTCAGGCATCTATCGGTAATTTCTCAACAAAATCCACGACAACGGATCCTATACAAACGAACAGATACATCAATATATATGCTTTCGGATCACTAAACACCCGATTTACGAATAGCTACGTATCCAAAAAATCCGGCTCGCTGAGTCCGTTGGATAGTGCTCTGAAAGTACCTATTGGAAGCTATAGTTTCTATGGGGCCGGCATCAACCGTGCTGCTACGAAAGCTCCTGTATTTTCTGCCGATGGTTTTTTCACCGGTTTATCCTATAATCAGGACTACATATGGTGGGCTACCTATAACCAGACGCCCGTTTATCCGGTGACTGACTATGACATTCTTTTCCAGCATTGTTATACACAAGTCGTTTTCGATCTCCAAGTGGCAGACAGCATATTAGTCAATGATATTCAATCATTCAATATCACCCCTTCGGAGATAAAAAATCTCTCCTGGAGCCTTTATTACGGAACAATCGGACCGGCATCGGGAATCAGCAGCGATACGTTAAGCATGAATTATTCATCGCCCGGAAAGAATCAATATATTACTCAGGTAATGATGCCTCCGGTTACGGTCAAAGAAACGACTCACATGAATTATGGATTCCGGATCAAAATAAATAATGAAGTGGCCTACCGGACTTACCTGACACAAATCCCTGTCTTTCAGAATCAACTCAAGCCCGGTTACTCTTATCGTTACGAACTTCAAATGCAGACTGACAACGTAACACTTGGTAAAGTAACCATTATAGACTGGACGGATGTCGATGGAAGCAACAAACCCATTATACCTTCAGAAAGTGAATAATATGTCTATGAAATTTCCTATATTAGCCTTATTTCTGATTATCTGTATCAGTTGTACAGACAATCGGTTTACGATTGAAGATGAACGAATCGATATCATTCCCGAATCCAATGGTAAAAAGAATATCATATCTTTTCAGCCCTCTGTTCATGGATATGCATCGACAGGAATCTCATCTACACCCTTTCCCGAAGGCAACATGGCACAAATATTTGCATGGGATGTAGGTGTCCAGCTTTCTCAGTACCGATACTACAGAGCCATGTCGCCCGGCACGCTGTCCCCTGTTGAACTTCCTCTCGAGTTAGTCAACGGGCTTTATGACTTCTATGCCGTTTCTGTCAACTCGCCCGAAAAACCACCCGTGTTTCTATATAGCGTTGCCAGCGACATCAGCAATGGTGTCGATTATCTCTGGTATCGGGTCCGCGATCAGATTATCGTGAATCCGACTACAATCCCTATTCAATTCAAACATTGCGGGAGTCAGATTATTATCAATTCGGTGAATGCCGGCGATGAAAAAGTAGTAGACTGGGTGAGTGCAGCCACAATGGCAGCACCCGTTCTCAATAAACAGACAACCTGGAATTTATATAACGGAGTTATCGGGGCAGCCACTGAATTCTCAATGATGGCCCCCTTGAATATGACTGCCTACGGACTGACTTGCCAGCAACTCATTATCCCTGTCAGCGGCGTATCTTCCTTTTATGTTTATCTTCAGATGAAACTCTGGAACGAGGACGAAATTCGCGGATACCCATTAACGCTGCCTATTCCCGATAATGAACTTCAGGCAGGCAAATCCTACCATTATGAAATCCTCTTTTCCAAAGATACGGTAACGGTTTCGACCGTTAATATCGCCTCCTGGATCGAGGTAGATGAATATGGCAATCCATTGTATCCCGATAATATTCAACCCCTGTAAACCGCCATTAAACAATGACACAGAAACACTGTCTTTTTGCCTGCTGCTTTATATTCTGCGGACTATTATCCTTTTATAGCTGTAGCAAAGTAGATGCAAACTTAAAAATAGAAGATACTGATAATTACAACCCAGGTGATTCTACTATATGTACTCCGATATTCAACGTTGGGGTTAATGCTTACCGGAATGCAGAGTCTCTGACAAGCAAACAGGCTGATGAACTCGAGCATTTAAAAGAAAATGCAATACTCCATATCCTTTTTTATAAAAAAGATCAGTATCCTGATCAGCATCCCGTTTACTATAAAAGTATCTTTCGTGTCAAAAAATCGGGAGACCTGACACCCGTATATAACGATATACAGATCCCGAAAGGCATTTACAATGTCTATTTTTTATCAACCAATCATCCGTCTAAAGATCTGATGCCCGATTTTCACCCTTATCAGGGAATTGCCCGGTATCTGTATAACGGGATTGACTATATCTGGGGCGAAGCATTAAATATAGAGATCGATCAGTCTTCAGTTCATACGCACCTTTTCACCCTCAGCCACATGACCAGCTTACAGCAATTCGATTTTAAAACAACCGATTCTCAAAAGCTGACGATTAACCGGGCTACGATCAGTGCTCCGACCGAAGACGAATGCAGCTGGTCTATATTGACCGGACTTATAAGTCAGGCAAAGACACTCAGCTCTGTACATCTTCTGACCATTAGTCAGACCACGGCAAGCTCTTATTTCTTACCGGCTGAAATCAGCGAGGATTTAAGACTCCGGATAGAGGCTACCATCGGAGAAAAAAAACAAAATTACGAGTTATCTATTCCCGCTCCGGGAGGTCAGATACTTCAGTTCGGACAACGCTATCAGTATACAATTTTACTGACACCGGACGGGGCATCGCTCTTATAATCCGGACACCGAAAAACGCAAATTCTGTATTTTATGAATAAATTAGTCATCCTGTTCTTTAGCTGTTTTCTGATCGGACTGATCTTTTGCAGCAGTTGCACCCGCAATGAATGGGTTATCGATGATAATAGAGATCCCGGTTATGATCCGGACAAGAAATACATCGTTTATTTCAATCCCCGGATTGAAAGCCGGTATACACGTGCACTGACTCCCTTCCCTGCCAATTGCAAAGCTCAGATATTTGCTTTTAATTATAAAGGAAGCCAGGAGTCTCTTGCATCTCCTGTTTATGAATCACTCAAAGCCGGCACATTGACCCCTACCGGATCACCGCTCACCTTACCGGTAGGCAGTTATAATTTTTATGCCGTTTCAACGAAACAAGATTCACTCCCTCCTGCTTTTGTGAAGAACGAGGCGACAGGATTAGAAAATGGAGTCGATTATCTCTGGTCAGGCATTCAGAATCAGTCCGTCCATGAAAACGGGACCGTACTCGATCTGACCTTTCAACATTGTGCCGCTCAACTTGTATTCAATATCATTAACCAGGATACAACCAACCGGATTGAATCCATCTGGTATGCCGGAACAATTGCTGCGACTCCTTCCGACACCTCTGTCTGGAATCTGGAAACAGGCTATATCCGGCAAGCCGTAACCGATCCGAGCGAAGTGATCATAGCCACGCTGAATGACCTCACAATGAGCTTTATTTTTCTTCCTTTTCAGACCCCAAAAGCCTGTCCCCTGGAAATTACAGCCGTACTGAGCAGTGGTTCTGCCTATATGATTGAAGTTGTCATCCCCCCCATTCCGGACGGATATGTCAGCGGACATTCCTATCAGTACGATATCGTATATGATCAGGATACAGTCGTACTCAACCAGGTAAGTATTGCGCCATGGATCGAGCACGAAGAAGGTAATATTGATGTCAACTAAATGCTATTAAAATATGAAACACTCCCTATACAAAATCCTGTACAGTCTGCTTACGGTACTGCTTTTTTTATCCTGTGCAGGCGAAACCTATTATGTAAATATCGATGATATCCCCAACTGGGACAAAGGCGATACGACTCGCTACTTCACGGTGGTTTACACCGCCAGAGTAGGCACGAATATATACAATGAGTCACAATCCAAAGGTGTGTACACACCCGATACAATTGTATTCCCGGCTAACCGTTATGTACATATGTACATTTATCAGGAAAACCAGACTCCTGAGACAGCACAACCTTTTGCCTTTTCGATTTTAAAATCTGATCAGGCAGGTAGCCTGACTCCCATATCGGCTCAATACGAACTTAAACTGCCTGCAGGTACCTACAACGCCTATGCCATGTCCGAACTCAACACAACCGACAATAATCAGCTTACCTTTATCAATGGGAACGGTACTGGAGGAGAGATGGACGGATTTGCGAACGGACTCGATTTCCTGTGGTGGAAACAAGAAAACATCATCGTCTCCGAACTTTCCAACGCACCCGTAAGAGTCGTTTTTAATCAGATCTCAACCCATATACAGCTGAATGTGTATGCAGGTGAGGGACAAGAAATAGTCGGTTATTATTCAGGCGATATATCTACACCTCAGCCCGGCGAATGCACGCTACAGTTAGCTACAGGACAGGTAGTACCCTCCACTACCGTCAGCTCGACTCAACGCACCAGTTTCACGATCAGCAATAACTCCTATTATGTAAATCTGGTTCCTTTCAAAGCCTCCGGGACGCTTCTCGTGAAAATCAATGTACAGGTTGCCCATGGCTATACGGGATGGAAAGATGTCTATCTGCCTGTTCCCGAAGGAGGAGAATTCAAACAGGGCAATGCCTATATTTACAACCTGTATTATGACAATCCTACCAAACAGTTCCAAGTTGATCCTGTACAGATTATCCGGACAATGGTAGGGTTGGATCCTGGTACAGTGTCTCGGGAGTCATAACGAGATCCAACCGTGTTCCACAATCGTATGCCATCCGAATTTTACCAACAGAAAATTGTACGGATCATATATTTCGGATGATTGGTTTTTTATGGTAGGATTGGATCCTGGTACTGTGTCTCGTGAGTCATAACGAGATCCAACCGTGATCCACAATCGTACAACATCCGAATTTTACCAACAAAAATTGTACGGATCATATATTTTCAATAAACATCAATATATTTACGTTACGGATCGCGGGAGTATACGTGGATACTCCCCTACA
>DKPO01000001.1:0-16423 GCA_002471225.1 Porphyromonadaceae bacterium UBA7332
TCGTGGGGATCAAATATTTCGTGATATTGATTGAAAATTTGATGGTTTTGGTACACGGGCAGGCATAAAGCCAGCCCCTACACCGTTGGTATTGAAATGTTTGGTTGGTTGAATAACAAAAAACGTCATTATATGAATTGGTTTTTAAATGTAGGGATGAATCCACGTATTCATCCGTGGTTCACAATCGCACGGCAATGGCATTTGACGAACAAAATTATTGCATCTTGCGGATCAAATATTTCGTGGGATTGATTGGAAATTTGCAGGTTTTGAACCGCGGGCGTTTGCTCTCGTTACCAATAACGAGATCCGTACAATCACATTGCTGATTTATTGGTAATTAGGTGATATTTCACTATCGCTTGCCAAAGGAATTAGACCGAACAAAAACGGCATTATTCGGATCCTATATTTCGTCTGATTGATTTTGTCGGTTTAATAAGTTATTTATGATGATTACTCTTTCTCTTTTTTATATAACCAAGTAATATAATACTAGCTAATATGGGAATAGGTAATACCAATAAATCGAAGGTACTTCTTTCTAAACCCAAAACAGGAGATAATAGGTATCTGACTATAACACAGATGAAATAAGCCGGAATGAATTTTAATAAGGCTTTCATATTAGTTTGATTAAGATATTTATGAGATTCTCAAAATTAATATATTTTTCTGAAAGTCAGCTTTTTGGCGTTAATTTTATATCTATAAAATTGAATCTTTGCTTTTTACCATCGTACGGTAATGAATAACCCCAACAAAATCATTGCGTGATACGGATAATTGATTTTGTTGGGGTTGGTATATTATGCTTTGATAATGATCGATTCGAGGTCCTCGGGAACATATACGTTGCCTTTAAAGAATTCGGTAGCTTCAGCTGTATAAGTTTCTTTTCGGGTTTCGATCGTTTTGTCTTCGGTGTGAAAAAGGATCAGGTTATCAATTGATAGCTTTTGTGCCGTTTTTCCTGCATCAAGAGCGGTGCTATGATGCTTCTCGTAGGGCTTGAACTGATCACGATCGCGATAAAGGCAAAAAGCTTCTGCCATTAACCAGTTGCTGTTGCGAACGTAGGATTCTGTACGTTCGTTGTAGGGCTCATCTCCGAGGCAGGTCAATGTTTGTCCATTAACCAGCGTTGAGGTAAAGCCGAATTGCTTCTCTTTTGTAGAGAAAATATCAAAACAGGTGAAGTGTGAGGACAGGGCTTCGAATTGATCTCCGTCTTTTACTTCTGAGAACTGAATGGTATGTCCGATGTGTGCGACAATTTTTGCAGGAAGTGTGTTTCTGCAGATCCAGTCAATGACATGAATTACTTTGTCGTGGGCATAGATAGTGAGTGTGCCGTCGTAGGCTTGTTTTTGTTTGAGCTGAGCAATAGCCCGGATAATCCAGATTGCACCCAGTAAATGATCAGTATGTGCGTGAGTCAGAAACAAAGTATGGATGTTTTTGAGTGAAATACCTGCTTTTTCTAATTGTACGAGTATTCCGTTGCCTCCTCCGGCATCAACCAGCATATATTCATTGTGATATTTAAGCGCAAAACAGGTGTTGTAGCATTTGGTTACGGCTGCATTGCCTGTACCAAGCATGATTAATTCTATGTTATTGTCCATTATGATGTATCGTTATTTGATACAAAGATAATAGAAATATGGATAAAATGAGAGCCGGGGAATCTGCATAAAAAAAGTCTTCATTAAGTCATTTGACTTAATGAAGACTTTGTATGAGAATCAGATCAATTGTTTAACCTGATGAATGACATGAGGTAATGCTTTGCTGACTTCGGGCGAGAGATCCATTCCGATGGTTTGAAAATCTTTCACAGTTACGGTGATGAGATCAATTTCAGGAATAAGTTCCTGAATCATCATTGATTCGATCATATCGCGCAGGCCAATCTCATGTGCACTTAGCAGGGTAGGGTAATCGGTTGAGTATTTCGGTTTAATAACTTTAATCGTGCCGCTCGGATTGTTGTCCAGAGTCGCATCAATCATAATTACCCGTTTATATTCCTGAAGCGTACCTATGAGTGAGATGCCTCCGGTTCCTCCGTCCAGTAAATCCACATGCTCAGGAAGATCTTCTTTTTCGAGTTCCTGAATGGCATGTATGCCTACACCTTCATCTTTTAAAACTAAATTGCCTAATCCTAAGATCAATAATTTTTCAGCCATTGTGTTTTGCTTTTGTTTCTTTGACTTCTTTTTCCAGCTCCTTGATTTCATGTTTCTTTTTATCCAGTTCTTCAGTAGCGTTCAGTTCGTTGACATAGTCTTTAGCCAAACGCTCATCGATGAATTTCCATCCGCCGATGATGGATGAAGCGATACCATTACGCTCGATATAATCGTGGTAAAATACCAGATAAACGTGGGCAATGATGAAGAGAATGAACAGCCACATCACCATATAGTGCAGATGGCGTAAAAAGAAGAATCCGCCGGCTTTAAAAAGGAAATCCTGAAACAAACCGGCTCCCGGAGCTTCACTTGCTGCAGACCACATGGCTAAACCTGTAACGGCCTGTACAATGATTAGTACAAACACTCCCAGATAGGTTGTTGCTGCCAGACTGTTGTGTCCGATATCATAAATTGGTTTCGGAGTCAATAAGAATACATCGACCTTAACGGTTTCAAAGATTCCCTTCCATTGTCTTTTGGTCAGAGGTACATAGTTGTTCCATTTGGCAAACTTATTGCCGGCAAAGAACCAGTAAAAACGAACCAGGAAGTTTATGATCAGAATAAGACCCAGAGTCAGATGTGTGAATCTTAAATATCCAAACCAATATCCGAATTGTTGTGCACCTGTTCCGGATAGAATAGCCGGAGGGTAGGCAATGATGAATCCGGTAATAATCAGAAATGTTATGCAAAAAGCATTCACCCAGTGAAATATACGTACGGGTAATTCCCATACATACATTTCCCGTAAGGGGAGCTTTTTAGTAATCACCGTTCTCATAAGCTAAAAATTTAGAATGTATCAAATTGATGAACGTGTTTACCATCTTCACTGTATAAGTGAACGGCACATGCCATGCATGGGTCAAAGGTATGAATCGTACGAATAATTTCAAGAGGTGCTGCTGCATCATGAACAGGAACATCAAGCAATGAAGCTTCGAATGCAGAACGTTGGCCCTGAGGATCACGAGGAGAGGCATTCCATGTTGTAGGAACAACCATCTGATAACGTTTTACAAGTTTATCTTCAATATCTACATAATGGGCTACACTACCACGCGGAGCTTCGCAAACGGCAAATCCTTGTGCTTTTTTAGGCCATGTGGAAGGTTCCCAGTAAGTGCTGTTAAACATGCGATAATCGCCTTTTTTGATATTATCAACCAATTGCTGGTAAAACTCATTCATCCAGTCAGAAATGAGTACACATTCCATTGAACGGGCAAGGGTACGTCCGACTGCAGAATGTAAAGCTTCAATCGGCAGATTCAGCTTCTTAAGGCAACGATCCGTTAACTCGACATAGGGTTTGTTTTTGGCTGCATAGTTGACCACGAAGCGGGCTAAAGGACCTACTTCCATTGGCATGCCTTTGTAGCGCGGTGTTTTAATCCAGCTATAAGGTTCGTTATGGTTCAGATAGTCATAAGGAGGAGTTTTACCTGTATAGTTAAGTATGGTCTCACCGACAGACGGGTGAAGCCCTACATTCTTACCTTGCGGATAATCGTACCATGCGTTGTTTACATATTCTACCAGTCCGTCATGAGACATCGGGTCGAATTCTTCGACAACAGACATATTCATATCGCGAACGATACCACGAACTGCTTTATAACTGCCAAGATCGTTGAAGTGTGTCATAGGGAAATCCCCCGAAGCCAGATAATTAGTCAGACCGCCTCCGATTTTTGTCCATTCAGGATAATAAGAAGCGATAGCCAATACATCAGGCAGATATACTTGTTTAGCAAAGTTTTCAGCTTGCTTGATAATCTGGAATACCCAGCTCAGACGTTCAAGATTAATTGCATTCGGGCCATCGATATTAACTGCACAGGCCATACCTCCGACAAGGAAGTTAGGGTGTGGATTCTTGCCTCCGAAGATGGTTTGGATTTTTACAATTTCTTTTTGTATATCCAATGCTTCAAGGTAGTGAGCCACAGCAATCAGATTAACAGCAGGAGGCAGTTTATAGGCCGGATGTCCCCAATAGGCATTTGAAAATATATTGAATTGTTTGGATTCAACAAACTTTTTAATTTTTTGCTGAACTTCAGTAAAATAACCGATAGAGTTTTTAGGCCATGCCGACATGCTTTGTGCAATAGCAGCCGATTCTTTCGGATCAGCTTTTAATGCAGATACGACATCAACCCAATCCAAAGCTTGTAACTGATAAAAGTGGGTGATATGGTCCTGCATGGTTAATGCCCCCAACATAAGATTGCGTACCATCTCTGCATTAGGGGGCACAACAATACCTAATGCGTTTTCTACAGCACGTACTGAAACTAAGGAGTGCATAGACGTACATACGCCACAAACACGACCTACATAAGCCCATACATCTCTGGGATCACGATTTTGTGCAATTATTTCGATACCACGGACCATTGTTCCAGTACTGAAAGCATCAACGATTTTACCATTTTCGATATCGGCCTCGATACGTAAATGGCCTTCAATACGGGTTAAGGGGTCAACAACGACTTTCTTTATCATGATTTAATGTTTTGCAGATTTTCAAATTAGTTTTTTGGTTCGTCAGAAGGTTTATCAGGTCGATAACCTCCGCCCAGATAGGTAAGCTGATCTTTGCGTATCAGATCAATCTTCTTATTCAGATTGTCCATACGTTTGCCCAGTTCGCCACAATATTCCTGATTGTCTTCAACATTTAAGCTGATATCATCGGTTCTGTTTTTAATAAGACTCCGTTTCTGAATATTCGTAACGATCGCATGAGCGGCAACACCTCCTAAGGCTACGGCAGTCAAACCGGCACCGATTTTAGTTGCCGTAGTTTCGATACCGAAACCTTCGATAGCCGGTAAAGTGGCATAGAGCGGTCCGTTGTCCCAGAAGTTAGGTTCGGCACAACCGATACATCCATGTCCCGATTGAATCGGATAACTGACATTATTGTTCCATTTAATGATTGCACAGGAGTTATACGTATTTGGTCCTTTACATCCCATTTTGTAAAGACAGTATCCTTTTTTCGCATTTTCGTCATCAAATGATTCGACGAATAAACCTGCATCATAACAAGGTCTTCTATAACAGGTATCGTGAATACGTCTGCCATAGAAAACTTTCGGACGACCCGTATTATCCAGTTCAGGAAGTTTATCAAAAGTAAGGTAATAGGTAATAACACCCGCCATCACATCAGCAATAGGAGGACAGCCCTGTACGTTAACGACCGGTTTACCCGGATTCAGTTTATGAACAGGCATAGCTTGTGTAGGATTCGGTTTTGCAGCCTGAATACATCCGGAACAAGCACAGTTGCCCCAGGCAATGATTGCTTTGGCTCCTTTAGCGCCTTCATCAAAAATTTGTTTGGCACTTTTACCGGCTATAGTACAATAGCCCGGACTTCCAAGTGGAACCGCACCCTCAACAACCATCAGATAATTTCCATAATTTTCTTTCATCGCTTCAGCACGCACCCATTCAGCCTGTTCGCCTGCAGCAGCCATCAGGGTATCATCATATTCAAGAGAAATTAGTTCGAGTAGAATTTCTTCAATAACGGGATGAGATGCACGTAAGAATGATTCACTACAGCAAGTGCATTCCTGGAAATGATACCAAAGAACCGGCAGGCGTGGTTTGGTTTCCAATGCCTCTACGATTTGTGCGACACCTGTACTCTGAAGTCCCAGCATTCCTCCCATAAGTCCGCAGAACTTAAGGAACTGGCGGCGGGAATACCCTTTCGCCATGAGCTCTTCATAAAATGTTTTGCCCTTTTTATTCATACCTGATATGTATTATATTATAGTCATTTTTCAATTAACAGATTCGAGGAAGTTGTTCACCCGAAAGTACCTCTACTACACGCTTACCGCCGAATGCAGATTGCAGGTACACGCGATGCGCAGGATCAGGTATAACTTTACCAATAGGCATGGCATCAGCACCATGTTCGCTGTTTCTGATTATTTCCAATGCCTGTTTTTCATATTCTCCGGGAACAAATACCAATAATATTCCTTCATTAGCAATATAAAGCGGATCAAGTCCTAAAAGTTCACAAGCGGATTCAACTCCTTTACTTATGGGCAGGGCTTCTTCATTGATTTCAATGCCTGCGCCCGCAGTATGTGCTATCTCATTGAGTGTGCTCGAAAGACCTCCGCGTGTCGGATCTCTGAGAACCCTCGTTTGAGGAATATCTTTGAGAAGATTCCGTACAATCTCGTTTAAAGATCTGGTATCGCTTTTTATATCTGTTTCAAAGCCCAGACTATTGCGTGTGGACAATACACAAATACCATGTTCGCCGATCCTTCCTGTGACGATAACGGAATCACCGTGTTTGACATTCTTTGGAGACAAAGCGACCGATTCGGGAATAGAACCGATACCGGACGTATTAATATAAATCTGATTGCCATGGATGCGCTCGATTACTTTGGTATCGCCTGTGACGATTTTAACATTCGCTTTACGGGCAGCATCGGCTATTGATTGTACTATTTTCTTTAAGTCATTGATTGCAAAGCCTTCTTCAATAATAAATCCGACAGAGATATACTGAGGAACGGCACCACTGCATAAAAGGTCATTGACTGTTCCGTTAACGGCTAATTCGCCAATATCTCCACCGGGGAAGAAAACGGGATCAACAACGAATGAATCGGTAGTAAATGCGATTCGTCCCCCGGGCATTGCAATCTGAGCACTATCGTGTTCCTGCTCCAGGATGTCATTTTTAAAAGCAGGATAAAAAATGGTTTCGATAAGCTCTTGTGTTAATTTACCACCACCACCATGAGCCAATTGAATATGCTCACGTTCCTGTACAGGTATGGGACATGTAATTGTGTTCATTCAGAGTTATTTATATTTATAGTAAGCAGCACAAACGCCTTCCGAGGATACCATAGCAGCACCTAACGGTGATTCGGGTCTGCACGCTTTTCCAAAATGAGGACAGTTAACGGGTTTGGCAATTCCTTTCATAATTTCACCCGCAATGCATCCATCATCTTTTATTAAACATTTGTTTTTTATAGAATAACGTTTTAGCGTGTCAAAAGATTTATATTTCTCCTTTATTTTGAATCCGCTTGCCGGTAAACTACCCAATCCGCGCCAATTCTGGACGGAAGGTTCGAAGATTTCATCCAAAACAAGACGGGCTTTCGGATTTCCTTCTTCGGGGACCATGCGGGAGTAAGCATTGCACACAGAGTAATCGGCTTCCTCAAGCTGTCTGATATTGGTATAAATACCATATAATATATCTACAGGTTCGAAGCCGGTAACACTGATAGGGATCTGATAGTTACGGGATAATCTGTGATAGTCGGATAGTCCGGTGATACTGCATACATGTCCGGCAGCTAAAAGTCCGTCTACAGAAAAATCCGGTAGCGCAAACAAATGTTCGAGTACCGGAGGAACTGCAAAGAGAGAGGTCAGGAGTGATAGATTCCGGATCTTTCGTTTGGATGACTCATAGACAACCTGCGCGTGAACAGGAGCCGTAGTTTCGAATCCGATAGCAAAAAGAATGACTTCGCGAGAGGGATTCTCCATCGCTGTTTTCAGGGCATCAAGCGGCGAATATATAATTCGGATATCCGCTCCTAAGGATTTGGCCGTTAGTAGATCATATTTGCTTCCGGGTACCCGCATCATATCTCCGAATGTTGAGATAATTACATTCTTGTTGTTAAGAGCCAACTCAATGGCTGTGTCTATTGTATCGGCAGGCGTAACGCAAACGGGACACCCCGGTCCGTGTATCAGAGATATTTCGGGAGGAAGCATCTCTTCGATACGATAACGAGCGATTGCATGAGTCTGACCTCCGCAAGTATCCATTATTTTCCAGGGACGGGTCGTGATTTTACGGATAGCAGTGACTAATTGCTTTCCATAGTTTGCATCGCGATAGATTTCTTTTTGATTCATAGCCTGTAGTTTATTGTTCTAGATCGCCAACTGCGATAAGAGCCTGACGAGTCAATTCAGCTTCCTGCTCATCAATGACAGAAATAGCCATTCCTGCATGAGCGAGAACATAATCGCCCTCAGTGGCATCTATCCATGCAATACATATATTTTTCCGGATACCGCCGAAATCGACTAAAGCTTCCTGAAGGAAGTCGTCGGATTCAATAATTTCTATAATTTTTCCGGGTATAGCTAAACACATAGTTGTTAATTTTTTCTTTTTGAACAAATCTTTATAATACTTTGTTCAGACAATAGTTAATTAGGAAATAGAATCAAATCAGAAGGATTGAATGAATCTTAAGCAATATGAAATAGAAATAAGGGGGTTAGTACAGGGAGTAGGCTTCAGACCTTATGTATATAAACTTGCAACCGAAATGAATCTGAAAGGATATGTCAATAATGACTCCAGAGGTGTGAATGTCTTTCTGGAAGCATCAGTCTCCGATAAAGATCAATTCGTCAAACGTCTGTATGTAGAAAAACCAGATGTGGCTGAAATAGCTGCTATAAATGTACAGGAATCAGAAATGAATCTATCCACGGAAACATTTTATATTGCACCAAGTAAAGAGTTACAGGCTGATGTGACGAGAGTCAGTCCCGATATTGCTGTCTGTGAAAAGTGTATGCATGATTTTCAGCATCAGGAACATCGGGTCAGTTATCCTTTTATAAACTGTACACATTGCGGTCCACGCTTTTCCATAATAAAATCAATACCTTACGATCGTCCCTGCACAACCATGAATGAGTTTAAAATGTGCGAGATCTGCGAATCTGAATATACGGATCCGTCAGACAGACGTTTTCATGCTCAGCCTGTTGCGTGTAATCATTGCGGGCCTTCATACAAAGCTATATGGCAGGGTAAGGAAATAAGGAATTATATAGAAATCGTAACAATTGCAAGAGAAATGCTGCGAAAGGGAGCGATTGTTGCATTGAAGGGTACAGGTGGTTTTAATCTGCTTTGCGATGCGCAGAATGAGGCATCCGTACAAAAGCTCAGAGAACTCAAACATCGGTATCTGAAACCCTTTGCAGTCATGTATGAATCTGTACGCAAGGTAAAAGAGAATCAAGTTCTTAATAATAAAGAAGAGGCTGTTCTAACATCCTGGAGAAGACCGATTGTTGTATTGAAAGAGAAACGAAAGTTATCTGAATCAATTAACGGAAAGCTGAATACTATCGGTGTGATGCTTCCCTATTTACCGATACATTATGACTTGTTCCGATACGGAGGTCCGGAGTGTCTTGTAGTGACAAGTGCAAACCGTCCGGGTGAACCCATGCTGGTTTCGAATACGCAGGCCCGTAATTACTTAGATCCTCTGATTGATTTATATATCGAGCATAATCGTGATATTCATAATCGGGTAGATGATTCGGTAGTAAGAATTATCAATGAAGAAAGCCAGCTTTTAAGAAGAGCCAGAGGGTACACGCCAGAGCCGTATGATCTTACAACTTCTGTTGAAGGCGGTCTTGCTTTCGGAGCGGAAATAACAGGTATGTTTGCTATTGGTAGAGAACATCAGATAATTTTAAGTCAATATATAGGTGATCTGACTCATATGGAGTCGGTCACAGCCTATAAAGAGACGATGGAGCGATTGATTGCTCTTTTTCGCTTTAAACCCGAATATATGATTACGGATAAGCATCCGCAATATGAATCTACACGGATGGGTAATGAAATGGCAGAAAAGATGAACTTGCCTGTTTATCGGGTTCAACATCATCATGCCCATGCTGTCAGTGCCATGGTAGAGTTTCAGTTAAATGAAGCGTGTCTGGCTGTTACATGGGACGGAACCGGCTTTGGAGACGATGGGCGGATATGGGGCGGAGAACTACTCCGTTGTGACCGGACTCACTATGAGAGAGTGAGGCACCTGACTTATGTTCCGATGCCGGGAGGAGATAAGGCTGCCAAAGAGCCATGGAGAATGGCATTGAGCTATGTAGTCTCGTTATTGGGTAAGGATTATGACTTGCCGTGTGCTTTTGTAGAGCGAATCGGGAAAGAAAAGATCGGAACGATGAAACGGATTATGGCGTCCGGAATAAATCAGACAGAGACTTCATCGGCAGGACGCCTGTTTGATGCTGTCAGTTCGTTGCTGGGTCTGTGTGATATAAACACCTTCCATGCAGAAGCTGCAATGAAACTGGAACATACGGGAAGTATTGATGACGCATTGGAGGCGTATCAAATAAATGCTTCGAATCCGTGGGATTTAGTACCCGTCTTAGACGGTATTTTATCAGATATAAATAAGAATACGGCTACATCCTGTATCGCTAAACGTTTCCATTTGACTTGTGCGGAAATGATTGCAGCAGCTCTAATAAAAGAGAGTTCTGCGTCGGGTATAAGGAACGTTATACTGACCGGAGGAGTATTTCAGAATAAATTGCTTACAGAAATATTGATCAGTCGTCTGCAGAAAGAAGATCTGAATGTATATTATCAGACAAAAATCCCTTGTAACGACGGAGGAATACCTGTAGGACAGCTTGCTGCCATTGCAGCATACAGAGAGAAAAATAAATCAAATATGTAGAAAATATGCATGAATTATCAATTGCAATGAGTATTGTCGATCTTGCTATAGAAGAAGCGAGCAAAGAGAATGCAAAGAAAATAACTGAAATAGAAATTGAAGTAGGAACCTGGGCAGGTGTTGATAGCGAAGCTTTGCTATTTTCACTTAACGTAACTAAGCAATATTCAGATGTTTTGAAAGATAGTGAAATTCGTCTGATTAAGCGTGAACCATTAATGTATTGCAGTGGTTGTAATCGCGAGTTCACACCGAAAGTACAATATACAGATACGTGTGCCTACTGCAATTCGGCGCAGATAGAATTGATACAAGGCAGAGAATTGGCTTTGTCGTCCTTATCAATACAAGAATAAAATAATAATCAACTTTTAAACGATAGAATTATGTGTGTAGATCACGGAACAAATCATTCGCATTATCATCATGGACACGATCACAATCACGACCATGATCATCATAGTCATGAACATCATCACGATCATGAGCATGAGCATCATCACCATGATCGTAAAATTGAGGTGAAACGAGATATTTTATCATCCAATCAGGCAATGGCTGAGAGAAACAGAGGTTATTTTGAAGCAAAAGATATCTGTTGCATCAATATTGTAAGTTCACCGGGTTCGGGCAAAACAACTCTACTGGAGGAAACAATCAAGTTGCTGAAGGATGAAATGCCGATTGCTGTCATAGAGGGTGATCAACATACGACTAACGATGCTGATCGTATAGCAGCGGCAGGAGTGGATTCTTTACAGATCAATACAGAAAACGGATGTCACTTAGATGCTCCTATGGTTAATCATGCGGCTAAAGAAATGAAGTTACAAGATCATTCATTACTGTTTGTCGAGAACGTAGGTAATTTGGTATGTCCTGCAATGTTCGATTTGGGTGAAGGCCTGAGAGTAGTGGTTCTTAGTGTAACGGAAGGCGATGATAAACCGCTTAAATATCCGTATATGTTCGAAAGTGCGCAGGTATGCATTATCAATAAAATAGACCTTTTGCCTTATTTGAAAAGTGATTTGGCAAAACTGAAAGAGAATGCGATGAAGGTTAATCATCATCTTGAATTCTTTGAGGTTTCGGCTCAAACCGGTGAAGGTCTGAGCGCATGGTGTGACTTTCTGAAAAGTAAGATTCAGAAATAGCCCACTGAAACGATAAATGAAAACGGGGAAGACTTCTTATTTAAGAAAGAGTCTTCCCCGTTTTTTATTTTTGTCTGATAAAAGCAATAACCGGAGGCATAAGTCCCGGATGTAAAGGCAAATCGGGACTGTTATATGACTTCATTTGCTCAAGTTGATTTAATGATTTAACCTCTTTCAAAGGGTGATTCATATTTTCTATAGTAAGCAAAGTCGCTTTAGGATAAGCTGATTTAAGGTTTTGAGCATCGATAGCTTTAACCTGAATATCAGTAGATCCGGATATGAGAAGTACAGGGATTTTTAATCGTTTGATGATTTCTGCAGGATTATTATTGATCCAGCTTTTCATATAGGGGATAATGGACGGACGGAAAATCATTTTAGCTATTTGGGATTGAGGCGCAACAGGCAGATTGTTTCGCATACACACAAAGGCTAGTTTTACATCATCAAGGTCACTTTGAGATAACCCGTTGAGCTGTTCGAGCATAATCTCTTCCACAGTCCGGCCGGGAGCTGCAATCGTAATAATTTTACTGACATTTTTATTGTTCGCGGCAACACTAATAGCTATCTGACCTCCCTCACTATGTCCAAGAAGAATGATCTGATTGTATTTTTTCTCTTTAGCAAAATAGTTGCAGATATCCGAAGCATCGTTGATGTAATCATTGAATGTAAGGTCAGACTCCCGAATATCGGGATTGCTGCTTTGAGCGATACCGCGTTTATCATACCGGAAAGATGCTATACCGTTTTTATCGAGATCCTGAGCAATCATTTTCAGATAACTGCTTTTAATATTTTGCGGATTATTGCCATCTCTGTCAGTAGGCCCCGAACCACTAATGATAATAACAAGTGGGGTAGAGGACGAGAGATTGTAAGGAGTGGTTAAAGTACCCTTAACAGAAGTATTCCTTACCGGGATAGTCAATTCATTCTCTGACGCATGCATCATTACAGAGAAAACAGATAGCGCGAAAGAAAGGACAAGTTTAAGAAATAGAGATGTCTTCATGTTTATGATTTGAAATTTGTAAAATATGTAAACCCTGAGAAATAATTCAAATAAGCGATCTGTAACCAAAATGCTATTCAAATGGTCACCTATAAAGGTAAATATGAACGAAGTTTGAAGTAAACAGATTGATTTTGAGTACAAATAAAATAAAAAAGAAATTTGTTCGTAATATTCATTGCGAATTATTTTGCAATATTCTAAAAAAGTTTACATTTGCAGGGGTTATATAGAAAAAAGTCTCAAACTTTATTATCACTTTAATTTAATAAACACTATGGCAAATAGTAAAGAAAAGTTGTTTACCGAATTTCCTCCGGTTTCTACGCAAGAGTGGATGGATAAGGTCACAGCTGATTTGAAAGGAGCTGATTTTGAGAAGAAACTGGTTTGGAGAACCAATGAAGGCTTCTCAGTAAAACCGATGTATCGTGCCGAAGACCTCGAAGGTCTGACAACGACGACTTCTCTGCCGGGTGAGTTTCCATTTGTCCGCGGTACCAAGAAAGACAATGAATGGTTAGTTCGTCAGGATATCCTAGAGACAGATCCGGTAGCTGCTAATGCAAAAGCGCACGAATTGCTAATGAAAGGAGTAAATTCATTAGGATTTAAAGTAGAAAGCGATTTTGTTCATGCTGAATCCATTGCTGCACTATTGAAAGATATAGATCCGGTTGCATGTGAATTGAACTTCCGATGCTGTGTACGTAATGCATCAAAATTGATTGCTTTATTAGGAGATTATTACAAAGCAAACAATGTTGATGTAATGAATGCATACGGATCAATCGATTTTGATCCATTCAAACGTATTTTGAAAAAAGGTCGTCCGTTCGATAATATGACAGATGCATATAAAGAAGTGTATGAAGCTGCAGCTGCATTACCACGATTCCGTGTATTCAGCGTAAATGCTTTATCATTTAATAATGCAGGATCTTATATTTATCAGGAGTTGGGTTATGCATTATCATGGGGTAATGAAATCATGGCTCAGCTAACAGCAGCAGGCCTTCCGGCTAATATGGTTGCAAAACGCATTAAATTCAACTTCGGAGTAGGGTCTAACTACTTTATGGAAATTGCAAAATTCCGTGCAGCCCGTATGTTGTGGGCAAATATCGTGAAAGCTTATGATCCGCAATGTCAATTCGACTGTCCTAATAAACAAGCAGACGGACTTTGTACTTGTGCCATGAAAATGAGAACACATGCCGAAACCTCTTCCTGGAATCTTACAATCTACGATGCTCATGTAAATATGTTGCGTACGCAAACTGAGGCAATGTCTGCTTCAATAGCAGGTGTGGATTCACTAACTGTAACTCCATTTGACTCAGCATATAAACAAGCAGATGATTTCTCTCAACGTATTGCTCGTAATCAGCAATTATTATTGAAAGAAGAGTCGCATTTCGATAAAATCGTTGATGCTGCTGCAGGTTCTTATTATATTGAGAATCTAACAAATTCAATTGCTGAACAAGCGTGGAAATTATTCCTTGCTATTGAAGATAAAGGAGGCTTTAAAGCTGCTGTAGATTCTTCGGAAATTCAAAATGAAATTAATAAGGCGGGTGCTGCTCGTAAAGATGCAATTGCTAAACGTCGTGAAATATTATTGGGAACAAACCAATATCCGAACTTTAATGAAAAAGCAGGTCAAAAAATAACACTTGAAGATCATAAGTGCGGATGCGGATGTAACTGCAATACAGAAGAAGGATTGGTGAAACTGGATTTCTCTCGCGGAGCAAGTGACTTTGAAACTTTGCGTCTTGCTACAGAAAAAGCGGCTAAACGTCCGAAAGCATTTATGCTGACAATCGGAAATCTGGCTATGCGTCTGGCTCGTGCTCAGTTCTCATGTAACTTCTTTGCTTGTGCAGGATATGAAGTAATTGATAATCTTGGATTTGAAACTATAGAGGCCGGTATAGATGCAGCTATGAAGGCTGGTGCTGACTTTATTGTACTTTGTTCAAGCGATGACGAATACGAAACATTGGCTCCGGAAGCAAAAGCAGCTATCGGTGATCGTGCCGTATTGGTTGTGGCAGGAGCTCCGGCTTGTATGGACGCCTTAAAAGAACAGGGTATTACCGAATTTATCAATGTTCGCTCCAATGTATTGGAAACATTGAAGGGTTATAATGCAAAAATGGGTATTTAAACCTATAGATTCGAAAGTAAATCAAATTCATAATACCAACGTAAGTTCGGAAATAAAAAACGATCTGAACGTTGAAAATGATCAATTACAATGAGACCGAATTTTAAGAACATAGATATAAAAAATGCCGGATGTGCAAACAATAACGGCACAGAATGGGCTCAAGCTAACGGCATTGAGGCTAATTGGCTTACACCGGAGCAGATTGCGGTGAAAAGCGTTTATACGAAAGAAGATTTAGAGAACATGGAGCATCTGAACTATGTGGCAGGTATCGCTCCGTTCTTACGTGGTCCATATTCAGGGATGTATGCTATGAGACCATGGACGATCCGCCAGTATGCAGGATTCTCTACAGCTGAAGAGTCAAATGCTTTTTATCGTAGAAATCTTGCAGCAGGTCAGAAAGGTTTGTCCGTTGCATTTGACCTTGCAACACACCGCGGATACGATGCGGACCATGAGCGTGTGGTTGGTGACGTAGGTAAAGCAGGTGTGTCAATCTGTTCGCTTGAAGATATGAAAGTACTGTTTGACGGTATTCCGTTGAATAAGATGTCGGTATCTATGACGATGAACGGAGCCGTACTTCCGATCATGGCTTTCTATATCAATGCAGGGTTGGAGCAAGGTGCTAAGCTGGATGAAATGGCAGGAACTATTCAGAATGATATTTTGAAAGAGTTTATGGTGCGTAACACTTATATTTATCCACCGGAATTCTCTATGCGTATCATTGCTGATATTTTCGAATATACGTCACAAAATATGCCTAAATTTAACTCGATTTCTATTTCGGGTTATCACATGCAGGAAGCCGGCGCAACAGCAGATATCGAGCTTGCATATACGCTGGCCGATGGTCTTGAATATTTGCGTGCAGGGGTAAATGCAGGAATGGATATCGATGCTTTCGCACCACGTTTATCATTCTTCTGGGCAATTGGTATGAATCACTTCATGGAGATTGCAAAAATGCGTGCAGCTCGTATGTTATGGGCAAAAATCGTTAAGCAGTTTAATCCTAAAAACCCAAAATCACTGGCTTTGCGTACGCACTCTCAGACTTCGGGCTGGTCTTTGACAGAACAAGATCCGTTTAACAACGTAGGACGTACATGTATAGAAGCTATGGGAGCTGCATTGGGGCATACTCAGTCTTTGCATACAAATGCTCTTGATGAGGCTATTGCATTGCCTACAGACTTCTCAGCACGTATTGCACGTAATACACAAATCTATATCCAGGAGGAAACACAAATCTGTAAAGAGGTGGATCCATGGGCAGGTTCTTATTA
>DKPO01000001.1:16672-36386 GCA_002471225.1 Porphyromonadaceae bacterium UBA7332
GTCTTGGAGGTATGGCTAAAGCTATCGAAACAGGTATCCCTAAACTTCGTATCGAAGAGGCAGCTGCCCGTACTCAGGCTCGCATTGACTCAGGTAATCAAACAATTGTGGGGGTTAACAAATATCGTTTGGAAAAAGAAGATCCGATCGATATTCTTGAAGTTGACAATACGGCTGTACGTAAACAACAGATTGAGCGCCTGAACGGTTTGAAAGGACATAGAGACGAAGCAGCAGTAGCAGCAGCTCTTGAAGCTATCACGAAATCTGTGGAAACAGGAGAAGGTAACTTGCTTGCTTTGGCTGTTGAAGCAGCACGTGTACGTGCTACATTAGGTGAAATTTCTTATGCTTGTGAAAAAGTAGTAGGACGTTATAAAGCTATAATCAGAACAATTTCAGGCGTGTATTCATCAGAAACGAAAAAAGATGCTGACTTTATGCATGCATGTGAGTTGGCAGAAAAATTTGCGAAAAAAGAAGGTCGTCAGCCTCGTATCATGATCGCTAAAATGGGTCAGGATGGACACGACCGTGGAGCTAAAGTGGTAGCAACAGGTTATGCAGACTGCGGATTTGACGTTGACATGGGACCATTGTTCCAGACTCCGGCAGAAGCAGCACGTCAGGCTGTAGAAAATGATGTTCATGTATTAGGTGTATCATCATTAGCAGCAGGGCATAAAACTTTGGTTCCGCAAGTAATCGAAGAGTTGCAAAAATTAGGTAGAGAAGATATTATTGTAATTGCCGGTGGGGTAATTCCTGCTCAGGATTATGATTATTTGTATAAATCAGGTGTAGCTGCGATCTTTGGTCCGGGAACATCTGTAGCAAAAGCTGCGGTACAAATTTTAGATATCTTACTTGAAGAGTAATTTAACGACCATCTCAATTATTTTAAATAGAAAAGGTAGGAGAGGGATTATTTCCGTTCCTACCTTTTTTTTATTTGACTTAAATAAAGAAGTTCATATTGGCAAAACGTGCTCTTTCCAACATGGTTGCCACACCTCCGATTTCGACATCATCCATTAAATCTTCCTTCTTGATACCCAGCATATCCATTGACATCTGACAGGCAATAAATTTAATACCGTCGTATTTAGCCATATGGATCATAAAATCAAGAGGCGGAATGTTCTTATCTTTCATTATACGTGTCATGAATTTGTGACCTAATCCCATAAATTCATTGTGAGAGAGTGGTAGATCTTTATCTCCTTTAGGTAAAATATGAGTAATCATATTCTCGAAAGCAGTATGCTGTCCGGAAGGACTGCTTTTGCGTAGAAGAGATAAGCCATAAAAGGTGAAAAACACAGATACCTTCATTCCACAGGCTGCTGCGCCAAGAGCAATATTAAAAGCTGCCAGAGCCTTATCCATTTCTTCACTGAATATGATAATAACCATTTCATTACCAATCTGTACTACCGGTTTATCAGTGTCAGCTATTTTTTCGATAACGGCTGTTATCAACTCATTGTCATTTGTCAGTGAAATAAGTTTGTGACCGGTAATTTCACACCAGGAAGTGACATCTTTTGGAAAACCTTTATCAGTGGCAACAATCTGAAGCCTCTCTAAAGGAGCTATTTGACTGATTTCCTTTTGTAAAGTCATAATAGGACCCGGGCAAAGAGATCCTTTAGCGTCTACATTTGCAACTATCTCATTCGGATGATCTGAAGTCACTTTCTTTTCGTGATTTATATTTAAAGGATGTAATTCAACCATAATATTTCAGTTTAATTAAACGATGTTGTATATATAACTACTAAGATGTTGGGTAAGTTTTGTAATTAACACTATTAAGTTTTTCGAAATTCAATAATACTTTGTATCTTCGCACAGAATTTTGCAAAAAGTAACGAATGAGTATAAAAATAGATACTGACAACCAAGAATTTCAGGATGCATTAAATCTTATCCAATATACACGGCAATCAGTCTTTCTGACAGGTAAAGCGGGTACGGGTAAATCAACGTTTCTTCGCTATATATGCGAGAATACGAAGAAGAAATTTGTGGTTTTGGCTCCTACGGGAGTGGCTGCAATCAATGCAAACGGAAGTACTATGCATTCGTTTTTCAAGTTGCCTTTCCGACCTATGCTACCGGATGATCCGGATTTAAGTTTAACAGGTAACCGGATTTTTGAGTTTTTTAAATACAAGAAACAACACCGCAAACTTATAGAGAATGTAGAATTGATTATTATCGATGAAATATCCATGGTAAGGGCGGATATGATTGACTGTATAGACAGGATATTACGTGTTTTTTCAAAAAATATGCGAGAGCCATTCGGTGGTAAGCAAATATTATTTGTCGGAGACATATTTCAGTTGGAACCTGTTGTGACTTCTGATTCGAAAGATATTCTGAATCGTTTCTACGAAAATCCATTCTTTTTTTCAGCCAGGGTATTTAAAGAGATCCAGCTTGTACCTATTGAATTGCAAAAGGTTTACAGACAAAAGGATATAGCGTTTGTCAGTCTTCTCGATAAGATCAGAATGAATGCTCTTGATTCTAATACGCTTGCAGCTTTGAATCAGCGATACAATCCTGGGTTTGTGCCCGGAGAAAATGATTTCTATGTAACGTTAGCAACACGCAGAGACAGTGTAGATCATATCAATGAGCAAAAGCTGGAACAGCTGGAAACAGAGAAAATGCGTTTTCTGGGTGAGGTAAAAGGAGAATTCCCCGAGAACAGTTTACCTACTCAGAGGGAGTTGATCTTAAAGAAGGATGCTCAGGTTATTTTTATTAAAAATGATATGGGTACTCCGGCTGAGCGCAGATGGGCAAACGGAACAATCGGGCGTATTATCGGTTTCTCGGACTCAGAAGTTATTGTCCTTCTTGAAAATGGCAGAGAATGCCGGGTTGAAAGAGATACATGGCGAAATATTCAGTACACTTATAACGAGGCCGAAAAGAAAGTTGAAGAAAAGGAGTTGGGGACATTTACGCAATTCCCTTTAAGGCTCGCATGGGCTATCACTGTACATAAAAGTCAGGGACTAACTTTCTCTCATACAATTGTAGATTTCACCGGAGGAGCATTTGCAGGAGGACAAACCTATGTAGCATTAAGTCGCTGTACTTCACTGGAAGGTATCGTTCTGAGAAAACAGATCCAGCCAAGAGATATTTTTGTCCGGCCTGAAGTTGTGCAGTTCGCTCAGATGTTTAATAACCGGCTATTGATTGACAAAGCCTTAAAACAAGCTCAGGCAGATATCCTTTATAAAGAGACTATCAAAGCTTTCGATAAAGGTGATTTTGAGGAGTGTATATCAAAGTTTTTTCAAGCAATACATTCTCGTTATGACATCGAGAAACCAGGTCCGAGAAGGTATATCAGAAAGAAGTTAAACGTAATAAATGAACTTCGCGACGAGAACAAGCAGCTGAAAAAAGATATGCAAAGTATGATTGATTCACTGTCAGATCTGGCTCACGAGTTTTATTTAATGGGGAATGAATGTATTGTTAAGGCTAAAAATTCACGAGCTGCAATTGCAAATTTTGATAAGGCGCTGAGACTTAATCCTAAGCATGTAGATGCATGGGTAAGAAAAGGAGTGACCTTATATGATGATAAAGAATATATGGAAGCTGAAAAATGCTTCGATAAAGCGTGCCAATTATCTCCACTATCTTTCAAAACACTTTATAACAGAGGAAAAAACAGACTAGAATTGGGTAATATTGATGGGGCTATCAGCGATATAGAACGAGCGCTGAGCGTTGAATCACATCACGTAGGGGCAGTAGAGCTTTTGGCACAAGCCTATTATGCAAATGAGGATTATGACAGATCCGAACAATTATTGAATATTGCGGATGCTTTACGCAAAAAGAAAAAGAAAAAATGAATAAGAACATACATTTTGGGGAATTGATAATTCTATTATTAATATTCTTCTCCGCTTGTACAACTAACGAAAAAAAGGCTGTAGAACAGCAATCATATAATATTGTCGTTCTGGAAGGGCCTACGCGTGTAGGTTTTGAATCCATGCTGGATCAATCTGTAAAATTACCGGTTGCTACCTATTCAGAAATATATGACAATCCACTTCAGATTCAGACTTTGATGCTCCAGAATAAGCCAGACGTAGCGGTTATTCCGACAACAATGGCAGCAAATCTGTATAACAAGGGCGTAGATTATGTTCCTCTCGGATGTGCAATCTGGGGAAACTTATATCTGGTGTCTTCAGACAGCACAATAAAGACATCGACAGACCTCAGGAATAAAGAAATATATCTGTTTAATAAAGGTCTGCAACCAGATTTATTAGCCAAGATACGCTTTAATCCGTATAATGTTAAGTTTAATTACAAATATGATTCGCATCTGGAATTAGCATCTGCAATTGCAGGAGGGGTGGTTTCTACAGCTGTTTTACCGGAACCGTTTGTGAGTAGGGCAATGCAGGCAAATCCGGATATACGAATTATTGATGAAGTAAACTTTATGCATAATGGCAGACGTATACCTCAGACGCTCATTATGATTAAGCGATCGTTAATCCCGTGTAAGAAAGTGATTGAAGATTATATTTATCAGGTTATTGATGCTTCAATAAATAATAACTCCTTGCCGGCGATGACAGTGAAACGTTGCAATATCAGATTTTCTCCAATCGATTCGTGTAAAGAAGATATTCAGTTTTATCTGGGATCCATGTATGGATACAATCCTAAATTAATCGGAAATAAATTTCCGGATAATGACTTTTATAACTGGACAACCAAACCGGTAAATCCGCAATAAAAAAAGGAAGAGTTAAGATCAGCGATCTTAACTCTTCCTTTTTTTTATGTTTACTTACTTAGACTTCTAAGTAAAGCTATTTCCTCTTTCCAGATAGATTCATCGGGAGTTTCCAAAATAACAGGTATATTATCAAAACGATTATCAGACATGAAGCGTTCGAAAAACTCCATACCAATAAACCCTTTACCGATGCTTTCATGTCTGTCAACACGTGTCCCTAGTTCTTTCTTCGAATCATTTAAATGAATACCTTTTAAGTATTCAAATCCTACGATCCGATCAAAATCAGCCCAGGTCTTTTCATATCCATCCTGAGTTTTGAGATCATAACCAGCTGTAAAAGTATGACAGGTATCGATACAGACACCGACTCTTGATTGATCGTCAATATGATCAATAATAAAGCGAAGATGTTCAAAATCATTACCAAGATTGCTACCCTGACCTGCCGTGTTTTCAATAACGGCAATAACTTCTTTGGTTTTAGCCAGCGTGATATTAATTGATTCTGCAATTCGCAATAAACAAGATTCAATATCAATCTGTTTTAAGTGGCTTCCCGGATGAAAGTTTAATCGCTTCAATCCAAGTTGCTCACAACGCTGCATCTCGTCTAAGAAAGCATTTCTTGATTTTGTTAAAGCTTCCTCTTCCGGATGGCCCAGGTTAATCAGGTAACTATCATGAGGCAATAATAAACTTCTGTCAAAACCATATTTATCACAGTTCGCCTTGAATTTATTTATATTTTCATCCGTCAAAGGTTTGGCTACCCATTGGCGTTGATTCTTAGTAAAAAGAGCAAAAGTATTTGCGCCGATAGAAGCCGCATTCAGCGGGGCATTCTCCACACCCCCGGTTATACTCACATGAGCACCTATATATTTCATTTGTAATTGTTATAAATTTATTTACATGCAAAATAAGTATATCCTTATCAAAAAGCAATCAACAGCTATGCTAATAAAGCAAAACGACTATTTATCAAACAATGGGGCTAGAGCGGACTCCCGGCTTTCATCTGTGAAAATAAGACTTTCGGCAGGGGGAGGAGTCGCCACATATACAGAATGAACAATTGTAGAGCGATACGGCTCAGCAATTGCAGAGTAATGCTCTTTGCATAACCAGGTCCGGATCTGTTTGGTGTTATCAATTAATGGTTTAGCACGAAAATGAGCTACACCGCCAGCTCCGTTAAGCCTTGCGATCATGATCTGGTCAAAAATGATATCCATATTCCAATCTCTCTCATCAGGGCTTAGCATAGAGGTATATACTCCGGCCATCAACTGTGAAGGCTTTAGTTTTTTTCCCCAGTCATTAATGATTAAACCAAAAAGAGGATCCTGATAATAGGTCATGGGAGTTATAAAGTCTATTTTGTCAGCATTGAACCATGCCATCGCATCCTGAAAAACATCTTCATAGCCTCGCCATCCCGGTTTGTTGTGAGAAGCATTATTGTAGCGTCCTATAACAGCAGCACTAAGCTTTATCTCAGGGTTGATTTTCTTAACCGTTTCGTGAATTTTATACACAATCCGATTTATATTACTGCGTCTCCATTCCGCCAGATTTTTAGCTTTTGAAGCTTTAAAAGCTTTATCGTCGGGATAACCATTTGTACGATCCGGGTATCTTATATAATCCAGGTGCACACCATCGACTTTGTATTTCTGAAGCATTTCTCCGATTAAATCAGCCAGATAGTCCGCAGTGCCGGGATTAGCCGGATCCATGTACCATTCATTTTTATATTTAATGCATAGGTCGCGTCTTTTCTGAACAAGAGAGAGATTCTTTTTGTCCCGATTGAATTTTTCAGATCCTAACGGCATACATACAAACCAGGCATGAAATTCCATACCTCTTTTATGTGTCTCGTCAATGGCAAACTGAACTAAATCGTAATTAGGAGAAATACCCGTTTTACCACCAAAGACGTAGTGCCAGGGTTCTAAAGAAGAATCATAAGCAAGATCTCCGCGATTGCGAACCTGAAAAAATAAAACATTGATATTCATTTTTTGCAAAGAATCCAGCTTTGCCAGAAGTTCTTTCTTTTGGTTCTCGATTGTAAAGATCCTTGACACCGGTTTAGAAGGAAAGTCCAATCCCCACACAGTTGAGAACCATACACCACGATACTCTTGTTTATTTTGTGCAATAACGGCTAAAGATGAAAAAAGGAAAAAGCAAATTATAAGGTATTTAAATCTATTCATATATTTCTGTTTTCTAAGGATGCAAATTTAGAATAATCGATTAATACAACAATCATAAAAGCAAAAAGGGTATAACATATTTAGGATATCTTTTGGATTAAGGAAGAAAATATTGTTCGGTAGAGTTGAGCATTCCTTTTAATTTTAGTAATATTGTACTGAAATAGGATATCAAATAACTGAAATGAAAAAAGCAATCGTAACATATAAAGACTGGATGGAAATGCATCCATGGCATACAAAAGCAGACGAAACTGTCCTTTATTATGTCAAATTAGCTAATAAACTGACAGATACTATTCTGAAAAAGAAGTATCCGACTCAATTCGCCGTTGATAGCGGTTGTGCCTTTGCAGCATACTTACAGGACGTAGTGTCAGGAAGCCCGCTTTTCGGGACTATGCGATCTGTTTATATCAATAAATACAGTGATCGTTTACCAATGCTTGAAAATGAGAGTGTACGATATTATAACGATGAAGTAAACTATTCAGATGTAGCATTCTTATTGTGGCATTTCTCCTCACAATACAATAAAGACGTTTTTGTATCACCTACAATGGTAAGAGAACAAAAAGAGCTTTTAGGAGAATTGACTCAAATATTGGAAGAAGCTTACGAAGATGCTCCGGAATCGGAAGATCTGAATTCCTTTTTGCGAATGGAAGGTATAGATCAACCGACATTTAACGATATTGTTACCCGTATGGTTTATCTGAACAAACAGTGTTATCTGAATGCTGCAGGTGCAAATTATGAGTTGAAACAATATGCTGACGGAATGAGAGCTGAAGAAGAAAAATTAGATGAGGCAACTTATTTCTTCTTTTTACAAGAATACGCTAATCTGATGCTATTTAATCAGCCACTGTCTTTTTGTAGCTTATATACAAATGAATTTTTAGCCGAAATCATAGGTCAAGATCATAGAGCCTATCACCAGGTATTGTCTGTCAGAAGAGATAAACTTACAACCTTCTATGCATTCATTAAGGAAACCGAAGAATTCGTCATTCTTGAGCATCCTGAAAGCAAGGTTCAGGTTCGCGTTGAAAAAGACTCTTTGCCTGAGAAGTACTTTACAGATAAACCTTATTGGTTGTGTGAGTTAGTGCAGTACGGCGATAACTACAGATGTGTTTCTGATATTAATTATCCGGCCGAACATCTGGAAGAGGAAACTGAAAAGCAAAAAGAAATAGTAAAGCATCTTTTCGATTCAGCAACAGAACGTAAAGAATACTTGAAAAAAATGACAGATGCTTTTGATAAAATGTATAACGGTAAACCGTTTATTATCGTTTCGGATATTGATAAAGCACATGATAAAATCAACGAATTCTTTACACAAAATTCGCTTGACAACAAATTAATTACAGACAGCACAGATGATGAATCCGGAAATATTCTGATTTTTATGAATCCGGAAGAAGGATTAGAGATATATCCGACTCATTTGATTTTTGGTAAAACAGAAGTGAAAGGAGCAGGTGAAAGCCTTCCTTATCCGTATCTGACAGAAATGCTTGCGGATAATGTATTTTCAAGCAGATTCATTGTACAGCTGTTAAAACAAGGATGGATTCGTTGGTCTGATCCTGAGGATGAAAATATATTGAAATTCAATATTGATTTTCTCCTTGATTATTTCAAATGTGAACCAAGTTTGATTTAGGTAGAAAAATACACAATCGGCTCGGATACATATAAATGTGTGTAAATTATAAATTTTAGGCTTATAAACTTTTTTATAGAAACACGTGTATTTGTTTGCTTGAATTAAAAAAAGGTCTATTTTTGCACATATACATGTTAATGTTAATCAATACGACAAATGAAGAAAATAGTTATAGGGGCATTATCAATCTGTATGCTTGCATCATGCTCTGATAGTGACAAATTTAAAGTTGAAGGTAAAATGGAGGGGGCTCAGGGTAAGACTATTATTCTTGAGAAAGTGGGAATGAACGAAACCTCATTTATTGATTCTGTCAAATTAGATAAAAACGGATCTTTCAAATTTGCTGATAAGAAACCAGAATTTAAACCGGAATTTTACCGCCTGAAAGTAGGTGATCAAATCATTAATTTTTCTGTAGACTCAACAGAGACGATTCGCATAAATGCCAATTATGCAAAATTACCAATGGATTATACGGTAGAAGGCTCTGTTAATAGCGAAAAAATTAAAGAGTTGAATATATCTTCAGCTAAGCTGAAAACGCGTATTGATTCATTGACCAATGTAAAGACAAAAACGAATATGTCAGACCAGGTGTTTGCTGCAAAGATGGATACGCTTCTGCAGGGACACAAAACATTGGCAAGTAAGATTATATTTGAAAATCTTAAAGAAGCGCCTGCATATTATGCTTTATTTCAGAAAGTTTATAACTATCTGATCTTTGATCCATATTCAAGGGAAGATTTCAAGGTTTATGGAGCTGTTGCTACATCCTGGAATTTCTATAACCCTGAAGCACCGCGTACTAAGCATTTGTACAACTTTGCCGAAGGAGCGCTTTCAGTGGTTCGTTCTGCAAACTCACAAAATGAAAACGCGAAGACAACGGAGATACAAATAGATAGTATTAAGTCAAATTTTGAGATTGAATTGCCGAACAATAAAGGTCGTATTATACCTTTATCATCGACAAAGGGAAAAGTTGTCATATTAAATTTTACAGCATACCAGACACAGGAATCGCCTGCGTTTAATATGACTTTAGGTAATCTTTATAAAGAATACCAGGATAAAGGTTTGGAGATCTATCAGGTTTCAGTAGACACGGATGAACACTTCTGGAAAGTTGCAGCAAACAATATACCATGGGTTGCTGTACGCGATCAAAGAAGTATTTATTCTCCATACCTGGCTATGTACAATGTACAGCAGCTGCCAACGATCTTTGTACTGAACCGCGATGGGGACATCGTAGAAAGAGTACAGAAGGTTTCAGACTTAAGTAGTATAGTCAAGAAGTATATGTAAATATTGGAGAATATCAAAAAAGAAACTATATTTGCATTGTCAATGATAATACAAAAGGGTCTCGGCAGTACTTGTCGAGATTCTTTCTTTTTTATACAAATAGGAAAATCTAAATTAAAAAATAGGAGGATTGATTATGGCTGTTAATTATATGACAGATGAAGGCTACAAAAAGCTATTAGAAGAATTAAGTTTTTTGGAAACTGTAAAAAGACCTGAAATATCAGCTCAGATTGCAGAAGCTCGCGATAAAGGAGACTTGTCTGAAAATGCAGAATATGATGCTGCAAAAGAAGCTCAAGGTCTTTTAGAAATGAAAATTGCACAATTGAAAGATATCGTGTCTAAAACACGTATTCTGGATGAAAGCAATTTACGTACGGATATTATTCAGATTTTGAATAAAGTGAAAATCCGTAATACGAAAAACAATGCTGTTATGGAGTACACGCTTGTGTCTGAGACAGAAGCTAATCTTCGTGAAGGTAAAATTGCTGTAAGTACACCTATCGGTCAAGGACTTTTGGGTAAGAAAAAAGGAGATGTAGTAGAGATTAAAGTACCATCAGGACTTATGTCTTTTGAGGTTCTTGAAATCGGTATCTAATCTTCTGAACATAAAATCTTACTTTTAAAGACCATGGCAAGTATATTTAGTAAAATTGTAGCAGGAGAAATTCCGTGTTACAAGGTGTATGAGTCGGATAAATTCTTGGCATTCTTAGATATAGCACCAATGGCAATGGGACATACATTATTGATCCCAAAGCAAGAAGTAGATTATATTTTTGATGTGGATGATACTACATTGTCTGAAATGACTCTTGTCGCAAAGAAAATAGCGAAAGGAATAGAACAAGTTGTTCCATGTAAAAGAGTCGGATTAGCAGTGATTGGTTTGGAGGTCCCTCATGCTCATATTCATCTAATACCTATCCAAAAAGAAAGCGATATGTTGTTTAACAAGCCTAAATTACAACTATCGAAGGAGGAGATGTCAGAGCTATGTCAAAAAATCTCGCAAGCCATAATCAACGAATAACAACATAGTTTATACAATTCGGAAACATAGAAGCGGATGATTTATATGCATGCATATAAATCATCCGCTTACTTTTTACCCCGGAACCAGCATATTGAACAGGATCAAATTGCAACTCCGTCATCAATAAATTTCATTGTAAATAAAACGCTAGTTCGGATAAGAGAAACAGACTCCAATTATGGCTGAGAGTTAACGCTTCCCTGTCGTGAAACTTCCTGATAAAAGAAGCCATATTCATCTGGTTTGAGAGGTCGATCGGGTGTAACAATCAATTCAGTTCGGTTATGCTCATATTTTCAATGACTACTAATAATTTACGATACGGTGGATATAATATTATATCAGGTCAGATTAATTATATTTTGAGTATAAATAAATAGTGCGATGTACGTCGCGCAAAATTGCGAAGTAGGTCGCACAAAAGTGCGAAGTAGGTCGCAATTTAATGCGACCTACAGTTAACAAATAGATACAACTTATCCACGACTTAGATACCCCGTATATATTATTAGTTTACAGTGTATTATATCTTAATTAGAGTCGTAAGAATGATAGATTGTGTGTAGCCTAATTTTAGGCTTAGTCGCGCAAGGGAAAATAGGGTAGAGGATCTCTCGTTTGATCCAGTAATATGCTTACTTCTGCTGCTTTATTTAGCTACTAAACCTTATGTAGATGTGAAAGATATTTTGCGACTGTATTGAATACAGTGAAACCTTTAGGAGACAAGGAGGAATAATCTAAAATACTTTATATAAAGCAATTGTTGCTATGAAATAGACAGCTGTATAGCAAAAAGTAAGTGAACAGTTTGGTAAATATGGCAATGTAATCAACCAGCATGTGAAACAACTCTCGACACATTATCAGATACACCGACGGGATTACAAACAGTTAATTCAACTGATACCACTTTATTCTGAGCTTTCCGTTTGTGGTGTGATGGATTGCATACGGAAAAGAGCCTAAAAACGGAATCATGAATCAGATAAATCTATAAAATCATGCACATAGATATTGCCCCATCATCGGGCGGATTATATAAAAAAGCAGGGAGTGGCTGACAACTAACCTCATACATGGAGCACAAGGACTTGGAACGTATGGAAATGAGAATCTATACTGACGGCTTCTTCAACCTGTCGGATGATAATACCTGCAAATTAAAGGTAATTAAGGATATAGGCTGTAATATCGGGTAGTTAAAGTTTTTTGCTATTCAGGTCAGCCCATCGGAAAGCATATGATAATGGGTAATACCGAACGGGGGGAAAGCCGAAGCTATGAAGCGGTATATACGAGAAGTATTAATTCCTGAATATGTTAATAACTTCAACAAAGGACTATCCGAAACAGATATAAAATGTTACGGTAAGATTCATTTTGACCATAGCCGTTCCGACAAGAAGCAGAATAAGGACTGTCATTTGATTGTGAGCCGGAAAGACCAAACTAATAAAAAGAAACTATCACCGCTTACCAACCATAAGGACACCAAGAAAGGGACGGTAACAGGAGGTTTTAACCGTGTGAATTTGTTCCAATAGGCAGAGCAGGGATTTGATGAACTGTTTGGCTATAACCGCCAATTATCTGAATCCTTTGAGTATTCCAACATGATGAAGAACGGCAGCATAGATGATAAATTGAAAATGCAGGAGTAGGAGTTGAAAGAACCAAAACAGTATTCTATTGGCGAAAATAAAAAAGAAATATTTCAATCCAGTGAAAAAGAAAACATGATTTCTTGCAATCTTGATAGCAAAGCAGATAATAAACAGTCTTACAATCAGCAAAATAACGACAGAGGTAATTCTTTACCGTCTATCTTCTCATTGGGGGATAGCAATAATTACGATGCAGCATCGGCAGAGGAATTACAGTCACAGAAACGTAAAAAGAAAAAGAAGAAAGGGATTAGACGATGATTGAATATAACAACTAAAATCCTAAATAAACCGTTGCCTGATTTGCTTTTCCCATAAGATAAGTGTTTAATAGATAAAAAAGGGGGAATATGCTTTGAATTAGTGTGATAGAATAGGTTTTTTTAATCTTTTCTGGTTGTTCTCCAAATATTTACTAATTTTGCCAGTGATAAGAAGAAATCTTATTTGGCTGTAGTTTGTCACTTTAAATCAACTATAGCCTAATATGAAGATAGTAACAATACAAATAAGATGATGATATCGAAGTAGAACTGAATAAAGATATATCTAATTAGTTGAACAAACTATTTTTATTTTAACCTCTTAGAATTGAGATAGAAGTGAAGGCAAAGTTCTATAAGCAGATGCCTAAATAGGGCTTTCTTTATTACAATGACAAAAAACTTTTAATGAAGCAACATTATATTCCCAGATGCTATCTAAAGAGATTCTCTGATAATGATAAGAGTATCTTTGCATACGACAAACAGCAATCAAAGGCATATCCTGCCAGTATGATGTCTGTATGTTGTGAGGATGACATGTATTCTATTTCAGACTCATATATCGAAAAGAACAGCGAGGAAACTGGTAGCCATCTCAATAGATTATCACTAGAGCATAGTCACTTTGCCAATTCAGTGGAACCGATGTTCTCCCAACTATTACAATCCATAGATGTCATAAAGGATGAATGGGTTTCGCAGAGGGAACAATACCGTTTACAATTTAAGGAGAAAAGAGAGCTGGCATTACATCTTGTTACTCAATTTTTTCGCCATCCTCAGTTGAAAGATTCAACAGTTGATGACTATCTCAGGATGGAGAAGGCTGGAATAGACATGGTAAAATGGATTTTAGCCAAAGAAAAAGGCGATGAATCCATTAATGATCTAAAAATAGATGTGCAATGTGAAGCACCTGTTCTTCATGCTCAATTGACATATCTAAATAATGAGACGCTTATGGATTTCGCTGACGCAATAGCAAGTAACATATGGATGTTCCTGGTGAGCAAAAATAGTGATTCCTACACAAGCGATTTCCCAATTGTTGTTGAACCTCATGTAAAGAATGCACGCCCTATGTATATGGGTCTTGCACAATATGGAGGAGAGTTGACATATCCTTTATCACCAAGCTTAATGCTGGTAGTTTTTGATAAGGTATATTTTAAGGAAAAGGAAGAATATGACTGTACATTCTCAATTGCAGATGACAAAGAAATCAGGCGCCAGAACATGTTAAGATACTTCTATGCCAAACGACATGTTTTCAGTAGTAAGAAAGATTTTAGTCTTATTGACATAATATACAAAGTAGGTGGTCATCATATTTTCATGAATTCTAATTTCAAATCTGAGATTGTAAGTGGTTTGGGTAAGTATTAATGTTTTATAGCAAATGGTTATGACTAAAAAGAAAAAACATACCAAGAAGAAAAGACAGCAGCCTAAGACCAAGAAGCAAAAGGTAATGGCTAAGCAATCCATCAATGGTTCTAATCAATTTGAAACGCAAATGCGTACTATGGGTAAGCGTTTGCTTGAGATCTTTAAGGATAAAAATACTGTCAATGCAACTTTAAGAGAGCACATTGAGACGATTGAGGGCTATTTCAGAAGATATGATTCTGTGCAGTTGCTTGGAAGCATTGGATTATATTTATTAGATAATCTTCCCAATCCTGAAAAGCATTTTATGGCTCAGATGAATGGCGCAGAGATGCATCTAGACGAAAATGCTGAAGTGATAGCGGAATATGCAATGAACTTTGGTCTTTCAATGCCAAACGATGGTAGAGATAATCCCACAGATGAAGTCGTTAAAGATTTGAGAAATAGATTGAGGGCTTTGCTCATGACATATATCTATCAAGATATGCCTTTAGTTGATGATCCTATGCTGTCCATTGATTGGATGATTCATATGGATACTATAGTTGTTCGTGGTGATGGTTATCAAAATCATATGTATGAAGTATTTAAAGAAATGTTCTTCCCACATACAACCTTTTACCAACAACAATTTGACTATAGTGTTGAACAGCTATTTGATTTCTTTGTGGATTTGGAAAATAGGCTTATATGTAAGATCGCTAGTCAAGAGACTATCTATGGTACAACAAAAATGTATGATCGGTGGATGAAATGGGAAGAAAAGACTTTTGGTCCTATTGGTGATGAAGCCACATTGGAGAATAGGGATTTCTCAAAAGGTATGTTTGGCGCATTCTTTGAAGCAAACCTAGATGTATCGCATACGGAAGATGGTATGCAATTCTTGATGCATCAACCAGATGATTATGGGAGTTCTGATATGATATTTTGGGTCTATCCTCAAAGCGAGGTGGAGACAAGAATCCTAGATTCTCTTTCTATGAAATTTGGTGATAATTCTGCTTTTCTTGCGGAAAGCGAATTCAAAGGCAGTATTATGAATGGTCATAGTATTTTTGAGAAGCCGTTCGTTAAAGATGGTGATAAATATTATTGCTTTACTCCTATGATTCCTCATAGAAATCTGTTCTTGATTGCAGAAAAGCTTATGATGCGCAATGAAGCCTATTACCAGAAGAATTTCCAGCAGAACACGAATCAGATTAGCCGAGACGTTTATATTGAGAGTAAAGTAAAGTCTGTCATGAAGTCATTTCTGCCAGATGTCACATTTTATCCTTCTGCAAATTATAAGATAGTGGAGGAGGGGGTAACAAAGAATCCAGAACTAGATATTCTTGGTGTTTCAGATAAGGCTGTCTATATTATAGAAGTAAAAGCCCATGAACTTTCTTATAAGGACAGAGTTAGGCTGGATGGAGCCAAGTATAAGTTCAAGGCATCTGTTGCTGAGGCATGTAAACAATGCTGTAGGTCAGTTGATTTTATCAATGGTTCAACAGAACCAGCATTTGGCACACAACAAGGGGTAGTTTTAATTGACAAGACGAAGCCAATATACAAGATAGCTGTAACCTTTCAGCATTATTCTTCATTGTTGGGACAGATAGATAAACTTGTGGCTGCCAGTATGATGGAGGAATACTTCCGTGATACATGGGTTGTGTCATTGTTTGACTTGATGGTTGTTGCTGACTTTATTGAATCAGAAGACGAATTTTTATCCTATCTTGACATGCGAAAGATTATTAATACTAATCATAGTACATTTCATGATGAACTTGACTTATTGAGTCAATTCCTCAATGAGGATCTGGCTGATAAGGTAATGCCAAATAAGCCAATGATGATCATCGGCGGATCTAGTGATATTGATGAGGAATATGCAAAGGATTTCTATCTGCCAATGGATTTTAATCCGAAAAGGAGTTAATGCGCCAAATTATCTTGAGAGAATCCCGGGCGATAAAATATTATAGGTTGTAAATGCTTAATCCGATAAACTATTTTTGTTTTATCAGATTAAGCATTTTCTTTGTAACAGGTTATTAAAATGATGCAATCTTAAGAATATTAGAGAAGATAGCACGTTGCTAAACCATTACCCTTTTCTGAATCAAACATAATAATACGCAGTTTATCAACTGAATAATCTGTATACATACAGTAGTCGCAAATGCATGTCTTGCAACGTAAGTTCTCAATAATAGCTTTAGTAAATGGAAAGATTGGTATTCTTGATAGTCTATACAAAAGGCAAAGCGATTTATTGTTTTGTTCGTATCGATAAATTGTGCAGATCATCAAGCTCTCGTCCGTTGAAGAGACCAGCTGACCATACGAAACGCATGTGTTTTATTATCGATGCATTTATATTTGCCTTTCATATATCAGAATAGTGAATTTATTCACCTAATATATGGAGGTATATTTTTGCTTGCTCTGATTTATCAGGATTTGAGCCTTGAGATCTTACTCTGAAGGTTGTAAACAAGGCCGATATCGTCTCCGGTGATCAGGCCATTGTAGGTAAGACAGGTGTCAGGATGTATACTGACTCTGTTGCCAGATGAATCTGCCAGTCCTTCGATCTGTATCTCGGGGCATTGCTGCCGAGTGTATTCATCCGGCAGCGACAAATAGGTATTGCGATGGACGAGTGTCACGAGGAGCATTTTTTTGCAAGAGGGTTTTATGATCGGTTCAAATTTGATTCCTTCGGATGTAATGGCCATTTCGTACATTACATCATTGCTGATAGCATCGAACGCAAAGGCAGACATGCATGAGCCTTCATCAATATCTTCGAGAAATCCGTCAATATTAAAGAAGAAGACCATATTTAATGACCTGGAGTAGTAGCCGTCCAGGAATTCTTTGATATCGGGAATCAGGACTCTGAGATTAGGGACATCTATGTTTATGTATTTGATTCCATCATAAAGTATTTTATTTAGTTGCTTCTTTCTGTATGTTTCGGGCCATTCAACATTCAATTTGCTGCATACAGCCCGGAGTTCTTCGTAGGTTACGTCTTTTACTCCGATATGTGTTGTGAAACAGACTGGAGCTTTGGTCAGCCGGTAAAAGTATACATTACTGATTTTTTCGTTATCTGTAATGGCTATTGATACGATATGGCTGGCAGGTATGCCTATGATCCGATAAAGGCTTCTTATGGTGTCTCTCCTGGTGAAGCGTATTGGTGAAATTTTTGTTCCTTGTATGGAGTATACATGATCTAGCTCTTCTCTTGTATTGATTTTTGATTCTCTTGCCATAGTACTTTTATTTATTGTGCTTGTTTTCTGATAAATACAGTTTCAGCAGCACATTCGTGATTGTATTATTGATTAAATATATGTATAAATATATAAGTAAACAAGGAATGGTATATAAAAAAGAGGGTGCCTGAAGGTATGTAGGGTGTGAGTTTGTTGATATAAATACTTTATTAAGACTATTGGCCCGGGTTTACGCTCCAATAATTAATCGTTTAAACAAATAAAATAGTGGATAATTATCTATACGGATTAAACAAAGATATAACCGACCTGATTCGCTCTTTCGAGGATGACTTTCAGGGAGCGTATAACGATGAAGAAGATTATGCTTATGAAATCGTCGATGAGTGCTACGACTTGCCTAAATTTGCGAAAACATACTTTGACTACGCAAAGTTCGCCCGCGATTTATTTATGGGTGACTACTGGTTCGAAGACGGCTACGTATTCCGGTGCTCATAACCGAACCGAAAACAATTTTAAGGCGGAGCAATCCGCCTTTTTTAGTGTCTGTCATTCTTATAAACATCTGATTTTTCGCTATCTTTGCAAAATTAGTAGTTCCACTTTTATAAGTAAGATAAAACAATGACACAATCTTTTGATGATACAGCATTACGCAATATATCTGATATTATCGCGGATATACTGACACATGGGAAAATAACAGACCAACTTGCAAGTGCGGGTATCTCACAGGCTGGTGGTTCAAATAAAACGGATAGAGTATTCTATGCTCTTAAAGAAAGGCAAAAACAAGATGGATGCGGAAATAATGTATTGGCTTTCCTCTTACTGATAATTAACCCTAAGCGATATGATGATGAAGTTGCGTTTGAAAAAGATCGAGGTCGGATTAATGAAAAGTTATTATACGAAGGGATTGAAATAACTGTGAGTGGAAAACCTCGTCAGGTAGATAAAGCAAAAACGATACAAGAGGCAAAAGAACGTTCTCTAAAAATTAAGCAAAAAGTTCATGGAATTTTTATCCATCCTGATATAATCCCTTTCTGCGAAGAAGAATGGTTGAAAGATAACTATTTTCATGCCATATTAGAAATAACAAAAAGCGTAGCAGAAAGACTTCGACAAATGAGCGGCTATAATTCTGATGGTGCAGATTTAATAGATGATTGTTTTGCCTTAGGTAAAGAGAAGAAGCCCATGTTGGCTTTTAATTTATTAAAGACAGAAAGCGATGAAAGCGAACATAAAGGTTTCGGTAATTTTTGCAAAGGTTTCTTTTCAATGTATAGGAATCCTAAAGCTCATAATCCAAAGATATTAGAAGAGACCCAACTATCTGAAATGACCGAAGTCTTAATAGTGGCAACCATTATCCACAATAAGTTAGATAACACACATAGGACTGGGTACAAATAACAAATCTTGCTCTATCTCAAAAGTATGTAGATGTGATCTGAATCAATCAGAAAACTAATCTGATGGTTCAGTCTCTGCTTTGCCCTTATATTCACCTTCTGCAAAATGATCTCGGATGAAGTTTCTACGTTTTTCTCCGTGTAGAAAATCTTGTGGTGAATGGTTGGAGTTGCTAACTTTAGCCGGACATTGAGTTAAGATAAAAAAATAACTAATTTAGTAATATAGGAAAAAGAAAGCAATATGACTCAAGCTTTAAAGAGAATGCAGTAAAGCTGAGCTTTGAACGGGAAAATATTAGTGAACTTGCTCGGGAGTTAGGAATAGAAACGGTTCTTATCTATCGATGGAGAAGAGAGTATGCTAAGCATGGAGAAGGTAGCTTTCCAGGTAATGGAAAACCAAAGCTAAGTCTGGAAGAGAAAGAAGTAATCGAGTTGAAAGAAAAGCTGCGCAAAGCTGAAATGGAAAATGAAATATTAAAAAAAGCATTACATATCATCTCCAAGAGCGACGGTTAATGTATAAGTTCATAAAACAACACGAAGGGGAATGGCCCGTTGAGCAGATGTGTAAGGTTTTGCAAGTATCCAGAAACAGCTATTATAATTGGAGGCATAATCCGGAAGGAATACGTGAAATAAAGAAGG